>JAJFHP010000065.1 GCA_021775555.1 Hyphomicrobiales bacterium | reverse complement strand
GTCCTCAAATACGATTCCTGGGACGAAACCAATGATCGCTTGGTCAACAGTGAAATTTCTATCGTCAAATGTCAGAGGGTCCCGAACACCCCGATGGTAACCAAGCAGGAATTTGGTGAAAAATTTATCGACAATTTACGCAACGCCTTTGCCAGTCTGCCGATTGAGGCAGCCAACAAATATCGTGTGTGGCCAAGCACGGGCTTCGTCGCTACGTCGCACAAAGACTTCGTCGATTTGGTCAAGATGGCGGAGCTGAAGAAGAAAATCAAAGCCGCACAGAAGAAAAAGAAAAACTAGTACCCTTATCCTCCTGAGATTTCAGGGTCCGGATTTGTAATAATTCGGACCCTGACTTGGGAGGGGGAAACTCTCCGCATCATCGTTTTAGGATGGGGATCTGCCTTTCCGTGCGCCACAAGCAAAACAACCTTTGTGGGCACATCAATGAGAAAAAATGCCGGCAAATATCTAGCTGAAGAGCGTAAAGGCGTCTCATCTTCTGCCAATCTCTTGACGGCTGTTGCTGCGGGGCATGCCCGCTTTGGGTCAAAAGCGGACGTAACGCACCACCTCAATTAGAGTCCGCCTTACCCCCAATAGCGGACATTCTCTGTAACGGTTACACAGATGTTCAGATAGCGGCGTCAGCCCCCGCCATAGCTCTGCACCAGGCTCCCGGCGACAAGGTGCCAGCCGTCCACCAGCACGAAGAAGATCAGCTTGAAGGGCAGGGAGATGATCACCGGTGGCAGCATCATCATGCCCATGGACATGAGCACCGAAGCCACCACCATGTCGATGACGATGAAGGGCACGAACAGAAGGAAGCCGATCTCGAAAGCGCGCTTGAGTTCGGAAATCATGAATGCCGGAACCAGGATGCGCAAGGAAACATCTTCGGCTTTCGCCGGGCGCTCACCGCCCGCCATGCCCATAAACAGTTCGAGATCCTTCTCCCGCACATGGGACAGCATGAACCCCTGAAACGGCTTGGACGCCTTTTCGAACGCCTCGGCGATCTCGATTTCCTCCGCGATGAGTGGTTTGACGCCAGCGTCATAGGATTTCTGGAAAACCGGCCCCATGACGAACGCGGTCAGGAACAGGGCCAGTGACATGACCACGGTGTTGGGCGGTGATTGCTGGACGCCAATCGCGGTCCTGAGCAGGGAGAGCACGACCACGATCCGGGTAAAGGATGTGACCATCACCAGGATCGATGGGGCAAGGCTCAGGATCGTGATGAGGGCAATAATCTGGACAGCGCGCTCCGTCACCGCCGAGCCTTCTCCAAGGCCAATGGTGACATTCTGCGCGCCAGCCGGGCTAACCATTGCCGCTAAAGCAACGCAGCCCAGCAGCGCGGAACGGATCGCAATACTGTTATCTGTCGACTTGGTCGTCTTCTGAGTCCGGTTCATATGCTGGCGCCACTGGTTCTGGATCGCGCGCGATTATGACTCGGCCATCTTCCTTTTGAGGTTCAAAGGAAGGTTCTTCTGGTTGTGGACCTTGAATGCCGGTTTCGATCAAGACATCGACGGGGCCGCCGGTCATGATCAGATGCTCAACATCGTCGCGCCGAAGCAGGATCAGCTTGCGCCTGCCATCTACAGAAGCAGCTTCAACAACACCCAGCCGCTTGTCACGGCCGCGTAGAAAACTGCCTGCTTTTGAATTGCCCTTGTTCATCGCACCCTTGAGAAGGCGGGCGCCAATCGCAATCAGGGCGATGACGAAAACAAATGCAATCACGTAATAGATGATGTCGTTCAAATCGGTTGGCATCAGCACTCACACAGTCCACCGCCTCGGCTTTGCCTTACGCGGCGTTTGGTTAACGTCGGTAGGCAAAAATTGCCGCAGTGGCCCCTAACAAATGGTTAATTTTCCCGCCAGATCAGGTCGATTCCTGAAAAAAGCAAATACAGCGACATTGGTATAGCGATTCTTTAACGGCTTTTTAACCCTAAGAGCGGCAAAGTTTGCCCAGTAGAAGATAAATCAATGCAGCTTGCATTAACCTTTGGAGGGAGACGAGATCGTGGCCATCACCGATTTGCCCCTGCTGGGGATGCTGAAAACCAAGATGCGCTGGCACCAGGCGCGTCAGGGCGTCCTGGCTCAAAATATCGCCAATGCGGATACGCCGGGGTTTCGTCCAAGCGACCTGGCGCCGATGAGCACGCAAAAAAGCCCTCACGCGCCACGCCTGGCGGGTATTGCGGCGGCGCGGACACATCACTCCCACGTACAGACATCACCGATGAGGATGCAGGGTGGAGCTTTCAAGAGCGAGGCCAACAAAGGCTGGGAGAAGACCCCGGCCGGTAACGCGGTGGTGCTTGAAGAGCAGATGATCAAGGTGTCGGCCAACCAGTTCGACTTCCAGATGGCGTCAACGCTCTATTCGAAATCGCTCGGGTTGCTGAAAACAGCAATCGGGCGCACCTCATAATGTGTCGCGCGGAAAGCAGAGACGAAGGACGGAGCTGATTCATGGACCTGATGGCTTCAATGAAAGTCGCCACCGCCGGGCTCAGGGCCCAGAGTGGGCGCATGCGCGTGATAGCGGAAAACCTTGCCAACTCCAATTCGACCGCGAGCGAACCGGGTGGTGATCCTTACCGGCGCAGAATTCCCACTTTCACCCAGGAAGTGAATCGCGAACTTGGTGTCAAGACAGTTGCTTCGGGCCGCATCAAGCTGGATCAGAGTGAATTCAATAAGCGTTACGAGCCGGGCCATCCGGCTGCCGACGAGCAAGGTTATGTCAAGATGCCCAATGTCAATTCGCTGGTTGAAGGCATGGATATGCGTGAGGCACAGCGCAGCTACCAGGCGAATCTGAATGTCATAAGCGCCACGCGGCGGATGCTGGCGCGCACACTTGAAATCCTGCGTGTCTGACAGATTCCCGTAAAGGAGATTGATTAATGTCTATAAATTCTTCAGCAGGCGCCAACGCCTATTCCGCGGTTGCGGATTTGGCGAAAAATTTGAGCGGCCAGGCCAAGACCCCCGGTGCGGATCAGGGCCCCAGTGAATTTGGCAGTATCGTCGAGGCAGTGCTCTCGAACGTTTCAAAGACCGGTGCGGCATCAGAAGCTCAGGCAACGAATGTGGCGAACGGCAACGCGGATGTGCTCGATCTTGTGACCGCGGTCGCGGAAACTGAACTCGCGGTCGAGACGCTGGTCACCGTGCGCGACCGGGTGATCTCGGCCTACCAGGACATTCTCAACATGCCGATCTGACTGGCTGGATTCCAAGACTTACGGGAACGAATAACAAAAAGGGGTGTCTCACAATGAGTGGTGCTGAAATACTGGATATTGCGCGCGACGGGATATGGACCATGCTGAAGGTCTCCGGTCCCATGATGCTGGTTGGTCTGCTGGTCGGTGTTGTCATTGCGCTGTTCCAGGCTCTGACGCAAATCCAGGAAATGACGCTGGTCTTTATCCCGAAGATCATTGCCATCTTCCTGACCATGATGGTTACTCTGCCCTTCATGGGATCTGCACTGGCTGGATATATGGACCGGATTGCCGCCCATATCGTTGGCGGATAGCGAATTGGCGCGATGAACTTCACGCTCGATTTTCTGCCCCAGACTGCGTTTGCGTTTATTCTGCTGTTCGCAAGGACAGGGGCGATGTCCATGGCATTGCCGGGCATCGGCGACCGGATGGTGCCGTCGCGCATCCGGCTTGTCTTTGCGCTGACTTTGAGCCTTATTCTCTATCCTCTTGTGAACAAGGTGTTTCCAAGCCTGCCAACGGCATTGTTCGCGATGATCTCGGCGGTAGTTGCAGAAGTACTCATCGGGATCGCGATCGGTTTCTCAGTGCGTATCATCCTCACTGCGATGCAGTTTGCAGGAACCGCAATTTCCTTTCAGACAGGCCTGGCATTTGCGCAGAGTGTAGACCCTGCGAATGGCGGGCAAAGTTCTTTATTCGGTACTTTTCTGTCGATGCTGTCCGTGGCGCTCATCTTCGCCACCGATTTGCATCATCTCATGCTGATGGCGATTCATGACAGCTACATTCTGTTCAAGCCGGGCAGCGCCCTGCCAACCGGAGATTTTGCACAAGTAGCACTCCAGACGCTCACCGGCGGTTTCCGTATCGCCCTTCAACTTGCCGGGCCGTTCCTGGTGTTCGGTCTGATCTTCTATCTTGGTGTCGGCGTTCTCTCCAAGCTCATTCCGCAAGTGCAGGTGTTCTTCCTGGCCATGCCGCTGAATATTACGCTCGGCCTGGTGCTGTTCATGCTGCTGCTCTCCACCTTGATGTGGTGGTTCGTCGATTATTTCGGCGAGGCGCTGCGGCCCTATCTGTTGACCGGATAGGAAAGGGGAGCGAATATGGCCGACGACCAGCCGGAACAACACGAAAAAACAGAAGAGCCGACCCAAAAGAAACTGGACGACGCCCATAAGAAAGGCGACGTGGCCAAGAGCCAGGAGGTAAACAGCTGGTTCCTCATGGTTGGCGCGACAATCGTGCTGATGCTGTTTATCAAGGACATGGCTTGGTCACTGACCATCAAGCTTAAAGTCATCCTGTCCCAGGCCCACGAAATTCCGACAACGGGAGGGGCGCTGGTAGAGAATTTTCAGACCATCGGCGGCATTGTTCTTGGCGTGCTGACGATCCCCTTCATTATTTTCGCGGTTGCGGGCCTGGCCGGAAATCTCGTGCAGCATCGTCCGTTATTTTCGCTTGAACCGATTACACCCAAATTTTCCAAAATATCGCCTCTTGCAGGCTTGAAGCGGCTATTTTCAAAAACGAGCCTGGTCAACTTCACCAAAAGCCTTGCCAAGCTGGCAATCGTTTCAAGCGTGATCGTCATCATCGTCTGGCCGAACAGGGATAAACTGGATGCAATCGTTGGTCTCGATCCTGTCATGCTGATGGATGTGACACATATCATGGCGTCAAAGGTGATGATCGGGGTGGTGGCTATCCTTTCGATTGTCGCAGCGGCAGATTTTGCCTGGCAGAAACATACCTGGTGGGAAAAGCAGCGCATGACGGTCAAGGAGCTGCGTGACGAATTCAAGCAAATGGAAGGTGATCCGCAGGTGCGTGCCAAGCTGCGCCAGGTGCGTATTGAGCGTGGCCGCAAACGCATGATGCAAAATGTGCCAAACGCCGCCGTGGTCATTACCAACCCGACCCATTACTCGATTGCTCTGGAATATGAGAAGGGCATGGACGCACCGATTTGCGTCGCAAAGGGCATGGACAATGTGGCCTTCAAGATCCGTGAAATTGCGGAAGAGAATAATATCCCGATTGTCGAGAATCCACCACTTGCCCGCGCATTGCACGGCAGCGTGGAGGTCGACGATGTTATTCCGGCTGAGCATTTCAAGGCAGTGGCCGAAGTGATCGGCTATGTCATGCGCCTGAGAGGCCGGGTGGGTAAAACCTTGCGTCACTAATTGAGATGTTTGGGGAGCGGCAAGATTAAAAATTACCTGCACGGAATGGCGAAGAATCGGATATTTACTTTCTTATGAGCGACATCAACGTCCCACTGCCCTATGCGGAACCGGTTGAGGATACATCAAGCCAGGATGGGAGCATCGGGCTCCTGGTCCTTCTTGCCATAGGGTTGGCTATAGCAGGTGTTGCGCTCGCCATGCTGAACCGCGAGGCGGCAGAACCGTTCGTATTAGCTATTCTTGCCGGATTGTCTGTGGTTGGCGTGTTTGCCCTGTTTGCGGGGGCTGTCGGCATATTGCGGTTCGGCGAGCGCTCAGAGCGCAATGATATTACCAAGTCGCTGGTCGATAATCTGCCGCAAGGTGCGCTGGTGACTACCGTGCGAGGCAAGATTGTTTATGCCAATGAGGCCTACAGCCGAATTGTCGGCGCAGTTGAAGGTGAGGGATTACCCACGGTTGAAAAGGTGTTTTCAGGCAATCCACGCGTCACGGAGCAAATCTTCCGACTGACGCGTGCGGCGCGCCAGGGCACCATATGGGAAGAAGAATTTTCCGAAATCTCTGAAAATGAGGATGGCGCGGGTGAAGGTGTGAACCGTTGGTTTCGCGTCTCGGTTCGTCAAATACCGATGAAGCCGGGAAAGCGCGCATCCAATGTCCATACACTGTGGCTTGTCGATGATATTACCGGTGAACGGAGCAACCAGGACAGCGCCTTTGAGAGCTTGCAGCGGATGATCAATTATCTGGACGATGCGCCGGCAGGGTTTCTGTCAGCGGATGCTTCTGGAAAGATTGGTTATATGAATGCCACCATGTCGCGCTGGCTTGGACGTGATTTGTCCGAGATTGCGGAAGGGTCCCTGAAGCTGGGTGACATCCTGTTCGGTGAAACAAGTGCCTTGCTGGCCCGAAAGGCAAATGAAACCGGCACGCCTAAAAAACAGCAGCTGGAAGCTGATTTGGTGCGCCGCGACGGCACCAGCTTTGCCGCCAGAATCCTGCACCGTGCCCCGTCTCATTCAGATGGAGCCAACGCCCTGTCGCATATGATCGTGATCGATCAATCACAGGATCAGGAAAATGATGGTGAGGCGCGCGCGGCCAGGGCCCGTTTCTCGCGGATGTTCCACGCCACGCCCATCGCCATAGCCACGGTAGATGAACGCGGGCGTATCGGCGATACAAATGCCGCCTTTGCCCGCATGTTCTCGCGCGCAGGCGAACCCTATGAGGCAGGTGAAATGGCCCTGGCGGATGTCGTTGGAGATGACAACAAAAGCGCATTGGTCAAGGCGCTTGAGGCTGCTCGTTCAGGGCAGGGGGTCATCGATCCTGTTGATCTCGTTTTCGGCGAAAATGACGAGCGCAGCGGGCGGTTCTATTTCAGCACAACACCGGCCGCGGACGGCGAAGAGGCGATGGTCATCGTGCACGCCATCGATACGACCGAGCAACGGGAACTTGAAGTGCAGTTTGCCCAGAGCCAGAAGATGCAGGCGGTTGGACAGCTTGCGGGCGGAATTGCCCATGATTTCAATAATGTACTGACGGCAATTATCGGATTTTCGGAGCTTCTTCTGGCCAATCACCGCCCGACCGATCCTGCCTTCCAGGACATCATGAATATCAAGCAGAACGCCAACAGGGCGGCGGGGCTTGTTCGTCAGTTGCTGGCTTTCTCACGCCAGCAGCGGCTGCGCCCGCAGGTGCTGTCGCTCAGCGATGTCCTTGCCGATCTCACCATCCTGCTGGGGCGGCTGCTTTCGGAAAAGACGGAACTCGATTTGGAGCATGGCCGCGATCTATGGCCAGTGAAGGCAGATCTGCACCAGTTCGAGCAGGTGATTATCAACCTGGCCGTGAATGCACGTGACGCCATGCCCGATGGCGGCAAGCTGACCATCCGCACGTCCAATGTAACCGAGCGTGAATCTGAACAGCTTGGCCATAAGGGCATGGAGGCCGGTGAGTATGTCCTGTGCGAAGTGACGGATACGGGCACGGGAATGCCGCCCGAGGTGATGGAGAAGATTTTCGAACCCTTCTTCTCCACCAAGGAAGTTGGCAAGGGCACCGGGCTCGGCCTCTCCACGGTCTATGGCACGGTTAAGCAGACTGGTGGTTATGTCTATCCCCATTCCGATGGCGCGGGGAAGGGCACCAGCTTCCGCATCTATCTGCCTCGTTACACCGGAACCGGGGCGGAGGAAATCCAGGAGGCTGACACTCAAGACACGCGGCCCGACAAGACGCAGACCACCAAGGATCTCACCGGCACCGGCACGATCCTTCTGGTGGAAGACGAAGAGGCCGTCAGAAGCTTTGCCGCCAGGGCGCTGGAAGGACGTGGCTACAAGGTATTACAAGCCGGGACTGGGGCCGAGGCACTTGATGTCCTAGGTGACCATGATGGCGATATTGATCTGGTGGTCTCTGATGTGGTCATGCCGGAAATGGATGGACCAACACTTTTGACCAAGCTGCGCGAAACGCTGCCGGACATCAAAATCATCTTTATCTCCGGCTATGCGGAAGAAGCCTTCAAGAAGAACCTGGAAGGTGAGGAAAGCTTTGCGTTTCTACCCAAGCCCTTCTCGCTCAAACAGTTGGCGGCGGCAGTCAAGGACGTGCTTGATAGCTAGACACACCCGCCAGCGCCGGAATCTGCTTCCGCATTCTCATCGAAAACGGCGTCGATCTTGTCGTTCTGCCCTGATGGGCCTTTGAAAGTGGCCAGGACCTTTGCCCCTTTTACATCTGCTGGAAGGACCCAAGTCCGACCGCCCTCTGAAGGAATGGCATCAAGATCTACGTGGAAGGTGTAATCACGGTCCTGCAAAAATTCTTCAAACTGCAAGCCTATTGTGCGCCCGCCATCTTCCGCAGGGATCGTGCCAACGAGACGTACAGGCGAAAGTGCATCTGGATAGAAAGGCGATGCACCACCAACGCCTTTGCCGCCCTCGTTCGTGTCGAAAACGAGATTGCCGGTTGAGGGAGCGAGATCGATTGCCAGCATAGCCAGGCTCCAGCCCTTGGGCGATCGGTTCTTGATGATGAAATAGTCCGGGTCATCGTCTGTATATTCAATCCATACGCGCGGTCCGCAACCTGGTGTCTCGGTTTTTTTATCCGTATGGATGATCTGCGCAGAAACTGATGATAGGCCAGCGAGTAAGGCTACGGCAAAAATCATGGCTCTCTGCATCTGCTTCAAGATTGTTCTCATGGCCAGATTAGGCCATGAGAGCGTATGACAGTCGAGGGTAAATGGGGATTTCTTGTGATCCGGAGAGAGAGCTCTCCCTTTCCCTTTGCCTTGTTTCCGTCTAACACGGCCCCTCGCGTACTTACGGGATGAAAATGACCGAGATGGACTCAAAAAACCCACGCCGGAACAAGGCATGGAAGCTGTTCTGGAAGAAGGTGCGTGCTCCCATGAAAATCCACCGGGAGGGGGGATGGCTGCTCTATTTCTGGCATGGCATGGGAGTCGTAACCTGGGCGAAACTGCTCATCCGTGGGCGCTTCGACATCACGCTCAACTGCGTGCCGAATATCTTCACCGTCACCATCTGGGCGCCATTTAATTCGCTGCTGTACATCGTTTCTGAGTTGATCTTTGGGTCAAAGGCAAACCACCACAAAATTGATCCCGCACCTGTTTTCGTTCTTGGCCATTGGCGTTCGGGAACCACGTTTTTGCATGACCTGCTGGCCTGTGACCCCGCCCATGGCTATCCCACCACGTACCAGTGTTTCTTCCCCAACCACTTCCTGCTGACGGGCGGTGCGGTGCGCAAATGGTTCAATATATTTCTGCCCAAAAAGAGACCCATGGACAATGTTCCTGTTGGCGTCGACCGGCCGCAGGAAGATGAGTTCGCTTTTGCCAATCTTGGCATGGGCACCCATTACGTGACGCTCGCCTGGCCCCGCCATGGCCCCCAGGATATGGAGTATCTGGACCTTGCAAGCTTGAGTGAGGTGGATCGCACAAAGTGGGAGCGGGGTTTCATGTGGTTCATGCAACGGCTGTCCTACAAGCAGAAGAAGCGGCTGGTCATGAAGTCCCCGGCGCATACTGCGCGTATCCGGACACTTCTGAAACTCTTTCCTGACGCGCGGTTCGTCCATATTTCCCGTAACCCGCTCGCCATCTACCCCTCGACGGTGAAACTCTGGAAATCGCTGGATTCGGTACAAGGGCTGCACAACCCGGCAGGAGATGACCCCTGGATGGAGGGTTTTGTATTCCGGGTCTTCGAGACGGTTTTCAAACGCTATGAGGAAGACCGGAAACTCATTCCGGATGGTCATCTGATTGAGATCAAATATGAGGACCTGGCGGCGGACCCGAAGGCAGTCATGAAGACTGTTTACAAGCAGCTTGATCTTGGCAACTTTGCTCAGGCCGAAGCGGGTATGGGCGCCTATCTTGAAGGGCAGGGGGAATACAAACCCAATGTGTTCAATCTGCCGGAAGACTTGCGAGAAAAAATTATAAACCGCTGGTCGGATTACATTGATCGCTTTGGATATCGCAATGCGGTTACCGGGAAGAGAAAAGCATGATCCTCACCGGACAACTGGACTCACCCTTCGTGCGACGTGTGGCCATCGCGCTGCATCTTTATGATTTCCCTTTTGAGCATAATGTCATCTCGGCCTATGACGATTTCAACAAATTGCTGGCCCTCAACCCACTCGGCAAGGTACCGGCTTTGCAGCTGGCCAATGGAGACGTGCTGGCTGACTCCTCGCTCATTCTGGACTATCTCGACCGTCTTGCAGGACAGGACAAATCCCTATGGCCCGCGCCTCTTGAGGAGCGCGCGGGTGTTCTCGCCCATGTGGGCGTCGCCGTCGGTCTGGCTGAAAAGTCGGTGGAGTTCCGCACCGAGACTGTCCGCCGCCCTTCGGAAAAGATCGATCAGCCACGGGTTGACCGGATTCTAGCTCAGATTTCAGCCGCGCTGACCTGGCTTGAGACGCATACACCGGAAGAGGGATACATTTCAGGAAATAAGCTCACCCACGCGGATATCGCATCCACCGTGGCGATGACGTTCATCGCAAACAAGAATCCGGAGCATCTGGGTGAGGGGTCATATTTGTCAAAACTGCGCGCGCACGCCGCGCGCTGCGAATCTTGTGAACCCTTCAAAGCCGCGCCATTTACGGATGGGTAACAGCGCTCCCGGCATCAGCGCACATTCATGACCGAAACTGGCGCTTGCCCCATGATGTCGAAAGCAATACTTCCTTTTAAAAATCGTTTCATACGCGACTTTCCTGAATCTGCGACGATGACCATCGCAAACCGTTTTGAGACTGTCAGCACCTCGTCTTTGGGGTCCCCGACCCTGGCAATAGTCTTCACATTCTCAATGCCCATATCCTTGAGTTGTTGTTTGGCCACCTTGAGACGGCCTTTGATGATGGGAAGTTGTTTTTCTTCCCCGGCCACCGACATGATCGTTATCGGGCGCTTGAGATTTTCTGCCAGAACCGCGGCCTGTTTCATGGATTTGGTGCAGTGTCTCGTGCCGTCAGTGCAGATCAGAAAACCTTTCTTGTTGTCCAACGAGTTTCGAACGGTCAGAACCGAGCACGGGGAGAGCATGGCAACCTTTTGCACCGAGCTCGGCTCAATGAAGGATTGAAATCCACCGCGCCAGCGCTTGGGCGGCCCCATGATAATAAGGTTGTAGGGGCCAAGCTCATATTGATCGAGGATGCCGCTTGAAACCGTCGGCGCCGTCTTGAGTTTGAGAATAATCCTTTTTTTCTTACCCGACCGGTATTCAACCTTGTTGTCACCGAGCGGATCTCCGAAAATATCCGTGTGACTGGTTTTCGTGCGCCAGTCCTTGGTCAAATAGCCCTGGTCAAGCAGCATTTCATATCCACGCCGCAAATATTGAATGCCCGGTAATTCCAGCCCCCAATCCAGCATGTTTTGTCGCGCTATGCGGACCTGCAATCCACCTGAATTCAGACCCTGGTCGATACGCCGGACATACAGCAGGATAATATCGCAAGGGTTATCCCGGCCAATCTCTGCTGCAAGGTTCAGTCCTTCATAGGAAGTGTCCGTTCCATTGATGCAGACCAGTATCCGAAATCGCTCGTGCCGCTTTTCGCGTTCCTCTACCATCTCCGCGTGGTGGTCACGGTTGCGGTCGTTTGACGATATTCGCCAGGCGGCCATCGTTTATGCTCCTACCAGTGGCCAGTAAAGCGATGCCGCGATGAGCAGCACCAGCGTGGACATGAGCACCATGCGCCAGCCTACTTTCAGAAAATCACCGGTTGTGAGATATCCCGCGGCATAGACGATGGTACAGGCTGGCGTGCCGACAACCGTCAGATAGGCGAAGGCGGATGAAATTGAGGTGATAAATCCGATCAATATCGGGCTTTCTTCCGCCGCGACCGCCAGCTTGAGAACGATTGGGCCCAGTACCGCGACTGCTGCGCCATTTGACATGGTATTGGTGACAAGGGTCGTAAGCACTGAGACTGAAGCCCAGAGTCCAAGTCCCTGATCTGCTCCCAGGGGGGTCAACAAACCCAGGAATCCGTCAGCGACCCATTCTGCGGCACCGGTTTGCTTCATCTGCACACCGAGCGAGATAGCGGCTGCATAAAGTAGGACCACACCCCAATTCACCCCGGAATTCACGTCTTCCCACATGACCAGTCCCGCCACCAGAAACGCCGCGGCGCCGAAAATGGCAATGGTGCCCATACCGAAGGATTGGGACATGAACACCCACGCATAAAGAATGAGCAAGAACAGTAGGATTGCGACCCAGTTACTCATTGTCATCGGGCCCTCTTCGCGAATTCGGGCACGCAACTTGGCGACGGCGCGCGAGAGGTCGTTATGTTCGGGTTTGAATGTGGTCAGCAATATAACCGTCACCAGCGGCAGCTGGAGCAGGAATATCGGATAGGCGTAAATCGCCCATGTAACGTAATCGATGAGGAACTTGTATGTCTCGGGATTGAGGGGGTCATAGAAGAACTCTTTCCAGTACCCAATCATGATTGCGTTTCGTGCGCCGCCGGACGGCGTTGCGATGCCGGCCACCGAGGCGCCATAGCAAATTGAAAATAGGAGAACAGCAGCCAGATTGCGAACGCTCTTGCGGTCATCAGATGTGAGGCTAATCAGCGTAATGCCAACTGGCAGCATCATTGCAGCTACCGTGTGCTCACCGATGAATGAGGCCAGCAGACCGGAGACTACGGAGATGCCGAAGCAGACGCTTGAGGTTCGCGTGCCCGTCATACGCACAATGAACCACGCAATACGCTGGTCGAGTTTTTGCCGCACAACAGCCACCGCCAGCATGAGCGATCCCATGATAAACAGGACCGAATCCGTCATCAGGCTTTTTGCCACATCCGTGGAATCCCGCCCCAGCAGGACGACCTCGGCGACAATAAGCAGGAGTGCAACTGTGGGGAGCGGTACCGGTTCTGTTATGAATAGGATCGTGGCCACGACTGACATGGCAAGAACGATCATGCCATCTGGCGTCAGGCCGGATGGCAGGGGGGAGTTGAGCAGGGCGGCACCGATGCCCAGAGCAAAAAAGAACCAGCGCTTTTCCCAGAAATAGTGGAGGTCAATATGGGCGGAGAAGGTAACGAGGCGCTGATACCCTTGCCGGCGCAGGCGCAGTGACCATGGCGCCATGATATCCGGCGCCTGGAGACTGTCTCGAACCAGACTGAGCTCGGCCAAAACCCACTCCCCCAAATCCCTTGAAAATAAAGACTAATCCAATGTGGCCGCGATGGGTAGGGGCATGGGATAAAGAAATAACCCGATGTTTGCTGCAGCTCACAAGCCAAGACCAAATGCGAATTCCAACAAGCAGCTAGACCGGGGTCGCCATATAGTCCTCATCGCTGACCGGTTCCATCCACTCGGCAGCGGCGCCTGTTTCATCGGACTCCGACAACGCCAGATGACACATCATCCGGTCTGGTGCGGCGCCATGCCAGTGGCGAGCATTGGCTGGAATAATGACCGTATCGCCGGGCAGAATTTCCTGTGGCGCTTCCCCTTCAAGCTGGTATCGCCCAGCACCCGACAGCACGTAGAGAATCTGTCCAACCGCGTGAGTATGCCAGTTGGTCCGCCCACCCGGCGTGAATGTGACGCGGGTGACACGCAGCCGAGATGGATCTTCAGGTACAAAGACCTGGTCTTGCCAAACGGTGCCGACAAACCAGTCTGCCGGTGCCTGCTTGGTCGAGCCTTCACCGGCCTTCACAATTCTTGATTTCATATTACCCCTCCCATGAATTTTTAGTTTTTCAATTGATATCCCGTTTTAAAAATCCACCAGATGATTCCCATGCAGATGGCGAGAAAGAAGCCAATCATGCCAAGTGAGATACTCAGGGAAACATCGGCGATTTCGTAAAAACTCCAGCGGAACCCGCTTATGAGATAGACGACTGGATTTAGCAGCGAAACCTTCTGCCAGAATGGCGGTAGCATGGAGATGGAATAAAAACTGCCACCCAGAAAGGCGAGCGGGGTAATGATCAGCAACGGGATGATCTGGAGTTTCTCGAAACCGTCAGCCCAGATGCCGATGATGAAGCCAAACAGGGAAAAGGTGATGGCGGTCAACACCAGGAACAGCGCCATCCAGAAGGGGTGGGCGAGTTCAAGCGGTACGAACAAACCTGCTGTGGCCAAGATGATTGAACCCAGGATGATCGACTTGGTAGCCGCTGCCCCCACATACCCCAGCACAATTTCAAAAAACGAAATCGGCGCTGACAGTAACTCGTATATCGTTCCGGTGAATCTGGGGAAATAGATTCCGAACGAGGCGTTGGCGATGCTTTGCGTGAGCACCGAGAGCATGATGAGGCCCGGTACGATAAACGATCCGTAGCTCACGCCATCCACCTCGGTAATTCGCGAGCCGATCGCCGAGCCAAACACAACGAAGTAAAGCACCGTGGAGATGACCGGTGAGACAATGCTTTGCGCCAGCGTGCGCCGCGTGCGCGCCATTTCGAAAGAATAGATTTCCCAGATTGCGAGCCAGTTCATTTCGACCTCTTGACCAGGTTGACAAAGATATCCTCAAGGGAACTTTGCGATGTGTTGATATCCCTGAACTTGATTTTGGCCTTTGACAGATCATTGAGAAGCGTGGTGATGCCGGTGCGTGTCCCGCGCGTGTCATAGGTATAAGTGAGCTGCATGCCCTCTTCCATCAACTCCAGCTTATGGGCCTTCAGAGAGGTGGGGATTTTCCTGAGTTTACTATGCAATTCCAGCGTCAGTTGCTTGGTGCCCAGCTTGCGCATCAATTCAGCCTTTTCCTCGACCAGGATAATTTCTCCATTGGAGATAACCCCGATCCGGTCGGCCATTTCTTCGGCTTCCTCGATATAGTGGGTGGTCAGAATTATCGTTACACCGGAGGCTCTGAGCTCACGCACCACCTGCCACATATCCTTTCGCAGCTCAACATCCACACCAGCTGTCGGTTCGTCCAGAAACAGGATTTGCGGTTCGTGGGAGAGCGCTTTGGCGATCAGTACCCGGCGCTTCATCCCGCCCGAGAGCGACATGATTTTCTCGTCCTTCTTGTCCCACAAGGACAATTCTTTCAGAACCTTTTCGATATGCGCCGGGTTCTTGGGTTTTCCATAAAGGCCGCGGCTGAAGGACACGGTGTGCCAGACTGTCTCGAACGCATCTGTCGTCAGTTCCTGAGGCACAAGGCCGATGAGCGAGCGTGTAGCGCGATAGTCCCTGATGATATCGTGACCATCAACCGTGATCGAACCTTCTCCTGGGTTGACGATGCCGCAGATAATGCTGATGAGCGTAGTCTTGCCCGCGCCATTGGGTCCCAGCAGTCCAAAAATCTCACCATCCTGGATGTCGAGATTGATGTTCTTGAGTGCGGTGAAGCCACCTTTGTAAGTCTTGGTCAGGTTTGAAACGGAAATGATTGGGCGCATCTGAAGCTCCGCTGCCGGAACCGTGCATGCATTGCCTTGTCCGGGCTGCGCGGTTTAACACGTGCACGGAAGAAATGTCGATAAACATAAGGTGAGCCCTGCGAGCTGGGCGGTTTATTCAGCCATTTACTGCCGTGGTTGCCGATGCAGTGTTGCGGCAGGAGATGCCTGCGGGGCGGTTTGCGCCGGAGCCGGATTTACCGGTGCATGACTGTCGGCGGTATGATGTTGTGTTCCCATGGCATGTGCTGTTTGAGGCGCTGGCTTCGCGGCCTGGGGCTGAAGCTGTTGCTGTTGTGCGGGAGCTGGTTGCGCAGTGACGGGTTCTTGTGCTGGAGGAACACTTTGGGCAGGCTGTGCCATGGCGCCACCTTGTAACGGAGTGGAAGACACAATTGGCGCCTCTTGTGCCGCAGGCGCTGGTTCAGGTTGTGGTGGTAGGAGTGATTCAATATCGCTGCCGACCGAACGCCAGCGCAGAATGGCCTCATCCACGAAGACGGGATCGAGTTCGTCTGTGACACTGGCGTCAAGATGGGCACCCGCACCCATCGGCAATGCCGATGCGGGGAGTTCCGCCAACATGATCCGCGAGGGCAGCGTCACGCCTTCGCCAAAGACGATCGTTTCACCCGTCCCCAGTGAGGGTAGGAAACGCAGCAGGCTTTCAGCTGCATCCGACACAGCCGATTTTACGATGGTCTGGTCGCGCTCGTTCGAGAGACGCATGGAGAAAATGGTACTGCATTGCGACAGGATGGTCGGGTCGATGTCTCCCGGCCGTTGGCTCACCACGCACAGCGCAATGCCGTATTTTCGGCCCTCTTTGGCGATTCGAGAGATGATTTTCTTGGTCGGCTCGAAGCCTGCATCTTTCTCGCGCGGCACATAGCGGTGTGCTTCTTCACAGACAAATGTGATTGGCACCTTGCCATCGCTCCACAAGGCCAGATCGAAGGCCAGCCGCGCCAGGATTGAAACGATGACATTGACGATTTCAGCAGGCAGGCCAACCAGTTGAACGATAGTGATCGGTTTGCCGCTAACGGGAATGCGGAAAATCTGCTTGAGGATCGCGCCCAGATTGTCCTCGACCATCATCTTGCCAAACATGAAGGAATAGCGCGGATCCTGCGCAACCGCCTCGATGCGCGATATCAAGTGCTTGAAGGGTCGAAGGTCCTTCTGAATCTCCAGCATGCCCATCTGGTTTCTGAGTTGCGAAATGAGATCGGAAATCCTGTAGGGAACCGGAACATCGACCGAGTAGCGTTCCTTGCGGGTCACGCTTTTCTGCAGCAGGCGGGATTCGCGGCCCCGGTTGGCTGCGAATTGCCGTTTGGCCGCGGGAATGAACTCGCGAAGCAATTCAATCTCCGCACCATTCCCCTCGGCGCCGCCAAGCACGATCTCGACGATTTCTTCAAAATTCAGGAACCAGAAGGGCAGGCAAAGATTGTCGAGATTGATGACATGTGCCTGATCATCAAAGCTGGAACGGTATTCATTATGCGGGTCGACAAGAACGATGTGTGAGTTTGGCTGCTTGGCGAGAAATTCCCTTAAGATAAGGGCCACCGCGCAGGACTTGCCAGTGCCTGTCGAGCCTATGATCGCGAAATGCTTGCCCAGAATTTCATTGATCTTGATGACCGCGGGAATTGACGGATCCTGATGGATGCGGCCAATCTCCACACCGTCGAACGAGCCGAAATAATAGGCTTTTTCAAGGATTTTGCGTGATGGCACCCAGACCGTCTCGCCGAGCCTTGGATAGACGGAAATGCCGCGGCGGAAGGTGCACATATAGCCATCTTCCTGGCGTGGCAATTCACCCACCAGTTCCACGTCCATCACCCTGTTTCCGGTCATGTCAGGATTGGTCTCGGCTTCGGCGATGGCCATGGCCGTTATCAGGCACAAAACGATGGCCGCACCGGTGTCGACAATGACAATAGTGCCGACAAACGGGTGGTCATCGGCGTGCGGTGCGGCACCATCTGCGCTCTTGGCCAGAAGAACCCTGGCACTGGTGCCGTTGATCGAGATGATCTCGCCAACGAGCCGGTGTTCAATCTCAGGCAGGTCTTCAGATGTTTCAGAAATGGTCAAGAGTGCGGCCCCGCAATACAATATTCGCCATGGTGACCATAGCAGCACGGGTTTAAGGTTCTGTTACGCTCAGGATGTAATTTTCCAACAGCATTGTGCTCTTCCCGTTATCCCGGGGATCGGCTAGCGTGACAAAAATTTTCATACAGGAGAGGCGGTTGTTTCATGCAGGAACTTGGGGGCGGATGCCATTGCGGGAATATTTCCGTCGTTTACAAAACTGAAATAGCACCGGAAGACGCTGTCCCACGCGCCTGCCAATGCGCATTTTGCCGCAAACACAACACTTCAGCCATTTCCGACCCGGCGGGCAATCTCACAATCCGTGTGAGCGATGCGGATAATCTGAGCCGCTACCAGTTCGGCCTGAAAGCTGCCGATTTTATCATCTGCAAGGTTTGCGGGGTTTACGTTGCCGCCTTCATGCCTGACCCGGATGATGAAAACGGGTTCGCCACGCTCATGTCGGTGACGCTCGATGAGCGCGCTCGTTACCCGCAAGCTGAACCGACCAGCTATGCTGGTGAGGACGAGGACGGGCGACGCCAGCGGCGCCGCGAAAAATGGACCCCGGCCAGGCTTCAATTCAGCTGATCTTCAGTCGAAAGCCAGCAGCGATCTGAGTTCTATGCTTTCTCGCGGGGGGGTGCCCTCAGGCGCGTTGGGATTCTCAAATCCAGAATGCGCGGTATAGCGCATGCGACCGTCCTGCGCGCTATCGAAACATTTCAGCAGCATCGCTTCATCGCGCGTCATATTGGAAAAATAGTACCAGCGCTGACCCTTGGTATAGGCATTCTGGTAAATCTCGCCGGTGCGGTCATGATAAACGATATCGACGGCGATAAAGTCCTCGGGCGGCACGGTGCGCCCGTCTGCGGCCGCCAGCGGGTTGAGTTCAGCCGATGCGCCGAAAGAGCGCCACACATTCACCATCGCATACCGTCCTGAAAGGAAGCTTTGCGCTTTTTCCGGCTCCAGAAGGTCGTGTACGCGCTGGGGCGCGGAGGTTTCGGTATAGTCGTTATGGACGATGGGCACGGGCAGGCGGGTTCCGTGTTTCTCACGCGTGGCGGCGTCCTGCACCCGCAAGGTGTGATCGAATATATGCACTTCGCGCGCGCCCGTTTGCGCTTTCAGCAGCGCGACGCATTCGGGGTAGTAGATGCCGGTGATCTGTGTCTCGTCGTAAAAGTCGGTCACTTGGCTTGGCGCATTCACCAGCGAAAAGCCTTCCCGGTCAAGCTGCGGCGCGTCTTCGAGGCCGCGCGCATCGGCGATCTCAAGCTCCGCCATGTGGAACTCGCCCGTGCGCCTGTTCGTCTCCGCCTGGTTCACGGACATGAATACCTGCGGCTTTTCCTCCATCGGCACCATGAATTTCAGCGGCGCGGTGATCGTGGCGGGGGAGGCGTCTGGCATGGGCTTATCCGCATTCTCGTTTGTGTTGATCTCGCCCAAGTCTAAGTGCCTTGAGCGTTTCGGGGCAAGATGCAGATGTTATGGTTCATTTGCGATACGCCGTATACAGGACAATGCCAGAAGGTAGAAGCTTGAGAGCATCATTCCAATAACGATCTCGAACGGCCAGAGCGTATGGGATGCCGGGTCGCGGGTCATGTCGGCCATCATCAGCGCCAGCCATAATATCCAGCCTGCGATCGGGGCCTTGCCGGCAAAACCGTAAAGCCCGTCCCAGTCTCTCGCCGCGCGCAGTTGCAGGCAGCCGTAACCGGCAGCGACTGCCAGAAGTATAGCCAGAATGACATATTCCATGGAGGCATTTAGTCATAGAATCTATTCAAAGCCGTTGCTGAAAATTCTAAAATTTGAAATGAAATTCCTTACAATTCCCAATCCTTCAACATTATCTTACTCGACCATAAATGTTTGAACATCCCTAGAACACACCTCTAAAAACCTCTCATTATCAGTTTGTTAAGGTGGGGCTTGCAAAATAGAACAAATCAAGTACATTGAGACTCAAATTGCTTGGCGACCACGGACATGAAATAAGGAGGGATAAGATGTCAGATGCAGCACTTCGGCTCGTAGAGGGAGACGACATGGACAAGGAAAAGGCGCTTTCAGCAGCGCTCGCGCAGATCGAACGCTCGTTCGGCAAGGGATCTGTCATGCGCCTGGGAGACGGCCAGCCACTGGTGGAGATCGAGGCGATCTCGAGCGGTTCTCTCGGTCTTGACGTGGCGCTTGGTATCGGCGGGTTGCCGCGCGGGCGCGTCGTCGAGATATATGGGCCGGAATCATCTGGCAAAACCACGCTGGCGCTGCATACGGTGGCCGAAGCGCAAAAATCAGGCGGTGTTTGCGCCTTTGTCGACGCGGAACATGCGCTTGACCCTATTTACGCGAGGAAACTCGGCGTTCAGGTCGAGGATTTGCTGATTTCCCAGCCCGACACCGGTGAGCAGGCGCTCGAGATTACCGACACGCTTGTAAGGTCCGGCGCCATTGATGTGCTGGTCATTGATTCTGTCGCGGCCCTCACGCCGCGCGCGGAGTTGGAAGGCGAGATGGGCGATTCACTGCCCGGCCTGCAGGCGCGGCTCATGAGCCAGGCGTTACGCAAGCTCACCGGTTCGATCTCGAAATCGCGCTGCATGGTCATTTTCATCAACCAGATTCGCATGAAGATCGGCGTCATGTTCGGCTCACCCGAAACCACGTCGGGCGGCAACGCGCTGAAATTTTATGCCTCCGTACGCCTCGACATCCGCCGCATCGGCCAGATCAAGGAGCGCGACGAGGTGGTCGGCAACCAGACCCGGGTCAAGGTGGTCAAGAACAAGGTGGCGCCCCCCTTCCGGCAGGTCGAGTTCGACATCATGTATGGCGAGGGTATCTCCAAAATGGGCGAGCTCATTGATCTCGGCGTCAAGGCCGAAGTCGTGGAAAAATCCGGTTCCTGGTATTCCTACGATTCAACGCGTATCGGCCAGGGCCGCGAGAACGCCAAAACCTATCTCAGGGATAATCCGGAGATGGCGGCCGAGATCGAACAGAAAATTCGCGCCGATGCCGGCCTCATAGCAGATGAGTTCGACGAGAGCGAAATCAAGGATGAAGCGGAAAGCACCGATGGTGCTCAAACCTCCAATGTTGAACCGCTGAAAGGGACAGCCCCTTCCAGTGACAAGGCTTCAGACGCCAAGGATGACAAGAAAGAGGCCAAGGCCAGCTAGTTCACGCGGCCCCATTTGAAATCAAAGTTTCCCCAGCAGGGTCTTGAACCCCACAACACACGCAAAGACCCTCCCCAAGCAAGGAGCCCGGGCATCCCCAATGCCCGGGTTTTTTCTTGCGTGTGTCCTCTTCATCTGCGTTTTCAGCATCTGGTCACTACTCCTGAGACAACAGCGTTGCTGGACAGGGCCAAAAGCCCCGCTTAAAAACGACACACAGTTGCGGGTTTTGATAAAAGATTCGCATTCACTCATATAACGGGATTTGCTTCTCCATGACCGGCGTTAATGAAATCCGCTCAGCATTTCTCGAATATTTTGCCAAGCATGGCCATGAAATCGTGGATTCAGGCCCGCTTGTCCCGATCAATGATCCGACCTTGCTGTTCACTAATGCGGGCATGGTTCAGTTCAAGAACGTGTTTACCGGTGCTGAAAAACGCCCTTACAACCGGGCCGTCACATCGCAAAAATGCGTACGAGCCGGGGGCAAGCATAATGATCTCGACAATGTGGGCTATACCGCACGCCACCATACGTTCTTCGAAATGCTTGGGAACTTCTCATTCGGTGATTATTTCAAGGACCAGGCCATTGAACTCGCATGGAACCTGATCACCAGGGAATATGGCCTCGACCCCAAGCGCTTGCTCGTCACGGTTTATGCTGAAGACGATCAGGCGTTTGATTTGTGGAAGAAAATCGCCGGTCTTTCTAAAGACAAGATCATCCGTATTCCCACATCGGACAATTTCTGGGCCATGGGGGATACCGGGCCTTGCGGCCCCTGTTCGGAAATCTTCTTCGATCACGGCGAACATATTCCCGGCGGTCCGCCAGGGTCCCCTGATGAAGATGGTGACCGGTTTATCGAAATATGGAACCTCGTTTTTATGCAGTTCGAACAGGTCACGACGGATGAACGTGTTGATCTGCCAAAGCCATCCATCGATACAGGAATGGGCCTGGAGCGCATTTCAGCCGTGTTGCAGGGCACTCATGACAATTACGAAACGGACCTGTTCACCGCTCTTATCGGTGCATCTGAGGATGAAACATCCGTGGCCGCGGAGGGTAAGAACAAGGCCAGTCATCGCGTGATCGCCGACCATCTGCGCGCATCCAGTTTCCTGATCGCCGATGGCGTGCTGCCATCAAACGAGGGCCGTGGTTATGTGCTGCGCCGGATCATGCGCCGTGGCATGCGCCATGCACAATTACTGGGCGCGTCAGAGCCATTGATGCACAGGCTGGTCTCCACGCTGATACGTGAAATGGGCCAGGCTTTCCCGGAACTTGTTCGGGCGCAGCCACTCATCACCGAGACGCTTGAATTGGAAGAAACCCGTTTTCGTAAAACCCTGGAACGCGGCATCCAGCTTCTGGATGAAGCCTCAGGTGATCTGGACGAAGGCGACACGCTTTCCGGTGATGTGGCGTTCAAGCTTTATGACACTTACGGTTTTCCACTCGACCTGACACAGGATGCTTTGAGATTACGGGGCATCGAGGTCGATTTGGAACAATTTAACACGGCCATGGAAAAGCAGCGTGCAGACGCGCGCAAAGCCTGGGCGGGCTCTGGTGATGCTGCAACCGAGCAGATTTGGTTCAAACTCAAGGAACAGCATGGGCCAAGTGAATTTCTTGGCTATGAAACCGAGGCCGCTGAAGGTGAAATCATTGCAATCGTCAAGGATGGAGAGCCGGTCAGGAAACTCGAAAAAGGGGATGAGGGCGCGCTCATCTTCAATCAGACGCCCTTTTATGGCGAATCCGGTGGCCAGGTGGGAGACCAGGGTCTTGTGACGACCACCGATGGCGGCGAGTTTCGTGTCAGCACAACCCAGAAAAAAGCCGATGGTCTTTTTGTACATATCGGACAGGTTGAGAAGGGCTCGCTGAAAATCGGCGAGGCGGCTGAACTGGATGTCGGCCATGGCGCCCGCACCGCCACACGCGCCAACCATTCAGCAACCCATCTGTTGCATGAAGCCTTACGCGAGGTGCTGGGTGATCACGTTGCCCAGAAAGGTTCACTCGTGGAACCTGAAAGACTCAGATTCGATATTTCCCACCCCAAACCAATCAGCGATGCGGAAATTACCGCTGTAGAGAATATTGCCAATGCGATTATTTTACAGAATGGCCGTGTTGAGACCCGGCTTATGGATGTTGATGACGCCATAGAGGCTGGTGCACTTGCCCTGTTTGGCGAGAAATATGGAGACGAGGTGCGCGTTATCTCCATGGGAACAGCACTTGAAGGGGAAAAGACCGGCAAACCCTATTCAGTCGAGCTGTGCGGTGGCACACATGCGCGCAGGACCGGGGATATCGGCCTGGTGAAAATAATATCTGAAAGCGCTGTGGCAGCGGGTGTGAGGCGCATCGAGGCGCTGACAGGTGAGGGGGCACGAAACTATTTGAGTGCGCAGGATGCCCGGACACGCGAAGCTGCTGATATCCTCAAGATCAAGCCTGACGATCTCGTTCCCCGTCTTCAGCAATTGCTGCAAGATCGCAAGAAGCTTGAACGCATGGCCGCTGATGCCCGCAAGCAACTGGCGCTTGGTGGTGCTGGAAACGGTGCTGAAGATGCCGTTCAAACCATCGGTGCGATTAAACTTCTGGCGCGTACCGTAATGGGTGTTTCGCCAAAGGATTTGCGCGGCCTTGTCGACGATGGAAAGAAACAGATCGGTTCCGGCGTTGTCGCAATCATCGGTGTGAGTGATGACGGCAAGGCCGGCCTGGTGGTTGGCGTGACCGAAGATATCATGGCTGACTATAACGCGGTTGACCTGGTCAAGACGGGGGCTGAAGTCCTGGGAGGCCAGGGTGGCGGGGGTCGGCCGGATATGGCGCAAGCGGGCGGTCCAAATGCTGGAGAGGCCGATGCAGCGCTGGAAGCTATTACCAAAGCTGTAAGCGAGCAGGCCGGTGCCTGACGGCCTTTCCAGCCAGATGCAAACTCCTCCTTCCGGGACCATGACTCTGCGGCAGCGGGTTCACGATATTCTGGAATTCGGATCGGAATCTGATCCCGTCGAGCGTTTCGTCAATGTCGCTCTCGTCACTCTGATATTACTCAATGTGGCGGCTTTTGCGGCCGAAACCGTGCCGGAAATCGGACAACGCCACGGCGCATCATTTGAGCTGTTCAACCTCGTTTCAGTGGCAATTTTCACAATCGAATATGTGCTTCGTTTGTGGAGTTGCGTTGAATTGCCCTTGCTTCAGACCCTGCCGGGCTGGCGCGCGCGCATCAATTTTGCATTGCGTCCGCTTCTGCTGATCGATCTTATCGCCATCCTGCCCTTCTATCTGGGATTCTTGATCGGTATTGATCTGCGCATCCTGAGGGTCCTGCGGCTGTTTCGGTTTCTCAAGCTCGCACGGTATTCACCGGCACTTGTTGCACTGGCCCGGGTGATTGCCAATGAACGGCGGGCTCTATTTGGTGCGCTCCTGGTCATGATGGCGCTTCTGCTGTTTGCCAGTTCGGGTATGTATTTTCTTGAGAGACATGCCCAACCGGAAGTTTTCAGTTCAATACCTTCTGCCGCCTGGTGGGCAATTGCCACTCTCACAACCGTTGGGTATGGCGATGTTGTTCCGGTGACCGGTCTCGGCAGGGCGTTTGGTGGCCTTATCATGATTTTCGGACTTGGTATGTTTGCCTTACCTATTGGCATCATCGCTACCGGTTTTTCTCACGAAGCAAACCGCCGTGAATTTGTAATCACATGGGGCATGGTCGCGCGTGTGCCCATATTCTCGCAACTCGAAGCCGCGGTCGTCGCCAAGATTGGCGCTTTGCTCTACTCGCGCAGTTACCAGGCTGATGAGTCGATTATGCGGGTGGGCGATGATGCGGTTGCCATGTATTTTATAGCCAATGGTGAAGTGGCCGTGGATGTGGATGAAGGCCAGGTCAGGCTGGGCGAGGGAGACTTTTTTGGCGAGATGGGACTGCTCTACCACCGGCAGCGCGAACATAATGTGACGGCGACTACAAAGTGCCGGGTTCTTGTGCTCGACAAGTCTGATTTCGAGCGCCTATGTCACAATGAACCAGAGCTCCTGACCCGCGTGCGAGCCGTGGCAGAAGAGCGGATCAAATCATCCAAGCTAAAATCAACACAGAAATAGCAGCGGTTAGCCCATCGCTTTTTGCAGGTTCTCGTCGATCTTGTCCAAAAAGCCCGTGGTAGACAGCCAGGCCTGCTCATCGCCGACCAGCAGCGCCAGATCCTTGGTCATGGAGCCCGATTCTATGGTGTTCACCACCACGTCCTCCAGGGTTTGGGCGAACCTGGCCAGCGCATCATTGTCATCAAGCTTGGCGCGATGCTTCAGGCCGCGTGTCCATGCATAGATGGAAGCAGTAGAATTTGTAGAGGTTTCTTCCCCACGCTCATGGGCTCTGAAATGACGAGTCACGGTGCCGTGGGCGGCTTCCGATTCCACTGTTTTACCATCAGGGGTAATCAGCACGCTGGTCATGAGACCGAGTGAGCCAAATCCTTGCGCAACCGTGTCTGATTGCACATCGCCATCATAATTCTTACAGGCCCAGATATATCCGCCCGACCATTTGAGAGCGGCCGCCACCATGTCATCGATCAGCCGGTGTTCATATATGATTCCGGCCTCTTTAAACTTGTCCTCGAATTCGGTTTCAAAAACTTCCTGGAACAGATCTTTGAAGCGGCCGTCATAAGCTTTGAGGATGGTGTTTTTGGTCGAGAGGTAGAGAGGCAATTTTCGCGTCATTGAATAGTTCATGCAGGAGCGGGCAAAATCGCGAATTGAGTCGTCGCGGTTATACATGGACAGCGCGATGCCGGAGCTGGGGAAGTCATAAATTTCACGCTCTATTCTCTCTGATCCGTCCGCAGCTTCCCATGTCACGGTCAGCTTGCCCTTGCCGGGAACGAGAAAGTCAGTGGCGCGGTACTGGTCTCCAAATGCGTGGCGACCGATGATAATTGGCTCAGTCCAGCCGGGAACGAGGCGAGGCACATTCTGGCAGATGATTGGCTCGCGGAAGATAACGCCACCAAGGATATTGCGGATGGTGCCATTGGGCGAACGCCACATCTGTTTCAGGCCAAATTCCTCAACACGGGCTTCGTCAGGCGTAATGGTCGCGCATTTGACTCCAACACCGTATTTCTTGATGGCTTCAGCTGAATCGATGGTGATCTGATCGTCGGTTTCGTCACGGCTCTCCATGCCCAAATCGTAATATTTGAGGTCGATGTCGAGATAGGGGTGGATCAGCTTGTCTTTTATGAACTTCCAGATGATCCGGGTCATCTCGTCGCCGTCCAGTTCAACGACAGGATTTTCAACTTTGATCTTCGCCATCTTGTCTAGGCCTCCGGGGTATGGATCGCGCGCCTGAAAGGCGTCACATCAAAAGGGGTAAGCTCTCAGCCCATGGAAAAAACAACGGGCCGTTGCGAGCGCGGCCTTGCTATAGCATTGTGCCGGGATGTTAGGAAGGATACGAAGGACTGAATAACGCGTGACCATCCAAAGGATGACGCGCTGCCCTTAAAATATTGAGTCTTGCGTTGATGGCCCTGAAAAATTCCAAAAATAACCAAGTCGAACAGCAGCCAGCCCCCGCTGTCATACTGGTCGAGCCGCAACTGGGAGAGAATATCGGCATGGCGGCCCGGGCTATGGCGAATTTTTCTCTCAACGATCTGAGGCTTGTGGCGCCACGCGACGGTTGGCCCAGCAAGGAGGCTTATTCGGCAGCCTCTGGAGCAACATGGATCATCGAGGGTGCGCGGCTTTATGAAGATGTTTCGGGGGCCGTCGCCGATCTCAATTACGTATGTGCCACAACTGCGCGCACGCGCGACAGTGTGAAGCAGGTGCTCGCGCCTCAAAGCGCGGCAAGTGAAATGAGTGCACGTATCGCCCGTAAGGAGAGTTGCGGGATTTTGTTCGGCCCGGAACAGGCCGGTCTGGAAAACGACGACATTGCCTTGTGTGACACACTCGTCATGGCGCCCGTTAATCCAAAATTTGCATCGCTCAATCTGGCGCAGGCGGTGCTGATAATCGGATATGAATGGATGAAACAGCAGCAAAGCGGTGCCCTTGGCCGGGAAACAGAATTTGACGGACCGGCTCGTGAGGGATTGCAGATGCAGCACACACGCCCGGCCACCCGGGCAGAGATGGTTGGATTTTTTGAACATCTCGAGGGTGAACTCGATATCTCGGGTTTTTTGCGCCCACCGGAGAAAAGACCACAAATGGTTCGCAATCTGCGTAATATGTTTCAGCGCATGGGTGCGAGCGAGCAGGAAGTGCGTACATTACGTGGTGTCGTCTCCTCTTTAACGCGCACGCACAGGCATCGGGACAAAATGCCTTAGTTATGCCCTGATTTTAGTATTGCGATGGCGCACAAGAATGGTAGTTTGCCGCGCAGTTTGACGCGAGGGTTGGGAATGAAAAAAACTTTGTTGAGTACTGCTTGTCTGTTTGCGCTTGGTTTGGGGCTCGTCATGAGCCTGGCATCGCCAACCGCGGCTCAGGAAAACAAGAAAAAGAGTCCGAGCGATCGGACCGTGCGCGTGATCATGGGCTGGGCGTTCGTAGCGGTGCCCGAATCCGTCAAGCGAGGCGGTAAGGTCGTGAAACTCAATCGCGAGAATCCGAAGGATTTCTATGTTCCTCTGGAAGATGCGCGCCGCATCATTCGCGTATCAGCGCGTTCGGCCAATGCCAATCTGTGCGGCATGAACAAGCTGGAAGCCCGGAATTTCCTGAAACTTATGTCCAATGAAAAAGCGCTGAATAAATGGACACCGAACCAGATCACATTCATTCATCAACTGCATATTGCCACCAGCCTGGTGATGACCGGTTCAGGCCAGGCAGGCGAGGATGTTAAGAAAAAAGATGACGCTAAGAATGATGCACGGCATAAATATAAATGCTCTGATGAAGAACGCGAGCGCATAAGGGCGTCTATTGAGAGCTACATCAAGACGTCTGAAAAAACCCAGTAAACCGGTTCCTGTGCTATTGGACCCGATGATACGCACCGGGCGCAATTGACACCAGGCCAATATAACGTGTAACAGTCCGGCGCGGGCCGGTTATGGACCGCTTTATTTTTTCGCACCTGTGGAGATACCGGGTTTCCGGTATCACCTGTCAGCCGAGGATCGGAGAGATTTCCGTATCCGGGGCAAAGGAAGGGGCGTTCTTACTTTTCAAGAACGCTTGCCAGGGAGTTTGACATGACCAAGCGCATTCGCGCCAAGTACAAGATTGATCGCCGTCTTGGCGAAAATATCTGGGGCCGCCCGAAAAGCCCGGTTAACAAACGTGAGTATGGCCCTGGTGAGCATGGCCAGCGCCGCCGCCAGAAAACTTCGGACTTCGGTCTTCAACTGCGCGCCAAGCAAAAGCTCAAAGGCCATTACGGCAACATCACCGAAAAGCAGTTCAAATCAATCTACAGCGAAGCTGAACGCCTCAAGGGCGACACCAGTGAAAATCTCATTGGTTTGCTGGAGCGCCGCCTTGATGCGATCGTCTATCGCGCAAAACTCGTACCAACAGTCTTTTCCGCCCGCCAGTTCGTCAATCACGGCCATGTGCTTGTGAATGGCAAGCGGGTCAATATCCCGAGTTACCGCTGCAAGATTGGCGATGTGATTGAGGTGCGTGAAAAATCAAGGGATATGGGGCTGGTGCTTGAAGCCGCCCAGAGTTCCGAGCGTGATACGCCTGATTATCTCGATGTCGATCACACCAAGCTCAAGGTTGGTCTCAACCGGATACCCGTCCTGTCGGATGTGCCTTATCCGGTGATGATGGAACCCAATCTGGTGATCGAGTATTACTCGCGATAAGGTTCTAACCCAGAACTTTATTGGCGGTTCTCTCCGCCCTATAAGAATAAAAATGGCTGCCTTCAGGGTGGCCTTTTTTGTAAATTGCCTACGCTGCGCCTTGCAAAAACACCCAAACGCCGCCGCCTATCAAGAGCACCGCCATGCCTTGGCTGAAACGCGCACCCCATGACGTGACTTTTTCGATCAGCACGATGATAGCAAGGCCCGCAATCCATACCAGATTCATGATCCCGCCAGCGAACAGCAACACCATAAGCATCCAGCAGCAGCCCAGGCAGTAAACGCCGTGGTTTAGACCCATAGTGAATGCCCCGGAACGGCCATCACGCCAATGCTTTGAGAGATACTCTGCTGGCGAGCGGCAATGCTCCAGGCAGGCGCGTTTCAGCGGTGTCAGCTGGTACAGCCCCGCAGTAATTATAAGCAGGGCGGTCAGCGTTGTGCTTGTGCTCCACATCAGCATCTGGTGCATCAATCCTGCACGCTCAAGGCCCCATTGAGCGCCGGTTGCGAGCGCACTGAAGCCCAGCCACGCGAGCAGATACCCCAGGACGAAGACTGATGCTGGCAAGGCGCCACCTTCCATCTGGTCCCTCTTGCGGGCGTGCCTTGCGACGCGTCCATAAAGAAGGACCATGGGTGCCGCGCTCGGGACCATCATTGCGATCATCATGACCCACCACATGGTCAGCATCAGGACCCCATATAAAGGACTCCAGGACAGGGTCGAGGCGTCCATGGCTGAAGGAGGGAACGTGAAGGTGGACATGGTGATGACGTTCATGCCCGTTCCGGCCCCGGTTATGATCCACACCCATGCCAGCAGAGACAGAGCAACCAGACCAGCAATCGTAATGATCCGGTCTTTTGCGATGAGGCGCTCAGCGACTGTAATTTTTTGCAGGCTCATGAGAGCGATGTCAGCTTGCGAGTTTGTATGCAGGTGAGCTTTCATTATCGAGCAATCCATGCGGGCCATAGGCGACATAGGTGAGAAGGCCATAGGTGCCTTTGCGCTCGAAGGCCATATCTCCTCCACCTGAAAATGTACCGCTCGCCATATCACCCTCCCGAAACTCGAATCCTTCCGGCAGTATGATCTTTGCCGGATGTGGTGCGCCTGTGACGGGATTGCGAATGGGTTCCAGTGTCATCTCCATGATACCGGGAACGGAAAACCTGCCCGTGCCCTTTTCAAGGTCACAGGCAAATTCGATGTCGGCGAAGATCGGATCGAATTCCTTTTCAATTGTCGATCCATAGATATTGAAGACGGTTGTCGGCTCCTGTTCCTTGCCGTCGAGAATCTGGAACAGAGCCTCGCGCTGTTCTTCGCTCGCATGTTCTGAGATCGCCCCTTGAACCATCCCGCCACCTTCATGGACTGCACCGGGCCAGCGGAAGCGTGCTACAACAATAAGGCCGTCCAGCCTGACATTGCCAAACCAGCCCTCTTCGATCAGATGGGCTTCGAGCCCCTCGCACATGCCATGGGTCGGCCGACCGTTAAACTCGCACGGGCATCCATAATCGCAACTGCATGAGGCGATCTTCGGTCCTTTAATTTTCCAGTCCACATATGCCAATGGTCTATCTTCCATGTTTGATTTAAGGAGTGTGAAACGCACAAATAGTGCCCGGTTCGCGTATTACAAGGAGCTATCTTGTTTCAGAGGATTTGGTATTGGAAACTCAATGAAAAAAGGCTCTCCGCGTAAGCAGAGAGCCTTCTGAGTTCCAGAAAATTTCAGGGTCTGGTCAGGCGGTTTGCGTCTGCTTGTTGTGTGAGATGTCTTTGCTTGTCAGCAATTCCTGTAACTCACCGTCCTGAAACATTTCGCGGATGATGTCGCAGCCACCGACAAACTCGCCCTTGACGTAGAGCTGCGGGATGGTCGGCCAGTTGGTGAAGGATTTGATGCCGTCCCGGATACCGAGATCATCAAGAACGTTCACCTCGGAATATTCGAGGCCGAGATATTCCATGATCTGCACGACCTGGCTTGAAAAGCCGCATTGGGGAAACTGCCGGGTGCCCTTCATGAACAGCACCACGTCGTCGGTCGCGACCTTTTTCCCGATCCATTCGTGAACTTTTTGCTCGCTCATAATCCGTTCAATCCTTCTCAACTCTCCGGAGCGGAGGTTTGCAGGGCCAGTGCGTGAAGCGCGCCACCCATATTACCTTCCAGTGCTTCGTACACCAGCTGGTGCTGTTGTACACGGGTCTTACCACGAAACGCTTCTGACACAACCGTTGCCGAATAATGGTCTCCATCACCTGCAAGGTCACGGATTGAAACATCCGCATCCGGCAGCTTTTTCTTTATCAGCTTCAGTATCTCGTTTTCGTCCATAGGCATTGAAGAAAGCGCCTCCTTAATCGGGACAGCTTACTGTGAGGACATATAGTGCGGCAACCAGTCTTCGTGAAGGTCCCGCAATCTCTGGAGCGGCACTGGCTCTTCACCGGCAATGCGGATCATATTCCCGCCCGTTTCACCAATCTCCCGTACTGAAATACCGGCAGTTTTCGCACGGGATATGATGTCATCACCCTTCGCAGCCGCGATCACGTAGCGGCCCTGGTCTTCTCCAAACAGCATGGCATGGAGGGGCAGGGGACCTTTGTAATCAGTGAGAGTGAGACCGGTTCCGCCGGCCAGCGCCATTTCTGAAACAGCAATGAGCAGGCCGCCATCGGATACATCATGGACCGCGCTTACGCATTTCTCGCGGATAAGGGTGCGAACCAGGTCGCCGGTTTTGCGCTCAAGTGCGAGATCCACTGGCGGGGGAGCGCCCTCACGCTTTTCCTGCATCATTTCCATGAACAGAGACTGGCCGAGATGTCCGCACTCCGCACCGAGAAGCAGAAGTGTTTCACCTTCGTGCTTAAGGGCAATGTCCGCCATATACGCGATATCTGGGATTAGCCCAACACCGCCAATGGCCGGTGTCGGTGGAATGGCAACGCCATTGGTTTCGTTGTAGAGCGATACATTGCCGGAAACGACCGGAAAATCGAGTGCCTCAACAGCTTCGCGCATCCCCTCAATGCAGCCGACGAACTGGCCCATGATTTCAGGGCGTTCCGGGTTGCCGAAATTCATGCAGTCAGTGATAGCGAGCGGGTCTGCGCCGCTGGCCGTCAAATTGCGCCAGGCCTCTGCTACCGCCTGTTTGCCGCCCTCAACCGGGTCGGCTGTGCAATAGCGCGGGGTAACATCGCAGGTAGCAGCAAGCCCCTTATCCGTACCATGCACCCGTACCACGGCAGCATCGCTGCCCGGGCGCCGCACGGTGTCACCCATGACCATGTGGTCATATTGCTCCCACACCCAGCGCCGAGAGCATAAATGCGGTGAGCCCATCAGCGTTTCAAGCGCGTCTGTCAGGCTGTTGGGGGCTGGGACATCTTCAGGTTCGATGAGTGCCGGCGGCTCGGTCGGCGTCCAGGGGCGTTTATATTCAGGGGCTGAATCTGCCAACATTTTAACCGGCATATCCGCTTCTACCCGGCCACTATGGGTGACTATAAGGCGGCCCGTATCCGTCGTTATGCCGACAACTGAAAAATCAAGTTCCCACTTTTCAAAGATGGCGCGCGCCTTGTCTTCAGAGCCGGGCTTGAGAACAATGAGCATACGTTCCTGGCTCTCGGACAGCATCATCTCGTAGGCGGTCATGCCCTCTTCCCTGCAGGGTACCTTGTCGAGATCGAGATCAAACCCGACACCGCCCTTGTCCGCCATCTCGACTGATGACGAAGTGAGACCAGCCGCGCCCATATCCTGAATGGCGATGATTGTGTCTCCGGCCATCAGTTCAAGACAGGCTTCGATGAGCAGCTTTTCAGTGAAAGGGTCTCCGACCTGAACTGTCGGGCGTTTTTCATCCGAGTCATCGTCGAATTCGGCCGAGGCCATGGTCGCGCCATGGATGCCGTCGCGCCCGGTTTTGGAACCCACATAGACAACCGGTAGCCCGATGCCTCGTGCTGCGGAATAAAAAATCTTGTCCGTATCGGCCAGGCCCACGCACATGGCGTTGACGAGGATATTGCCGTTATAGCCGGGGTCGAAATTGACCTCACCACCAACAGTAGGCACCCCCACGCAGTTGCCATAGCCGCCAATGCCTTCAACGACGCCTGATACCAGGTGACGGGTCTTGGCGTGGTCCGGTGCGCCAAAGCGCAGTGCATTGAGATTGGCGATTGGACGCGCGCCCATGGTGAAGACATCTCGCATGATACCCCCCACACCTGTTGCCGCGCCCTGGTATGGCTCAATGAAAGAGGGGTGGTTGTGGCTCTCCATCTTGAAGATGACGGCCTGTCCGTCGCCAATATCGACGATGCCCGCATTCTCGCCTGGACCGCAGATAACCTGAGGACCTTCCGTGGGGAGAGTTTTGAGCCAGACTTTGGAAGATTTATAAGAACAGTGTTCTGACCACATGACGGAAAAAACGCCGAGTTCCGTGATGCTGGGTTCGCGGCCCAGGATCGCGAGCAGGCGCTCATATTCCTCCGGGCTGAGCCCATGCTCGGCGACGAGTTCCGGCGTCATGGCGGCCGCCTGCGCACTCATTAGTGAAGGGCTCCGACGAGGGAGGCAAACATCGGTTTGCCGTCTGTTCCACCAAGTGCCGGGTCGGCAAGGCGCTCGGGGTGCGGCATGAGGCCGAGCACAGTACCGGCCTCGTTGTAAATACCGGCAATGTTGCGCTGGGAACCATTGGGGTTGGCATCATCGCTCGGTGTGCCCGAGGCATCGCAATAGCGAAACGCCACCCGGTTCTCGCCCTCGAGCCTGTCCAGCGTCTCACCATCGGCAAAATAATTGCCGTCATGATGAGCGACGGGGATGCGGATGACTTCATCCTCGTCGTAGCTGCGGGTGAAATCGGTATCGTTGCGCATCACCTTCAGCAACACATCCTTGCAGACGAATTTCAGCGAGGCATTGCGCATCAGTACGCCGGGCAGCAATCCGGTCTCGGTAAGCAGGTGAAACCCGTTGCAAATACCCAGAACCGGCGTGCCTTTTTTTGCTCTTTTCACGACATCTCGCATGATTGGCGAATGCGCGGCCATCGCACCAGAGCGCAGATAATCGCCATAGGAAAAGCCGCCCGGTAAAACGATCAGGTCGCTTGCAGGCACGTCCGCTTCGCCGTGCCAGACCATGGCGGGTTTTTCCCCCATGGCCGCTTCAAGACTAACGGCAACGTCGCGGTCACAATTGGACCCGGGAAAGACGATCACGCTCGCCTTCATGCATCCTCCAACTCGTAGCTGTAATTTTCAATGACCATGTTGGCGAGCAATTGCTTGCACATGCTCTCAACGGTTTTTTCCGCGCTGGCGCGCTCGCTCTCTTTTAGTTCAACTTCGATATATTTACCCTGTCGCACGTCCCCCACGCCGTCAAAGCCAAGCGCGCCAAGCGCGTTGGCGATGGCCTTGCCCTGGGGGTCGAGGACACCTTCTTTCAATGTAATCTTGATCCGGGCCTTCATGTCTTGTGCGGGTCCGCCTGTTTATTCGGGATGAGGTGTTAGCCGTTATTTGGAACTGACGAGCACAGGACCTGAACCATCGCCCGGGCGGTTGTCAACGAAAAGGCCAAGCCTTCGGGCGACCTCCTGGTAAGCTTCAATGAGACCACCGAGATCCTTGGTGAACCGGTCCTTGTCGAGTTTGTCCTGGGTTTCGATATCCCACAACCGGCAGCAATCAGGTGAAATCTCATCGGCCAGTACGATGCGCATCATCTCGTTGTCAAACAGGCGGCCGAATTCGATCTTGAAATCCACAAGCCGTATCCCGACGCCCATGAAAAGCCCTGAGAGAAAATCGTTTATCCTGAGAGCCATGGCTATCATCTCGTCGATTTCCTGCGGGTTGGCCCAGCCAAAGGCCGTGACATGTTCTTCAGAGACCATCGGGTCATTGAGCTCATTGGACTTGTAATAAAATTCCACGATGGAGCGTGGGAGTGCTGTGCCTTCATCAAGCCCGAGCCGTTTTGCCAGTGAACCGGCCGCCACGTTCCGCACCACGACCTCGACCGGAATGATCTCGACCTCGCGAATCAATTGCTCACGCATATTGAGGCGTTTGATGAAATGGTTCGGAATACCCACCTCGCCGAGTTTCTGGAACAGGAACTCAGAGATGCGGTTATTCAGTACACCCTTGCCCTCGACCCGGTCCTGTTTTTTGTTGTTGAAGGCCGTGGCATCGTCCTTGAAGTGCTGGATGAGTGTGCCCGGCTCGGGACCCTCATAGAGTATTTTTGCCTTGCCCTCGTAAACGCGCCGCCGCCGGCTCATGGGTGGCTCCTTTCAAGAATGGTGCGAGTGGGTTGCGGTCCACATATGTGGTATATGGCATGCTTGAGCATGTTTAGACCCGTCTGCTTTCCATGAAATTGAATATGCTATGTGATGCTCGACAGGCAATTAAAAATCCTTAAGTGAGAATCACCTTGAATGATCCAACGAACCTAGCGGAACGGGGGGCAAGAGACAATCATTTGCCCATGGCTGGGGGTGCGGTAAACAGGTGGTTGATTTGGACCAGATGTCGGGCTATCCCTGCGGTTAATGCAAAGCTTGATATTTCGAGGAGCGCCAGACATGACGTCGTTTGATGACCGCGAGAAGGCATACGAAAAAAAGTTCGCCCATGATGCGGAACTGAAATTCAAGGCCTCGGCCCGCCGTAACAAACTGTTGGGAGTATGGGCAGCCGAGAAAATGGGTCTCACGGGTGATGAAGTTGAAAAATACGCCAAGAGTGTCGTGCTGGCCGATCTGGAAGAGCCGGGCGATGAAGACGTCTTCCGCAAAATCAGCGGTGATTTCGGTGATGCCGGTGTCGATCAGTCCGAACATCAAATACGCCGGACCATGGATGAATTGATGGACAAGGCCGTGGGCCAGGTTGAGGGCGAGCGCGATTAACGCGCGTGTCTATTGGCCTGATGCCCAAAGACCTGTTTCGTCACGCGCTTGCACAGGACACGCCGCTTTTGATGTCGTGGGTGAGCAGCGGCATTCCCTTTGTCGTCGAGCAGATGGGGGAGGCGGGGTATGATGCCGTACTCATTGATCAGCAGCATGGCTTTGGAACTCAAAGTGATCTTGTAAACTGCCTTATCGCAGCCCGTGCCGCACAGCTGCCCTCTATTGTTCGACCGCTTACCGCAAATGCGGGTTTGATCGGCGCGGCTCTCGATGCCGGGGCGCAAGGCGTGCTCTGCCCATTGGTTGAAACACAAGCGGATGTGGAAGCCTGCGTTCGGGCCGTCAACTATCCGCCAAAGGGCATGAGAAGCTGGGGGCCCTATCGTGGCAAGCTCGTCGTGGAGGGCGATTATAAGGAGCGGGTAAAAGACTGGACGATGGCCGCCGTGCAGATTGAGACAAGCAGCGCCATGGACAATCTGGATGATATTCTCCTGGTCGAGGGCCTGGATATGGTTCTGGTGGGGCCAAACGATCTTGCCCTGGCGCTGACAGGCGATCGGGACATAAGTGCGAACGAGGTCGTTGAAGCTTGCGATTTAATTCTTAGAAAAGCACGCGAACATTCTATTTTTGCAGCAATTTTCGCCAATGACATTGATTATGCAAAGCCGCTTTATGAGGCCGGGTGGGATGTTATTACAGTCGGCACCGACATGGGGCTGATGGCCAGTGCAGCGGCGGGGATTGTCGAGACGCTGAAGGGTTAGCCAAACACTCGCTTGAAAATGAAATCCACATTCTTGGTGTGATAGCCCATATCGAACTTGTCGCGGACCTCCTCTTCCGGGAGGGCCGCCATGACGTCCTTGTCGCCAAGTAATTCTTCAAGAAAATCAGCGCCCTTTTCCCACACCTTCATGGCGTTGCGCTGAACGAGCCGGTAGGCGTCTTCGCGGCTGACACCCGCCTGTGTAAGGGCAAGCAACACGCGTTGGGAATGCATCAGCCCGCCGAGCCGGTCCATGTTGGCCTGCATGCGCTCTGGATAAACGATCAGCTTGTCGATGACACCGGTGAGACGTGCCAAGGCAAAATCGAGATGTACTGTCGCATCTGGCGCAATGCCGCGCTCAACAGATGAGTGCGAGATGTCGCGCTCATGCCACAGCGCGACATTTTCCATGGCCGGCATCACGCTTGAGCGCACGAGCCTTGCCAGGCCGGTGAGGTTTTCCGTCAGAACAGGGTTGCGCTTGTGGGGCATGGACGAAGACCCTTTTTGGCCTGCGGAGAAATATTCCTCTGCCTCCAGTACTTCGGTGCGCTGCAAATGGCGTATTTCCGTCGCCAGGCGCTCGATGGAAGACGCGATAACCCCGAGGGTGGCGAAATACATGGCGTGCCGGTCGCGTGGGATGACTTGCGTCGAGATGGGTTCGCTCTCCAGCCCTAGCGCTTTCGCCACATGCTCCTCGACGCGCGGGTCGACGGTGGCGAAGGTACCAACAGGGCCGGAAATCGCACAGGTGGCGACCTCCTTGCGCGCTGCTTGCAAGCGCTCCTTTGCGCGTGAAAATTCCGCGTAGGCCTGGGCCATTTTGAGGCCAAAGGTGGTCGGTTCAGCATGAATGGCATGGCTGCGGCCGATGCACACCGTGTCCTTGTGTTCGATAGCGCGCTTTTTCAGCGCGGCCAGCAGGGCGTCCAGGTCCTCCAGCAGCATGTCTGAAGCGCGCACCAGCTGCACGTTGAAACAGGTATCCAGTACATCCGATGACGTCAGACCCTGATGAACGAAGCGGGCTTCCTCGCCCACATGCTCGGCCAGGCTGGTGAGAAAGGCGATGACGTCATGTTTGACCTCCCGCTCAATTTCATCGATGCGGGCGACATCGAATCCGCCCTTGTCCCAGACGGCCTTGGCGGCTTCCTTCGGGATGATACCAAGTTCAACCATTGCGTCGCAGGCATGGGCCTCGATTTCAAACCAGATTTGGAACCGGGATTCCGGCTCCCAAATGTCGGCCATGGGGGCGCGTGTATAGCGGGGAATCATTTTATAGCTCACCTGATGTTTGCAGGAATGGGTGGTCTATCAGAGAGCGCGTGCAGGCTCAATCACTCAAGCCAACTTGTGCCGCCTCAGGGGGTCTCGCGCGGGCCAACGAGTGCCAGGATAATTCCAGGAGCCAGCAACACGGTGATCAGCCCTATATTAGATGATCCAATCAGGAAAAGAGCGAATGTGTAGAACCCGCCGAGCGAGGCCCAGTAGAGACCAGAGGGGCTGTAATCGTGAGGGCCCGTGTTGAGCATGAAATTGCTGATAACCTCCAGCAGGCCGCCAAGTGCGCAGAAGACAAGCAGGAATATGACCATTGCGTAGATAAAGCGGATGATGAATGCCCGGTGGGCCGCAAAGCCCTGAAGCCACCATGTGAGCAGTCCGGCAATGGCACCGGCAATGCCGCAAATCCGCAGCGTGACACGGGCCTGTTCATTCACAATGCGGCCAGGCTCCATATAGTCCGCTACCAACACTGCAATGAGACACAACCCCATGACGGCAGCAAACAGCAGTGCCAGGACAATGCCGACAGCACGGTCAAGACCACTTTGTACCATGATTTTCCCCCGGGCTCAGCGCCGTCACGCTACCTCATTGGGGAACCTAAGCATGGTACAGCAGGGTGAGGCAATCGCCTGATTGGGATTGTTTACTTGAACTGCTTTGTCACGGCCAGAAAACGCCTGTCCGGCCCCTCGAACCCATGGGAATAAACGCTAACGAGAACGGCGATGACCCTGTTACCCCCTTCGGGCTCATAAGCCGCTACGTCGGAGATAGCATAGCGCAACGGACAGCCGCGGCTTTTCGGGATTGTGCTGTCTGCATGGAGGGTTACCGGTGCGCCATTTTCAGGCTGCGCGGTCAGCCGAAAACCCTTGGACGGCGTGCTGGTGTAGGCTGCACATTCCTTGTTTTCGATCGGGATTTCCTGAAGTGCGAATGTCCAGCGCTCGGGCGCGCTGGGCACCACGCGCCTGGTGTTCACAACCACTTTGTGGGGATTGGCGGATAGCTCTTCGGGCGGGTTGCTGGCAAGCAAGCGCCCGGGTTTTGAGATCAGGCGTTGCCGCAGCGTGTTTCCTGCCTTGGTGAGAGCCTCCCTGCGGGCCCATTTCACTTCGGCGCGTTCATCGCGCATCAGCACCCGGAATGGCGACCCGGTGACCCACTGGTCGGTTGAGGTGTCGACCACGAAGATATCCGTGTAGGGAAAGCCCGAGCCGTCCTGAATGCCGAATTGCTCGAAGGCGAATGTGCCGCCGTCTGGTGAGAAGCCGAGAATGTGCCGTTCTGCGAAGTCACCCGCGATTGCGGGACGGGTGAACATGTGCAGGAGGGTGAATGTCAGCGCCAGCACAGTTGCCGTGTATGTGATTGCTGATCGTATTGTGGCCGGGATCATTTTGCGGCTCCTGAATGAATGTCCTTGTAGGCGGGCAAACCTTTAGGATCCGTTCTGAACGGGTGCGCTTCATAAACGGCACGGGCGATGGCACGCGCTGTGACATTGGCGGCATGGGTGCCCAGTTCAGACAGGGAACGGACGGGATCACCCACGGTTTTTTTACCTGTGGAGACAGCGAATACTATATCTCCATCAAGCGGGGTGTGCACCGGGTAGATGGCCCGGGCGAGGCCGGTCTGGGCCATGATTGCGAGGCGTTTCAACATCGGCCGGTCCATCGTTGCATCGGTTGCAACGATTACCAGCGTGGTACTTTCGCCGGCTCCGCCCTTGAACTGTGGTGTGAGTGCTGCCGTGGGTATACTGGCAGGTGACCCGCGGCCACCAAATTCAGTGCCGCTTTCAAAAGGGGAGGCCCAGAAATGCGGCGTGTCGCCGACCGTCACTGAACCCACGGCATTGACTGCTGCAAGAGCGCCAATGGTTATTCCGTTTGAGGTCGTAACTGAAGCACTGCCAAGGCCGCCTTTCAGATTGCAGGTCGTGGCGCCAAATCCGGCGCCAACCGTACCAAGGGCAAATTCCACGCTCGCAGTTTCGCATGCGGCAAACGCCATATCCTGGTAGGGCGGGCGTCGGCCCCAGTCCTTGTCACTGCCATTGAGCAAATCGAACAAAATGGCCTGGGGGATGATGGGGATGCGCGCTGCGCCCACGGCAAAACCAATATTTTTCTCCCGCAAATAGCTCTGCACGCCGGTTGCGGCATCGAGACCAAAGGCCGAGCCGCCCGATAGAACAAGCCCATGTATTTGCTCGACAGCACCTTCATAGCCCAGCGCATGGGTGTCGCGCGTGCCGGTGCCGCCGCCACGCACATCAATTGCAGCCGTCATAGGCTCATCGCCCAGAAGCACGGTAACGCCGGAGCGCAGCTTTTCATCATCGGTATTGCCGACCTTCAGGCCAGCAACGTCCGTAATGAGATTGAGTTTGTCAGACACTGGCAAAGCTTATGCTCCGTTTGATCCTGGACAAGGGAAATGGCGTGAAACCATGCCATGACATGGCTCTTGAGGTCTATCGCCGCGGCCACTGAACAAGTGCTGCGAGCAGTGGAAGGACTGAGCTATGGATATGTTTGAACTGGAAGCAGAGATGAACCTGCTGCTGACTCAAATGGAAAATCTGCCCGAGGACAGGCATGAATTTTATTTGCAGCTACGTGGCAGGCTTGCAGAAATCCGCGCCTTTGGCATGCCGGTTCCCGAGGATCTTGTGCGTCTCGAGAAGGAACTGGAGAGGGAGTTTGCCGGCGAGCTGAAATCTTCCGGTTAGCACCCTAAAAAGAAAAAGCCCGCCGATCGGGTGGGCTTCTCCAGTACGCATGCGTGCTGCAGATCAGTTGATCTGTTCGTAATTGCCTTTTGACCATTTGAAGAAGGCGTAAGGCGGCAAGCTTGGGTCGCCCTTTTTGTCGAAGGTGAACTTACCTATGACGGAGTTCACATTAATGCTGTGCAGGGCCTTTGCGACCTTATCTGTATCAATGCTGCCGGCTTTTTCGACGGCCTGTTTCCATGCCTGGAATGCAACATAGGAATAGAGCACATAGCCTTCCGGTTCGATTTTCTTGTCGCGGAAGCGTTTAACAAGTGCTGCGGCATTGGGGTTTTTGCGCGGATCTGGTGAGAATGTCATCAGGGTGCCTTCGCCGGCATCGCCTGTGATCTTCCAATAGTCGGCCGTCACCAGTGCATCACCGGAAATCAGCTTGGTGCCCATGCCTTGCGAGCGCATTTGCCGAACAATCAAACCGGCTTCAGGATGGTAGCCGCCATAGTAGAGAATATCGACCTTGGCCTGCTTCAATTTTGAAACCAGGGCATTGTAGTCCTTTTCTCCCGGCGTGACGGTTTCATTCATGACCTCTTTCAGCCCAGATGCATTCATAGCTTTTCGGGTCTCGTCCGCCAGACCTTTGGAATAGGCTTGCTTGTCATGAACGAAGGCTATTTTTTTTCCTGAAAAATTCTTGGCCAGGTAAGCGCCGGCGACGCTTCCTTGCTGGTCATCACGTCCGCAAACGCGGAAGATATTGCCGCCTGGCCGCTCATCGGTAAATTTGGGATTGGTCGATGCAGGCGAGATTTGCAGGATATTTTCTTCTGCATAAACCGCTGATGCCGGGATAGATGAACCTGAGCAGAAGTGACCAGCCACAAACACAACCTTGTCACCCGCCAGTTTGTTGGCGACGGCAACCGCCTGTTTTGGGTCGCATGCATCGTCACCGGTGAACAATTTGAGCTTCTGTCCAAGTATACCGCCAGCAGCATTGATATCCTCGACGGCAAGTTCAGCACCGGCTTTCATCTGCTCACCGAAACTTGCATAGCCACCGGTGAGGGGGCCAACCACGGCTACGTTCATGTCAGCGCGGGCGGGTGCAGCGAAGGCCAAACCAACCGAAAGCGCCAATGCACTCAAAGCAAATTTACGCATATAATTCTCCTCCCTGATACTCGCTCTACACAAAATGACTTAGGCACAATTTTCGAGCGCAAGCACTATATGCTCAAAAATGTGCCGGAAACACGAATTGATTGTGTATTTGCCATGATGATCAATTCTTGTCTGCTTTACACTCGCGCCAGGAGAATGGTCCGGAGCGCTCATACATCCAGGGATATTGCACAGTCATCTGGCGCGCCTGAGTGATCCTGTATGCAAGGCTGGCAAATATGATCAGGACAGCTGTATCGACACCGTAGAAATGGAGGGAAGTGATCGTGCCCTTATAGATGTCGAGAGGCGCATCGAGAAACAGACCCCAATGGAGGAACCGGTCGGATAGTCCCAGCATGGCTCCGTAAATGAGAACCTCTCTGAAGGGCCTCCATTTCAGGGCCAATGCGCGCCCCATGGCCAGGGATGCGATGCCGCCAATGACCACTGTCAGGAAGAAGAAGACCCAGAATGACGTTTCCCATATCAATCCCATCAGGTGAAACTCCCTAGAGCATGTTCCATTCTAGCGCCCGCCTTCGAGATAGGCAGCGCGGATTTCTTTCTTCTTCAGCAAACTTTTTCCAGTTCCCGTCATCGTGATGGATCCATTCACCATCACATATCCGCGGTGGGCGAGGTTGAGCGCGTGGTAGGCATTCTGCTCGACGAGAAAGACCGTCAGGCCCCGGGTGCGGTTGAGTTCACCAATGACATTGAATATTTGCTTCACGATGAGCGGTGCGAGGCCGAGTGAGGGTTCATCCAGTAGCAGGAGTTTGGGTCGGCCCATGAGTGCGCGCCCGATCGCCAGCATCTGCTGCTCGCCGCCGGATAGCGTTCCCCCACGCTGGCGCGCGCGTTCCCTCAGCACGGGAAACATCTCGTAGACCAGTTCCAGGTCTTCATCGAAAAACTTAGGCTCGGTGAGTTCCGCGCCCATTTGCAGGTTTTCAAAAACGCTCATGCGTGGAAAAATTCGCCGCCCTTCGGGTGACTGCGCCATTCCCAGCCGCATGATGTCGAAAGTGGGCAGGCGGGTGATCTCTCTGCCATTGAAAAATATAGCGCCGTCCCGGGCTTGGGGCTTGCCGCAAATGGTCATCATGAGTGTGGATTTGCCTGCGCCATTGGCGCCGATCAGGGTGACGATCTCGCCTTCTTTCACTTCGATATCGACACTGCGCAGCGCCTGGATTTTTCCATAGAAAGCCGTGACGTCTTTAACCTGCAGGAGAGTTGAGCTGGAGGCCATGACCTTAAGCGACCTCCTCGTCTTCAACGCCCAGATAGGCGGCAATGACATGCGGGTCCGAGCGGACAAACTCAGGCGTACCGTATGATATCTTGCGGCCATAATCGAGCACGGCGATATGGTCGGAAATTCCCATGACCACGCTCATATCGTGCTCAATGAGCAGGATGGCGATCTGTTCTTCATCACGGATGTCGAGCAGAAGCTGGTTCAGCTGGTCGGATTCTTTCGGATTTAACCCGGCGGCGGGTTCATCAAGACACAGAAGCAGCGGGTTCATGCACATGGCGCGTGCGATTTCAAGCCGCCGCTGCGCACCATAAGGGAGGTCCGCGGCCGGGTCGTCGGCGCGCTCGACCAGCTGTATTTTATCCAGCCAGTGTGTGGCGCGTTCGACGGCTTCTTTCTCGGCTTTTTTGAAACCCGATAGCCCCAAAAGCCCGGCAAAGGTGAACCGAGACGCATGCATCAGGGTGTTGTGCTGGGCCACCATCAGGTTTTCCAGCACCGTCATGCCGCCAAACAGGCGGATATTCTGGAAAGTGCGTGCGACGCGGGCGCTGCGTGCAATCACATGATCGTCCAGACGCTCCAACAGGAATCTATGTCCATCATCGTGAGTGAGGGCAATCATGCCTTCGGTCGGTTTGTAAAACCCGGTGATGCAATTGAAGACCGTGGTTTTGCCGGCCCCGTTCGGGCCGATCAGAGCGGTAATATCCGTGCGGCCAGCCGTGAATGAAAGATCGTTGATCGCCACTAGCCCGCCGAACTGCATGGTCAGATGCTGGACATTCAGGATCGGTGTTTTGTCCCTTGCAGCACTCATCCGTGACCCTCCTGAACAAGATCAGCGGAAACTGGTTTCTTCTCCTTGAGATACACCGAAGGCTCACGGGCAGTAATAAGGCCCCTCGGGCGCCAGATCATGATCGCGACCATTGCAGCGCCGAACATTAGCATCCGGAATTGTTCCAGTTCGCGAAACAGTTCGAACCCGCCAATCATTACAACCGCCGCGACAACCACTCCGATCTGGCTGCCCATGCCGCCAAGTACGACAATGGCCAGGATGATTGCGGACTCAATGAAGGTGAAGGACTCCGGTGAGATGAAGCCCTGCCTGGTTGCGAAGAAGCTGCCTGCAAAGCCGCCAAACATGGCGCCGATCGCAAAGGCGGTGAGCTTGGTGTTGCGGGTGTTGATGCCTAGTGACCGGCAGGCGATTTCGTCTTCCCTGAGCGCCTCCCAGGCTCGACCGATCGGGAGATTACGCAGCCGTTTGGTCACAAAGTTGGTGAGGAGCGCCAGCGCCAGGATGATGTAGAACAGGTAGGTGATCCGCTGAAGCGGGGAGTAGGTGAGGCCGAAATATTCGTGGAAGGAGGGTTCTCCGTTGCGCGTCAACTGCAGCCCGAAAAAGGACGGACGCGGGATACGTGAAATCCCGTCCGGGCCGTTTGTGAGCGAATACCAGTTGATGAGGATGATGCGGATCATCTCGCCGAACGCGAGCGTGACGATGGCGAGATAGTCACCCCTGAGCCGCAATACCGGAAATCCGAGAATGATCCCCCATAGCGCTGCAAGCAGCCCGGCCAGAGGAAGGGATACCCAGAAGGAGAGGCCAAAATGCGTGGCTATGAGCGCATAGGAATAGGCGCCAACGGCATAGAAGGCGACGTAACCCAAATCCAGCAGGCCGGCGAGGCCGACGACCACATTAAGCCCCCAGCCAAGCATGATGTAGGTCAGCACCATGATGGAGACATCGAGGACATAACGATCGGCAAAAGGCATGAAGGGAAGAAAAGCGGCAAAAGCAATGAGTGCGGGAGCCAGCCAGCGCGCGCTGCGCTCCGCGAGCCCGGTCACTGGTGCGAGGGCTTTTGCCAGGGTGCCGGATGTTTCTGAACCGTTCCACCAGAACAGGTTGAGCGCCAGCCGACCTGTAAATATTGCACCAACAAAGACCGCGAGTAGCCATGGGCGTGCGCGCAGCGGAAATACACCGGCCGCGTCAACAGTGCGGATGCCGATCAGGAAAACAAACAGCGCGAGAGCAATGAACGCGGCGATTGCGGCGTCTTTCAGCGCGCCCGGAAGGCGCGTACTTAACTCTGTGCCGGGAACGGCCAAGCCTTACACCTTCTCGACTTCCGGGCGCCCAAGCAGGCCTGAGGGCATGAAAATGAGCACAAGAACCAGCATGGAGAAAGCCGCCACGTCCTTGTAGTCGATGGAAAAATAGGCCGACCAGAACACCTCGATCAGACCGATGATCATGCCGCCGAGCATCGCACCAGGCAGCGAGCCTATGCCGCCCAGCACTGCTGCCGTGAAGGCTTTGATACCGGCAATGAAGCCGATGTAGAAATCGATCACGCCGTAATAGAGCAGGTACATGACACCGGCGACAGCGGCGAGGGCCGCACCCATGACAAATGTGAGCGAGATTGTGCGGTCTACATTGATGCCCGACAATTCCGCCATGGTCCGGTCCTGCTCGCAGGCGCGCTGGGCGCGACCAAGAGGCGTGCGTGAGATGATAAGCGAAAACGCGATCATCAGACCCACCGTAATGAGGATGATCAGGATCTGCATGTAGCTCAGATTCACTATGAACCCGTCATGCTCCATGATCTCGAAACCGCCTGAAATAATCGGTTGCAAGGGTTTGACACGCGCGCCCTGTGCCGTTTGCACAAAATTCTGCAAGGTGATTGACATGCCGATGGCTGTAATCAGCGGAGCCAGCCGGAATGAAGCCCGCAAGGGCCGGTAGGCAATGCGTTCCACCGTCCAGCCCCACATGGCGGTGAAACTCATGGAGATGATGAGGACAATCAGAAGGGCCAGCGGGACGAATGTAAGTCCGGCCGATAGCAGCGCAATGAAGGAGATAAGTGCAATAAAAGCGCCCACCATGAAAATATCACCATGGGCAAAATTGATCATGCCGATAATGCCATAGACCATGGTGTAGCCAATGGCGATGAGACCGTAGATGGACCCCAGCGTGAGCCCGTTGATCAGTTGCTGTAGAAAATACTCCATCCGCCCCCATGTGCCGGTCTGGCCTGTATTCCGGCCGACATACTACAGCAAATGGATGTGATGGCTTCAATGGCGTGGCGATAATATTCTTCCCGCCATCACCCTTACATCATCAGGTGTGAGCCATCGCAGAACGGCTCATCGCCGGTATCCTTGCAGCCGCACAGATAGAGCGTCTCGGTTTTCACAGCCGTAAACACCATCGGCTCTAACCCGGTGTCCTTGTGCGATCCATCGCAAAGTGGCTGTTTTTTTGAGCGCCCGCAGCGGCACCAGGCATAGCGTTTGCCTTCTTCAACCTCGATTTCATATGGCCCCAACTGGGCCGGGATCGGATCGTCCGCCATAAAATTTCCCCGTTTGTTCATGTTTGCTGCTCGAGCACCATTCAGGCGCAAACAGCGATATGTCCCACGCATATCCAATTCACAAGGGAAGGACAAGCAATCCGTTTGTTTGAAGCATTTGATTAACCCAGAAATTCTGCACGCAGTGCTGAACAGAACAAACTATCGCGGTTCGCGGGAAATTAATCTATGACCACGAGTATAAGCGACGAAACGCCTGTTGATTCGTGGGCAGGAGACGCTAAAAATAGGTCTGTGCCGGGGGGCGCGCCGGAAGAGGAGACAAGCGGCCATGTCGGCGCTCATATTCCTTCTAATTTGCTTTGCCGCCCTGGTCATCCTGGCCTTGAGCGAGGCACCCTTATTCAAATGGGCGGCATCCGTTGCTGCGCTCACGCTGATTGCGCAATATGGACTGCCCTTTTACGAGCCGATTTTGCAATTCTCAAGCGGTGCCTGGGCCGGATGGGGGCTTGCGGCCATCCTGGCGTTGCTCTCGCTAACAGGCGTGCGACAGCGCCTCATAATCACGCCGGCTTACAATGCTCTGAAAAAGATCATGCCGCGCGTCTCCGACACCGAGCGCGAAGCGCTTGAGGCCGGCACCATCGGCTGGGATGCCGAATTGTTTTCTGGCAATCCTGACTGGGCGCGGCTGCGCGATGTGTCGCCCATGTCCCTGAGTTCCGAGGAACGCGCTTTTCTCGACGGGCCGACGGATGAACTTTGCCGTATGCTGGATGACTGGGATATCCGCCATACACGGCGTGATATTCCCGAGGATGTTTGGACGTTTATCACCGGTCATGGCTTTCTCGGCATGCTCATCTCCAAAGACCATGGCGGTCTTGGATTTTCCCCTCAGGCGCAATCGCTGATAATTGGCAAAATTGCCACGCGCTGCCCGGATGCGGCGGTTGTAGTCATGGTGCCAAACTCTCTTGGCCCTGGCGAGTTGATCGAGCGTTACGGCACCGATGAACAGAAATCGAAATATCTGGAACGGCTGGCCCAGGGCAAGGAAATCCCGTGTTTCGCCCTGACGGGGCCGACCTCTGGCTCCGATGCCGCTGCCATGCGAGATATCGGTGTCGTCTGCAAGGAAACATTTGAGGGCAGGGAAACGCTTGGTATCCGGCTCACCTGGGACAAGCGTTATATTACGCTAGCCCCTAAAGCCACTCTGCTGGGTCTCGCCTTCCATCTCACTGACCCGGACGGGCTGCTTGAGAAGGGTGAGGACATCGGCATCACGGTCGCCCTCATCCCAACTGCTCATAAAGGTGTTGAAATCGGCCGACGGCATTTGCCAGGCGGTGTTGCGTTCCCCAATGGCCCAACCCAGGGCAGGGATGTCTTCGTGCCCATGGAATGGGTGGTTGGTGGCGTCTCGGGCGTGGGGCAGGGCTGGCGTATGTTGATGGAGTGTTTGGCCGAAGGGCGTGCCATATCGCTGCCTGCGACGAGCACATCGGCGGCCAAGGCACTGCTGCGCAACTCCACAGCCTATGCCCGTATCCGCAAGCAGTTTGGTTTGCCCATCGCCTTTATGGAAGGCATAGAGGAGCCGCTCGCCCGGCTCGTGGAAACGGCTTATGTCTGCGAGGCGGGACGCTCTGTCACGGCATCGATGGTATCGGCTGGTGAGAAGCCATCGGTAATTTCAGCCTTGCTGAAATACCAGACCACTGAGCGCATGCGACGTGCAGTGAATGATGCTTTTGACATTCATGGCGGACGGGCGATTTGCGACGGGCCATCAAACTATCTTCAAAGTGCCTATCAGGCGATGCCTGTCGCCATCACGGTGGAAGGTGCCAATATCCTGACCCGCACGCTCATCACCTTTGCGCAAGGGGCGTTGAGAAGCCATCCATGGCTCTACAAAGAAGTTGAAGCTCTTCAGAACGATGACAGGGACCGCGGCCTGGCCGACTTCGAAGACGCTTTTTGCGGCCATGTGTCCTTTGCCACGGCGAATATTTTCGGTGCCCTGTACCACAATATGACCGGCGGACATTTTGCCGGAGCACCCTCTCACGCCCGTGCAACCAAGCGCTGGTACAAGCAGCTTGCCCGCTCGGCACGCAATTTTGCGCTTGTGGCAGATTTGACCGTGGCGAGCCTTGGCGGTGGTCTCAAGGTAAAGCAGAAGATCACTGGCAGACTGGCCGATGCGCTTAGCGAACTCTACCTTCTATCCTGTATACTGAAGCGTTTCGAGGATGATGGACAACCTGCCTCCGATCTGAAAATCGTCGACTATTGCGCTGTAAACTGCCTGTACAACTTTCAGCAGGCGCTCAAGGGCGTGATCGACAATTTTCCGATCGCACCTGTCAGGGTCATCCTGCGCCCGTTGGTTTTCCCGCTGGGGGCACGCAAGCGGCCGGCATCAGATCGCCTTGGCAAGGAGATTGTGCGCGCAGTATTGCAGCCCGGAGAGGTGCGTGACCGCCTTACCCGTGACATTTTCATTACCGACGATCCTGCTGATTTACAGGGCCTTCTGGAGCATACCCTGGCCAAGGTGATGGAAGCCCAAGATGCAGACAAGAAACTCGAAAAAGCGGTTCGTAAGGGTATAGTCAAGCGGACGCACATGAATGACTGGATTTCCGACGCGGAAAAACAGAACGTAATTTCGAGCGCAGAGGCAAAAGCGCTCAAAGAGCTTGAAGGGCTCGTGGCGCGGGTCATTGCCGTCGATCATTTTGACCCGGCAGAAGTTACTCCACATTTAAAGAAATCCGATAGCGAGAGCCTGGCAGCCGAATGAGCGAACTCATCCCCGCAGATATCGACAAACTGAAAGACTGGCGTTTCGAGATTGATTTCGAGGAGATTGCCTGGGCTATCTTTGACCGTGAGGGCGAGTCCATGAATTCGCTTGGACGCAGGCCCACGGAAGAACTGGCCGCCATTGTGGCCAAGGTTGAGGATGCGGCGGAGAAGGGCGAGGTGCGTGGTCTCATCCTTATTTCAGGCAAGGAGAATTTTATCGCCGGAGCCGACATCCGTGAGTTCGACACTTTCGATACTGACCAGGATGTTGAGGACGCGCTTAACGCGACGATCGGTCTGTTCGACCGGATCGAGAATTTGCGCGTACCTGTTATTGCCGCCATTAACGGTTTTTGCCTGGGTGGTGGGCTGGAGCTGGCAATGGCCTGTCATTACCGCATAGCCACCCGCGAAGAGGGTACACGGCTCGGTTTCCCAGAAGTCAAACTGGGCATATTCCCAGGGCTGAACGGCACCGTGCGCTCAATTGAACTGGCAGGGGCCATGGACGCCATGGGGATCATGCTGACGGGCCGCATGGTCCGGCCTGGGCCGGCACGCGCCATGGGGATTGTCGATCAACTTGTGCCAACCCATCACCGGTTGCGGTGGGCGGCGCGCAAGGCCGTTCTGCAGAAGCGCAAGTCCAAGGGCGCTCCCTGGTGGAAAAAGCTGATGCGCAAGGCGCCAATCCGCGATATTCTGGCCAAGCAAATGCGCAAAAAGACAGCCGAGAAGGTGCGAGAGGAACATTATCCGGCCCCCTTCAGGCTGATCGACCTGTTCGCCAAATTCGGGGACAGCAGGCGGCGCATGAAACCGGCTGAGACGACGGCTTTCGCACCGCTGATGACCAGCGACACGGCGCGCAATCTGCGCCGTGTGTTCCGTTTGACAGAAATGCTCAAGAACGAAGTCCCCAAGGACGCCTTCAAGCCTCAGCGCGTCCATGTGGTGGGTGCGGGCACCATGGGCGGTGACATTGCCGCATGGTGCGTGGTCTGCGGGATGCAGGCGAGCTTGCAGGATCTCAGCGAGGAGCAACTGGACAAAGCGCTGGCACGTGCAAAAAAACTGTTCAAGCAGCGTCTTCGGACCAAACCGGCGGTAGATGCGGCCATGGCGCGGCTGATTGCCGACAAGGACGGCAAACATGTCTCACGGGCCGATGTGATTATCGAAGCAATCGTGGAGAAGCTGGAGATCAAGCAGAAAGTTTTTGCAGACCTTGAAGCGAAGATGAAGCCGGGCGCCATTCTTGCCACCAACACGTCATCGCTCCAGATCGAGGATATTGCCAAACCATTGAAAGATCCGGGCCGGCTGATCGGGCTGCATTTCTTCAATCCCGTGCCGCAGCTGCCGCTGGTCGAGGTCATCATGGGCGTCGGCACGCGCGAGGAAGATGTGCGCAAGGGATGTTCCTTTGTCACCGCAATCAGAAAATTCCCGCTGATCGTCAAGAGTTGCCCCGGTTTCCTCGTCAACCGCGTGCTCGCACCCTATATGCTCGATGGTGTGCGCCGTTACCAGGAAGGCGAGCCGCGTGAAAAGATCGACCAGGCGGCGCTCAAATTCGGTATGCCCATGGGGCCGCTTGAACTCTCGGACGTGGTTGGCCTCGATATTTGCAAGCATGTGGCGGAAACATTGAACATTGGTCCGGTTGAGGATAGTGAACTCGATCGCCTGGTGAAGAATGGAAAGCTCGGTAAAAAGACAGGCGAGGGCTTTTACGTTTGGGACAAAGGCAAGCCCAAACGCCAGCAGGCCACATTCGATCAAGATGACCTGGAAGTGCTCGGTAGTGATCTGGTCAAACCCATGCTCGATGAATGTGAACGCGCCCTGGCGGAAAGAATTGTCGAAAGTGCGGATCACGTCGATGCCGGTGTGATTTTCGGAACCGGCTTTGCTCCTTTCCGTGGCGGGCCGCTGCATTATCGCAAACAACAAAAGGGCGAGACCGCAAAAGCGGTCTAGCGGGTGCGGGGTATGGCGAGAACAACATTAAGGCGCGTGGCGGTCATCGGCGGTATGCGCATTCCGTTCTGCCGCTCATATGGGGCTTATGCGGAATTGACCAACCTGGAGATGCTGACCACGGCTCTGAATGGTCTGGTGGAGCGCTATCACCTCGAAGGCGTCCATATTGACGAGGTAACCGGTGGCGCCGTTGTGACCCATGCGAAGGACTGGAATCTGGCGCGCGAGGCGGTCATTGGCACCAAGCTCGCACCCTCAACGCCCGGCATCACGCTGATGCAGGCCTGCGGCACGAGCCTCCAGGCGGCTTTGGGCATCGGCGCAAAAATTGCCGTTGGCCAGCTCGAATGCGGCATCGCCTGTGGTTCCGATTCGGTTTCCGATTCTTCCATAGTCTTTCGGCGTAAGTTTTCCCAGCGCCTCATAAAGCTATCACGTGCACGCAGCTTGAAGGATAAACTATCTGTATTTAAAGGATTTTCTCCAGTTGAATTGGCTCCTGAACCGCCCAGCGTCGCCGAACCGCGTACGGGACTTGCCATGGGCCAGCATTGCGAATTGATGGCCCAGGAGTGGCAGATTGCCCGCGAGGACCAGGACAAGCTGGCCTTTAACAGCCATAAAAACACGGCTGCCGCCTATGATGAGGGCTTTCTGGACGATCTGCTGGTGCCTTGCGCCGGTGTCTTCCGCGACAACAATCTGCGTGCAGATATTGATCTGGAGTCCATGGCAGAGCTCAAGCCCGCATTTGAGCGCTCAAAACGAGGCACTTTAACGGCTGCCAACTCAACACCGCTCACTGATGGCGCGTCGGCGGTTTTGCTGGGGTCAGAAGAATGGGCCGAAGCCCGGGGATTGCCGGTTTTGGCTTACTTGAGGGACGCGCAAACCTCGGCAATTGACTATGTGGCGGGTGAGGGATTGTTGATGGCGCCGACCGTGGCGGTCTCGAAAATGCTGGAACGAGCGGAGCTCAAGCTCCAGGATTTCGATTTTTACGAGATTCACGAAGCATTTGCAGCGCAGGTGCTGTGCACTCTGAAAGCGTGGGAATCCCGTGATTATTGCCAGCGTGTGCTGGGCAGGAGCGAACCCCTCGGCGTTATAGACCGTGAAAAATTGAATGTAAAAGGATCTTCCATCGCGTTTGGCCATCCTTTTGCCGCGACTGGCGCTAGAATAGTGGCGTCGCTTGCAAAACAACTGGCCTCGAAAACAAAGACCAAGGGCCTTATATCTGTATGTACCGCAGGAGGTATGGGAGTTGCCGCGATTTTGGAAAGTGCAGGAAATAAATCAATGCACGTTAAGGCTGGCTCAACAGATTTGAAGACACAATCGTCTGATTCGTCTCAATTGGCGGATATCAAGGACGGTGACGGCAGCAAATAGCTGCATTTCTGTATAATCGCCTGGAAGGAACTGTGTCGTGTACGGAAAGACGTTTCAGATGGTGGACAGGTTTGTTGCATGGATTTTCCATTCATGCCTGCAAACCCTGGCAGCGTTCGCAATTATCTGTTTCTGCATAAGTGCACCTGCTCTGGCGAGCAAGGAACTCGGCACCTGGTTGAATACCGACCGCAAGGGCAAGATCCAGCTTCGTGAGTGCGGCGACAACAGCCTGTGCAGCGAACTCGTCTGGCTGAAGGACCCTGTGGACGAGAAGGGCAAGCCCTGGCGCGATATTCTCAATCCGGACCCCAAACTGCGGAAACGGCAAGTGGTTGGCGTCGATGTCCTGATCGGCACAAAAAAAATTGGGCCAAATACATGGCAAGGCCAGATATATGATCCTGAAGTTGGCAAGGTTTACTATCTGAAACATCTCAAGGTGGGCAAGGACAAGGTCGAGATCAAAGGCTGCCTGTCGAGTGGCTGGCCCTGCCGTACCAAATACTGGACGCGCTCCCAACCAGTGAAGCCCAAGGCACCAGTTCAGATTGTCAAAAGGAAAGCCGCGCCAGCGCCTGCCCCCATGCCGCCTCCGGCACCTCGCGCAGCACGTCCACGGGTTGCACCTCCAGCAGCTGTTCCGCCACCTATGGCTGTTTCGCCTCCCGTACAGCCGCAGATTCCCTATCCCTCACAGCCGCCACAAGCGCGCGCACCACTGCCTCCGGCCCCGGCCACACAGCCTCCGCCGGCGGATGTGACTGCGGCATTGCCAAGGCCTGCGATCCGTCCGGCACAAGGTGGTTATCTTGTTCAGGTGGCGGCGAGGCAGAGCCAAAATGAAGCGCTGCAAGCCTATAACGACCTGCAACAGCGGTATCCCCGGCTGCTCGGAAAAATACCGCCACAAATACTCAAAGCAGACCTTGGCCAGCGGGGCATTTGGTATCGCGTGGGTGTTGGGCCCATGGCACAGCAAAGTGCTGCCGACAGTTTCTGCAGGAAGCTTAAGTCCGTTGGTGCGGATTGCCTCATTCGCCGGCACTAGGGGCGTTATTTGCGCGAGTCTGCATTTCAGCTCAGCACATACTCCCGCAACTGGCTTAAAGCCCTGTCACTCCCCGCCGCGTTCTTCGCGCAGTTCTTTTTTCGACAATTTGCCGATCATGGTTTTCGGCAACTCGTCGCGGAATTCAACATCGCGGGGCATTTCGATTATTGAAATCTTCGGCTTCAGAAAGGCCAGGATGTCTTCTTTGTCCGCGCTATAGCCTTTGCGCAATTTGATATAGGCGGCAGGGGCTTCCCCGCGATACTCATCTTCCACCCCAATAACCGTCACTTCCTCGACGGCCTCATGTTCATAAATGGCTTCTTCGATCCGGCGTGGATAGATCTTGAAGCCGGATGCATTGATCATGTCCTTGAGGCGGTCGACGATGAAGATATATCCCTTCTCATCCATATGCCCGACATCGCCGGTGCGGAAAAATGCACCCGTAAACGTGTCTTTGGTTTCCTTGGGTTTCTTCCAATAACCAGGCATGACCTGCGGGCCGGCGATGCAGATTTCTCCATTTTCTCCGAGGGGCATTTCTTTCGAAGGCTTGTCAATGGCACGGATGGAGATCAGCGTTGCGGGAAAAGGCAGCCCGATTGACCCTTCAGCTTTTGGGTTTTCAACCGGGTTGCATGTGGCGACAGGGGAGGTTTCGCTCAGGCCATAACCTTCCACCAGGGCGCATGTCGCAATTTTTTCAAACCTGCGTTTCACTTCGATTGGCAACGCCGCGCCGCCGGAGATGCAGAATTTCAGCGATGACAAATCAATCGTTCGGACCTTGGGATGGTGAAGGATCGCATTATAGATGGTCGGCACGCCGGGAAAGATGGTCGGTTTTGTTTTGCCGATCAGTTTGAGCGTATCATCCATGTCGAATTTCGGCATCAGCACCATCTCATACCCGCGCAGGATCCCGAAATTGAGCACCGTCGTCATGGCAAAGATATGAAACAGCGGCAAGACACCCAGGATCGTTTCTTCATCGCCAAGATTTGTCGCCCATGCATCGACCTGCTGAATATTGATTGTGAGATTGGCGTGAGTGAGCATGGCCCCTTTGGGGGTGCCGGTTGTGCCGCCGGTATATTGCAGCACGGCGATATCGCGATTCGGCGCAATTTTTACCGGCGTGAATGCCCCGTCATTGTCGAGCACATCGGACTGAAAAACGATTCGTGAGGGATTTTTGGTGCGTTTTGTGTCGGCGAGCGTCTTCGACTTTAGTAGTCGGAACAGAAAAGCCTTGAGTGGCGGCAGCATCTCCGCGAACGGGCAAATGATCGCTTTTTTGAGGTTGCCACGTGTCAGAAGGGCTTCCGCTTTCTCGAACAGGACCGAGAGATCAAGCGTGACGAGAAATTCCGTCTCGCTATCTGCGATCTGATGATCAAGCTCCTGTGTTGTATAGAGCGGATTGCAGTTCACGACCGTGGCGCCCGTCTTGAGTATGCCAAAATAGAAAATAACGAATGCGGGGCAGTTCGGCAGCAGCAGTCCCACCTTGGTTCCTTTGCCGACACCGAGCGTTTGCAGCCCCTTTGCAGCGCGGTCTACCAAAGTGCCTATTTCTGCGTAACTCGTTTTCCTGCCTAGGAAATTTGTACAGGTTTTGCCCCCAAAACGGTCCACTGAGCGCTCCAGGACAGCGCCAAGTGATTCGGGTTTGAACCGGGTATTCCACACAACGTCTGCTGGATAACTCTTTATCCATGGATATTTCGCATGCTGGGCTGTTGATGGTTTTGGGGATTTTTTCGAAGGTTTTTTCATGGGTCGAATCGGATGGCTTTCTGCGAGGTTGACACGTGGATACGCGGCAAAATAAGTCTCAATTTACGCTTGCTCAGGGCCTTCTGACTACTGTGAAAACGGCTGATATTAACGCAAAAACACCTTCATCACTTGCAATTGTGGTTGAAGACGTCCAAATGGAACCGAAGCACAGGCAATCCATGTGGTCATGTGACGCGTTTAGGACAGTTTGACCCATATGCGCGACACGCTAGACTCCGTTCGATTTTAAGACTAATTGAACGCGCGGCTTGCTCACACACACCAATTGCATTAGCAGATTGGAAAATATGACGAAGCCTCGCGCTACCTCCGGGGCAGGGAGAATGATATGGACGAAGTGGCAACCAAGATCATCGATATCCTGAAGAAGAATATGAAGGAGCCGTCCGACTCGATAGCGTTGGACACGCCCTTAACGGAACTGGACATCGAGTCTCTGGATCTCGCCGTGATTGTTTTCGATATTGAAGATACATTTGGCATAGAGATTCCCTACAATGCGAACGAAGAGGTCGAGGATTTCGCGACCGTCGGTTCGGTTGTGGATAAAGTGAATTCCATCATTTCCGAGAAAAAATCTTCCGGGGCAGCAGCGTAACAGCGCCAGCGTTCACACCGCCCAAGCGCGGTCTGAGGGCGCATTCAGGGCATTTTCAGATACATGGCACAGCCTAAGGATCGCAGGCGCGTCGTTGTGACCGGCCAGGGAGTTGTTTCCTCGGTAGGTGTCGGCGTTGACGCTTTCTGGAGCGCCCTCAAGAAGGGGGAGTGCGGGATCGGCAAATTCACGCTGTTTCCCCTCGAGGAACTTTATATCCACATCGGCGGTGAGGTTAAGGACTTCGACGCGCGAGAGTTGGGCATGACAAAACAGTTCCTGCTGGCAGACCGGTATTCCCAGTTTGCCGGGGTTACTGCCCGTGAAGCTTTCGAGCAATCAGGGCTGGAAACTCCACTTCAGGGCGAGAAGGGATACCGCGCGGCTTGCATCATCGGTACCGGTGTTGGCGGGATTACCACCATGGAAGCCTCTTACAAGGGGCTGTTCGAAGATAAGAAGCGCGCGACCCATCCGCTAACGCTTCTCAAAACCATCGGTTCTTCCGCTGCCGCCCATGTCAGCATTGAATATGGCATCACGGGGCCTTGTTTCGGCGTTGTGAGCGCCTGTTCGACCGCGCCCCACTCCATTGGTCTTGTATACCGCATGATTCGCGAAGGTTTGTGCGATCTCGGCATTGGAGGTGCGGCAGAAGCTTCCCTGAACTGGGGAACCACGCGTGCATGGCAGGCGATGCGCGTGCTTTCGCCCGACGGATTGTTCCCCTTCTCCAAGGGCCGTAACGGAACCGTTCTGGGAGAGGGCGCAGGCGTCCTTGTGCTGGAAGAATATGAACATGCCAAGGAACGCGGTGCCACAATCATTGCCGAACTCAAAGGCTATGGTATGACCTCGGACGCTGCTGACATGGTCAACCCGTCGATTGAGGGCGCTTCCAGTGCCATGCAAATCGCGCTCGATGATGCGGAGCTGGCACCTGGTGATATTGATTATATCAACGCGCACGGAACGGCCACGACCATTAACGACATCAATGAAACGAACGCCATCAAGCGTGTTTTCGGCAAGGCTGCCAATGACCTTTCGATTTCATCCACCAAGTCCATGCACGGTCATTGCCTGGGCGCGGGCGGAGGCGTTGAGGCAGTCGCTACGCTCAAGGCGATGGAAGAGAATATCGTTCCGCCGACAATCGGGTTCGATGAAACTGATCCCGAGTGCGATCTGGATTATACGCCAAACGAGGCTCGCAAGCGCGACGTGACATACGCCATGTCGAACTCATTCGCCTTTGGCGGCCTGAACGCGGTGCTGGTTTTCGGCCCGCCACCAGCCTAGAGCATCATGCTCTAGTTCTTTGCCGATTCCCGCCGATTGGCGAGTGCGGCGTCCTCAAGCAATATCTTGTAATGCAGCACGGCGGCCCAGATGGCCGTCATGATCAGCGCCAACCCCCATGCACCGAATGCAAGCGGCAACAGAAACGTTTCCAGCAGCGTGATGACGTAGTTGGGGTGGCGGATATATTTGTATGGCCCCCGGTTCACGACAGGTGCGTCTGGCAAAGTGATGATGCGGTGGGTCCAGTAGCGGCCCAGGGTGCCCATAACCCAGTAGCGAGCCACCTGAAGCAGCGCATAGAGCATGAGCAGCGGCCAAATGATATTGGCGTTGGGTGAGACCAGCAGGAACAGGCTGGCGATCCAGCCCAGATGCGTGGCTGCGACGACGGGATAATATTCAGCGCCAGCTTCCTGAGCCCCTTCAGCCAGCAGCCTCTTGGTGTTGGCGGATGAGTATATCTCTTCGAGAATGCGCTGGAGCAGGAGCAGCAGTGCAGCTATTTGAGGGGCGCCAAACATGAGTCTGGACTATGCCGGTGAAAGGTCCAGCAGGGCAAACGAAACTGTAAAACCAGGTCCGAAAGCGAACATCAGGTAGCTACCGTGTGGTCTGTCAGAAATTGTACGTTCCAGTACAAACATGACCGTAGGCGACGACATGTTTCCATAGTCGCGAAGCACCTCCCATCCGTGAACCAGTTGCGACTTGTCGATACTCAGGGCATCGGAGATAGCTTCCAGGACCTTACGCCCGCCTGGATGCGCGACGACGCCGTCGAGGTCATCTAGTTTTAATCCACTCTTGGCGAGAAAGCTTTCAGCGGCCTGTTTAAGTTTATCACGCGCGAATTGCGGAATTTGTGTGCTCATGACAACACCGAAACCATCTTCTTCGATGGACCAGCCCATAACGTCCTGCGTGTCAGGCCAATTGTGCTCGCCAACGGCTTCGATATGTCCGATAGCTCTACCTGTCCGGTGTCGCACGACCATGGCGGCCGCGCCGTCGCCAAACAGGGCGGTGGAGATATAATTGACCTTGTTCTCGTCCGCTGAGCGAAAGTTGAGGCCGCACAGCTCTACACACAGCATCAGCACGCTGCGCCCATTCATGCTTGCGGCCATCCGGGCCGCGCGCGCCATCCCGGTGACGCCGCCAGCGCAACCAAGCCCGAAAATCGGCAATCGCTCAGTGTCGGAGGGCAGGCCGAGTTTGTGCATCAGCTTGGCGTCGAGGCTTGGTACGCTCAGGCCTGTTGTCGATACGGTGATAATCGCGCCGATGTCTCGCGGGTTTGTACCAGCTTCTTCAATTGCTTTGCGTGCGGCCCGTTCCAGCAATTCCAGGGCGCCTTTTTCATAGGCCGCGTTGCGATCAACCCAGTTGTGAGGTTCTGTAAACCAGTCGAGCGGGACACAGGAGTAGCGGTTCTCGATGCCGGTATTTGCGAAGACATTTTTTAAATGCCCATATTCAGGAAACATGCCTCCAGCCAGCGCCAATGCTTCATCCTGGGTGTATCGGTATGGCGGGACGGCTGTCGCGAGAGAGGAAATCTCTATGTCCATACTGAGAGCTGGATCAGCCGATATGTGGGCCTCGGGCACCCGTCGCAACATCGTTTAATCCTTCATTTTCAATATGCCGGGAAATTCGGCTGGCTGAAGTGTGTTCATCCATGACTGTTCGCCTGTAAGGTGTAAACACTGCTGAAGGCAAAACATTCATTTGAAAATCACAATATGGTGGGTTCAATTGACCGAGATTATGATCACGGCAGGGAACGTTTCGATACGCGTTGAGGTGCTGGATACCCCAACGGGAAAAGCCATTCTTGACGCATTGCCAATCCAGTCAGGCGCGCAGACCTGGGGGGAAGAGGTCTACTTCTCCACGCCGGTGAGCGTGGAACGGGAACAAGGTGCGCGCGAGGTGGTGGAACCGGGTGAAATTGCCTATTGGCCTGATGGTGACGCCATAGCTATCGGATTTGGCCGTACGCCGATTTCACAAGGCGATGAAACGCGTTTGGCCAGCCCGTGTAACATCTGGGGACGGTCACTCGATGATGTTAAAGCGTTGGCCAGCGTGCAGCCCGGAGATGCCATTACTGTGGCGAAGGCTTAAATCAGGCTCAACCCGCGAAAACTCGCATGGCCTTCCTTGCCGACGATGATGTGGTCGTGGACGGTGATGCCGAGATTTTTTGCAGATTCCACGATCTTTTTTGTCATCTCGATATCAGCACGTGAGGGTGTCGGATCACCTGACGGGTGATTGTGCACCAGAATAATCGCGGTCGCGGAAAGCTCCAGCGCTCGCTTGACAATCTCGCGGATATAAACGGGCGTATGGTCGACGGTGCCTTCCTGTTGCACTTCGTCGGCAATAATCCGGTTGCGCTTGTCGAGAAACAGGATGCGGAACTGCTCCTTGGCTTGAAACGCCATGCCCGCCCGGCAATAGCTCAGCACGGCGGACCATGAATCGAGCACCGGCCGGTCCATGACCTGCCCCTTCATCAGACGCAGCGCGGAAGAGCGGATAAGTTTCATTTCGGTAACGACCGCATCTCCCACGCCCGCGACCTCGATCAGGCGTTCCTCGGGTGCGTTGAGCACTTCAGTGAAGGAGCCAAACTTGGCAATGAGTTCCTTGGCAAGCGGCTTGGTATCGCGGCGCGGAAGTGCGCGAAACAGCACGAGCTCAAGAAGTTCATAGTCGGGGAGTGTATCACCGCCAGTGTCACGGAAACGCTGGCGCAGACGGTCACGGTGGCCCAGAAAATGAGGTTTGCCAGCGTCTTTAAAACCCATTTTGAGGGTCTCAACCCGTCTCATAGGGTGGTTGGTGCAGACCCGCCGGCGATGTGGTGAAGATGTCCACGCCGGTTTCTGTTACCCCCACGCTATGCTCGAACTGGGCCGACAGGGAACGGTCGCGGGTGACCGCCGTCCAGCCGTCTGATTTGATTTTGACCTGCGGTTTGCCGAGATTGATCATCGGCTCGATGGTGAACAGCATACCCGGGCGCATTTCGGTTCCCTCTCCGGGGCGTCCGTAATGCAGGATGTTGGGCCGGTCATGGAAAACTTGGCCCAGGCCATGTCCGCAAAAGTCTCGCACCACGGAACATCGTTCATCTTCCGCGTAGGACTGGATGGCTGCTCCGATGTCGCCGATATGTCCCCCCGGCACAACCGCCGCGACACCGCGCATGAGGGCCTCATAGGTCACGGCATTCAGCCGTTCAGCCGCGCGCGGTATTTTGCCGATTGGGTACATGCGGCTGGAATCTCCATGCCAGCCATCCAGGATCAGCGTCACATCCACATTCAGAATATCGCCTTCCTTGAGTATCCGCTCACCCGGAATGCCGTGACAGACCACATGGTTGAGGGAGGTGCAGATTGATTTGGTGAAACCGCGATAGTTCAAGGGTGCGGGAACTGCGCCATGATCCATGGCGAATTCAAAAACGAAATCATCGAGCGACTGGGTCGTGATGCCTGGTTTAACTTCGCTAACCAGCAAATCCAGCGCCCTTGCTGTCAGCTGGCCGGCATGGCGCATTCCATCGAAGGCTTCGGGCCCGTGGATTTTGATTCTGCTGTCCGGTCTGCCGGCGCGTGCTAATTCAAGGTTGGACATGAGGGTCCGTTTCCTCTCATGCGATTTTCATGTGACTTACGGCGAAAAGTGCATTTGCGCAACTGGGCGAGGGCATCAAGCTGTCGATCCTTATCCATTCACATGCTCGCAACCGGTATACGCCGGGAAACATTAATGGTCTGTGGCGTAATTTCGCAGTCATAGGCAAAAGCTTCAACCCCTGCTTTTATCGCTTCATCGAATGCCTCGCCATAGGCCGGATCCATGTCCCGCGCGAGTGAAAAACGTTCCGCATCGCCGCGCTGAACCAGGTAAAGCATGACCGCCCGGTGGCCTTGTGCGACCATGCCGGACAGTTCCACCAGGTGCTTCTTGCCCCGGCTGGTAACCGAATCCGGGAACTCTGAAAGTCCTGAATTGCGCATAAGATGGACATTTTTTATCTCAACATAACAGCGAGATAAATCATCTTTTTCGAGTAAAATATCTATTCTGCTGTTGACGCCGTATTTTACTTCCCGGCGCAGTGCCGGATAACCGGACAATTCCGGTATCAGGCCCGATTGAATGGCTTCCGTCACAAGTGCATTGGGCAGGCTGGTGTTGATGCCCACCAGCACCGGGCCCGCACCAAGATCCACTTCAATCAGTTCCCAGGAGAATTTCAGCTTGCGCTTGGGATTGTCGTTCTCGGACAGCCAGACCCGTGATCCGGGCTCCGCAAGGCCCAGCATCGAGCCGGGATTGGCGCAATGAGCGGTAATCTCCTCACCACTGTCGAGTTTCACATCGGCCAGAAAGCGCTTGTAACGCTTTATGAGACGCCCGGTTTTGAGGGGTTCAGGAAATTCCATGGGCGGTGAACTTATGAAGAAGGGCCTCGCACTGCAAGACACTATGGAATGAAGCAAAGACTTTGTAATGTGCGACAAGTCAGACAGGGGGCGGCGTGACGAATCAGGACAGCAAAACCCGGGTAACCGTGACGGCAGCGCTCATTGTCATTGGGGATGAAATCCTGTCCGGGCGGACCAAGGACAAGAATACCGGATATATCGCGGACTATCTGACCGCGATCGGCATTCGCCTGAGTGAGGTGCGCGTGGTGTCCGATATCGAGGACGAGATCGTTGCCGCCATCAACGCGCTTCGTGAGAAATTTGACTATGTGTTCACCACCGGCGGCATAGGCCCCACCCATGATGACATCACCGCTGATGCGGTTGCCAGGGCGCTTGGCGTCTCAATAGACGTGGACCCGCGCGCGGTGGCCATCATGGAAAAGCGCTATGCCCCGGGTGACTTTACGCCGGCACGGATGCGTATGGCGCGCATTCCGGAGGGCGGCGAGCTGATTAAAAATTCGGTATCGGGAGCGCCCGGGTTCATGGTCCAAAACGTGATCGTCATGGCTGGTGTCCCGCGAATCATGCAGGTGATGCTCGACGACGTGGCGCCCAGGCTGAAAACAGGCGCAAAGATGATTTCTCGCACCGTGCGGGTTGAACGCCCGGAAGGCATCGTGGCGGCCGGGCTTTCGCGGGTGCAGGAGGGGCATCCGGATGTGCAAATGGGCAGCTATCCATTTTTTGTGAAAGAGAAACTGGGCACCAACCTGGTGTTGCGATCACAAGATGAGGGGGAGTTGGAGGAGGCGCTGAAATCGATCTGGAAAATGCTGGAAGATGAAGGTTTTACGGAGTATTCCTCTGAAATTACCACCACCGGGGCTGCCCACTGATATGCGGATTTCAACATGATAAACTCCTGTCACGCGGAAGGTCTCGGCGCCTGGGACCAGGTGGGCTGCTATTGCGAGAGGGCATTGAACCCCGACTTCTGGGCTGAACCAATTAATGCCATGACCAATCTGGCATTTTTATTCACCGCCCTGTTTGCCTATACCGATTTGCGCGCCAAGGGGCCGCACAGCGGCACACGGGAAATTCTGGTGCTGATTGGGCTGGCGATGCTGGTGGGCGTTGGAAGTTTCATGTTCCACACCTTTGCCACCGGCTGGGCGCGGCTCACGGATGTCACACCCATCACGCTTTTCATCACGGTCTACCTGGTGACCGCGCTTCGCCGGTTCCTGGGAATGAGCCTATTGAGCGCGCTGGGTGTCACAGGGCTCGTGGTTGTCATAACGCTCGTGATGTTCCTGTGTGACGAGTTGATGCCGGGCCGGCTCTGTTCGGCGCTCAACTCCTCCTTCAGCGGCTCCCTGGCCTATGTGCCCGCCCTGGCTGTCATGGCGATTTTCGGGAGTGTTTTATACCGGCACAAGCATCCCGTGACCGATTGGGTGCTGTCCGCTTTTTGCGTGTTTACACTCTCGCTCATTTTGCGCGCTCTTGATGACTGGCCCAAGGGGAATGGGATCGGGTGCATGACGCGAGAGATGGGTGAGCAGGCCGTCAGCCTGGGCACGCATTCATTGTGGCATATTCTCAACGCGGTGATGCTGTATCTGCTGCTGCGCGCCCTGATTGAAAACCTGCCCTCGAAGGCGTCTCAGGCGCCAAAACAGTAGAACCAGCCTGTTGCGGTTCCAACCCAGATATTGCCATCGACGATGCAGGGGGATGAGATGATCCGCCCATCTACGCGGACACGGGAGATTTCCTTTCCCGTATTCGCATCCACCACATAGAGATGCGCATCGCGAGAGCCAAACACCACCTTGTCGTCCACCACACACGGGCTGGACCAGACACCGGCGCCGGTCTTGAAGGTCCACACAGGCGCACCGGACGTGGCATCGACGCAGTGGAGATTGAAATCATCTCCGCCCACATAGAGCCGGCCGTTGGCGTATGCGGGCGTTGACCAGTAGCCCATCTTGTTGCCGCCATAGCGCCAGATCTCGCGGCCCTTTTCCCGTTCGAAGCAGAACAGGTAGGAGGCTTTCTCTTCAGCCGCCGCATAGACGAAATCACCCGCGACCACCGGTGACGCGTCGGTGTCGTCATGGGTTCTGGTTTTCCACTTGATGCGGCCATCCTTGATGTCGAGACAGAACAGGATGCCGTCATAGGTGGCGGTGTAAAAATCTCCATCGGCGATCGCGGGCGAGGTTTCCGAGCCATTTGAACCGAGCGGCGTACCCTTGCCAACACCGCCGACAAAGGTCTTCCAGATCTGTTTGCCGTTCCGGGGGTCAATACAACGCGCATTGCCGTTCTCACCGGCGATATAGAGCCGGCCATCGACGACGCAGGGCGAGGAATCGAGATCGCGCCCGGTATCGAATTTCCACACCGATTTGCCTGTACTGGCGTCGATGCAGTGCAGCCGGTTGTCGGTGTTGCCGATATAGAGCTTGTTGTCCCAGAAGCAGGGCGAGCCCTTATACATGCGCGGGCGTTTCGTCCCGTATCGCCACCCTAATTTCCCCGTGTCCGCCTCGAACGCATAGACATAACCCCCGGCGGATCCGACGAAGACATATTCACCTTGTTTGACGGCGGTGCCGGTCCATCCCGTGCCCGCCCAGACTACCTTTTTGCCGTGGGTGATTGTCGGGAGCGAAGCAAGCCGCTGTTTCCACAAGATGCGTGGGTTATCCGGCACGGGGCCGGTGCCATAGAAGGTGTGGGATGGGTTGCCGCGGAACATCAGCACCGTGTCGTCGGCAAAGCTGTTGCCGCCATAGTTCCAGTTGGGAAGTTTAAGCGGGGAGCGTGCGGCCTCAGCTGGTGCTGACGTGCCAAACGCCGGCAACAGGGCCACCAGCCCCGCCGCACCTGCTTCTTTCAGTAGCTCTCGCCGATTGCGACTCATGGGCGCGATTGTCGCCCGAGTTCGTGACGGGGGCAAGGCAGAGGTACAATTGAAGAGCAATACATGCTTTGCTTCTCTTTCGTCATTCCCGCGAAGGCGGGAATCCAAAAGTGCGGTTGTTATGGATAAAAGCCCTTGCGTTTACATGCTCTCAAGTGGGCGAAACGGGACACTTTACATTGGAGTAACAAGTAATCTTCCGCGACGAATAGCGCAGCACAAAGCGGGGCAGGTTGAAGGTTTCTCAAAGAGACATGGTGTGAAACGGCTTGTCTGGTACGAGCCGCATGAGACGATGGAAAGTGCGATCATCCGCGAAAAGAAGATGAAAAAATGGAACCGCGCCTGGAAAATCCGTCAGATTATGCGCGATAACCCGGAGTGGAAGGACCTCACGGCTGAGATTAGATGAGAGTCACACTTGGATTCCCGCCTTCGCGGGAATGACGGTTAGGCTGCTTCAGTGCTTCCTTCACCTTCATCTGGTTCAGGAGCTTCACCCTCGGATGCTGGTGATGAGGATTTCGCTTTCTTTTTGGCTGCCGCGATCTGCTTTACAGATTCAAGACGATCTTGACGTGTTTTGCGCGCCACATACCATTCGTCAAACAGCAGTTCGATGAGTTCGATTAGAGCCTGAGCTTCTTCTGGATCGACATCAATGATGACATTGATGTCTTTTTCCATGTGTGCACCAATGTTGCCGATACTCCGAACATGGTCGATAGCATCAACACTCTCAACGGTTATTCCCGACTCCGCAGACCCGTCATCCACTTGATTTCGGAGCATCTTGATTTCGTCAATTAAGCGACTTCGCTTAATCCCAGAGAAGTCCCTGATCATGCCTTGTAGGCATCGACGTGAGAGGGTGGCTGATGCTTTTGGGCTTAGATTCTGAATTCTACAGGCCTCCAAATAATCGACGCGGAGTGGCTCTGGAATAAAATTTGGTTGAGGTTTTGCGGAACTTTCTGGGAAAATATTGCCACCGGCAATTACTTCTTTGATTCCTCTTAGATTACCTAACTCGTCGTAGTTCCCATAGCCGAAGAAGAATTGGACGTTCACTTCTCCACATTCAGGGTTAGAACAGCCAATTGCAGTGACTCTATATGTTGTTTGCCCGTGCTTGTTTTTGCCAACAAAAATTCCGTGGTCATGAATATCAAACTTATTCTCTGTGAGCGTCTGATAGTGACCGCAAAACGGGCAAGTCCAATTTGTTCCATCCATTACTCATTACCTCATGACTATATCTTTTTCACGGTCATCAACTACACCCGCTCGTCCCCCCACACGTGTCGCATTTCAAACACGTGCCGTTGCGCACCAGCGTGAAGTTGCCGCATTCGCCGCAGGCCTCGCCCTCATAGCCTTTAACGCGGGCCTCGAGAATCATGTCGCTGGCGCTGCGCTCGGTGACACCGGGAGAAGATGCGGTGGCCGGAGGGGAGAGCACCTCTTCGGCCACCGCCGCAGCACCGAGGCTGCGCGGTTGCTGTGGTGGCAAATTATCGGACGCTAGGGAGGAACTCGTGGTTTGGGATACACCCGATGAAATTGCACTTGCCGCTACCGCACTCGCCTCGGCGGACTGCCCCGCCACCACGACCAGCTTGTCGAGCTGACCGCGGGTAAAGCCTCGAGAAACATACTGGGATGCTGTGTTTTGCGTGCCTTGGCCTTCGCTCTCGCCCTTGCCAAGCACCGTGCTGCCGATATCGGAAGGCTCCACATGGGCAAGCTCATTGCGTCCCAAATAGGAGACCGCCAACTCGCGGAACACATAGTCGAGGATCGACGTCGCGTTCTTGATCGAGTCGTTGCCCTGCACCAGACCGGCTGGCTCAAAACGCGTAAAAGTGAAAGCATCGACAAATTCTTCCAGCGGCACGCCATATTGCAGGCCAACGGAAACGGCGATGGCGAAATTGTTCATCATCGCCCGGAAGGCAGCGCCCTCCTTGTGCATGTCGAGGAAAATCTCGCCCAGCCGCCCGTCGTCATATTCGCCCGTGCGCAGATACACTTTATGTCCGGCGACAATGGCCTTCTGGGTGTAGCCCTTGCGCCGTTGCGGCAGGCGATCGCGCTCAACCGTTTCACGCACGCGCTCCACGACCCGCTCTACAATGCGCTCGGCAACCACCTCGGCGCGCTGGGCGGCAGGCTGGTCGGCGGCGATGGCTTCACGCGTTTCGTCCTGTTCGTCCTCATCCTGCCCCAGCACTTGTGAGTTGAGCGGTTGCGAGAGTTTCGAGCCGTCGCGGTAGAGCGCGTTGGCCTTGAGCGCCAGCCGCCAGGAGAGCGTGTAGGCCTCCTTGCAGTCCTCGACGCTGGCGTCGTTCGGCATGTTGATGGTTTTTGAAATGGCGCCCGAGATGAAGGGCTGGGCCGCGGCCATCATGTGGATGTGGCTCTTGGCATCCAGGTAGCGTTTGCCAATGCGTCCGCACGGCGTGGCGCAGTCGAACACAGGCAAATGCTCTTCCTGCAAGCCCGGGGCGCCTTCCAGCGTCATGGCCCCGCAGCAGGCTGTGTTGGCCTTCTCAATGTCGGCCGATGAAAAGCCGATTTCTCCAAGCAGATCAAAATCAGGCGCATCAAGGCGGGACGCATCAAACCCGAGGTCTTCAACGCAGAATTCCTCGCCAAGCGTCCACTTGTTGAAGACGAATTTGATGTCGAAGGCGGTGCCAAGGGCGGCCTCGATCGCCTCAAGCTTCTCATCCGTGAAGCCTTTTGCTTTCAGGGCTTCGTGGTTGATGCCCGGTGTGTCTTTCAGCGTGCCGTGCCCCACCGCATAGTCGATGATGCCGGTGACCGCGTTCTCGTCATAGCCAAGCTTCTTCAGGGCTTCCGGCACGGTGCGGTTGATGATCTTGAAATAACCGCCACCCGCGAGCTTCTTGAACTTCACCAGGGCGAAATCCGGCTCGATACCGGTGGTGTCGCAGTCCATCACCAGGCCGATGGTGCCTGTGGGCGCAATCACGCTCGCCTGGGCGTTACGGAAGCCATGTTCGGTTCCGAGCTCAAGCGCATGGTCCCATGCCTGCATTGCATGCAGAACGAGCCGCTTGTCAGGGCAGGAGTTGTGATCGAGCGGCACCGGTTTGGTAGCAAGTTTCTCATAACCTTCAGACTTGCCTTGTGCCGCACGGCGGTGGTTGCGGATCACGCGCAGCATGTGCTTCGCGTTCTTCTCGTGGCCGGGGAAGGGGCCAAGCTCGCCTGCCATTTCTGCGCTCGTGGCATAGGAAACGCCGGTCATCAGCGCGGTGATGGCGCCGCAGATGGCGCGGCCTTCATCCGAATCGTAAGGAATGCCACTGGCCATCAGAAGCCCGCCGATATTGGCATAGCCGAGGCCGAGTGTGCGGTAGACATATGAGAGTTCCGCGATCTGCTTTGACGGGAACTGCGCCATGACCACAGATATTTCCAGCACCACGGTCCAAAGGCGCACGGCATGCTCATAGGTCTCCACGTCGAAGCTGCCGTCCTCGTTGCGGAACGTCATCAGATTGAGCGATGCCAGATTGCAGGCCGTGTCATCGAGGAACATATATTCCGAGCACGGGTTGGAGGCGCGAATCTCACCAGAGGCCGGGCAGGTGTGCCAGTCATTGATGGTGGTGTGGAACTGGATGCCGGGATCAGCACAGGCCCATGCGGCATGGCCGATGTCTTCCCATAAATCTGCCGCTTGTATGGTCTCCGCGACGTCTCCATTGGTACGGTTGATGAGTTTCCATTCCCCGCCAGCTTCAACGGCAGCCAGGAATTCATCGTTGACGCGAACCGAATTGTTCGAGTTCTGGCCTGAAACGGTGAGGTAGGCTTCAGAATCCCAGTCCGTGTCATAGGTCTGGAACTCGATTGATTCATAGCCTTGGCGCGCGAACTGGACCACCCGCTGGATATAATTGTCCGGCACCAGCGCTTTGCGCGCGGCGCTGATTTCGCGTTTTAGCGCCGGGTTCTTTTTCGGTACGAAGCAGTCATCTCCGTCGGCATCGCAATTGACGCAGGCGCGCATGACCGAAGTGAGACGCTCCGCGCAAATTTTTGATCCGGTGACGAGGGCTGCGACCTTCTGCTCCTCGACCACCTTCCAGTTGATGTATTTCCCGATATCCGGGTGATCGACATCGACAACGACCATTTTAGCCGCGCGCCGAGTAGTGCCGCCCGACTTGATGGCGCCTGCAGCCCGGTCGCCAATCTTCAGAAAGCTCATCAGGCCGGAGGATTTTCCACCCCCCGAAAGTGGCTCATTCTCGCCTCGCAAATGAGAGAAATTCGAGCCAGTGCCCGAGCCATATTTGAACAGGCGCGCTTCGCGCACCCATAAATCCATGATCCCGTTTTCATTCACAAGATCGTCTTCGATGGACTGGATGAAACAGGCATGGGGCTGGGGATGCTCATAGGCCGTTTTTGAGAGGGTCAGCTTGCCTGTCTTGTGATCGACATAGAAGTGTCCCTGGCTTGGCCCGTCGATGCCATAGGCCCAGTGAAGGCCGGTGTTGAACCATTGCGGGGAGTTGGGGGCAGCCATCTGCATCGCGAGCATGTAGCGGTGTTCGTCAAAGAAGGCGCAGGCGTCTTCTTCGGATGAAAAATAACCACCTTTCCAGCCCCAGTAGGTCCAGGTACCGGCAAGTCGGTCAAAAACCTGACGTGCATCCGTTTCGCTGGAATGTCGATCCAATTCGGGGAGCTTTGCGAGTGACTCTTCGTCCGGAACCGAGCGCCACAGCCATGAGGGAACGGTGTTCTCCTCGATTTTTTTCAGATGAGTGGGAACACCGGCCTTGCGAAAATATTTCTGCGCCAGAATATCGGCTGCAACCTGGCTCCATTGCTTGGGAACATCAAATTTATCAAGCTGAAACACAACCGAGCCATCGGGATTGCGAATCTCACTCGCAGTCTCCCTGAATTCGATCGTGTCATATGGGGATTTTCCCTCTTCCGTAAATTTCCGCTCGATCCGCATCTTTTCCCGTCCTTGAAAATATCCTGATTTCACGCATTGACGTGGTCAGGAGGTTGCCCAAAAAGGCTCCTGGATTCTCTTGCTTGTTACGTCCCCGTCCAGAGCTGTTGCGCTCCTTGCTTCTTATGCTTTTTCCCTGAACCAAAACGGCAATGAACCGTTCGGCAAAACCATCCCACCAACCCGTTCGCATTCCTCTGGAAAATGAGGAAAAACACGGCGAACCGGAAGTATTTCAACGCGGTACTTGCCCGTTCAGAGAGTGCCGAACCTCGATTGTCCGACGAATGATCAAAGTCACCCGATTCTGCATTCACGTCAAGATATAGTAGGAAGCTGGTTAACGTACCCCTAAGTGTTGTGTGCACGCAGTAAAATCTTTGTACACCAGCTGGTGAACAAATTGAGGGAAACCGGAAGGTTTACTGAACTGAACTGCTCGGGAAACGCCCACAATCGCGGGCCGCGACGCTCAATGTCCGCACATCAACATTACACCGATTCGAGAGGCCGTAAACGGGCAAGCAATGGACTGGTCAAATTTATTTTCCCAATCACGAAAAGAGACCTGAAATCCAGGCTGGAAGCTCGATTTTCAACAATACTGGCGGTGGAAATATAGTGCAAAAAGTGCACGTTTAGTCTTGGAGACCTGAGTGCGGATGTGACACTGTTTAACGCTGGTACTGGCCGGAACTAAGCAGGGCGTATGCTGATGAGTCCGAAACAATTCCGACGATGGCGTAAATCACTGGGACTGAAGCAGAAAGAAGCTGCTGAGTTACTGGGGCTCAAGAAGCGGATGATTCAGTATTACGAAAAGGGCGAGCGCGACGGGAAGGAAATCAAGATCCCGAAATATGTACGCTTGGCCTGCTATGCGGTTGGTATGGGCATCCATGAATTTGATGGAGAAAAGTCCCGCGAGAAAAATTGACCCGGCCACCTCAAAAGCAGTTGAACAAAACAGGCTACGCCACCATATCTGGACAGGGGTAGGCGAACCGGTCATAGTCCGCCCGCACTTGAGGGGCTCAAAGCGGCGAGCAGAGATGGGACTTTTCAAAGAACTATTTGCATGGTGGACCGGGAACACCTACGGGACACGTCTGTTCACATTGCGCAAGGGTGTGTTGGTTGGCGAGGATGAACTGGGCAACCGATATTACAGGGAACGCAAGGGCCCCAAACGCTGGGTAATCTATCGTGACCTGGCAGAAGCCTCAAAGGTTTCACCCGAGTGGCATGGCTGGCTTCACTACACGGTCGACGAACCGCCTGGCGAGGAAGAATACTCATCCAGGGACTGGCAAATACCCCACCGCCCGAACATGACTGGCACAACAGGTGCTTACCGGCCCCCTGGCAGCACACTCGTGGCGGGAGACAGGCCTCCTGCAACTGGCGATTATGAGCCCTGGAGACCGGAATAGAGATAAGCAACAGGGTCAAAACGCACATCAAGACGGGTCATCTGCCTTGGTCTGGCCTTTGTCGTGTTTGAAACAGATTGGGAGTGAGGTATGAGGCAGCTCAATGCCGCCTTATTGCCGCTTCAAGGGTAAGCTGAACGACGATGGGTTTGGTCCACAGACAGTCAGGGATAATCATCAGGCGCGGGATATGGCGGATCGCGATATATGTCGCTCTGGCTTTACCTCTTCTTGTCTTTTCTCCACTGGTGCATGCGCAAAAGGTTGAAAACCCGATCACGGTTTTTGCCGCGCTGGACAAGGTCACGGCGCGTATTTCTCCATTAGAAATACCTATCGGTGAAAGCGTGCGGTTCGGTGCTCTCACCGTGACGCCCCGGGTGTGTTACAGCCGCCCTCCGACCGAGCCTCCGCTTACATCGGCTTTTGTGGAAGTTGATGAAATAAAGCTTTCAGGGGAAAAGCAGCGGATTTTCACAGGATGGATGTTTGCGCAAAGTCCGGGGCTTCACGCGGTGGAGCACCCCGTCTTTGATGTCTGGCTCACCAACTGCAAGACGGAGGAGCCGGAACAGTCAGCCGGCAATTTGGCAAATTCACCACCTCCAAGCAGGGCTCCTTCCAACAGACCCTGAAATTTCTCGCGCGACACCTCAATAACCCCGAAGCGGACCAGGTGATCGGTCAGAAACTGGGTGTCGAGCAGACTGAACCCTCCAAATTTAAGCCGTGCAGCCAGGTGAACAAGCGCCACCTTGCTGGCATCGCGTGTGCGCGAAAACATGCTTTCACCAAAGAAGGCGCCGGCCAGCCTGACTCCATAAAGACCTCCCACCATTTCACCCTTGCTCCAGACTTCGACCGTGTGGCAGCGCTCAAGGTCGAATAGTTCGCCGTAGAGCGTGCGAATGCGCTTGTTAATCCAGGTGCTTCGGCGCCCGGGGCGTGGCTCGGCACAGCCATCTATGACCGCCTCGAAATCGTGGTCGATACGCACCTCGAACTTGTCTTGGCGGATAGTGCGGGCAAGACGGCGGGGTATGTGGATATTATCGAGCGGCAGGACCCCCCTGCGCTCGGGTTCAATCCAGTAGAGCGCATTGTCCTCGGCGCTTTCGGCCATGGGAAAAATGCCGCACGCATAAGCCTTAAGGAGCACCTGCGGCGTGATATCGACCATGATATCGTTGATTGAGCTCATGACGCGCGGTGGACCTCGTGGTGGTTAATCACCCCAGGTTAATGCTTTTTGAGATAATTTTCGAGCCAGTGAATGTCATATGACCCGTTGACGATGTCCGGTTCGGTGATGAGTTGTGAGAAGAGAGGGATCGTCGTATCAATGCCTTCAATGACAAATTCGCTCAAGGTGCGTTTCAACCGCATCAGGCACTCGTTTCGGGTGCGCGCATGAACGATGAGTTTGCCGATAAGGCTGTCGTAATAAGGCGGGATCGTGTAGCCGGCATAGGCACCTGAATCGACGCGCACACCCAGACCACCCGGTGCATGGAATTGGCTTATTTTCCCGGGCGAGGGCATGAAAGTCGTGGGATGTTCCGCATTGATGCGGCATTCGATTGCATGACCTTCGAAGCGTACCTCTTCCTGAGTAAAACTGAGCGGTGCTCCTGAAGCAATGCGGATCTGTTCGATGACCAGGTCGATACCGGTGATCATTTCCGTAACCGGGTGCTCGACCTGCAGCCGCGTGTTCATCTCGATGAAATAGAATTCACCACCTTCATAGAGGAATTCGACTGTACCCGCGCCGCGATACTTCATTTTCTGCATGGCGCGCGCAACCGTATCGCCGATGCTGTTGCGTTCGTCGTCGTTGAGCGCGGGCGAGGGAGCTTCTTCCCAGACTTTCTGGTGGCGACGTTGCAATGAGCAGTCGCGCTCACCCAGGTGCGCTGCATTGCCTTGCCCGTCACCGATCACCTGGACTTCGATATGACGTGGCAGCGAGAGATACTTTTCCATGTAGAGCGTATCGTCGCCAAATGAGGACTTGGATTCAGCACGTGCTGTTGACAGCGCACTGGCGAGATCGCCATGTGTTTCGGCTACCTTCATGCCACGCCCGCCGCCGCCGGCCGCTGCCTTGACAAGGATGGGATAACCGATCTCCTCGGCAATTTCCTCTGCCTGATCCAGTGAAGTGATTGCACCTTCAGAGCCAGGGACAACCGGTATCCCAAGTTCGACTGCGGTTTCCTTGGCCTGTATCTTGTCGCCCATGGTCCGGATATGTTCCGAAGTCGGCCCGATGAACGTGATCTTGTGTTCCTCTAGGATTTCCGCGAAGCGGGCATTTTCTGACAAAAAACCATATCCGGGATGGACAGCTTCCGCGTTTGTGATTTCACACGCAGCAACAATTGACGGGATGTTCAGATAACTGTCGGCTGGTTTGGGAGGGCCTATGCACACACATTCATCGGCCAGTTTGACGTGCATGGCATCGGCATCGGCGGTTGAATGAACTGCGACCGTGGCAATCCCCAATTCCTTGCAGGCGCGCAAAATCCGGAGCGCAATTTCGCCGCGGTTCGCGATGAGGATTTTATCGAACATGGATGTCAGGGCCTGTGGGTATCAGGCGCGGAATGCGCCTATTCAATCACCAAAAGAGGTTCGCCGAACTCTACTGGCTGGCCGTCTTCGACCAGTATCTGGGTTACCGTTCCGGAGCGCGGCGAGGGGATGTGATTCATGGTTTTCATGGCTTCCACGATCATAACCGTCTGGCCTTCGGAGACGTTTGCACCTACTTCGACAAAATTGGCCGCGCCGGGTTCCGGCGCACGGTAGACCGTGCCGACCATGGGCGAGGTCAGGGTTCCGGACTGGTTTGCCAAAGGGCTGTCACTGCCGCTGGATGACTGGCGCGGTGAGACAGGCGCCATGATGGGAGTGACGGGTGCAGGTTGTGATGCCGCGGCAACGCCGCGCGCAACGCGTACACGCAAATCCTGACGCTCAATCTCGATTTCGGTAAGACCGGTTTCGTTCAACAGGTCAGCGAGGTTACGAATCAGCTCTTCGTCAATTGAAGAGGATTTGTCTGCCTTTTTCTTATCAGTCATTTCTCTCTCCACGGGCCGCCCGGTTAACTTCAACTTGCCGCCGCACCAAGCCGCTCGGCCAAGGCTTCCACTGCCAATTCATAACTCTTTACCCCGAAGCCGCAAATGACGCCAATACAAGCGGACGAAAGATATGAGTGGTGGCGGAACTCCTCACGTTGAAAGACGTTCGACAGATGGACTTCTACGCACGGAATATCTGTTGCCAGCAGTGCATCGAGGATGGCGACTGAGGTATGAGTATAGGCACCGGCATTAATAACAAGTCCGCAGGCACTGGATCGCGCTTCCTGTATCCAGTCGACAATCTCCCCTTCCGTGTTTGATTGCCTGAATTCGATATCCAGCGAGAACTGGGCAGCCCAGATGGCTGCCCGGTCGCGGACATCGTCTAGCGTCGCGTGGCCATAAACTTCCGGCTCGCGCTGACCGAGCAGATTCAGGTTTGGGCCATTCAGGATATAAATCGGTTTGGACATTATGCGCCGCTGAACAAGACGTAACCAGATGAGGCGGCGGCCGGAATCATGGCGTGGCGCTGCCTGTGAGCCGCCCCTGTATCAGTTTTCGTCAAGCGTTGCAAAACCGCAGCTGCTGTTTGATCAACAGCCTGTATCGCATCCGTTCTTGCGAACGTCGGCGACATGCTGCTGAAACACCTGATACAGGTTTTCCGGCGCACCAGGAACAACACGGTCGCCGACTAGGTAAAATGGCGTACCGTTGATGCCAAGCTGGGTCCCAAGTTCACGGGTTTCCTTGATGATTTTGCTGACTTCATCCGAGCCCATGTCCTGCTTCAGCTTATCCATGTCGAGACCGAGTTTTTCCGCCATGCCCAACGCCGCCTTTTGCGTGTTCTGGCCGCGGTTTTTCAGCAAAGCTGCATGCAACTCGAAGTATTTGCCCTGATTCTTGGCCGCAATTGCCACGCGTGCGGTTCCTTCGGACCGCTCGCCGAAAATCGGAAATTCCTTCAGGACCACACGAACATCCTTGTCTGAGTCGAGCAACTTGGTCAGATCGTTGAAAGCGCGCTTGCAATAGGGGCAATTGTAATCGGAGAATTCGACGATCGTGACATTGCCTTTGGGATTGCCTGCCTCCAATCCATAATTGTCGCGGTAAATCAGTTCAGCATTTTTCGAGATCGCGGCCTTCACCTGATCCGTCTGCGCCTGGGCCTGCTGCTTTTCCAGCAATTCCGACATCTGCATCAGGATCTGCGGGTTCTTGATCAGATAGTTCTGCACCGTCTGTTCAATGGCCTCACGCTGATCATCGTTCAGCACTGTCAAATCACCCAGCGGGCCTGATTTTACTGCTGTCGGGGGCGGAGGTGTACCGGTGCGGTCCGGACCGGTAGCGAGAAACAGCGCAAATGCTGCGGCCGAAACGGCAGCGCCGACGAAAGCGGGGATAATGAACTGCATCAGTCCATTGCCCTGGGTGGTCTTGTCAGATTTGCTCAATGGGTGATCCTGCTGGTTAGCATCCTGAAGATTTGGTTTTTAAAATATCGTCCGCTTTCAACCATTGAGTTGAACCGGGTGAAAATACTTTCTTTGCGTCTTGTGCCTGACGTTTGGCCAGTTCGATCTTGCCCTCATATTGATAGGCGAAGGCAGAAGCAAGCATCGCCTGTGCCGTACTCTTTTTCAAACCATAAGCAGTTGCCATCTGGCGGTAACCGGTTGCCGAACAGGTTTCTTTTACCAGGGCATGGCGCAAGAGGGTGATGACTTCATCCAGCCTTGCAGTGTTTATCTGCCCGCTATTTTGAATATTCGCCAGTAACGCTTGCGCTAGCAAGATACGTATAAGGGGCTCCTCCGGGGCAAGTTTGACCGCCTTGCGCAGGGGGGGGATGGCAGCTGAAGATTCACCACTCTTGAAGAGAAACTGCCCCTTGAGCTCGTAAAAGTAAGGATTTTCCGGGTAAGCGTTGATCATGGCATTGATCTTCGGGACGAAGGCCCTGACGCCCGAGCGCCGATATGTTGCGATGACGCGCGCATAGCGGGCAGGCAGCGACTGGTCTGAATTCGGGTACCTGTTCAATACAGTTTGGGGATTGTCCAGGAAGCCTGAGAGTTTCGCACGCATCAGGTCATGGCGTGCCTGTAATTGCGGGGAATCGCGTTTCTTAAAATTGGGGCTGCGCCGTGCCAGGCTCCGCAGATTAGCAATACGCTGGCTGGGCAGCGGGTGAGATTGGACATAAGGATCGGCATATTTCAGCGAACCCAGACCTTTTTCAGCCAAATAAGCGAAGGTGTCGAGCATGCCCTGGGCTGACTGGCCGGTGGCATTCAAATAGGATATTGCAGCCTGGTCGGCGGAGGATTCTTCTGCCCGGCGGTAGGACAGTATATAGCGTTGCGTGAGGCCTTCACCACCAAGGAGCGCCCCGGCGCTGGCCGCACCCACATTGGCCCCTGATGCGGCACCTGCTGCCGCAGCAGCCAGGACGAGCACCCTCAGCATCAGCGAGGTTGATCGAGCATGGCTCATGGCCTGGCGCAGCCTCGAGAGATGCCCGCCGGCAATATGCCCGGTCTCATGAGCGATGACACCTATGACCTGATTTGGCGTATTGGAGCGCATCAGCGTGCCAACATGAAAAAACATGTTGCGGCCATCAACGACAAAGGCATTGAAACTGCGCGCGCCGATCAAATGAATGCGAACATTCTGCTGACTCAGCCCGGCTACCTTGAAGATGGGTCGGGCATAGACGCGCAGAAGACTTTCAATTTCCGCATCACGTATCAGGCCAGCCGCCACGGCCGGTGCGGCGGATGAGGCGACGAGGGAGAATGACAGAATCGCCGCCATCACCCATCTGAGCAAATGGCGCGGCCCTTTCGCAGCCCGGTGTATTATGGGGATTGCTTGGTAAGTCATTCGTTTGAGAAAAATGCTTTCTTTAATAAGATCAGTAGTTTATGCGACAGAAGTGAAGTTTTTTGATGGTCTTTCACACTAGCGGTCACTCACCGGCAGGTCAACGATACGCTCATCTTCCCGACACTCTCGAGATATTGTTTCAGCCATGAAAACCAAACCTTCCACACCAGTCATCTAAGATGAGATCGTGTGCAACATATTGAGTGACGATAATAGGACGATACCGTGACCAATATATGGTCATTGGCTAATATGTTACAAAGAATTGAACTGAAGGCACGGTGTCGCAAATCACGAAATCCAATCATGAAACTTATTCTGGCACCGCTTTGCCACGCCCGCTTGCAGAGCGTGGCCGCATCGATCCGTTTATCGTCATGGATATATTGCGGACGGCCAATGAAAAGCAGGCCAAAGGCGCGGACATAGTACATATGGAAGTGGGGCAGCCGGGCACACCGGCGCCGGTGGGTGTTATCGAGGCCGCCCATGCGGCGCTCGATTCTTCCAAGCTTGGCTATACCGAGGCACTTGGCGTGCCGGAATTACGAGAGAGAATCGCCGGGCACTACAAGACCCGGTACGGGATCAGTGTTCCTGCCGAGCGTATCGTTGTCACCTCGGGCTCATCAGCAGGCTTCGTGCTGGCCTTTCTGGCCATCCTCGATCCCGGTGCCCGTGTTGCGGTGCCGACACCGGGTTATCCCTGCTACAGGCACATATTGAACGCCCTTGGCGCTGAAACAGTGCTCCTTGAAACCGGTGCCGACACACGCTGGGCACCAACACCCGCGGCACTTTCCGAATTGAATGCTGACCAGGAGCTTGATGCATTGTTGCTGGCCAGTCCGGCGAATCCCACCGGCACCATGCTGGTCGGGGATGCTATGCCGGAGCTTGCCAGAACATGCGAACAGCTTGGGATGTGGTTCATCTCAGATGAAATTTATCATGGTCTGGATTATGCGGAACCGGCCAAGAGTGCCGTAGAGTATTCCTCATCGGCCATCGTCATTAACAGCTTCTCGAAATATTTCAGCATGACCGGTTGGCGCATCGGCTGGATGGTAGTGCCGGAAGAGTTGGTGAGACCGATGGAACGGCTGGCGCAAAATCTCTACATCTGCGCGCCGGCCCTCTCGCAATATGCAGCGATTGCGGCTTTTGAGTGCACCGACGAACTGGAGGCCAACAAGGCTGTCTACCAGTCAAACCGGGATTTACTGCTCGAAGAACTTCCCAAGGCTGGGTTTACGGATATCCTACCGGCAGACGGCGCGTTTTATCTCTATGCGGATGTACGCCACATGACCAATGACAGTGCAGCTTTCGCGAAAGCCATGCTGGAGGAGACGGGGGTGGCCGCAACACCCGGCATCGATTTCGACACCGGGCGCGGGGATCACTATCTCCGGTTCTGTTATTCCGGTACGACGGAGCGTATGCAAGAGGCCGCGCGACGATTGCGCGACTGGGCAAACACCCGGCTGTAGCCTCTCTGCTCCCTGATGGTTACACCCCTCGCTGCCACCATCCGCCACGACGCGGGGGAGGCTTAGCATCACTGTCTCCCTCACTGGCGACAGTATCCACCGGTGCCGGTTTTGCAGCAGCAGGCTTGGTCTCCGGTATTGGAGCGCTATCCTGGGTGCCGCTCAACTCCGAGGCGCCGTTTCCATCGCTTTGAGAATCAGCATCGGCCACCGTTTCTTTCTTGGCTGGCTTTTTCCTGCTGCGTGGTGCGGGTTTTTTGACGCCATCCTCATCATCGCCTTTTTTGACGCTGGCGGTTTTGGCCTTGCTGGTTTTGGCGCTTGCCCGACGTGGTTTGCGTTTGGGTTTCTCCTCCGCTGCCGTAGTTTCTGAAGCATCTGAAACGACTGGAGTTTCTGAAGCTGCTGGAGTTTCCGCGTCGGCAGGAACATTTGCAATCTGGTCGTCAATATTCACCGCAGCAACATCCACAGCACTTTCCGCATCGGCGTTACTTGCAGTTGCCACCCGTGCGCGACCAGACCCGCGGGTGCGGCGTCCACCTCGGCGTCCGCGACGGCGGGGACGTCTGGCGCCATCTTCGCCATCTGCGCTATTGCGATCTTCCACATCATCAGAGCTTCCCTCGCTTGCGGTCTGCTCCTCGCTGTCGCTCCCATTCATTAGCGAAGCATCATCACGCTCACCCCGACCACGCCGCCGACGGCGCCGGCGGGGTCGTTTGTGTTCGGTTTCGCGCTCTTCTTCACCAGATTCTACTTCTGGGGCATGATAGGAATCGTCCATTGAGACGACCGAGCTGTCAACCCGGCGCACACCTGTTCTTGCCGCGCCGCGCTCAATGCTGAAATTCGCGCCGTGGAGCTTGTCGTTTGCCGCGATGGTGACATCCATCCCATAGCGGCTTTCGATGTCCTTCAGGGAAGGGCGTTTCTGATTGAGAATATAGAGAGCCACTTCAAAAGAGGTCGCGACCACCAGATTGGCAGAGCCCTCATTCAGCAGAGTATCCTCCAATGTCCGAAGAATTTCGAGCGCGACAGACTCTGTGGACCGGACGATACCGGTGCCCTGGCACATGGTGCAGGGGGCTGTGCTGCCCTCTAGCACACCGGCGCGAAGGCGCTGGCGCGACATTTCCATCAGGCCGAAATGGCTGATGCGACCGAGCTGGATTCGGGCCCGGTCATTTTTCAACGCATCCTTGAGACGCCTCTCCACTGCGCGGTTGTTGCGCCGCTCTTCCATGTCGATGAAATCAATGACGAGAAGTCCGGCCAGATCGCGAAGACGCATTTGCCGCGCCACCTCATCCGCCGCTTCCAGATTGGTCCGTAGAGCGGTGTCCTCGATCGAGTGTTCACGCGTCGATTTGCCCGAGTTCACGTCAACGGAAACCAGTGCTTCGGTCTGGTTGATGACGATATAACCACCCGATTTCAATGTGACGTGAGGTAGGAAGATTGCAGCCATCTGACGCTCGATCTGATGGCGAACGAAGAGGGGTTCAGGTTCCTTGTAGGGCTGTACATTCTTGGCGTGGCTCGGCATCAGCAGTTTCATGAAGCCCTTGGCTTCCTTGTAGGCCTCGTCACCGGCCACCAGAACGCTGTCAATTTCCTTGCCGTAGAGGTCGCGTATGGATCGCTTGATGAGATTCCCTTCCTCGTAAACGAGAGTGGGGGCGGTCGATTGCAAGGTGAGATCGCGGATATTCTCCCACATGCGCAGGAGATATTCGTAGTCGCGTTTGATTTCCGCCTTGGTGCGCGAAGCACCCGCAGTCCGGATAATCAGGCCCATACCGCGGGCAACGTCGAGATCGCTGGCAATCTTGCGCAGACGTTTGCGGTCGGTGGGATTAGTGATTTTTCGGGATATACCGCCGCCGCGCGCCGTATTCGGCATCAGGACGGTATAGCGCCCCGCCAGCGAGATGTATGTGGTGAGAGCCGCGCCCTTGTTGCCCCGCTCTTCCTTTACAACCTGAACGAGGATGATCTGCCGGCGTTTGATGACTTCCTGGATCTTGTAGTGCCGCCGCCGCCGCGTGCGCACGGGAAGCTCCTCCAGCGCATCTTCGGACCCTGCTGATTCCACACTCTCGCCATTGCCATTTTCACTGCTATTGGCAGGTGTATCGGCACCGCCGTTGGCATCCTCTTCTGAAGGGGGCGGATCTTCGGCAACTGTTTCACTTAATTCGGAGGATTCAAGCGCTATTGCGCCATCCGTGCCAGTGTCCTCGCTGGTTTCTGAGTCCTGCTCCGGGCTGGAGTCTTTGGGCTTGGCGCGTGACTTTCTAGCCGACCGTCTTCGGCCAGAGCCACGTTTCGATGTCTGCACATCGTCATGGGCGGCCTCTTCGGCTTGCGCCTTGCTCTCTTCTTCCGCGTCCTCATCAAGCAGGGCCTGACGGTCCGCGACCGGGATCTGGTAATAGTCCGGGTGAATTTCGTTAAACGCCAGGAACCCGTGCCGGTTCCCGCCGTAATCGACGAAAGCGGCCTGAAGAGATGGTTCGACGCGGGTTACTTTGGCGAGATAGATATTTCCTTTGAGTTGTTTCCTTGTGGCGGATTCGTAATCAAAATCCTCGAGTCTGTTGCCTCGCACCACGACGACTCGCGTCTCTTCCGGGTGCGCAGCATCGATAAGCATTTTGCTGCTCATAATGTGTAAGCTCCAGCACATGCGCGTGGCGAATCTTCGTGCAGTCCGGGCTTAAACGCCCGCCTGATGCCATACGTCGATGTGCGATTATCTGATGGGGCACGCGCCGCCCACTGACACGTGCCGAATTAGGCTCGCTCGCGCGATATCTGCCATCTTGCACCGCCAAAAGCGGGGCCGGACAGACAGCCATTCGTCGTGGATGGGGGCTTGCGCCGGTTACTGTCATTTGCCTTGGCCAGTAAATACTGGCTTTTCGCTATGCCGCCTCGGCGACTGTGAAAATCACACGGAACACAGCACCCTACTGGCGCTGAACTTAAAAAACTGCTCCGCAGTGTTAAACTCACTCCCGCCCTGAATATTATTTAGAAAAAGGGCAGAAGCGTGAAACTCTTTAAAGCGAGGTGCAATCTGGTTGCAGCGGCTCGCAAGCCTTATGTGGCGGCTTGGGAGATAAAATGCAAACCCGGGCACCTCTGCCATGCCAGACTATGGCTCTTTTATGCCGGGCAAATACCCGAAACAGCCAAAAACAGCATGGGAAGTGTTGTACGGCGTGAGTGACGGATTTGGCAAGGGGTGAAGCGTTCCTGGAGCGGACCATGCACAATATTGAATTAACACGCTGTCTCTACCATTGTGCGCGAATCACTCATGTGGGACGATTCGTTGCCCGATCCATACCGAATCAGTGCCCAGATACCATCTGGAATCACGATCGGGGATAACGGGAAAAGGTTATTTTTCGGAAGATGATGAAAACGCAGTCGGGTCATAGAAGATGGATTAGGGCGGCAGTGGTCCTGTTGCTGGCCTGCCTGCTACATATATGGCCGCCTGGTGGTGCGCCAAGCCTCAGGGCTGATGATTCAATCGCCAAGGATGCGCGATTGGGGGGTGACGCTGAACGAACACGGTTCGTCACGGTTCTTTCCAAGAGGGTGAAATTTGCGATCCGTACGCTCGCCGATCCATACCGGGTTATCATCGATCTTTCAGATGTGAAGCTTAATCTTCCCAAGGGGCGGGGAAAAGAAAGCAAGGGTCTGGTTAAAGGGTATCGCTATGGCCGGGTCGAGCCTTATGGCGTGCGTATTATCCTCGATGTCAAGGCGCCGGTCCTTGTTGACAAGGCCTCCATCTGGCCGGCCCGTGACGGGAACCCGCCCCGCCTGGTGGTTGAATTGACCAAAACCAGCCGCAATATCTTTCTTGTTAAACAGCGCGAGCACATGAATTCGCGCGCAGCCGCCCGGCGGACGGCGAAAGGGGGCAATTCAGGCGCCCTTCCGTTTTCAAAACCCAAGCGCAAAAAATCCAGGAATGCTCGACGGGTTATTGTCATTGACCCTGGTCATGGAGGCATCGATCCTGGAGCTGTGTCTAAGGCCGGTCTCAAGGAAAAGGACATGGTTTTCGCGTTTTCGAAGGCGCTGCGCGACAAGCTGAAAAAATCGGGCCGGTACGAAGTCCTCATGACTCGCTCAGTGGACAGCTATGTGCCCTTGCGCAAGCGTGTTGATATCGGAAGGCGCAAAAGCGCTGACCTTTTTATCTCGGTTCACGCTGACTCTCTGCCGGGTCGTTATGCCAAAAGCGTCGCCGGAGCGACCGTCTACACACTTTCCGAAGAAGCCTCTGATGAGGAAGCGAAAGCACTGGCAGCGAAGGAAAACCGCTCGGACATCATCGCCGGTGTGGAACTGCCGTCCCAATCAAGCGATGTGACCAATATTCTGATCGACCTGGCCCAGCGCGAGACCAAGAATTTATCCATCGGTTTTGCCGACACGCTGCTCGACAGCCTGAGCGGCAAGACCAAGATCAGGAAAAAGGGACGCCGGTACGCTGGCTTTCGCGTGTTGAAGGCACCCGATGTGCCATCGGTGCTCATCGAGTTAGGTTACATGACCCATCCTGAAGATGTGAAACGGCTCAAGTCGTCTGCGTGGCGCAGCAAGGTTGCCGGTGCCGTGGCAAAGGCGGTAGATACATATTTCTCCAAGCGAACTGCGCGAAACCCCTACTAGTTCCAGCTTGCTGATGGCATAAAGGGATTTGCGTTACGGCTCAGGACAAGGCGGAAATTATGCGGACTCTCAGACGATTTATTGCCATATTCTTTACTAGGCTTGCCATAAATGAAACGGCGCAATAGATAGTCGTCACGGATTTCATATCATGGACATCACCGCCCCGATAAAGCCACCAGAGGAAAAGCGCCGCCGCCGGCGTAATCCTGTGCTGCGTTTGATCGGCTACCTGTTTGCTGTCGGCATGATTTTATTTGTTGCGGCGTCAATCGGCGTGGCCTTCTTGCTGTGGCGCGTATCCAAAGATTTGCCGGACTACGAGGTGCTGGCAAAATATGAACCGCCAGTCATGACTCGTGTTCATGCAAGCAATGGCTCTCTGATCGCTGAGTATGCCGAGCAGCGGCGGATTTACGTGCCTATCAATACGATCCCTGAAAAATTGATCCAGGCCTTTTTGGCGGCTGAAGACAAGAATTTTTACCAGCATGGCGGTATCGATTTTCAAGGCATTATTCGTGCCGCAGTAACCAATCTGAATAATCTCAGCAGCGGCAAGCGCCTGGTTGGTGCATCGACTATCACTCAACAGGTGGCAAAAAACTTTTTGCTTTCAGGCGAGGTGAAATTTGAGCGCAAGATAAAGGAGGCCATCTTGGCCATCCGCATTGAGCGCGCTTTTACCAAAGATCAAATTCTTGAACTTTACCTGAATGAAATTTTCTTTGGCTTGAAATCCTATGGGGTAGCTGCTGCCGCGCTGAACTACTGGGGTAAGTCCCTCAGTGAATTGAGCCTGTCCGATATTGCCTATCTGGCCGCTTTGCCAAAGGCCCCAAATAACTACCATCCCTTCCGCAAGACCCAGAAAGCCCTTACCAGGCGCAATTGGGTGATTGATCGCATGACCGAGAATGGATATGTGACGGCCGAGGAAGCCGAGGCAGCCAAGGCGCAGCCGCTTAATGTCGATCCACGCCCCCTGGGAGCACATATTTTTGCGGCCGAATTCTTTGCCGAGGAAGTGCGCCGTCAATTGCTGGACACCTACGGCAAGGAGCGCCTGTATGGCGGGGGTCTGTCTGTACGCGCAACACTTGATCCCCATCTGCAGCGTGAAGCCCGTAAAGCACTTGTGAATGGTCTGGTGGCCTATGACCGCCGTCACGGATGGCGCGGTCCCGTGCAGAAAATCGACATCGCCGGAGACTGGGGTGTGCCGCTGAGTAAAATCAAAATCCCGGCTGACATAGGTAACTGGCGTCTGTCCGTGGTGATCAAGGTGGACAAGGACAAGGCAACGATCGGTTTGCGCCCCGAACAGCAAGCGTCAGGTGCGCTGGTAAAGAAGCGCGAAGGCGGATACATCCCCTTCAAGAACATCAAATGGGTGCGGCCGATAAATGAAAAAGGCCGTATGGGCCCCCGGGCTAAATCTGCTGACTCCGTACTCAGCGAGGGTGATGTTGTCTATGTGGCGCCCGACCATAACAAGGAAGGTGTCGAAATCCCTGGCCAGTGGCAGTTGATGCAAATCCCTGCGGTCGGGGGTGGGCTTGTTGCCATGGATCCTCATACGGGGCGCGTGCTCGCGCTTGTCGGCGGATTCAGTTTTGCGGAAAGCGAATTTGACCGGGCTGTTCAGGCACGCCGTCAACCGGGTTCGGCATTCAAGCCGTTCATATATGCGACAGCCCTGGATAATGGCTATACTCCGGCCAGTGTCGTGCTTGATGCACCACTGGCAATTGAGCAGGGTCCTGGACTGCCCCTCTGGCGTCCCCAGAATTATGGCAAGAAATTTTATGGTCCCTCAACACTCAGGCTGGGCATTGAGCGATCACGAAACCTGATGACTGTGCGCTTGGCCCAGGACATGGGTATGCCGTTGATCTCCGAATATTCCCGCCGTTTCGGAATTTATGACAATCTGATGCCGATGCTGTCCATGGCACTGGGGGCGGGTGAAACGACGCTGCTGCGATTGACGACCGCATATTCAATGCTCGTCAACGGTGGCAAACATGTCAACGCGACACTGATTGACAGAATTCAGGACCGCTATGGCCGCACCATCTGGCGCCATGATTCGCGGGATTGTCCCGATTGCCGGGGCCGCGCCTGGGATGGACAGGTGGAGCCGGTTCTGGAGGACGACAGGAAGCAAATTATCGATCCTCACAGCGCTTATCAGATCACGTCTATGCTGGAGGGCGTGGTACAGCGTGGCACCGGGACACGTGTGAAGGCAGTTGGCAAACCACTGGCCGGCAAGACCGGCACGACAAATGATGAGAAGGACGCCTGGTTCATGGGATTTGCCCCTGATCTCGCGGTCGGCGTTTTCGTCGGCTTCGACCAGCCGAAACCCATGGGGCGCGGCGAAACAGGCAGTGGTGCAGCATCGCCAATTTTCCGTGATTTCATGAAGGCTGCATTGGCAGATAAGCTGGCTGTACCATTTCGAATCCCGCCTGGGATGCAGCTCATCAGGATCAACCGCAAAACCGGGTTCAGGGCGTCTCCTGGCGATACTTCCGCAATTCTTGAAGCCTTCAAACCGGGCACACAACCGCCCCGATACTATCAATCCGAGGCACCGGCTCCTGCTCCGCAGGGTCAAGGTTGGTTCACACGCCCGGCACCAGGCGGGCTTTACTAGCTCAAACGGCCTTTGAGGATCCCACCGCGATGACGCAAGCACGTCGAGTGGGTTGGCACTGGCGTCGATGCATTTGAATTTGGAGAACAGAATATGCGCAGTGAAGTGCAAATCATTGTAGATGAAATCAAGCAGTCCCTGGAGCTGCTGAGGAGGCACCTTTGACCCGGAGCGTGCGCATAAACAGCTGGAGGAATTAAACCGGCAAGCTGAAGCATCAGATCTTTGGGACGACCCACAAAAAGCGCAGAAACTCATGCGCAAACGCCAGGGGCTGGAAGGTGCGCTCACAGTCTTTGAGCGGCTTGAGCGCGAGTTGGGTGACAATCTGGAGTTGATAGAGCTTGGCGAGATTGAAAATGACGCGGATGTTGTCTCGGAAGCTGAAAAGGCCCTTGAGGGGCTCCATCGTGAAACGCAGAAGCGCGAAGTGGAGACGCTTCTTTCGGGCGAAGCGGACGGCAATGACAGCTACCTGGAAATTCATGCAGGCGCTGGTGGTACAGAAAGCCAGGACTGGGCGCAGATGCTCATGCGTATGTATATACGCTGGGCCGAACAGCGCGGGTTCAAGGCTGAGTTGATCGGCTCAAATGAAGGCGAGGAAGCGGGCATCAAATCTGCCACGCTTCTGATACAGGGGCTTAACGCCTATGGCTGGATAAAAACCGAGTCCGGCGTACACCGGCTGGTCCGCATATCGCCATTTGACTCCAATGCCCGCAGGCATACGAGTTTTGCTTCTGTATGGGCTTTCCCGGTTATTGATGATTCAATCGATATCGATATCGAGGAAAAAGACGTGCGCATTGATACCTACCGGGCGAGCGGTGCCGGCGGGCAGCATGTCAATACCACCGACAGTGCGGTCCGGATAACTCACATTCCAACGGGTATCGTTGTACAGTGCCAAAACCAGCGCTCACAGCACAAGAATCGCGCAACCGCGTGGGACATGCTGCGTGCGCGTCTTTACGAAGCGGAACTTCAGCGCCGCGAGGAAGAGGCACAGGCCCAGGCAGCCTCAAAAACCGAAATCGGCTGGGGGCATCAGATAAGGTCATATGTGCTCCAGCCCTATCAGATGGTGAAGGATTTGCGCACGGGAGTGGAAAGCTCCAATCCTGTCGCCGTTCTAGATGGGGATATCGATGCCTTTATCGAGGCGGCACTTGCCCAGCGCGTGCATGGCGGCGGCGGAGAAAAAGTCGAGGATCTGAGTTAAGCATCCGTCCGGGGCACCGGGTCTTGCCCGCGCAGCGCTCCCTGGCCGTTCAACTAGGAGTTTCCGGACCTTGCGAGGTACGGTGACTATTGTGTCGCGCGTGATGATGAAGGCGACGTGTCGTCGTCTCCACCGGTTAGGCTGCCTGAAGAAGTTGAACTGCCGGTGCTTTCACTTTTTCCATATCCAACTTTCGCCGCCACGCTGGGTTTGGAATCGGCCAGCGGATCGTCAGAGCGGCGAGATTTGCCCTCGAAATAGGCACCTTGCTCAATTGCCAGAGACTGGTGAAAAATATCACCTTCCACGTGGGAGCTGGATTGCAAGGTCACGCGGTGACCGCGAATTGAACCTACGACCTTGCCGCGGACGATGACATCGTCTGCAAGGACACCACCTTCTATCAAAGCTTTGTCGCCGATCACCAGAGATGCACAATGGCAATCTCCCTTGATTTCACCTTCAAGCTGCACTTCACCTTTTGAGATCACATTACCTTCGACGGTGAGGTCTTCTCCGATGACTGATGGTACCATCTGGCTTGATCCTTTGAGAGGCGTGGAGAGTTTCAGTGGCTCAATTGGTGCAGGAGCGGGCTTTTCAGCTCTGCTTTCCGGTTCTGGTATTTTTGCAGCCGCTGGTTTTTCCGTGCTGCGGTCCGGTTTTCTTGTGAACATAAATAGCCCTCCAAACTGGCAGTCAGGGGTGCAAGGTCTAAACGTATAAGGTTGGCATGCAAATATTCCAGCTCGCACATACCAACCAGCCGATAGACCGGAGGTTGCCACCTTGATACATCATACACTAGGCGCGAAAGCCGCAATTCCCCCATCGGTCCCCCAACCGTTGGGCCAGAGAATACTGACTCGGTCGATCATTGTCATGGAGATTCTGGGATATGGTGTCTCGCTTTGTAGACAGGATTTTTTTGTATTTTGCTGGAGTGAAATCAGCTAAGTGACTGAACTACTTCTAAAACCTCCTCAACGTGCCCTGGCACCCTGACCTTACGCCAGATTCGAGCAACTTTTCCATTCTCATCCACCAGGAATGTAGAACGTTCCACGCCCATATATTTACGACCATACATGCTTTTTTCCACCCAGACACCATAGGCCTGGGCCACGACTTTTTCGGTGTCAGCAGCGAGTTGTATGCCAAGTTTGTGTTTTGACTTGAACTTGTCATGGCTCGCTACTGTATCGGGGGAGATACCGATGATGCGGGTGCCGGCACTGGAGAATTGCGGTGCCTTTTCAGTGAACGCTATAGCCTGCTTGGTACAGCCGCTGGTATCGTCCTTGGGATAGAAATAGACGACGACTGGTTTGCCTTTCAAATCGCGGAGGCGGATGAGTCCACCGCCATCGCTTTCCAGTTCGAAGTCTGGTGCAGCATCTCCTTCGTTGAGCATGTAAAAGTCGCCTTCCTTTGGTCGATATTTGCCTATAGGCGGGATGATATCCCGAGTCTAAAGCCGCCATTTTTAATAGAAGTAATAAGATTAGAGGAGAATGGTCGTAAAGCTCATATTCGCGCGGGGCTGCGCGAGCGTATCTCTGCCGGTGAACAATCCGCAATGAAAACGCAGAGGCAGCTCAGGATATCCGCGTGAAATTGTGAGTTTTGTGGGACTGATTGACGCGAGGAAATGTTATGCATCCTCGCAGCTCCCACAGCCGACTCTCTGGAATTAACGGATAATGGCGCGAGATATTCAAAAATGGACGGAAAAGGGAAGGGCGCTTGTCGAGTTGCCTATCCAAAAAGGCCGTCAACTCATTCGCTACATCCCTGAGCCGGTCCAGTTGGGACTGGGTCATATCTCGCATCGTTCTCTGCTGCTGACCCTGGAGATTTTCGCCGGGCTGTTTGTCGTTGGCTCAGTGATGCTGGCCCTTGCCTATGGACGGCTTAACCAGGGGCCGATGTCCCTTTCAACTCTGGTGCCTGTCCTGGAAGATGCCATCAACCGGGAAATGGCCGATGTGGAGGTGAAGATTGACGATGCGATTCTGCAACGGGACAAGTCCGGCCCTGGCGTCAATTTCCGGCTGAGAAATATTCGCCTGATTGACAAACAGGGTGCCGTGGTTGCTCAAGCGCCGCTGGCTGCAATCGGATTGAGCGGGCGGGCGCTGCTGTCGGGCAGGATTGCCCCGGGCAGCGTAGATTTCATCGGACCGCGCCTGTTGATGTTCCAGACCGACGAGGGTGGATTGTCTCTCTCATTCACGCGCAACGAACCGGGTCCAGATCCTCAGACAGCATTGCGGGGTAGCGTGGGGGAGGGGAACATCCCGGAGCGTGGCGCGGAACCCGGGATATCCATTTTCGGGTCCTCCAAGGAAATCAATCTCTCGCGTACCATTGCAGCGGCCTTTGACCAAGCGCGCAAACGCAAGACTGCAAGTGCTTATCTCAGCCGTTTCGGTGTACGCGATGCAGTGGTCATTTTTGACCAGCTGGGCAAGCAGAGCTACTGGCAGGTGCCCGATTTTTCCATCGATCTGACACATAAGAAGAAAGAAAGCATCATTCTCGGTTCGGGTGAGATTTCCTCCGCCACCGGGCCATGGAAGTTCAACTTTCGCACCAATCAATCGGCCAAACACAAGCGCCTCACTTTTACCGCGCTGATTGAAGACCTCGTTCCAACCGGTCTGGCATCCAATTTTCCAGGGTTTCCGGTACTGCAAGCTCTTAATCTTCCGCTTTCGGCCAAAACCAGGGTGCATCTTTCCACCGCGGGTGAATTGTTGGGCGCCGAGGCAGAGCTGAATGTGTCAGCCGGTCATATTATCCTGCCATGGGATCGCAAATACCCGGTGCAGATCGATAAGGGAGATCTGCATATCCGATATGAGGCGCAGAAGGACCGTATTGATATCCTGCCGTCCCGAATTGAATGGGGTAAGAGCCATGCCACGATTTCCGGGTCCTTCACTCCGGTTAAGGATCAGGACAATGATAATCTGTGGTCGTTTGATCTGAAGGCGGATGATGCTCTGTTCGGAGTGGAAGAGTTCGGGCTTGAGCCAACCAAGGTGCGGAAACTTGAGGCTAGGGGGACTGTCGATAAAAAAGCCGGCCATGTCGTGCTGCAACAGTTTACGATGCAGCTCAAGGAAGGCGTAATCGAGTTTGCCGGAACAGTCACCGATGCGCCGGATTCTCCGGAGATCCAACTGGCCGGAAATTTCAGTCCCATGAAGCTCTCCGTGCTGATGAAGATGTGGCCGAAATTTGTAGCCGCAGGTGCACGCGAATGGGTTGGAAAGCGGGTAAGTGCTGGTCAGATAACCGGCGGGTCATTCGAGATTGACCTGAAAGCGGGAGAGTTGGCCAACCTGCAAAAGGGCGGTGACATTCCAGACTCATCCGTGCTTGTGGATTTTTCCGCTACGGGCCTTGAAATGAGCTACATACCTGGCCTGCCTCCCCTGCAAACTATCGACAGCACGCTCAAGATCAGGGGCCGGAGCATGGAATTCGATGCGCCAAAAGGGTGGGTCGTGCTGCCTTCGGGTAAGAAACTTTTGATGGGGGCGGGACGCTTCAAGGTCGATGACCTGCGGCCTTTGCCAGAGATCGGCCAAATCGAATTCACATCAAAAGGTGCGGCTGAAACCGTCCTCGAATTGCTGGACCACAAGCCTCTTGGTTTTGTCAGTGAGACCGGGCTGAAACCGAAAGATATTGGCGGCAAGACGACCGGAACGTTCAAGCTGGAGCTGCCACTCATCAAGGATCTTGAATTTTCCGACATCAAACTACGCGGCAGCCTCAACCTGGAAGAAGCAAGTGCATCGCGCGCGTTTGGCGGTACCAAGGTGGAAGGCGGAGAGATCACGTTCAACGTCACTGAACAGGCGCTCGAGGCGCAAGGTGATGTGCTTGTAAACGGTGTCCCTGCAGTATTGAGCTGGCAGCGTATTTTCGATGCTCCTCTGAATAAACAGCCGGAATTGCGGTTGAGCGCGGTGCTGGATGAACCCGCGCGCGAGCAACTGGGTATCAGGATCAACCATATTTTGCGCGGACCTGTTCCGACCATTGTGTCCATTGACCAGCAACCCGTGGGCAGCAAGACAAAGAAGATACGCGTACAGGCTGATCTGGGCGGCGCGGAGCTTATTCTCGCCAATGTAGGCTGGCGCAAACCGCGGGGACGTGCGGCCGTTCTCGGATTCGATGTAGGGAAAGGCATTGAGGGGAATACCGAACTTCAGAATTTCAGAATTATGGGTAGCGATATTGCCATCGATGGGTGGATATCGCTGGCGGAGGACAACTGGCCAAACGCATTCTTTTTCCCGGATTTTTCATTAAATGTGATTACCCATCTGGAAGTAGCCGGCAAGTTGCGCACCGATAATGTGTGGGAAGTGCAGGCCAATGGGCCCGCCTATGACGGACGTCAGTTCTTCCGCTCCCTGTTCTCCTCGGGACAGCTTGCAGATGACCAGCCTTTACGACCTGAAACAGCGCCGGGGCTGGAACTCAAGGCCCGGATTGGCGCCATGGTCGGCTTTTTCGACACAACGGTGAAGGATGTCACGATCGACCTTGTGAAAAAGGACGGCCGGATGGTGGCGCTTGATGCCAAGGGGCAGCTCAATGGAAAGTCGGACATTGCCGTCAGACTCGTGGACGGCGGACAGAATGAACGCGTGGTGCTTGCGGAAAGCGACGATGCCGGGTCGGCATTCCGCCTGATCGGATTTTATCCACGCATGGAAGGCGGGCAGACCTCGCTCAAGGTGACACTGGACACGCGGGGCCTGGCCAGTAAAACCGGAACTTTATGGGCCAGGGATTTCACAGTTCTTGGGGATCGCGTCATCTCCGAAGTGCTCTCGAACGCGGACGATGATCCAAAACTTACCTTTGGCAAACCAGAAGGTAGCGACAGAGTTGCCCGGCGTCAGCGTATCCCCTTCGACCAACTTGAAGTGCCATTCTCGGTTGGTGGCGGTCAATTCGTTCTGCACAATTCTTATGTCAATGGTCCGCAACTGGGAGCAACCATACGTGGCAGTGTTGATATCAAGAACAAGGTCGTGGACCTGGGAGGAACCTTTATTCCCCTCTATGGGTTGAATTCAGCACTGGGTTCCATTCCTATCATCGGCAGTTTGCTCGTTGGACGCAGGGGCGAGGGTGTGGTTGGCATCACCTATACCGTGAAGGGATCGGCGGGCAATCCGCGCGTGTTGGTCAATCCGCTGTCGATTGTGGCGCCTGGTATTTTCCGGCAGATATTTGAACTGACGGGCAGGACACCGAATAATCTTAGGCCGCCTTCTCAATCCGGTGCACAAACGGCCGGACCGAATTCGCTTGGCAGTCCGTTTGATCCCGATCGCTTCGGCGGTGCATCGAACTGAGTTGTCCCGCGTGGATACCGCTTGTTATTCTGGCTTTACAATCACGTGGCGTTTTTTCCCAAATGACAGCTTCATCGCGCCTTCAACAAGATCGTTTTCTGACAGCTCGTAACGCGGGTCTGTGACTCTTTTGTCGTTAAGGGCAATGGCGTTGTTGGTTATGGCGCGCCGTGCTTCGCCGTTTGAAGCCGCCAGTCCCGCTTCGACCAGAAGCGTCAGGATGCCGATACCATTCTTGAGTGTGGCGACGTCAACACCTTGGATGGGCAATCCTTCCGCCATGACCCCTTGCTCAAAAGTCTGGCGGGCTGTTTCTTCCGCGGCTGTTGCCCTTTCATCGCCATGCGCCATAGCCGTGACGCGGGTGGCGAGGATTTTTTTCGCCTCATTCAGTTCCGCGCCTTCAAGTGTTTCCAATTTAGCAATTTCATCCAGCGGCATCTCCGTGAACAGCCTCATGAATCGTCCGACATCGGCATCCTCGGTATTGCGCCAATATTGCCAGTAATCGTAAGGCTTGAGCATGTCGGCGTTGAGCCACACCGCGCCGGCGGCCGTTTTGCCCATCTTGGCGCCCGACGAGGTGGTGAGCAGTGCGGTGGTGAGGCCATAAAGTTCCGCGCCATCGACGCGCCGTCCCAAATCGATGCCGTTGACGATGTTTCCCCACTGGTCAGACCCGCCCATTTGCAGGGAGCATTTGTAGCGGCGGTTAAGCTCTAGAAAATCGTAGGCCTGGAGGATCATGTAGTTGAACTCCAGGAAAGTGAGTGGGTGCTCGCGCTCCAGCCGCGTTTTTACCGAATCGAAACTGAGCATCCGGTTGATGGTGAAGTGGCGGCCATAATCCCGCAGAAAATCAATGTAATTCAGCCCATCAAGCCAGTCGGCATTATTGGCCATTATGGCGTCGGTGGGTCCGTCTCCGAAGGTGAGGAAACGTGAGAACACTTCACGGATTCCGGCCATATTGGCAGCAATGTCATCATTGCTCAGCAGCTGGCGGGATTCATCCTTGCCTGACGGGTCGCCGACCTTGGTGGTGCCCCCGCCCATCAGGACGATGGGCTTGTGGCCTGCTTGCTGGAGTTTGCGCAACATCATGATGCCGAGCAAGCTGCCGGCATGAAGCGAGGGAGCGGTACAGTCAAACCCGATATAGGCGCAAATGGGCCCCTCGGTGGCCGCGTCGTCCAGAGCGGTCTCATCGGTACATTGATGAATGTAGCCGCGCTCTTGAAGTGTATTCAGGAAGTCTGATTTAAATGCGGTCATGGCCGATGAATTATGGGCAAGCTGCTGAGGCGTGCAAATGCTGTTTCGAATCTCAACGGCGATGTATCAGGTTTGACACGCAATTGCACGGATCGACGTGGGGTGAGCAAATGAGTTTGCTTCTCCCTGTTGCCGCATCGGCCTAACGACGCAAGGTTTTGAACCAGTGTTTAGGCTTCTGTTCCCAGGTGTAAGCGGGCCTAAGCTGCCGACTCTTCTGGCTCAACCAGGCGCATATCGAGATAGGTATCGACCTGCTGCATCAATTCATCGACCTGATTCTCGAAGAAATGATTGGCCTTGGGCACGACCTGGTGATCGATGATGACGCCTTTCTGGGTCTTCAGCCGCTCCACCAGCCCGATAACGTCTTCCGTAGACACAACACGGTCATCCGAGCCGTTGATCATGAGCCCGGATGAAGGGCAGGGGGCCAGGAAGCTGAAGTCGTAAAGATTGGCCGGTGGTGCAACCGAGATAAATCCTGCAATTTCGGGGCGGCGCATCAGCAATTGCATGGATATCCATGAGCCGAAGGAAACACCGGCAATCCAGCAGAATTTTGAGTCCGGATTATAACCCTGCATCCAGTCAAGCGCGGTTGCGGCGTCAGACAGCTCACCGGGGCCATTATCAAACAATCCCTGGCTTCGGCCCACGCCCCGGAAATTAAAGCGCAAAGTGGAGAATCCACGCCGCACGAAGCTGTAGTAGAGCTGATACACAATCTGATTGTTCATGGTCCCGCCAAATTGCGGGTGTGGATGCAGGATGATGGCCACAGGCGCGTCGGAAGCTGGTACGTGGTGGTAGCGGGCCTCGATACGTCCTGCTGGCCCGCTGATAATGACTTCTGGCATGGAACCCCGGTGACTCTACTCTTGATTGGCGGGCAGTCACTATGATTGCCGGCCCGGGTGATGGGGAAACGGCATAAAGAGCGTTGCCCTCATGGTATGAGTGTTGGAGAATACTTGACTCCAGCACTCGGGAATTTTATACACTCAGTTTAGAATTAGAATTGTTCAAAACAATCATACTCTGCCGCAGAATCTCTTCCGCGAGGGCGCTTCATAGCACAACCATGGGGGGCCGATGCAAGGGGGGGATGAGACAGGGTGAACAGCGTCTGTTCAGGTGAGTTATGCAACTGAGTTCCAAGGGACGATATGCCGTAATGGCAATGGCCGATCTGGCCAGGAATTCGCAAGGGTCCGCTGTTCCTGTTGCGGCAATCGCCGAGCGGCAGGAGTTGTCATCCGCCTATCTGGAGCAGCTGTTCGCCAAGCTTAGGCGTGCCGGGCTTGTGGATAGCACACGCGGGCCGGGCGGCGGGTACGCGCTGGCATCAAAGCCGCATGACATTTCCATTTCGGACATCATGCAGGCGGTTGAAGAACCGGTGAAGATGACGCGCTGTCATATTGAAGATGCGGGGGGGTGCGTTGGTGACAGCCGGTGCCTGACCCATGATTTGTGGCGCGCACTGGGCGACCATATTGTCGGGTTTCTCGGCAGCGTGACCCTGGGTGATGTGATTGACAATGCCGCGGCCAGGGACATGGCCCGCGGGATTGAGTTGAATAAGGGCGCGCCATTGGACGAGGAGGCGCCGCGCAATGAGGTGGCGACCAGATGAGCGGGCGTATTTATCTCGATTATAACGCAACGGCTCCGGCGCGCAGCGAAACCTGCGAAGCGGTTGCCGAAGCTCTTGCCCTGCATGGCAATCCTTCTTCGGTTCATGAAGAAGGACGCGGGGTCCGGGCACTGGTCGAGCAAGCGCGTGAACAGGTTGCAGCGCTGGTAGGTGCAAACGCCAGGCATGTGATTTTCACCAGCGGCGGCACGGAATCCAATGTAACGGCGCTTTCGCCGTTGAACGTGAACCTCAATGCGCCTGAAGGTGTCGTGTGTTTCATGTCGCATATCGAACATCCGTCCGTTCTGGCGTCAGGCCGGTTCGCGCCCGAGGCCATTCGCCTGATTGGCGCGAACAGCGATGGAATTATCGATATCGAAGCCCTTGAACGGGCCATAACCGCACATTGCACAAATAATGAAGCACCGTCCTTCATGGTCTCGGTCATGCGGGCCAACAATGAAACAGGCGCGCTGCAACCGGTGGCCGAAGTGGCAGGAATCGTGCGCGAATATGGCGGCATACTTCACTGCGATGGCGTGCAGGCAGCAGGCAAAATTCCGCTCGATATCAAGGATCTTGGTGCGCATATCTTGTCCCTGTCAGGCCACAAGATCGGTGGGCCGCATGGGATAGGCGCCCTCGTTCTGGGTGAGGACTTTACCAGCTTGCCATCTCCATTGATCGTTGGCGGCGGACAGGAATTACGGGCCCGCTCAGGTACGGAGAATGTGGCCGGTATCGCCGGTTTTGGCGCAGCCGCAGTATGTGCTGCCCGTGGACTTGAGGACATGGCCAAACTGACCCGCCTGCGCGACAGGCTGGAAGCCGATATTCTGGCGCGTGCTCCCAACGCTGTTTTCTTTTCAAACAAGACTGAAAGACTGCCCAACACGGCAAACTTCACTGTGCCTGGTATGAAGGCGGAAACCATTGTCATTGCCCTTGACCTGGCGGGTGTTGCGGTGAGCGCGGGTGCGTCCTGCTCCTCGGGCAAGGTCTCCCAGTCACATGTGCTTGTCGCTATGGGTGTGCCTGAAGAGACAGCGCGTGGCGCCATTCGGGTCAGCCTTGGATGGGATTCAAGTGAAGGTGATATCGACTCATTCATCGCTGCGTGGAGCAACATCAACGAGAATTTCGCGAAGGATCGTGCTGCGGCTTAAGCAGTGCGTGCAACGGATAACAGCAAAGTCAGGGCCGATAAGTTAAGCGGCACCGGAGAAACAAAATGGCAGCAGTTCAGGAAACCGTCGAACACGTCAAAGAGATGGAAGTCGACAAATATAAGTACGGCTTCGAGACGGATATCGAGACGGTCAAGGCCCCAAAAGGGCTGAATGAGGACATTGTCCGCTTCATATCTGACAAGAAGGGCGAGCCGGAATGGATGCTGCAATGGCGACTGGATGCGTTTGAGCGCTGGCTGACCATGACAGAGCCGAAATGGTCTCGGGTGCATTACCCGAAAATCGACTTTCAGGATCTCTATTATTATGCTGCACCTAAGAGCACGGAAGGCCCAAAGAGCCTTGATGAAGTCGATCCTGAACTTCTGGAGACCTACAAGAAGCTCGGCATTCCTCTGAAGGAACAGGAAATCCTTGCTGGCGTTCGCAAACAGGGTGAACCGAGCGAACTTGAAGACGAAATTGGCGGTGAATATGGCTCCGGCAAGGTGGCTATTGATGCGGTGTTTGATTCCGTTTCTGTCGTCACGACCTTCAAGAAGGAGCTGGCCAAAGCCGGCGTGATTTTCTGCTCGATGTCCGAAGCCGTGCGTGAGCATCCGGACCTGGTAAAGAAATATCTGAGTTCTGTAGTGCCAGTCTCGGACAATTTTTACGCGACGCTGAATTCCGCCGTGTTCTCCGATGGCTCTTTCGTTTACATCCCGGAAGGGGTGCGTTGCCCAATGGAGCTCAGCACCTATTTCCGTATCAATGAGGCGCAGACGGGTCAGTTCGAGCGCACGCTCATTATCGCCGATAAAGGCTCTTATGTGAGCTATCTTGAAGGCTGCACCGCGCCCATGCGCGATGAGAACCAGCTGCATGCGGCAGTGGTTGAGCTGGTGGCGCTGGATGATGCGGAGATCAAATATTCCACCGTCCAGAACTGGTATCCGGGCAACAAGGACGGCGTCGGCGGCGTCTATAATTTCGTCACCAAGCGCGGTGATTGCCGGGGCAAAAATTCCAAGATTTCCTGGACCCAGGTAGAGACAGGTTCGGCCATCACCTGGAAATATCCCAGCTGCATCCTGCGTGGCGACAATTCAATTGGCGAGTTCTATTCCATTGCCATCTCAAACGGCTACCAGCAGGTTGATTCAGGCACCAAGATGATCCATCTGGGCAAGAACACATCCAGCCGGATCATCTCCAAGGGAATTGCAGCGGGGAAAAGCGATAATACGTATCGCGGGCTCGTCTCTGCCCATCGCAAGGCGACCGGCGCACGCAACTTTACCGCGTGTGATTCACTGCTTATCGGAGATCAGTGCGGTGCGCACACGATCCCTTACATCGAGGCGAAAAACGCCTCTGCCCAATTTGAGCATGAAGCGACAACATCGAAGATTTCGGAAGATCAGCTGTTTTACTGCCAGGCGCGCGGCATGAACGAGGAAGAGGCGGTGGCGCTCATCGTCAATGGCTTCGTCCGCGATGTAATCCAGAAACTGCCAATGGAATTCATGGCGGAAACTCAGCGTCTGATTGGTATCTCTCTGGAGGGGAGTGTTGGATAAGCTAAAAGTCAGAATGTGGACTCAGCTCGTTGGAGCTTTCTTTTTCGTTGTTATCACGACGGGTGAAGCATCGGGCCTTTTGAGACAATCATTCGGCATACAGATGGGCTGGATAATTTACGCATTTGCTGCTGCCGTAATGATTTTCGAGGCGTGGCGGACATGGAAAAAAATACAAACGGAACCAGACACTGAGACTGAGACTGAGACTGAGAAAAATTAGCAAATGGCCGTGTGTGGCCGGAGTTAGAGACGGAACAAGAAAACAAATGCTGGAAATCAAGAATCTGCACGTGAAGATCGCCGAGGATGACACGGAAATTCTCAATGGCATTGACCTCACCATCCCCAAGGGCGAGGTGCACGCAATCATGGGTCCGAACGGCTCTGGCAAATCAACACTGGCCTATGTCCTTGCCGGTAAGAATGACTATGAAGTGACCGAGGGCTCGATCTCCTGGAACGGCGATGACATCACGGAACTTGACCCGGATGAACGTGCGGCTGCCGGTGTCTTCCTGGCGTTTCAGTATCCGATTGAAATTCCTGGAGTGGCGACTATGACGTTTCTGCGCACTTCCATGAACGCTGTCCGCAAGGCGCGAGGGCAGGACGAGTTGTCGACTCCCGACTTCATGCGCGTGGTCAAGGCAAAGGCGAAAGAGTTGAACATCAAGGACGACAAGCTAAAGCGTCCGCTCAATGTCGGTTTTTCCGGAGGTGAAAAGAAGCGCCAGGAAATCCTGCAAATGTCGCTGCTGGAGCCAACTCTGTGCGTGCTTGATGAGACCGACTCGGGTCTCGATATCGATGCGCTGAAGATTGTCGCTGAAGGCGTTAACGCATTGCGCGGGCCAGAACGCGCCATGCTGGTCATTACCCATTACCAGCGGCTGCTGAACTACATCGTGCCTGACATGGTGCATGTGTTGTCAGAAGGCAAGATCGTGCGCTCCGGCGGCAAGGATCTGGCCCTGGAACTTGAGAAATCCGGTTACGCCGAATATGGCGAAGCGGCAGCGTAAGGGCGTGGAAACAGGAAATGGCTGCTGAAATATTAAAGACAAAGGCGGAGCAGGGCTTCGCCGATCAGTTTACAGCTGGCAAGTCCGCCCTGCCGGGCGCCGGCAATGCGTGGGCAGAAGGATTGCGTGATGCCGCGTGGGAAACCTATGCCTCCGTTGGGCTACCACATGCCCGCGTCGAGGAATGGAAATATACCGATCTGCGCCGGCTGTTGAGCGAGGCTTATCCACCTGCTCCTGCACTGGCGGAGGCGCTGAATGGCGATGACGTTGCAAAAGCGCTTGGGAGTGTGCTTGCCGGGCTGGAGTGCCACAGACTGGTTATCGTCGATAGCCAGTTCCGCCCCGAGCTTTCCGATCTGGGCGGTTTGGAAGGCATGGGCGATATTCAATCGCTTGGCGATCAGCTCAGCTCTCCGGCCGATTGGCTGAAACAAACACTTACCCAGATAACCCCTCAGCAAAACGATACGGTGATAGCGTTGAACACAGCCCTGATGTCGGGCGGTATCACCCTGCGCATCGGGGACAATGTGGTGCTTGATAAACCTGTTCACATTGTTCACGTGGTCGCGGCCAAGGAAGCTGCAAGCGTTACATTGCGCAATGTCATCAGCATTGGTGCCGCCGCTAAAGTTTGCCTACTGGAAAGTTATGTCTCCCTTGCTGACACGCCCCTGCAGCGCAACGCGGTGAGTGAACTCATTGCCGGAGATGGTTCAGACGTGCAGCACATCAAATTCCAGAACGAAAATATGGATAGCTCGCATCTCACCAGCTGGATGACGCGGCTTGGCGCGGATGTGACCTACAAGGCATTTCAGTTTTCCATAGGTGCCGCGGTTGCGCGCAACCAGATATTCGTAACCTTCGCTGGCGAGGGAAGCACATCCCATGTGAGCGGGGCTGTCATGGGGCGCGGTAAACAGCATAACGACACGACCATGGTGATCGACCACGCTGTGCCGGGGTGCGAGAGCCGCGAGTTCAATAAGCTCGTACTCGATGGCTCGGCGCGTGGCGTTGTGCAGTGCAAGGCCATTGTACGGAAGCATGCGCAAAAGACCGACGGCCACCAGATGGCTCAAGCGTTAATGCTGTCAGAAATGGCCGAGTTCGACTCCAAGCCCGAGCTGGAAATATTCGCCGATGACGTGGTGTGCGGCCATGGTTCCACATCGGGTCAGGTCGATGATGAATTGATGTTTTACCTGCGTGCGCGCGGTATCCCCGAACCGCAGGCGAGGGCGCTTCTCATTGCAGCTTTTGTTGGCGAGGCAATCGAGAAGGTTTCGAGCGAGCCCATCCGTGAAGCTTTCAGGAGCATGTCAGAAACGTGGCTTGAGGGTGAGGGAGCGTAATCATGGTGGACACCATGACCCAAGATACCAAGAGCGCATCCTATGACGTGGAGAGCATCCGCGCCGACTTTCCTATTTTGTCGCGTGAGATACATGGCAAGCCGCTTGTCTATCTCGACAATGGCGCTTCGGCTCAAAAACCAAGTGCTGTGCTTGACGCGATACAGAATGCATACTCACATGAATATGCAAATGTGCATCGCGGACTGCATTATCTCTCCAATGTTGCAACCGAGAATTATGAAAAAGCACGCTCTACCGTGCGCCGGTTCATCAATGCGCCGTCAGACGACGAAATCATTTTTACCCGCAATGCCAGCGAGGCCATCAACCTGGTGGCTCAGAGCTTCGGCGGCATGGTGATCGGCGAGGGTGATGAAATCGTTCTCACCATCATGGAACACCACTCCAACATCGTGCCCTGGCATTTTCATCGCGAGCGTTCAGGCGCTGTCCTCAAATGGGCGCCCGTGAGTGATGAAGGCGAATTCCTGATCGAGGAATTTGAAAAACTGCTCACGCCAAAAACCAAAATGGTGGCGGTCACGCATATGTCGAACGCGCTGGGCACGGTCGTTCCGGTCAAGCAGGTCGTGAAGCTCGCTCATGACAGGGGCATTCCTGTTCTTCTTGATGGGGCGCAAGGCGCGGTTCATATGCCTGTGGACGTGCAGGACCTGGATTGCGATTTTTATGCTTTCACCGGTCACAAGGTCTATGGCCCCACCGGCATTGGAGTGTTGTATGCCAAAAAGAAACATCTCGATGCCATGCCACCCTACCAGGGGGGTGGCGAGATGATCGGAACTGTGAGCACAGATAATGTCACCTATGCAAAGCCGCCACACCGTTTCGAGGCGGGTACGCCGGCGATCGTTCAGGCCATAGGTCTGGGCGTCGCACTCGAATATATGATGGATGTGGGTCTGGAGCGCATCAAGGCTCATGAAGACGCTGTTCACGCCTATGCCAAGCAACGCCTTGGTGAGATCAATTCACTGCGCATGATAGGCACGGCGCCGGGCAAAGGCAGTATTATTTCATTCGAGATGGAAGGGGCGCATGCCCATGACATTTCGACCATTATTGACCGTTCCGGCATAGCCGTGCGGGCCGGAACCCATTGCGCGGAACCGTTGTTGGCGCGTTTTGGCGTGACATCAACCTGCCGTGCATCATTTGCCATGTATAATACCGTAGAAGAGGTCGACGCCCTTGCGGTGGCCCTGATGAAGGCGCAGGATTTTTTTGCGTGAGTGATATGACCGACGACTCTAAAGTTTCAGATTTTATCGAAGACAAGCCTTCCTTACCTGATGCTTGCGCGGAAACCGTAGCGGCCGTGAAGGGTGTTGCACAGGCACCTGAAAGTGCGCTTGGCGAGGAAGAGATTGAGCGGATGACCAATGATCTGATCGCGGCTATGAAGACCGTGTATGATCCGGAAATCCCGGTCGATATTTACGAGTTGGGATTGATTTACAAAATTGATGTAGATGATGATCGAAACGTCGCCATTGAAATGACCTTAACCGCGCCAGGTTGCCCTGTAGCCGGCGAGATGCCTATTTGGGTGCAGAATGCGGCCTTAACAGTTGCAGGGGTATCAGATGTAAAGGTGGATCTTGTGTTTGATCCGCCATGGGATATGAGCCGGATGTCCGAAGAAGCGCAGATCGCTCTCAATATGTTTTAGCAGCCTTGCGTCTTGACGCTGGGCCCATGCGGTGCCATTTGAGTCATATGAGTTTTATGCAGCAAAAACCGAAAATACTCTCACTCACTGATGCGGCCGCGGATCGTATCAAAAGTTATGTCGCCGGTTCCGATAAACCGGTTGCGGGCGTGCGAGTTGGCATCAAGAATGCCGGCTGTGTCGGTATGGAATACACCATGGATTATGTCGAGGGCGCCAACCCGGCGGACGACATGGTCGAGGAGAAAGGCGCTACGCTGTTCATCGACCCCAAGGCTATCCTGTTCCTTCTCGGGGCGACTATGGATTACCGGGTGGACAAGTTATCCTCCGGATTTGTGTTTGATAATCCAAATCAGACTGATTCTTGCGGGTGTGGTGAGTCGGTTGCCATTACACCGGCTAGCGAAGCCCTGCTTGACGCGTACGATAAGCCCATCCAAGTTTCGTAAATCAGCCCAGCCGGGGCGTGGATAGCACATTGTGCGTTACCCGCCAGCAATGAATATAAAACATTGGGAGAATGTTCAGGCTGCGCTGGTCGCGACTTCTCTGTCTCGCATGTCTGTTTCGGATTTTACATTGTCACGCCCTGCCTCCTTGGCCGCGTAAAGGCAAACGTCGGCGCGCTCAATGAATTCAGGAATAGTCTCACCGAGACGATAGCTGGAAATACCGATGGACATCGTCACATGCCCGAGGCTCTCATTGGTGGATTTTTTAACCAGTTCCTTGGTTTTGACCGCGACCCGGATTTGCTCAGCGAGCGTAATGGCAGCTGACAGCTTGGTCTTGGGTAATATGATTGCAAATTCCTCACCGCCATAGCGAGCAGCGCAGTCGCGCCCTTTAACATTGGTTTTCAAGGTGTGGGCAACAAGCCGGATAACCTGATCACCGGTCTGGTGACCGTGGGTGTCGTTGAAAGATTTGAAGTGATCGATGTCCAGCATCATCAAACATAGCGGATCAGCGGATTCTTCAGCTTCAGACATTTCCAGCTCTATGGACTGATCGAAGCGCTTGCGGTTTGTGAGGCCCGTCAACTCATCGGTGAAGGATTCAACCCGGGTCAATTCGAGGTTCATCTGAAGTTCGTCGATTTGCGATTTTGAATCTGCCAGTCGCTTTTCGAGAAGCTTGTTGTACTCCGCCATATCATTGGTGGTTTCAAACAACTCGGCCAGAACGGTTTTGAGCTGCTGTGGAGAATCAATGCCCGACAGCTTGGCATTCATGCCCTGGAGCGATTCTCCATAACTGCCGGTACGCTCACTGGCAGCCTCGATCACCGACATAATGTCGGTCATTTCCTGGCTGACTTGCGTGCCAACCTCGTCCACCTTATCTGAAATGTCACCCTTGGTGAGGAAAGTCTGATACAGCCGTTCTGCCGCCTCTTCCGTCAGACAGGAATCTGTTTCCAGCGCTTTGCGAAGCGCATTGCAAAGTTCCTTGTTGGTCGAGGTGGTGAAGGCGAAGAGCAGTTCATAGTTCCGTGGGATCGCGGGCGTGCGAAGCTGTTTCATAAGATTGAGGGCCCGCTCACCATGGGCCATCGTACGTGCATAGTCTTCACCACTGGATGCAGTGGTTTTGGCCGCGATATTTGACGGTGTGCCCACGGGTCGTATTCCTCTGTATTATCAGAGTTTTTGTGTCCCAGAAGAGCGCCATTGACCCTGACTGGGTGTTCAGAACACTCGGAATGTGAAGTAGGGGTGTTAATAGGCTGTAAAAAGAGCCGAATATTTAGGTTTAGGGTTTGTTTGGCCGTTTTAGGAAATCCGGGACGTGATCGCCCAAGCCAACTGTTTTACCGGGCTTATTTGCTTCACGCGGAACACTCTCGCGCCGTGGCCCGGGTTTTTTCTTTTGCGGTTTTTCTTTTACAGGTGGTTTCGATGAGGCAGGTTTACGATTTCCTGCTCCTTTTCTAACTCCTGCGCCCGAACCGCGCGATCTGCCATGCCCGCGCGAACCTCCTCGCCGGCGTGAATCACCGTCGTCAGATCCAGATGGCGGGGGGTCTCCCAGCCAATCAATTTCCTTGCGGACGAGTTTCTTGATGGCTGCTATTGCGCGGATTTCCTGTGATGTGACCAGTGTAGCGGCATAACCCTTGTGCCCTGCGCGCCCCGTACGCCCGATGCGATGGACATAGTCTTCCGGGTGAACAGGCACATCATAGTTGAAAATATGACTGACTTCGGGAATGTCCAGACCGCGCGCGGCCACGTCGCTTGCCGCCAAAAAGGTTACATCGCCATTGCGGAAAGCAGCCAAGGTTGCCGTGCGCTGATGCTGATCGAGATCGCCGTGGAGCGCTTCTGCGTTAAATCCGTGTTTTACGAGGGAGCGGTGCAGGATAGCGACATCGCGCTTGCGATTGCAAAACACGATTGCGTTCTTCACATCCTGTTTTTCCATAAGCTTGCGAAGGGCAGCGCGCTTTTCCTTCGGGTCGCTTGGCGTGTAACACAGAACCTGTTCAATCGTATCCACCGTCGAGCTCGGCGGCGAAGCCTCGATGCGTTCCGGGTTATTCAGAAAAGTGTTCGCAAGCCGCTTGATTTCTGCTGGCATGGTTGCGGAGAAAAACAATGTCTGCCGACGCGGAGGGATAAGGCTGGAAATACGCTCCATGTCGGGGATGAAGCCCATATCCAGCATCCGGTCAGCCTCATCAATGACGAAAATCTCAACACCTGTGAGCAGCAACTTACCGCGCCCGAAATGATCGAGCAGCCGGCCCGGTGTGGCAATCAGGACATCGGCGCCGCGGTCGAGTTTGCGGTTCTGTTCATCGAAAGACACGCCGCCAATCAGCAACGCAACATTGAGCTTGTGCATGGCCCCAAGGGCCTCAAATTCGTTCACGACCTGTGCGGCTAATTCCCGGGTCGGTTCGAGGATTAACGAGCGTGGCATCCGCGCGCGCGCGCGGCCTCTCTCAAGCAGCGTCAGCATGGGCAGGACGAAGGAAGCTGTTTTGCCCGTGCCTGTCTGGGCAATGCCGAGTACGTCACGCCCTTTCATTGCAACGGGAATGGCTTGAGCCTGAATTGGCGTCGGCGTCTCGTAGCCCGCCTGCGTTACCGCAGAAAGAACTTTTTCGCTAAGTCCGAGATCCTGGAATTTCATATATGTGCGCCGTTCTTGCGGTCGCTATGACTCATCTTGAACCATATAGGGTCTTGATTTGCATAAGCTTCGCTTGTGAGGCAATGACTGTCGAATCGACAAATGTCCTTGTTCCGCGCGGAGCATAGGGGGCGGGGCTGGATTGTCAAATGACTGATAGGATTGTTTGGAAATGTTGGTCATTGGCACAACAAGATGCGCTATAGCTTGTCATTGCTGATACAGGGTGAAAGAGAGCCTGATCCATTGAGTGAATGTCATGCAAATGTGCTGGTGCGACCCCCCAATCTTTATCTGGGCGGTCTTGCCTCTGGTTGTCTTCTGGAGTTGTTGTGGCCGCTGGGTCCTGGCCTTGCTGGCGGGACTTTGCGGCCGATCATCATCGGTCTGGGTCTCGCGGTAATTGGCATAGTTATCATCTGGAAGGCCGTGCGGCAGTTTGCAGATGCAGGGACCACCATCCCGGTGGATGAACCCACCGATGCTCTGGTGACCCACGGCCTCTACAACTGGTCGCGCAATCCTATTTATATCGGCCTCACGATTATCTATGCGGGTTTATCGATTGCGCTGACCTCGGGATGGGCCTTGCTGGTCCTGCCAGTTCTGCTCATGATCATGAATAAAGGTGTTATTGAAGCTGAAGAGGCCTATCTGAGCCAGGAATTCGGGGCTCCATATTTGGAATATAAAGAAAAGGTGCCGCGTTGGCTGTAAGCGCAATTCGGAATTTGCGGGGAACTCAACGTTCCGGGGGTTGTATTGGTATGCAGACTGTTGTGCTCCGAGGACCGGTTTGCATCCTCAAGGCGTGCACACAGTTGCGTATTGGAGATGTTTTTCGGGGATCTCCTCCTAGCGCCCAGCCGTTTGCACCTGCCATGTGAGAAGATGGTTCATAATTTCAACCTCGGCATCGGTAAGTCGTCCATGATCTTTGAGAAACTCGTGGATATCCCGTCCGGAGAGCAGATCCAGCAGTTTTCCATTTCTCACTTTGAGACGTACCCGCGCCATTTTTTTTGCGCTTTTGTGGCAAATCCGGCATTTTTTCTCGAACAGGCCGTCACTGTTGAGCTGGATGGTGAACATGTCGATCAGGGCCGTGATTTCGGCAGGTGAGGGCTTGCCGGAATGACCATTGAGAAAAGCATCGAGCGGTTGTTTCACCTTTCGACCCGTTATCTGCCTGTCCGGCTGCAGGACAAGAGATTTGCGGGCAAATTTTCCGGCATGGGGAAAATGGCAACGGGCACAACGTTCCTCGTAGACCTCATGAGGATCAATGACTTGCGCCATGCCCATATTCGGGGCGAGGAGAAGGAAGGCGATTAGGGAGAATAACAAGTAACGCCACATGGAACGATCTCCGGCCAAATGTCTGATGGCCCTGCCATAAAACCTTCTGCGGACCGGCTCCATGACCTGCGTCAATGTCTTGCGCGCTCAGATATCCAGATCCTCGGCAAATTCGGCATTTTCCTGGATGAACTTGAAGCGCGCTTCCGCCTTGTTGCCCATCAGTTGCTGCACCGCTTTTGAGGTGCCGGAACGGTCGTCCTCGGCAATCTCAACCCGCAGCAATGTGCGCTTGGCCGGGTCCATGGCAGTTTCTTTAAGTTGCCTGGGAAGCATTTCTCCCAAGCCTTTGAAACGGCTCACTTCCACCTTGCCGCGACCGGTGAATTCCATTTCCAGTAATTCATCCTTGTGGGCATCGTCACGGGCGTAGAGGGTTTTAGCCCCCTGGGCCAGCTTGTAGAGCGGCGGCACCCCAAGATAGAGATGGCCATTGTCGATGAGTTCCGGCATTTCGCGGTAAAAGAAGGTGATGAGCAATGATGCGATATGCGCGCCGTCCACATCGGCGTCGGTCATGATGATGACCTTCTCATAGCGCAGGTCAGCGTTGCTATAGGACGCCCCCGTGCCACACCCCAGTGCAAGTATCAGGTCATTGAGAAGCTGGTTGTCCGCCTTCTTGGCCGATGTCGCATTGGCGACATTGAGGATTTTTCCGCGCAAGGGAAGGATGGCCTGTGTGGCGCGGTTGCGCGCCTGCTTGGCCGAACCGCCGGCGCTGTCTCCCTCGACGATGAAAATTTCCGTCCCTTCCGCCGCGCTGTTCGAGCAGTCGGCCAGTTTTCCAGGCAGGCGCAGCTTGCGCGTGGCGGACTTCCGGTTGACCTCGCGCTCGCGTTTGCGCCGGGCGCGTTCTTCTGCCCGGTCAATCACCCATTCGAGCAGCTTGTTGGCCTGGTTCGGGCTGGCGGTGAGCCAATGCTCAAACGCATCGCGCACCGCCGTCTCGACAATGCGCGTGGCCTCGGTCGTTGCCAGCCTATCCTTGGTCTGGCCCTGGAATTCCGGCTCGCGGATAAACACCGACAGCATGGCGGCCGATGTCCCCAGCACATCGTCCGCGGTGATCTGGGCGGCTTTCTTGTTTCCCGCCAGTTCGCCATAATTGCGGAGGCCCTTGGTCAGCGCCGCGCGCAGGCCGGATTCATGGGTGCCGCCTTCGGGCGTCGGCACCGTGTTGCAATAGGAATTGAGAAACCCGTCGGCGCTGCCAATCCAGCTCACGGCCCACTCGACCGCGCCGTGACCGCCTTTCTTTTCCGTTTTGCCGGCGAACACATCGTTGGTGACGCAAGTTTGCCCCTCGATGCGGATCCCGAGAAAATCCTTCAGCCCGCCGGGGAAGTGGAAGACGGCTTGCGCTGGTGTTTCGTCCTTGCCGGTGATGAGTTCCGGTGCGCAGGACCAGCGGATTTCGACGCCGCCGAACAGATAGGCTTTTGAGCGCGCCATGCGCAGCAGCGTTGCCGGTCTGAAGGCGGCCTTCGCTCCGAAAATTTCTTTATCGGGCAGGAAACGTACCCTGGTGCCGCGCCGGTTCTTGATTTCACCCAGCTGCTCCAGTTTCCCTTGCGGAACCCCGCGTTTGAATGTTTGCCGGTGAAGCTGCTGTGCGCGCGCCACTTCAACTTCGAGGGTTTCCGACAGGGCGTTGACCACCGAGATGCCGACACCATGCAGGCCGCCCGATGTGTCATAAACTTTCGAGTCGAATTTTCCGCCCGCATGAAGCGTGGTCATGATGACTTCGAGCGCGGACTTGTCCTTGAATTTGGGGTGCGGGTCGACGGGGATGCCACGGCCGTTGTCTGTGACCGTCAGCCAGCCGTCTTTATCGAGATTGACATCAATCCAGTCAGCGTGTCCCGCGACCGCTTCGTCCATCGAATTGTCGATTGTCTCGGCAAAGAGATGATGCAGGGCTTTTTCGTCCGTGCCGCCGATATACATGGCCGGGCGCCGCCGCACAGGCTCCAACCCCTCAAGTACCTCGATGTCAGCAGCCGTATAACCAGCTTCGCCTTTCGATGGTTTGCCCTTGGATTTTGCGCGCGTGTTTTTAGACTTGATTGGCTCCGCCTCAAGCTCCTCTTCCAGCTTTGCAAACAAATCGCGCGATGCCGCCATATGGTCTTTCGTCCTGCGAATCTTTTTCGCGAATCTCTCGTGTTCAGTGTAGCCCGCTTCGTGCCACGCGCATGTGTGTTTTTCAAGGAGGAGGCAATCTTATGTGACCGGCCACCCTCTAAGCGCCATCGATTGCCCATCCTGTTGCTCCTCTGATCCCGGCTAAAAAAAGTTCGTACCCATTGAACCTTTTGCCGCGCTCCCGCGACCAACGAGAGAAGCTGATTTTTTTAAGCACTTTTGGGAGGGCACTATGATTGTTTCAAAGCGCACTTCGCGCAATTGGATTAATTGCACAGTTTTTTTCTCTGGACTGTTTTTACTCACCAATTTCGGAATTCAATCCTCCCATGCGCAAACCGTTACTCCGACGGGTGACGAAAATGTCACTACGAGCGTCCTCGGCGAGTGGACCGTCACCTACATAGACGGGTGGAACAAACCCTTCACGTCTCATCCGCGTATCGCCTTCAAAACAGATGGCTCTGTGGGTGGTAATGCGGGGTGTAACTGGATTCACGGCCCTTATACATTTGATGGCAAAACGCTCCGTTTTCCAATAGGCGCTGGCGCACTGACCCGAAGACTATGTCCGGGCCCGGGCGAAAAGATGCTGCTCGAACGCACATTCCTGAAAGCCAAGACCAGCGAAATGAAAGTCGTTCAAAAGCCCGGCCATCTGATCCTGCTGGATGTGACCGGTAAGGCACGTCTGAGGCTGAAAAAGAAGCACTAACCCCCTTAAATCAACCTTGAAAGGACAGAACAATGGTCAATCAATCGAAACGCTCCATCGCCAGCCTTCTCGGCATTGGTGTCGTCAGCGCCGGCATTCTGATGGTTGGACTTTCACAACCGGTACAGGCAGGAAAGGTCTGCTTCGGCAAACTGGTCACCAATTCCAGTCATTCCGCACAAAAAGCCCGTGCGGCATTGGTAGGTAAGGTCTTCAGTGAAATCAACGCGGCGCAAGCCCGCGGCATGAGTGCTCGTCAAAATGGCAGAACACAGTGCAGTTCCAACTCTGGCCGCACGACCTGTACTGCCGTCGTCTTGATGTGTCCGCAATAGGTTGAGTCTGGTCTCTTCCCGCCCGGCATTGGTTTTTTGGACTTTCCGGAAGTTGACGGCTCGTGACTGCTATTGGCACTGAACGCACGAACCAATGTAGGAGCCGCTTCGTTTCCTCAGGCCAAAGACGCTCTTCAGCACGCTCCCCTAGGGGCAAGGAATGGGCGGCACCTGGATTATCCGGTCCCCCGCCTGCTCCAGGGCTGGCAAGACCAATGGGTCTATTGGGATCTGGCGCCGTGCTTTATGCGATAGGTTCTTGGCGAGACGCCAAACCAGCCCCTTGCAGCGCGAGAAAATGCGCTCTGGTCGGAATATCCAAGCATGAAGGCAATCTCGTTCAGGGATATGTCCGTCTGGGTGAGATAGTGTTTCGACAAGGATTTACGAACCTTTTCGGTCAGTTCACGGAAGTTGGTCCCCGATGATTTCAGGATGCGCTGCAGAGACCGCCCTGACATGCCCATTTCCCTGGCTATGGTCTCAATTGAGACGTTTCCATTTATCAGGCTTTTGCTAATTCGTTGTGTGATGAGAAATATCTGATCGGATTTATTCTCCTGCTCCCTGAGCTTTTTCAGGGCTGTTTGTTCGATGATGTCATAGAGATTGGGCTCGCATTGGGGTGAGCTTTCAGAAAGCAGGTTTGCGGGTATGGCAAGGCGAGCATGCGGACGATTGAACTGCAGGTTGGGCCCAATGTGACGCTCATATTCCTCGATATTTCCAGGCTTTGAATGTTTGAATTCCGCAACGGGATTCACGGACGGGTCATTTGCGATATATCTGATGCGGGAAACGATGAACGCGAAAACCACTCCAATGAATTGTGTATTTGGTCCGTAGCTCTCTGAAATCTCCCATTTCAGATATCCAAAACGGCTATTTTCTGTAAATTCCAGCGAAAACGCATTTGTTGGCAGGTCATGAAAGCGCACCCAGTTTTGCATGGCCACCCGCAAGGTCGGCGCGGACAATGCGACATAGTCAAAAACTCCGGCGATTCCCAAAGGTGTATCTGAACCAATGGTTACACCAGCGGCATCGTCATTGGCTAACTGAGCAATAAATTCATAGACCGCGACAACTTCCTCAAAGGAACTCATCGAATCCGGATCAGCTGCAATAGCAGGATTGAGATCAAACTTATTTACAACCTTTTCCCAATCCAGGCCCCGTAACTTCGTGAATAACTCGATGGGGATAAGATATGCAGATGTGAATTTTGCCGCTGAATTTTCTGACATCATTAAAATAATGTATTTTTGTGTGCCTTTTTTCAAGTATCTGTGATTTATACATTTTTTGTCAATATTGTAGCTTCAAATGGCAGCAAATATATTATGTTTCAGCGTTCTCCAAAACCCCGCCGCACATATTGTCCGGCGGGGTTTCGAGAGTGTCGATCTCAAGCGAATGGGGCTCTGTGTGTTTTGCGGAGAAGGTTCTCAAATCCATATCCCGTGGGAAAGACAGTGTCTCCCGTGAGGTGAACCTGGCCTTGCGACCCGCCTCGTATCACACCCCGCCCGAACATGCCGGGCTGTTCAAGCGCGCATATCGGCAAGGAACAGGGAAAGGCATGAGTGGCTGCTCATCAGCCATGTCGGACATGGCTATCCTACCGCGAACGCGCTTTTCTCAAGTCGTGAAATTGTCTGCTTCGGCTGCCGTCCTGGAGGGGCGCTTTCGCTTTCTCAAGCACTCGCACCGCTATAGATTGGACGGCTTACGCTGGTCCGGAGGGGTCATTTTCGTAAACCTCCCTGTGGTTGCAAACATGACAATGAGGCAACCATGGGCATCGCGTCAAATCACAATTTGACGCATACGGAAAGTTTTCCCCGCTCGCTTGCAGGAAGCAGCGTGGGGTAGACTGGGCGGTGCCACAGACAGAGGAGAGAGCCCATGGCAGAGCATCCCCCGATTTGCGACTTTGGTTGGAAGGCACGCGAGTTCGAGCTGCCGGCAACGGATGGGAAGAGCTACAGGTTGAATGATGTGCGCGGGGACAATGGCACTCTCGTCATGTTTATCTGCAACCACTGTCCATATGTGAAATCCATAGTCGACCGCGTTGTGCGGGATATGTCCGAACTCCAGTCTCATGGCATTGGAGTGGCCGCCATTTGCGCGAATGACGCAAGCACACATCCGGATGATTCCTTCGACAAGATGAAGGCTTTTGCCGAAGAAAATCGCTTCACATTTCCATACCTGCATGACGAGAGCCAGCGGGTCGCGCGTGACTGGGGCGCGGTGTGCACACCGGATTTCTTTGGCTTCAATGCCGATCTGGAGTTGCAGTATCGCGGCCGGCTCGATGAGAGCGGGCGCGAGGCCGCCTCTAAGGATGCGCGCCGCGAATTGCTTGAAGCCATGAAGATGATTGCCCGGACAGGCACCGGGCCGGCTGAGCAGATTGGTTCCATGGGCTGCGGCATCAAATGGAAAGCGGCCTGACTCTGAACTCCATTTTGTTCAGAATTTGCTAACCTTGTCGGTTACGCCTTCTTTTACGCCCTGCTGCTATTCTCCTGAATAATAAATCGGGGAAATGGGTCTATGGGTATCCTGTTGCGTTATGCATGCCTGCTCTGTCTGGGAGGGGCATCTTTATTTACATTTGTGAGTGCCAGCGCGGTCACGGGGCAGCGATTGGCGGCCACCAGCGGATATGCTGTGCAGAATCCTGCTGACAGTTCATTCCTGGTGCTTGCGGTTATTGGTGCTCTCGGTTTTCTGTCAGTTGTGAACTTTGCGCTGCGCAGATTTCCATCTCTGGTCAAGGACTGGTACGAGCGCCGCAAGGGTTCGCTTGCCACGCTGATGATGGTGGGGGTGATTTGCATCGTCTTCCTGGTCACTTGAGCCGCAGGAGCCAGAAATTTGATTTGCCCGGGGGGAGCTAGCCGGACAACCGCTCAAGTTAGCGGTAAGGCCATTGGGGAAAGCGTATCTTAGCGCTGGTCTGCAGAGTCCGGTATTGGCGGGGCGAAAAAATGGGGCGGTCCCAGGCGGGCCGCCCCATTTCTCATTCTCATAATCTCAAGCTCGATTACGAGCTGTAATACATATCAAACTCGACCGGATGAGGCGTCATCTCTGTCCGCTCAACCTCTTCCATCTTCAGCTCGAGATAGCCATCGATCTGATCGTCGGTGAAGACTCCGCCTTTTTTCAGGAAGTCGCGGTTACCGTCGAGTTGTTCGCATGCCTCGCGCAGCGAACCGCACACGGTCGGAATGTTTTCAAGTTCCTCCGGTGGCAGGTCGTAGAGGTTCTTGTCCATCGGGTCGCCCGGATCGATCTTGTTCTCGATGCCATCAAGGCCGGCCATCAGCATGGCAGCAAACGCCAGATACGGGTTGGCCATGGGATCCGGGAAACGCACTTCGCAGCGCTTGCCTTTCGGATTTGCCACATGCGGGATGCGGCAGGACGCGGACCGGTTGCGCGCTGAATAGGCCAGCAGCACCGGCGCCTCATAACCCGGCACCAGACGCTTGTAAGAGTTGGTCGACGGGTTGGTGAAGGCGTTCAGGGCCTTGGCGTGTTTCAGGATGCCGCCAATGTAAAATAGGCAGGCCTCGGACAAATCGGCATATTTGTTGCCCGCGAAGATAGCTTCACCTTTTTTGAAGATCGACTGATGGCAATGCATGCCGGTGCCGTTGTCACCAAAAACGGGCTTGGGCATGAAGGTTGCTGTTTTGCCGTAAGCCTGGGCCACATTGTGCACCACATATTTGTAGATCTGCATCTGGTCAGCCATGGTCACCAGCTTGTCAAACTTGATCCCGAGCTCGTGCTGTCCGGCACCCACTTCGTGATGCTGTTTTTCTACGCCAACGCCCATTTCGGACATGACGGAGAGCATCTCAGAACGAATGTCCTGGCAGGAGTCGACCGGCGGTACGGGGAAGTAGCCACCCTTGGTGCGAACCCGATGACCCAGATTGCCCATCTCATATTCTGTGTCCATGTTGGTGGGCAACTCGCTTGAATCGAGTTTGAAACCGGTGTTGTAGGGATCGGAGGCAAAGCGCACGTCGTCGAAGATGAAGAATTCTGCTTCCGGGCCAAAATAGGCCGTGTCACCGATGCCGGTCTGCTGGAGATAGGCTTCCGCCTTGCGGGCTGTGGCGCGCGGGTCGCGTTCATACAGCTCACCCGTTGTCGGCTCAATGATGTCACAGAATATCGTCAGTGTCGTTTGCGCAAAAAACGGATCAAGCGAACCTGTCTCTGGATCGGGCATCAGGGCCATGTCCGACTGGGAGATGTCCTTCCAGCCGGCAATGGATGAGCCATCGAACATGATCCCGTCGGCAAATTCTTCTTCCCCCATTGCCGAAACATCCATGGTGAGATGCTGCAGTTTACCCCTGGGATCAGTAAATCTCAGGTCAACGAATTTGACGTCGTCATCCTTGATCTGTTTTAATACTTTACTTGCGTCTGCCATTTTAATCCCCTGTTTTACCTGAAAGTAGTTTCACTGTCTGACGTGGATTCGATTGGGTTCTCATAAACTTCCATCCCCTTGATCAGGAGGGTTAGATCGCGTCCTGTCCGGTCTCGCCTGTGCGAATTCGAATGGCATTCTCGATGGTGGATACGAATATCTTTCCATCGCCAATTCGTCCCGTTTTTGCCGAATTCTGTATCGCCTCGATGGCTTTTTCGACCATATCTTCGCCGAGTACAATCTCGACCTTCACCTTGGGCAAAAAGTCGACGACATATTCAGCGCCTCTGTAGAGTTCTGTTTGACCTTTCTGGCGGCCAAAACCCTTGGCCTCTGTGACCGTAATGCCCTGCAATCCGATATCTTGCAGTGCCTCCTTGACCTCATCCAGCTTGAATGGCTTGATAATTGCCTCGATTTTTTTCATCGACGTCTTGGGCCTCCCTGGGTGCGGCAATATTGTTTGTGTGACAGCTGACGGATTCTTATCACGCTCTAGCATGCTTCATGCCAAACGGGTAAATGAGATATAACAAATAAAAAACAGTATGTTATGGATTTCCCCATTCAAGGGTTTCGTTTGGTATCGTCCATTCTGCATCTTTTTTAGGCAAGCTGCATAGAATTTGTTCAAAACTGTCTTCAGCGTCGTGGTCCAGGGATATTGAATGACCATAAAGGGGCTCGATCATCTGGTGCTAACGGTGGCTGACATAGAAGCCACCTGCGATTTTTATGTGCGCGTGCTTGGCATGATCCGTGAAACATTTGCCGGCGGGCGCACTGCGCTGCAATTCGGTTCCCAGAAAATCAATTTGCATCAGGCAGGGAAAGAATTCGAACCGAAGGCCCTAAAGGCGACACCGGGTTCGGGTGATCTGTGCTTCGTTGTTGATGACGTTCGCGCCATGCAGGAACGGTTGGATGAGCTGGGTATCGTTATTGTTGACCGTCTGATTGCACGCACCGGGGCGGTCGGGCCGATCCTTTCGGTGTATTGCCGTGACCCGGATGGAAATTTGATCGAGCTTTCGGAATATGAATGACTGACGCGCCAGATACCGCTACCGCTTTCATTGAACTTCTCACCACTGAAGAGATGGGGCGGGCCGATGCCCTGACCATCAAGGCCGGCACACCCGGTCTTGAGCTGATGGAAACCGCGGGCCGTGCGGTGGCTGATGAAGTGATGCGGCTCGCGCCCCATGCCGGGACCGCGTTGGTTCTGTGCGGACCCGGTAATAACGGCGGTGACGGCTTCGTGGCCGCACGGCTTTTGAAGGCGCAAGGGGTATCGGTGCGCCTTGCTCTCCTGGGCTCAATAAATGCTCTCAAGGGTGATGCCGCGCAAATGGCTGCGCGATGGGAAGGCGGTGTTGAAGCGCTCGCGCCCGGTGTGGTCGGCGGCGCAGACGTGGTGGTAGATGCACTCTTCGGTGCAGGTCTCGCCCGGGATGTGGATGGCATTGCTGCTGAAGTCATCGAAGCCGTCAACAGTTCAGGGGCAAGCATTGTTTCTGTCGATGTGCCGAGCGGTATAGATGGAACAAGCGGCGAGGTGAGGGGGATTGCCGTGCGGGCGACTTCCACCGTCACCTTCTTCCGGGCCAAGCCCGGCCATTTGCTTCTCCCGGGACGCATCTATTGCGGAGAAGTCAGGGTTGCGGATATCGGCATTCCGGAAAGCGTGCTGGAGGCCATTTCCCCCAAAACTTTTGCCAACATGCCACAACTTTGGAGTGCGCTTTTTCCTCAAACGGATACAGGGGGGCATAAATATTCCCGTGGTCACACACTCATTGTATCAGGGGGTCCCGATGCCACTGGGGCGGCGCGGCTAGGCGCACGCGGCGCGTTGCGGATAGGTGCTGGGCTCGTCACACTTGCCGGTTCAAAAGCGGCGACAGCCGTCAACGCCGCCCATTCCACAGCGGTGATGGTGGTCTCTTTCAGCGGTCCGAAGGGGCTGGCCAAGCACCTTCAGGATGTTCGCAAGAATGCGGTTCTCATCGGTCCAGGTGCCGGAGTGGGCAAGGAAACCCGTGAACTCGTGATGACCATATTGAAGAGTGATGCGGCTTGCGTGCTGGACGCAGATGCCCTGACGTCATTCGAGAAAAAACCTAAAGACCTGTTCACAGCCATTTCCAGGCGCTCAGCGCCCGTCATACTGACACCCCATGAGGGTGAGTTTTCCCGCTTGTTTGGAAAGATCATACCCACTGGTTCGAAACTGGAGCGCGTCCGCGCGGCGGCGGAAGCGAGCGGTGCCATTACGCTTCTCAAGGGGGCAGATACGGTCCTGGCGCATCCAGATGGGCGCGCTGCCATAAATGACAATGCACCACCCTGGACAGCGACGGCAGGCTCAGGAGACGTGCTGGCTGGGTTCGCAACAGGATTGCTGGCTCAGGGGATGCCCGCCTTCGAGGCCGCATGTGCTGCAGCCTGGCTGCACGGTGAGGCGGCAGACAGGTTTGGCCCAGGCCTCATCGCTGAGGATTTGAGCGAAATGCTGCCTCAAATTTTGAGACTGATTTCCCGAATCCGTTCTATTGAGTAGCGCCGGTTATAGCCCGGATGGGCCACGGTTTGGCAGGGCGAAAACGTTGCTTCAAACTTTTGATGCGTGCGTAGGCCTGGGTAACGCGTTTGCGCGGTATCGTTCCATCATTTACTGCATCACGCAGGATTTGCGTCGCCTTGGAGACAAATTTCGGGTCTGCGCCGGCGGCGGAAAACATCAGGATATCATTACCACCCTGAACCGCCTTGATGAGTGTTGTTTGCAGATTGTGGTAACGGCGAATGGCGCCCATTTCCAGATCGTCAGTGATTACGACGCCCTGGAATCCCAATTGACCACGTACCCAGCCTTCGATTGCGGTCGAGGTCAGTGTGGCAGGGAGGCGCTGGTTCGTGGAAAAAGCCGGGTGGTAGAGATGTCCCACCATGAGCGTGTCGATGGCGCCATCACGGGCAAGTGCCCGATAGGGTTCCATCTCGATGTCTTTCCAGGTCTTGGTAAGATCAACGAAGCGCTTGTGGCTATCGGTCCAGCTGCTTCCATGCCCCGGGAAATGTTTTACGGAGGTGAGTACCTTGGCTTCCCGGTGGGCTGAAATGAACGCACGCGCATAGGCCACAACCCGTTCAGGGTCGGCACCATAGCTGCGCCCCAATCTTCCAATGACCGGGTTGCGGCGATTGAGATTAAGATCCAGCACGGGTCCGTAGTTCAGGTTGAAGCCGGCTTTGGCCAACTCCTGTGCCATGGACTTGTAAATACGGCGTGCTTTTTCCGGTGTGTAGAGCCGGGCGACCGTGCGGGCGGTGGGATAGGCTTTAAATCCCTTCTTGGCGGACAGGCGCTGCACCAGCCCGCCTTCCTGATCGACAGAGATGATCGGTGTAAGTGGATGGCCGGTGCTGTGAAATTTGGATGTCAGCGCACGCACCTGACGAGGTGAACGGATGTTGCGGTCCATGAGAATCACACCGCCTATCTGACCCTTGGCGATTTGAGACGCGATCCTGCGGGCATCTTTCCCTCCAGGAGATGAGCCATGAAAACCGATAAGCAGCATTTGCCCGATCATGGCGTCCAGGCTGGCAGCTTGTTCGCGCGGGTGCGCAGGAACCGCCAATGTGATGATCGAAACCATGAACAAAGCTGAGCAAGTGGCGTATCGCAGGAGCGTGAATTTCAAATGAGAGCGCCTCTCAAGACAAGGGCAGACGAATGGGTATCGATCGTCCGCCCAGTGATGGCCTTATTGACCAATCATGCTTGAGACTATGACCGATTGTTGACGAGCGTGCCAGCGAATGACAAAGAATTGCACAACAATGGCACGAAACGTTAAAACTCGTGATGACATTGCATAAAGGACGGCAATGAAACACGCACATGCATTTGCACTGGGTTGGCTGATTATCCTTCCATCCATCGCATCGGCCGCGACGGAGGACGCCGTGCTGCGTGCACGTGAAGGGGCTGCCAATCTGCTTCGAGGTAAATATTCTGAAGCGATTGCATCCTTTGATACTGCACTCAAGGCAAGTGATCTGGCCGACGTGCGCCGGGCTAATGTTCTCAACGACCGCGGCGTTGCCAAGTGGCGTCTGAAGATGACCAAGGAGGCAATCGCCGATTTCAACAAATCGGTCGAGCTGTTTCCCGATTACGCCATCGTCTACAACAACCGGGGCAATGCTCTGATGGATTTGGGCGAGCCTGAACAGGCGATCCTCGATTTTTCCCGCGCCATTGAACTGGCGCCAGGTTACGGAGCGGCCTTCAACAATCGCGGCAATGCCCAGCTGGTGCTTGAGCGCAAGGAAGAAGCACTGAGGGATTTCCGCAAAGCGGTTCAACTTATGCCGACCAATGCGGTTCCATTTAATGGCCGGGGCAAGGCGCATACGGCTTTGGGGAGGCCTTTTGCGGGAGTGCGCGATTTTTCACGCGCCCTTGCCCTGAATGCCAAATATACCGGTGCGCGCAAGAACCGGGGCGCCGCCTATCTCGAGCTTGAGCGCGATGGCGATGCTGTTAAAGACTATACAGAGTTGATCGCCCAGCAGCCCGAATTGTCAAAGCTCTATATCGCGCGCGGCAGCGCCTATGCACGTACACGCCGATATAATTTTGCCATCAAGGATCTCTCAAAAGCCATCAGTCTTGATCCGGATTCAGCCGATAGCTATCGCGGGCGCGGGGCAGCGTTTCTAAAGATCAAACAGCTTGATAAAGCCCGTGAGGATTTATCGATGGCGCTGATACTCAATCCCGATGATGCCGGCGCACTCATTGAGCGCGCCAATACCTACCTGCTTCTCGGTGTCGCGGAAGAGGCGCTGGTGGATGTGGACAAGGCCCTTTCGAGCGAGTCGGGCAATGCCAAGGCGCTTGGAGTGCGTGGCCAGATATATGAGGCCCTTGGCCGCTTCGAGGATGCGGTGAATGATTACAAGGCGTCCCTGTCGGCCGATCCCCGGCAATATGCCGCGCGTATTCGCTTGCAGAAAATGGGCGTAGTGCTCCCGCGTCCTCCCAAGCAGAAGCCGGCTGAGAAACCGGTTAAGGGGTGGTGGGTCCGCCGGACACCGGCAGGGCACTATATCGCCACCAACCAGAGATATCCGAAAATGCGTGTGCGGTTGGAAATGTATGGCACAGGCAAACCTCAAATCCTTGACTGGACTCTGATGAAATACTCCCTGCAAGGCATTGGCCTGTTGCGATACAATGCCGGTGTGCAGAGCGATGACAGCACAAGACGTTACGACTACACGGCGATCATTGATCTGTGGAAAGCCAGGGTGGTTGCCGTCGAGCCCCATGCCTGGGGGCAGCGCAAGGCGCGCTGGGACTGGAAAATGGCCTCCGTCGTCGTGACGGACCCTGACGGGGTTGCCAATGAAGTCACCTTGCGCAAGGCGCCGACCGACACTTTCGGGCAGGGGGATCAGTTCTGGTTCAATGACGGCTGGTGGGCCCAGGGCGGGCGACCGGCTCCGCAGCCGCGCCCACGGCGGCGCAAGCCAAGCGGTGGCGGATTGTTTGACTGGCTGTTCCAGTAACTTGCGGACTTCACAATCATACCAGACCCTCTAGGTGTGCCGTTTGCCACCATTTCGGTAGATTTCAGCGAAGATATATGCGGCATACAAAACCGTGATATAGGCGTTGAGTTCAAGAAATTCCTCCCAGAATTGACCATTTGCCCAATAGCCGGGCAGATCATCCTGGCGTGTTTCATGAGTCACTAATTCAACTTTCTCACCGGCAATAAGCAGCATTGGCCAAATATAAAATGGCCAGGCTCTCCATGTGAGGCTTGAACGCACCAGGCCCGGTATCTGCCTGTAGCGAGAGGCTGCATAAACACTGGCCAGCACGATGAGGGCCAGGGAAAGCCATTTTCTGATACCGGGAGTGGTAATGTTGATGAGCCATTCCGGCGCATTGAATACACGCAAATCCAGCTCCCTGAAGAACATGAGAAGGCATAGGCAAGCCATCACCAGCGCCGCCATGCGTGATGACCCCGAATGTTTCATGGTTTCACGGCAAAACAGCACCCACCCCACCGCCAATACAATTGTGTGAAGGCTTTCAATCGGCCCGCTCTCCTTTGATATCCAGAAAGGGCCGGTGCTCAGTGTCCACACAATGAGTGCAGCATTGAAGACAAGCAGTCCAATGAGGAAAGAGAGATCGAGTGCGGCGGGTTTGTGCCATGCAATTGCACATAATGTGGCAATCACAACCACAAGGAGGGAAATGACGAAGATATAAGCCCAGCGGGCTGCCTCCGTGCTGGTCTTCGCCATCAATTGCTGGAATTCGGAGTGGGCCAAGTTGAGGATTCTGTCCCGCTTTTTCTGGATGGTTTCAAGCCCTTCGGCACTTGAGGATTCAATCGTCTGACTGAGTGCCATTTCGCGTGCGAACAATTCACCCGATTTCAAATGCCCCAGAAATGATTCCCGCAACCTGGATGCGATAGGGTCTTCCAATTGAACAGTTTCCAATTGAGAAATGGACATGTTCAGTTGCCCGATTGCCTGGCTATAGGCATTGATCGTAAGGGAGATACCCGCATTCTTTTTGAACACCTGCGAACGAATTTTGTCCAGCTGAGAGAGGTGTGTCTCGGCGGCCATAAGTGAATTGGTAAGTGCCAATCCAATGTCGGAGCTGTTGAAACGGCCCCATTGTTTTTTAAAGTACTGGTACGCCTTGTCAGTGCCGATGTGCTGATTTCTCAGCAGGGTTGATGTCTGTTCTGATTGATTGGTTGCAATAAATCCAGCTGATGCGCTTCTTTCCTGCTGTAGTTGATGGACGAGGTTGAGTGCATATTGGGAGAAAAACCCAAACTGATGAATTTTTGTTGTCTGTGAGGCAATCGGATGGAACGCCAGCGCTCCTGCAAGGAAGCCAATCCATATAGCCACAATGCATGTAGCAATAAATGCGGGTGTGGTGAAAAAGCGAATCAACGCAGTCATAAACTGACTCATCCATGAACACTGGAAATTGTGCCGCATTGAAAGAAATGGCTCCCCGGGCCGGACTCGAACCAGCGACCCAGCGGTTAACAGCCGCTTGCTCTACCAACTGAGCTACCGGGGAACATGCAAGCCAAATAAACCTGCATACCGCACACGCTATAGCAAAAGCGCGGTCATCATTCCAGACCAAGAATGATATGAATTACAGATGAGATTTTCATGGCTTTTGTTGCGCGGGAGCAACGAGATGCCCAAATAGGTTGAAAAAGTATCCCGGTGCGGTCGTATGATTTTCAGAAAGTGTGATTCGGAACATTCTTTAAATGCCCATCAAAATCAAACTTGGGAATGGCCATCTCCATTTGCCACGCTCGCGCATCGTTCGGGTGATAATTGGTATCTCATTAATTATAGGTGGTCTGCTGGGGTTCCTGCCGGTGCTCGGCTTCTGGATGGTGCCTCTCGGGTTGCTAATCCTGTCGGTGGATTTACCAATTGTGCGGCGCTGGCGCCGTCGTGTTGAGGTTTGGTGGGGGCGGCGCAAGAGTGGGAACAACGCAAATCAAAATCCCGGATAGCGCAATGCAAGGTCAAATGGTTAAATCTTGAACCAATTGAGTGATGGTCCAAGGTTCGCAACCTTGCTGCGCCCGATGGCATATTCGGTGCCCCATGAATGATGGATGTGCCCGCAGAGGCATAATTTTGGCTGTTTGATTTCGATAAACTCCTGAATGGCTTTGCTGCCCTCATGATCTCCATTGGTCTGCAGGTCACATACATCGCCATATGGAGGTGAATGTGTCACCAGGACGGCGCTTTGAAGGCACATGGCTAATGCACTCGAGGCCTCGTCTTCGCTCATGAAACTGTTCCAGGAAAAGTGAGCTCTTTGCGGGACCTCCATGCCAAGGCCAAAGAAGGTAACGTCATTTATGATTGCCTGCTCGCCATGAAGCACACTGGCTGCTTCCCAACCCTCGCAGGCAAAACGCAGATTATCGAGATTGTCATGGTTCCCTGAAACCAGAATTGTCGGCACGGTTACCGCCTGAAGAATCTTGATCACATCGGCGATCCCTTCACCCGCGGTCCCAAAATCTCCCGCCCCCACAACGACGTCTGCCTCGCTGCTCGCCGTGACAATCGACCGTGCTGCATCTTGATCGCGATGGAGGTCACTGAATGCCAATATCTTCATGAGCCATATCCATCTCAATTTTGCCGGAGGTTACACAGGTGAAATCATCATGTGCGCTGTTGACGATTGGTGTTGGTGCAGGAATTTAATTCCCCGTTCTTTCACTCCCAACCTGTAAGGATTGGCAGCGCTGGCGGGGTTAATGAATGAAGTGGAGGCCACGCCCGGAATCGAACCGGGGTGAACGGATTTGCAGTCCGCTGCGTCACCACTCCGCCACGTGGCCTCATAAGTTGTGAAACCTGACCGCAACAAATGCAGTCAAGTCATTCTATCACTACGTTATTTTCCGGATGCCGCTGCGGACGCGTGCACGCTCGGTGAAGCGATGAACGCGCCGCTTATATCAAAGGCGACTTGTCACTACAATGCGGTCTGTCTTGACAAAGGGCCGCGTCACGCACGAAACCTACATTGAATTGTGGCTTGAGAATCGCGGGAGGCACGACAATGAGTGACTATGCAGCTGCGCGGCACAACATGGTTGAATCCCAGATTCGCCCCAATCAGGTCACTGAGGCACGCTTGCTGCGAGCGCTCAATGATGTCCCCAGGGAAAGTTTCGTACCCGCTTCATTGCAAACACTGGCCTATATGGAAGAAGGCATAGAGGTTGCACCGGCGCGTCAGGGCGCGCCCGCACGTTGTCTTGTCTCTCCAATGCCATTGGCCCGGCTTATCCAGCTTGCCGAGGTGGATGCTGACAATCTGGTGCTCGATGTTGGTTGCGCCACGGGCTACTCAACCGCTGTTCTGGCACGGCTGGCTGAAGCCGTCGTGGGTCTTGAATGTGATGAAACCCTGGCGGAACAGGCAAGTCAGACACTCATGGAACTGGGTGTTGACAATGCGGCGGTGGTTTCAGGCCCCTTGTCCGACGGCTATGCCAGCGAGGGACCGTTTGACGTTATTTTGCTCAATGGCTGCGTGAGTGCAGTGCCGGAAAACATATTGAAGCAATTGAAGGAGGGTGGCCGCCTGGTTGCGATTGTTTCCGATCACGAGTTTGGACAAGCCACATTATTCCGTAATATCGGCGGGCGTGTGAGCCAGAGAAGCGCTTTTGATGCCGGTGGCCCTGCTTTACCGGGGTTTGCGCGGGAAGCAGAGTTCGTTTTTTAGGCTCAAGCCCACGGCACATCGAGTGTGATTCTTTCTCAACTGCGCGCGAGGGAGTGTGGCCCGGACTCCACACTCGACAACTGCTTACGCGCTGCAGGTGGGAAAACTCTTTCGCCGCTGCGTTTGAGCGACTATTCTTTACGTTCTGTAAAGTGGGGGCTGCCTGAGATACTGCTGTAAATGACGGCGGGGCAATCAGGCCAGTCCTGTAATCCGGGTTGATCATGCGTTTTCATGTTGTTTCGGTTTTTGTGCGTCTTGCGAGGCGTGCAATGTTGCGTCAGGTGAAGGTGGGGTTGGCCGCCGGGGTGCTCATGGGCGGGATCACCTGTCCAGCACTCGCTGAAAGCCTGCCCAGTGCTTTGGCCTCAGCCTATATGACAAATCCAACCCTGAACGCAGAGCGGGCGAAACTGCGCGCGATAGATGAGGAAGCCTCTCAAGCGCGCTCGAATTTCCGGCCTTCGCTTTCCGGCACGCTGGATTCCGGATATCGGAAAACCGTACCCAAACTCAAGGGCGGCGGAGGGTCTACGGGCGGATTTAACTCCGGTGGCACCCATCATCCTGAAGGCTACTCCATCACCCTCAACAAGACACTGTTCCGGGGCTTGCGCACCATCAATGCGATCCGCGAAGCGGAAGCGAATATCCAGGCTGGCCGGGCCAGTTTGCGTTCGGTGGAGCAGACCACGATGCTCGAAGCGGTTACCGCGTATATGGATGTGGTTCGTGACCAGGCTATTGTCCGGCTGCGAGAGGGCAATGTGCGTGTCTTGTCAGAGCAGCTCAAGGCAACCAAGGACCGGTTCGAGGTGGGCGAGGTGACCAAGACCGACGTGGCCCAGGCGGAAGCACGGCGTAGCGGCTCTATTTCACAGCTTAACCTGGCCCAGTCCAACCTGAAGACCAGCCGTGCGTCTTATCAGCGCATCATCGGCCATCCGCCGAGTTTCCTGGTTGAACCTCAGCCAATCGACGGAATGCTGCCGCATGCTCTGCCCAGCGCTCTGGGCACGGCGAAAGCGGAAAATCCCGATCTCCAGGCAGCAATATATACCGAAGAAGCCTCGCAATACGAAATCAAGCAGATCCGGGGCGAAATGCTTCCTGAAGTCGGCATCGAGGCGACCTATGAGGACCGGCTTGAGCCCTCGGTTAGTCTGGACAGTCAGACCACGACCACTTTCCGGGGATTTGTCAATGTTCCGCTCTACTCAAAAGGTGAGCCATCTTCACGTGTGCGTGCTGCAGTCGAGACCAACCGGCAGCGCAAGCAGGAAGTGGATGAAGCCCGGGCGCAGGCGCGCTCGGATGTTGTGGCGGCGTGGGGCCGGTTGATCGCAGCGCGCGCGCAGATTGAATCGGACCAGGCGCAGGTTCGCGCCAGCAAGATTGCACTCAACGGCGTGAAGGAAGAGGAAAAAGTTGGCCAGCGCACGATTTTGGATGTTCTGGATGCCGAGCAGGAATTTCTTGATGCGCAGGTGACGCTTGTCAGTACCGAACGGGACAAGGTGGTTGCGTCCTACACATTGCTATCGGCCATCGGGAGGCTGGACGCGAATTATTTGCGTCTGCCGGTGGAGCACTATGACCCCATGGCGCATTATGATCGGGTGAAACACAAGCTTTTTGGCACGAATCCTGACCGGCGTGGACTTTTTGGGCGTTAACCATAAGCACGGCACGGTGAAACAATGGAGCGACAGGACTTGCAGGTTACCAACGTGTTAATGTATTCACAAAGGTGGTTACCAGAGGGCAAAATGACTTTGAGAGGCGGCAAAGGAAAACCATCATGAGTAGTTCAGAGCAGGCTCCCGAGCCGACCATGGACGAGATATTGGCGTCCATTCGGAAAATTATTTCCGATGATGAGCCAGGCGAAGCACCACAACCGGAAGCTGTAGCCCCTGAGCAGGCGGAGGTGCCGGCAGCTCAACCAGCACCAGCAGGAGACGGTCTTGCCGATGATCTGGCCAAAGCACTTAACGACACCCAGGCCGGGGCAGAAGATGTAGACGATATTCTGGACCTGACCAAGATCGTGGAAGAGCAGCCGCAAGCAGTAGAACCGCAGGTTGAATCGCCGCTGGGCGTGCAGGCCGGTCCGGCTGAGGCTGTTGCAGCGCCGGTGCCGGTAGCGGAGCCCGGGCCTGAACCTCAAGCAGCGCCGGCAGAGGCTGTTGGCGATGTCGACATTGCATCATTGCTTGCCGAAGCGGGGGTAGAAGACACGGTGATTGAAGCCCCGGCCGAGCCTCAGGCTCCGGCTGGTGAGGATTTAAGCGCCATGCTGGGGCAGGGCGAGGAAGCCGCCGCACCAGTGGCAGAGAATGCTCCGATCAGTGAAGCCCTTTCAGCGATGACTCCATCTGCCGGTGAGCCGGTTGCGGAAGCCGCGGGCGATGTATCCATGCCAGATGCCGCAATGCCGGAGAGTGAGCCGGTCGCGGAATATCCAGCTCCGGTCGAAACAAGCCTGAATACGGGTGACTTTACAGCCGAGGCCAGCGAAGTGGCAGTGGCCCCGGAAGTTGCGGAAGCAGCCGCGGAACCCATGCTTCAAGAAGCTCCTGGGGATGCCAGTTTCGAGGTGCCCGGTGAGATAACGGCTGAGGCAGCACCAGTTGCCGAACCTGAAGTGCCGGTTGAAGAACCTGCTCTGGAAACACCTGTGCAAGATGTGGTCGCGATCTCCGCGGCTCCTGAGGAAGTGGCGCCAGTTGAAGCGTCTGCCCCGGTTGAGGAGCCTGCACCAGAAGTTGCAGCTACTGAAACCGCGTCAACTGACTCTGGTGGTAAATCACTGGAAGACAGTGTGAAGGATCTGCTTCGCCCGATGCTGCGCGAATGGATGGACGACAATCTGGAACGCATCGTGCAGGACGAAGTGACATCTGGAAATATCAAGGGCCAGGACAGTTAAGCGATCATGGCCCGGTAAGCGGGCCTGACAGTATGGCGTGAGACAACAAAGCCGGGGCCTCGCTGCCCCGGTTTTTATTTGTGCCGCAAGCGAGCGTGATCCACGTTGTGATACTCACCGAATTGTTGACAGTTGGAACGCGAAATGGCTATCCACCACACCAGTCAGGACCATAAGCGGCACACCAAATAAGATGCTGGACAAGACATATAAGCCCTCCGAACTGGAACAAAGAATCTATCGTGCCTGGGAGGCGGCAAATGCATTCGCCTGCGGACAGCCGGACCGGGTCGCGGCCAGCGCCAAGCCTTATACCATCGTCATTCCGCCTCCGAACGTTACCGGCTCGCTGCATATGGGCCATGCGCTCAACAACACGGTCCAGGATATATTGATCCGGTTTGAACGGATGCGGGGCAGGGATGTGCTGTGGCAGCCGGGTATGGACCATGCCGGAATTGCCACGCAGATGGTGGTTGAACGCCAACTCGCTGATTCTGGCATCCATCGCCGCGAACTCGGGCGGGAGGAATTCATTCGCAAGGTGTGGGGCTGGAAGGAGCAGTCAGGCGGATCGATCATTAATCAGCTAAAGCGGCTCGGCGCGTCCTGTGATTGGTCGCGCGAACGTTTCACGATGGATGAGGGGTTGAGCCAAGCGGTGCTCAAGGTGTTCGTCGATCTGTACCGGGAAGGCTTGATTTACAAGGGCAAACGACTCGTCAACTGGGACCCGAAATTCGAGACTGCGATATCCGACCTCGAAGTGGAGAATATCGAGGTTGATGGTCACATGTGGCATTTCAAGTATCCACTCGCTGGCGGAGAAACCTACGACTACGTAGAAAAGGACACCGACGGGAACGTTACCCTGCGCGAGACGCGTGATTACATCTCGATTGCCACGACGCGGCCCGAGACCATGCTGGGCGATGGCGCAGTCGCGGTTCATCCCTCAGATGAGCGCTACGCCCCGATTATTGGCAAACTTTGCGAGATTCCGGTTGGACCCAAAGCTCACCGGCGTGTCATCCCGATTATCACGGACGAGTATCCCGACCCGGAATTCGGTTCAGGTGCGGTGAAAATCACCGGCGCGCATGATTTCAATGATTATGCCGTCGCACAGCGCAACAATATTCCCAAGTACCGCCTGATGGACGAGAAGGCACAGATGCGCAGTGATGGCGCGCCTTACGCGCAAGCCGCCACGCTAGCCATGGCGATTGTGAAAGAAGGCGGCGAGCCTGACGCAAAGCATGTGGATGCTATCAACCTGGTGCCCGATGAATATCGGGGACTTGATCGATTCGAAGCGCGTAAGCGCGTCATCGCCGACATCGATGTTGAAGGCCTTATGGTCATGGTTGAGGACAAAAGGGTCATGCAGCCCTTCGGCGACAGGTCGAAAGTGGTCATTGAACCCATGCTGACCGACCAGTGGTTCGCGGATGCGGAAACGCTTGCCAAGCCAGCTATTGAAGCCGTTGAGAGCGGCAAAACCGAGTTCGTGCCTAAGAACTGGGAGAAGACCTACTTTGAGTGGATGCGCAATATCCAACCCTGGTGTATTTCGCGCCAGCTGTGGTGGGGTCACCAGATCCCGGCATGGTACGGGCCAGATGACGAAGTGTTCGTTGCCCATGACGAGGACGAGGCAAAGGCGCTGGCCAAGGCGCATTACGGCGAGGACAAGCCGCTAGAGCGCGATCCAGATGTGCTCGACACCTGGTTTTCCTCAGGCCTCTGGCCATTCTCGACGCTCGGCTGGCCAGACGAGACGCCGGAATTGAAGCGCTATTACAAAACGGATGTTCTGGTCACCGGCTTTGATATCATTTTCTTCTGGGTCGCCCGGATGATGATGATGGGCCTGCACTTCATGAAAGACGATGAAGGCAAACCAGAAGTGCCGTTCCACACCGTCTATATCCATGCGCTTGTCCGCGACGAACAGGGCGCGAAGATGTCGAAGTCCAAGGGCAACGTCATCGACCCGCTGGATATCGCCAGCGAGTATGGCGCAGACGCGTTACGCTTCACCCTGGCCGCGATGGCCGCCCAGGGACGCGACATCAAGCTCGCAACCTCGCGCGTGGAGGGCTACCGGAATTTCGGCACCAAGATCTGGAACGCGTCGCGGTTCCTGGAAATGAATGAATGTGTACGGGTTGAGAGTTTTGACCCGGCCAAGCTCACCCATGGTGTGAACCAGTGGATTGTCGGCGAGGCTGAAAAAGCTGCCCAGGCCGTGACCGAGGGGATCGAGGCCTATCGCTTCAACGAGGCGGCAGGGGCCATTTACCGCTTCGTCTGGAATATTTTCTGCGACTGGTATCTGGAGCTCATCAAACCAGCCCTTCAGGGTGACGATGAGGCTGTAAATGCCGAGACCCGTGCCACTGCCGCCTGGGTGCTGGACCAATCGCTCATTCTTCTGCACCCGTTCATGCCGTTTATCACCGAAGAGCTTTGGGCCCGGCTTGGAGAACAGGGGCCGAAGCGCGACACCATGCTCATTCTTGCCCAATGGCCGGACCTCAAGGGGCTGGTGGATAAAAAAGCGGAAGCTGAATTTGACTGGGTGATTCGGATGGTGAGTGAAATCCGCTCCCTGCGCGCGGAAATGAATGCCCCCGCGGGCGCTAAAATTCCTGTGTGCGTATTAGGGGCCAGGGAGACGACAGCGGCCCGGCTTGAAGCCAACCGCGAGGCGTTGACGACACTTGCGCGGCTCGGCGCCATTTCAACTTCCGATGCTGCGCCCAAGGGTTCGGTGCAGTTCGTGCTGGACGAGGCGACATTCGCCCTGCCGCTGGAAGGCGTGATCGACATTTCAGCTGAAACCGACAGGCTCAATGGCGAGATCGCGAAAATAGGCAAGGACATTTCCCAGATCGAGGGAAAGCTCGCCAACGAGAATTTCACCTCCCGTGCGCCCGAACATGTCGTGGAAGAACAGCGCCAGCGCAAGGTTGACGCCGAGGCGGTCGTATCCAAACTGAGGGATGCATTGAAGCGGCTGGAAGCTGCGAGCTAGAGGCTTTTGGCTTCACGCTCCAGCTCATATACCCTGCGGGTGAGCAGGATCAGGTAGATCAGCAGGAAGATGTAAATAAAAATCTCCGTCGCTTCTGATGGCCTCATCACCAGCGAGGGGATGCCAAGTTTTTTCTGTATCGCGTCGGTTGCCTTGAAAATAATGGCGCAAACCACAGTGGGAACAACGGCATAGGCTGGTATGAAAAGGGACCAGCGATTGGTCCGTATCTCTGGCCTATGGAAGGCAAGCAGCGGCAGGATAAGCCCGCCGATCAGCATGCTCACTTCCAGGATTGCCCGAGGCTTTTTTCCAAACAAATGCATGGTGTTATGCAGGTTGGTTTCCTTTTGGCGGTTGATCTCCGCCCAGTATTCAGGCGTTTTCCAGTGGAAGAAATGCTGGCCCCAGCTGTGCTCTTCTCCCGCGATATATAAACAGCCCAGAGCAGCGATGCAGACGAATGCGAACAGCAGTTTGTGAGCGCGTACATAAGGTCTGAATGCAAGCTTCAAGGCCTCAGACATGGCAGCTATAGCAATGATGAATTGACCCAGCTCGAGAAACCCGTAGCCCTCGGGCAAAATCCAGTTGGCATAAAAGTCCCGCGAAATTGCCTGGGCGCAAACCAGGCCGAGCGCCAGTAGGGTGGGTATTCCAAGCCACCACCATGCCTCTCCCCAGCCCGGATCGCTCGCAAAGGCTTTGAATGGCCCTTGCTGAAGAGAGGAGTCCGGCAGACGCGGTTCTGTGCCGTGTTTTGGAGTGGTGTGTTTCGGGGGCATGGGTCCTGCAGCCATTGCGGCAATATTGGTATTGGTGCCGCTGTTATGCGCCATTCGGCAGTGTGGAATAAAGAGAATTATAGCCTCATAAAGTGCAGTTCATTGCTGCAGGTGACTTAGGTTTCAAAATTGTGGTTTTTTTGTCGAAGTGTTGCTGAATGGCAACAGTCGGCCTCGTTTGCGCCATAAATTCAATCAAATATCCGCGCCGAATTGATAGGAAAAGGCGTCCTGAGCGACCCCATACAGCTGAATCTCTCCAAATGGATATGTTCGGGAGAGTTGAAGGCGGGTAATCTGGGAAAACGGCCACTGCGCTTGAAGATAAGCGCCAGCGAGGCATCGGGACATCAGACTTATTGGACAGGGCCGGAGGCCCATACATCATGGACGCCAAGACGTTCGATAAAAAACGTTTGCCAAGCAGGCATGTCACGGAGGGGCCGGAACGGGCGCCTCATCGCTCCTTCCTCTATGCAATGGGTTTGAGCGGTGATGAAATCCACCAGCCACTCGTGGGAGTTGCCACCTGCTGGAATGAATCAGCCCCCTGCAATATCGCGCTTCAGCGACAGGCGCAGGTCGTCAAAAAGGGCGTGGTCCATGCCAGCGGCACACCGCGTGAATTCACCACGATTACCGTGACCGACGGCATCGCCATGGGCCATCAGGGCATGAAGGCCTCGCTGGCGTCGCGCGAAGTCATCGCGGATTCAGTCGAGCTCTCCATGCGCGGCCATTGTTATGACGCGCTCGTGGGTATGGCCGGGTGTGACAAGTCGCTGCCGGGCATGATGATGGCGATGGTTCGCCTTAATGTCCCGTCGATTTTCGTTTATGGCGGCTCCATCCTTCCAGGCAGTTTCAAGGGTAATCCGGTGACGGTCCAGGATGTATTCGAGGCCGTCGGCCTGCATTCCGTTGGCGAGATGAGCGACGAGGACCTTCTGGAACTTGAGAAAGTCGCCTGTCCATCAGCCGGGGCCTGCGGGGCACAGTTCACCGCCAACACCATGGCGACGGTTTCTGAAGCCATCGGCCTGGCGCTGCCCTATTCGGCTGGCGCTCCGGCTCCTTATGAAATGCGCGACCAGTTCTGCATGGCTTCGGGTGAAATGATCATGGAGCTTCTGGCACGCGAAATCAGGCCGCGCGATATCGTGACACTCAAGGCGCTGGAGAACGCGGCCACGGTTGTGGCCGCATCGGGTGGCTCGACCAATGCGGCCCTGCATCTTCCGGCTATCGCCAATGAATGCGGTATCGAGTTCGATCTGTTTGACGTGGCGGAGATCTTCAAGAGAACACCCTATGTTGCCGACCTCAAGCCGGGTGGAAAATATGTCGCCAAGGACATGTTCGAGGCGGGCGGTATTCCGTTGCTTATCAAGACGCTTCTCGACAATGGATTCATCCATGGCGAGTGCATGACCGTGACAGGCCGCACCATCGCGGAAAACATGGAAAGCGTGAAATGGAATGATCAACAGGATGTGGTGTACCCGGCTGACAAACCGATCACCCCGACCGGCGGCGTCGTTGGTCTGAGAGGCAATGTCGCGCCTGACGGGGCCATCGTGAAGGTGGCCGGGATGGAGGTGCAGACATTCACCGGCCCGGCGCGCTGTTTTGATAGTGAAGAAGCCTGCTTTGAGGCGGTCAGCAATCGCGACTACAAGGAAGGCGATGTTCTGGTCATCCGCTATGAGGGGCCAAAAGGCGGACCGGGCATGCGCGAAATGTTGTCCACGACGGCGGCGCTTTACGGCCAGGGCATGGGCGACAAGGTTGCGCTGATCACTGATGGCCGCTTTTCAGGGGCAACCCGGGGCTTCTGCATTGGCCATGTGGGCCCGGAAGCTGCAGTTGGCGGACCCATCGGCCTCTTGAAAGACGGCGATAAGATCATAATTGATGCAGTAGCGGGGACGCTCGACGTCGAGCTAAGCGACGAAGAACTTGAAGAACGTCGTAAAGCTTGGGAGGCGCCGGACAATCCCTACAAGAGTGGTGCGTTGTGGAAGTATGCCGATCAGGTCGGACCAGCCCGTTTGGGTGCGGTGACCCATCCTGGCGGCAAAGTTGAAGTCGAGTGTTACGCAAATGTTTAAGTGGTTCACACTGGGCGTAGCCGCTATGGCCGCCCTGTTTCTGACCAGCCGAATGATCTGGGCTGGTGAAGAGATGCGTATTGCAGCTGCAGAGCATGTCGATACGCAGACGATCGACGCCAAACAGGTAGTATCCAAACGCGTCGCCGCACTCGAGGTTGCCGCTGAACTCGGCGTTATCGATGCCCAGTTGCAACTCGCCCGCATGTATGAAACCGGCGAGGATGTGCCGCTCAGCCATGTAAAAGCCTTCGAACTTTATCGGCGCATCGCCGATGACCAGGCCGATGTGCGCCCGCATCATGCCAGGGCACGTGGCGTGGCGCATGCTTTCGTGGCCCTTGGCAGCTATTACCGGGCCGGTATACCGGGTAGCGCTATCAGGATCGACAAGCGCCGCGCGGCTGGCCTGTTGTGGCATGCAGCGAGTTATCTCGGTGACGCGGAAGCTCAGTGCGCCCTGGCGCAAATGTACCTGGACGGGGAGGGCATGCCGCACAATGGGCGTCTTGCCGTCAACTGGCTGACCAATGCCGCCAAGAAACGCCATGGCAAGGCCCAGGCGATTCTGGGAGAGCTGTTGTGGCGCGGGGCTAAAGACGTGCGGCGCCAGCCTCTCAAAGGCCTGGCGCTGTTGTCACTTGCCCGGCAAAACGCCAGCGACAAGGAACAGGCCCGCTGGATAGATGAGTTATATTCGAACGCTTATGCTCACGCACAGGCCGATGAGCGTGCGCGTGCCGGAAAACTTGCTGAACAGTGGCAAGAGCGCATGGGTCGCGAAGGATTTGTCGTGATCACACCCGAACAGGCTTCAGCTGATCCGTCCCTGACCAACGAAGCGGCTACGACGCCGGCATCTGGCATTGCTGCGGGCTTCACAAATGTCGGAATGGAAAGCGCAAATGCGCTGCGCTGATGACGCATTAGTCCGTATTCAATTCAATCCAGACCGGAACGTGATCTGACGGCTTTTCCCAGCCACGGGTAAATCGATCGATCTCGCAGCCTTGGAGGCGATCAGCCGCCTGGGGAGAAAGCAGCAGATGGTCAATGCGGATGCCATGGTCTTTCTGCCATGCTCCCCTCTGGAAATCCCAGAATGTGTATTGATGACTTTCAAAATGGCAGGCGCGGTAGGCGTCAGTCAGGCCAAGATTGAGCAGGGTGTGAAACTTATCCAGCGTCTCGGGGCGGAACAGGGCATCGCCGCGCCACGCGTCGGGAGCATGAACGTCGTCATCGGTGGGGATGACATTATAGTCGCCGGCCAGAACGAAGGGTTCTTCCAGCGCCAGCAGGTCTTGCGTGTGGTCCCTCAAGCGGTCCATCCACCGCAGCTTGTAGGGGAATTTTTCAGTATCCACGGGATTGCCGTTGGGCAGATAAATTGACGCCACGCGCACGACACCGCTGTCAGTTGAAATGACCACCTCAAGATACCGCGCATGATCATCCTCATCATCGCCCGGTAGCCCCTTGATGATCTCGTCAAACGGTTTCTTTGACAGGACCGCCACGCCGTTGAAGCTCTTCTGGCCATGCACAGCGACATTATAACCAAGCTCTTCAAAGCGCTCGGATGGGAACCCTTCGTCGACAGATTTGATTTCCTGCAGGCAGGCAACATCGGGTTTCGCCTGCTCCAGCCAGGTCAGAAGCCCATCGAGCCGGGCCTTGATGCCATTGATGTTCCAGGTGGAAATTTTCATGAGCGAATCCGGGTGTGAAGTGTTCTGGCCTGCTCTTAACATGGAAGGAGGCATCGGTGAAATTGGCCCGTCGATGAACAGGCTTACTGCGAATGGTTGCAAGAATGTCTTCGTTATCGCCTATGCGAATCTAAGTCCATATAGGCCGGAAGCGGACATTCACGAAGCTATCAAACGGGTGAGATCCGGTGCCCTCCATGAGAACAGTCCACTCCTAACTCAAGTGCCGCAAAACGTCTGGTGTACCACCTGTTCGGGCCTTGGTGGTCTGCTGTAGCGGTCATGTTCGGGTTTGTCCTCATAAGGAGAGGCCAGCACTGACATAAGGGTGTTGAAGGGCGTAAAATCTTCCGCCTCGGTTGCTGCCTTGATAACTTCCTCCACCAGGTGATTGCGTGGAATAAGGGCGGGATTGACCGCGCGCATGGCGAGCTGGCGCCTGTCATCACTGCTGTCTTCCTGGTTCAGCCTCTCGCGCCACCGCTCAGCCCAATCATCAAAGCCGGCCGGGTCTTCAAACAATTCGCGAACCGCACCGTCAGTCGAGGAGTCCACGGCCGAGACATCGCACAGCCGCCGAAATGTCAGTGTGAAATCGGCCTTGTTCTCACCCATGCGGTTTAGCAGGCCCTGGGCTAGGTCCGCGTCATCATCGCGCTCTTGCACAAGTCCGAGCTTGGCACGTATGCCTTCAAGATAAGCCGCCTTGAACAGCTCCGGATATTCGTTGATTGCCTCCTGCGCCTCGGCGACAGCCACATCCTCATCCTCTGCGAGTAGCGGCAAAAATGTTTGCGCAAGAACAGCAAGGTTCCAGTGTGCGATGCCCGGCTGGTTCGAATAGGCGTATCGGCCCGCTTGATCGATAGAGCTGTAGACGGTCTCCGGGTGATAGCTGTCCATAAAGGCGCAGGGGCCATAGTCGATGGTCTCGCCTGCTATCGACATATTGTCCGTGTTCATCACGCCATGAATGAATCCAACCAGCTGCCAGCGCGCGATGAGTTGGGCCTGGCGCGCGATAACAGCATCCAGCATGGCGCGGTACGGGCGATCTGACCGGGAGGCGTCAGAATAATGCCGTCCGATGACATGGTCGGCGAGAAGACGCAGTGCTTCCTCATCTCCACGTGCGGCAAAGAACTGGAACGTGCCCACACGCACATGGCTCTGGGCCACGCGCGTCAGCACCGCACCGGGAAGAAGCTGCTCGCGCGCCACCTGCTCGCCTGTGGTAACGGCGGCGAGTGCCCGCGTCGTTGGAATGCCCAATGCGGCCATCGCCTCACCGACGATAAATTCACGCAGGACAGGACCTAGTGCCGCCCGGCCATCTCCCATGCGCGAATAGGGCGTTTGACCTGATCCCTTGAGCTGAATGTCGCGCCGCACGCCATTCTGATCGATTACTTCACCCAGCAAGATCGCCCGGCCATCTCCGAGCTGCGGCACCCAATTGCCGAACTGATGCCCGGCATAGGCCATTGAGAGTGGTTCCGCGCCTTCCGGAACACGGTTGCCTGAAATAATTTCAATGCCCTCGGGCGAGGACAGAGTTTCAGGATCAAGGCCCAAATGCTCGGCCAGCGCACCATTCAGGCGGATAAGCTTTGGCGCGCGTACGGGAGATGGTTTGAGCCTTGCAAAAAAGCGGTCCGGCAAACGCGCATAGCTGTTGTTGAATGGGAAAAACACAGATGGTTTTGCTTGTATGTTCATGAGCAGCCAGGGACGTTCTTTTGCAAATTGTGATAATGCACGCCACAAGCTGCAGCGCCATACGTAATCATTTTTTATCGCCGCTTTGACACCGCAGAAGGGTAGCTGCAGCCGCTCCTGCGGTTTCGATATAATCTGGATCCCGGTGTATTTGTGCGGCAGTGAATGCGCCATCCAATAGCACCGCAATCTGCCGACCCAATATCTCAGCATTCTGCAATCCAGCGTGGGTAATGTGCCCTGTCAGCCATTCCTCGACGTTTTGCTTGTGCGTCGCTCCGGCCCGTATTGCCGGATGCCCGGGCATGTTGGCAAGTTCTGCCGCCGTGCGAAGAAAACCACAGCCTCTCCATTTTGGGTGTCGCGCCGTTTGAGCAATGTTTAAGAAAATCGCTTTGACCTTTTCTTCGATCGACCCCTCCGCTTCTTCAAACCATTTGGAGAAAAGCGCGAGGGTGGGCTGATCTCGTGATGCCAGGTATCCCGTGATCAAATCATCCTTGCTCTTGAAGTGAAAATATAAGGTTTTCTTTGTAATGCCTGCTTTCTCGGAGATGGCATCCACGCTGACGGAGCGAATTCCCTCCGCGTAGAATAACCGACTTGCGGCATCAAGGATTCGATCCTTTGTGATCTGAGCGTTTCTGGGCATAGATTGTAAGTAAACTGACTAGTGAGTTTACACAAGGTGATGCAGTACCTAAATCTTCGTGGCAATCGAAAGCCAATGAATGGAGAAAAGGTATATGGCCGACACTGTTCTCTTCGAGCTACGTGACAATATAGCGGTTCTCACGCTGAACCGCCCTGAGAAGCTCAACGCATTAAATTACGCGACCAATGACCTGCTGCTACAGCTGCTCGACCGGCTTGAGGATGATAACGACGTCCGGGCTCTGATCCTGACCGGAGCAGGGGAGCGCGCCTTTTCAGCTGGTGGTGACATTCATGAATTCTCTGAGAGTGTTAAGAGGGGTCCAGATGTAGCAGTGAAGGAATTTGTTCATAGAGGCCAGTCAATGACCGCGCGAATGGAATCATATCGAAAGCCTATCATTGCGGCGGTCAATGGCATTGCCTTCGGTGGCGGCTGTGAGATTACGGAGGCCGTCCATCTCGCAATCGCCAGTGAAAAGGCTGTATTTGCAAAGCCGGAAATTAATATTGGAATCCCCCCTACATTTGGCGGAACACAACGCCTACCACGGCTCGCCGGGCGCAAACGCGCACTCGAATTGCTTCTTACGGGTGATACGTTTTCGCCGGAACGTGCCTATCAAATGGGTATCGTCAACAGTGTCGTGCCACATGAAGATTTAATGGCATCCGCCTTTGAATTAGCAAACCGCATCATCCGCCATTCGCCAATCGCTGCCGCACGGATTATCACGGCGGTAACACGCGGTATCAATGCAACAATCTCAGAAGGACTGCAGATTGAAAGCGATCAATTTGCTCGAATGGTCCCAACTCAAGATGTTCGCGAAGGTCTCGATGCGTGGATAGAGCGCCGCAAACCGCATTATCGAGGCAATTGATCAATTATGTAGCTGAGGCCGCAGGTCATGGATGCCCGTTCTGGATCATACGCAATTATCAGTGACCCCATTCAGCAAGAACCGTCTTACGGCTGAAAACGGACACAACAAGAGCCATGCTCGAGAACACTTTATAGCGAAAAACTGGTCCCGCAGCCGCAGGAAGCGGTGGCATTGGGGTTGTTGATCTTGAAGGCCGCACCAATCAACTCGTCAGCAAAGTCAATCTCGCTGCCTTCCATATACATCTGTGATACGGAGTCGATCAGAACCGTTATCCCGCCCTTGTCGATGGCGAGGTCATCATCAAGGCGGTCCTTTACAAGGTCGAACTTGTACTGAAAGCCGGAACATCCGCCGCCCTCGACGGAGACACGCAACATGGTGTTGTTGCTCTCACTGGCGATGATGGCCGCAATTTGCGTTGCGGCGCGGTCAGAAACGGTGATCTGTTTGTTATCCATCTGCAATTAATTTCTCTCAGCGCGGGTCATAGCCTGTCGCGTAGCATACTATCAGGAAGATAGGGTGCAAAAGCAGGTTGTCAAATCATGATGACAAAACGGGAACCATTCGTGTCAGATGAGCAGGAGAACAGAGTGCTTGCGTCATATGCTTCGTTTGGTGGGCACAGCCGGGGGCGGCTCACAAATGAAGCGGGGTGTCCCACCCGCTCGCCGTTTCAGCGCGACCGCGACCGGATTGTGCATTCCACAGCGTTCCGCAGGCTAAATCACAAAACTCAGGTGTTCATCTATCATGAGGGCGACCATTATCGCTCGCGCCTGACCCATTCCATTGAAGTGGCACAGATCGCGCGGGCGATTGCACGCTCGCTGAAACTGGATGAGGGGCTGACGGAAGCCATCGCACTTGCCCATGACCTGGGACATCCGCCTTTCGGCCATGCAGGCGAGCGTGCGCTTGATACTGCAATGGCTGACCATGGCGGGTTTGACCATAACGGTCAGAGCCTGCGTGTTGTGACCAGGCTGGAGCGCAAATACGCCGCTTTCGATGGGCTGAATCTGACATGGGAGACGCTGGAAGGACTGGCCAAGCATAATGGGCCGGTTCTGGGGAGCAAGGGCGAACCAATTGGACCCCATGTTGGAAAGCGGATTCCGCGCGCGCTCAAGGCCTATAACGATATACAGGATCTGGAATTGGCAAGCTGGCCGAGTGCAGAAGCACAGGTGGCGGCGATCGCGGACGATATTGCCTACAACAATCATGATTTGGATGACGGGTTCCGCGCTGGATCATACCCGTTGGAAGACCTCGCCGAGGTGCCGGTGGCGGGAGGGATTATCAATGAGGTTCAAGCCTTGCATCCGCAGCTTGAAGCATCACGGGTGATTTACGAGATCAATCGCCGCCTGATAACCCGGATGATAGAGGATGTGGTGCACGAGGCAACATCGCGGCTGGAAGCACTTGCTCCCGCAAGCGTCGATGAAATCCGTAGCGCTGGGTCGTCAGTTGTCACTTTTTCACAGCAAATGACCGACGCCTGTAACGAATTGCGCGACTTCCTGTTTGCCCGGGTCTACCGGGAGAGCAGGGTTTTGCGTATCATGGAGGGGGCAGGCCTGATCGTGCGTGAGTTGTTCACCCACTATATGAGCCATCCTGATGCCATGCCAGAAAACTGGCAAAAGGGTGCGGAGGGGCTCGAGACAAGTGAGCGCGCGGCCCAGGTTTGTGATTTTATCGCCGGTATGACGGATCGATATGCCGTACGCGAGCATGACCGGCTATTTGACCGCACTCCGGAATTGCGTTAACCGCTCGGGCTTAACAGAATAAGCCGCAAGTCATTCCAGGCCCCACCAACTGAAACCATGAATCTTTACGCCCATTTTTCAGACAGGATTGCAGCAGCACTTGCCCGGTTGATGGCCGACGGGGTGTTGCCCGCCGATACCGATATATCGGTTGTCACCGTGGAGCCGCCGCGCGATGCCGCCCATGGCGACCTGGCAACCAATGCCGCGATGGTGCTGGCCAAAAAGGCTGGCATGACACCGCGTGACCTGGCAGAGAAACTCAGTGCGATTCTGGAGCAGGATGACAATATTGAAGATGTCCAGATCGCTGGGCCGGGATTTATAAATATCCGTCTTTCCAAAGACTTCTGGCCGCAAATAATTATATCGGTTCTTAAAGGGGATGGCGATTTTGGCCGCAGTGAGCTCGGTGCAGGCGAGAAGGTCAACGTGGAATATGTGTCGGTCAATCCGACCGGACCGCTGCATGTGGGCCATGGCCGCGGGGCGGTGTTCGGGGATGCCCTGACAACGTTACTGAAATTCACGGGCTTTGACGTGACCAGCGAATATTACGTCAATGATGCCGGAGCGCAGGTGGATGTGCTGGCACGTTCGGCATATCTGCGCTACCGCGAGGCCCTGGGCGAGGATATCGGTGAAATACCCGAAGGCGGGTACCCGGGAGACTATCTCAAACCCATCGGTGCGGAACTTGTCAAAATTCACGGTGAAACGTTGCTCGATCAGGGTGAGAGTCAATGGCTCCCTGTCGTGCGTGATTATACCATGCACGCCATGCTCACCGGCATCAAGGAAGACCTGGCATCGCTGAACATTCACCAGGAAGTCTTCTTCTCCGAGCGTTCGCTCATCGAGGGGGCGAGCGACAGGGTGGCCCAGACGATCGATGCCTTGCGGGAAAAGGGCCTGATTTACGAGGGCCGCCTGCCGCCGCCCAAGGGCAAGCTCCCTGATGACTGGGAAGACCGAGAGCAAACGCTCTTCCGCGCCACTCAGTTTGGCGATGATGTAGACCGGGCGCTGGTGAAGTCAGACGGCACCTATACCTACTTTGCATCAGACATGGCCTACCATGACGACAAGTTCAAACGTGGCTTCAAAACCATGATCGACGTTTGGGGCGCCGATCATGGCGGTTATGTGAAACGGATGAAAGCGGCCGTGAAGGCGCTTACCGATGGGAAGGGTGAACTGGATGTAAAAATTTGCCAGCTCGTACGCCTGTTCCGTGGTGGTGAACCTGTCAAAATGTCCAAACGCTCTGGTGAGTTCGTCACTTTGAAAGAGGTTGTGGATGAGGTCGGATCTGGCCCCGTACGCTTCATGATGCTGTACCGGAAAAATGATGCACCGCTCGATTTTGATTTCATCAAGGCGACCGAAAAATCCCGCGATAACCCGGTGTTTTACGTGCAATATGCACATGCGCGCGCGCATAGCGTGTACCGCAATACGCTTGAAGTGTTCCCTGATCTTGTGCACGACAGTCTAGACGTTGAAAAACTCAAGCTTTCACTTTTAAATAGTGAAGAAGAACTTGCTATAATTAAGAGAATATCTCAATTTCCGCGACTCATAGAAGCTTCTGCTCTTGCACATGAGCCTCACAGGATTGCTTTTTACCTGTATGAGCTTGCGGGAGACTTCCACAGCCTGTGGAACAGGGGCAAAGAGTTGCCACAATTACGTTTTATTAACGCAGCGGACCGAGATTTGACTGAGGCGCGTATTGCATTGGTGTCGGCAACAGCCGGGATTCTGGCAACTGGCCTGGGGATTCTTGGTGTCCAACCAATCCGTGAAATGCGTTAGTAAAATTGCGTTAGAATGACTCCGACGGGTACACGGAGTTGAGTTCGAGGGAAGTAAAGCCATGTCGATGACGGATGAGGGGACCAGACCCTCCAACGAACCGACCACTTCTGAAAATCCGGAGACCACTTCTTCGGGACAGAATGGAGCGGGGCAGCCTGCACAAGGGTTGCCGGGACTGGCAGGCTTCGGGCAAATGCAGGGTTATGCCCCTGTCACGGAACAGCCCCAACAGACCGAGGCCCCCGTTGAGCATGCTGTGGAACCGGAACTTCCTGCCGAGCTTCACGAAAATAACTTTACCCAGGATTTTGCCCACGAGCCGCAGGTCTACGCCGAGCATATCGAGCCCGCGCAAGCCATGGACAGCACTGGCGCCGAACCCTCGTATGCAAGCGATGATTTGCACGGGCACGTAATCGGACAGAACGAGCCGCAAGCCGAAGCCTTTCAAAATATAAACCCAAGTGAATTTGAAGCCGGTGCGCTTCATCCCGAGCCAGCTTATCACGGCGATGCCGCCCATCATGTCGATCCCGCCTATCAGGGCGAGGCAGGTGGTAACCTCCAGACATTCGAAGCGCATTACGACCAGCATCCGGAAATTCCGCTGGGAGCGTTCGAGGGGCCTGGTGAACCACAGGCCGATCAGCCCTTCTTCCATGAGCCGATGCAAGAGGGTGATGCAGAATTTCCAGGTGGTGAAGTCGCGACCGAGGTTGCCGCGCCCAAGGAGCGCCGGTTACGCAAAATATTGATGGCTTCGAGCGGATTGATTGGTGTTCTGGCCCTGGGCGGCGCATTGGCCTTTGCCTACAAGATCGGCGGGGATTCCGACATTGCAAGCACAGGCAAGCCGCCTCTGATTCAGGCTGACAGCCGTCCGGTGAAAGTAGCGCCGGAAAAACCCGGTGGAAAACAGTTCCCGCACAAGAACAAGAAAATTTACGAGCGCCTTCAAGGTGAGAAAAACCCTGAAGTTGAAAAACTGGTTTCCCGTCAGGAAGACGTTGCGGCGGCTGCGACTGCAGCGCTTGGTAACGCCAAGCCAGCGAAGATCGCCACCGCGCAACAAGCCCCTGCTTCACCCACTGGTGTTCCACGCAAGGTCAAAACTTTAACGGTCCGGCCAGATGGCACCATCGTGGCGTCAAACCCGCGGCAAAAGGTAGTGAAAGCACCAGCTGCCCCCGTTGCACCATCGTCAAACCCGCCCGATGGAACCGTGGCAATGACGTTCCCCAAACCCTTGACCAGCAAGCAGCCTGCAGTCGCAGCACCGGTTCCCGGGGCGGTTCCAGTGAAGAAAACCGTGACGCCGAGCATTCCCAAACCCGTGGCCGTGACACCACCCCCGGTTCAGAAACCGCAAGCGCCACGCACCGCTCCTCCTGCGCCGGCCCAGCAGCGTGTAGCGTCTGCGCCCGCAGCTGCTCCCGCAGTATCGGGAGGCAGCTATGTCGTCCAGGTGGCGGCGCGCAAGAGCCAGACGGATGCCCTGGCGGCTTTCGCCGACATACAGCAAAAATATCCCCGACTTCTCAGTGGCTACCGCCCAATCATCAAACGGGCCGATTTGGGTAGCAAGGGTGTCTGGTATCGGCTCAATGTGGGTCCGGTGGAAGGCAAGCAGGTGGCAGCCAGCCTCTGTAAATCTCTGAAGGGCTCTGGAATGCGCAGCTGTCTCGTGCGCGCGCAATAACTTCTGCGCACAACTCTATGGCTCTACTTGACCATCGCCTGCGGGGCCGATATCCCCGACTGCATGGCATTTGTCTCTCTGATTGTTGGCTGCAGCGGACCTGATCTTACAGTAAACGAGCGATCATTTCTGCGCGATGTTCGCCCTTGCGGGTTGATCTTGTTTGCCCGCAATTGCATCTCGCGTGACCAGATCAGGAACCTTACGACCGATGCGCGAGAGTGTGCGGGTGGCGATCTTCTGGTCCTGGTGGATCAGGAGGGGGGGCGCGTCCAGAGAATGGGGCCGCCGCAATGGCGCAAATACCCGGCCGCGCGCGTCTTTGCTGAACTTTATCGAGCCGACCCGGGGGAAGCTCTTGAGGTTGCCCGGGCCGTCACACAACTGATGGCGGCAGACCTTGTTGAGGTGGGGATCAATGTGGACTGTGCGCCGGTTCTCGACGTTCCGGCTCCGGGTGCCCATGAGATCATTGGCGACCGGGCCTATGGTGAGACCCCTGAAATGATTATTGCCCTGTCTCGGGTCGTCGCTGATACATTTCTAGAAGGCGGCGTATTGCCTGTTATCAAGCATATTCCCGGGCATGGCCGGGCGCGCGCCGACAGCCACAAACAATTGCCGGTCATTGATGCTTCATTGGAAACTTTGCAGGAAATTGATTTCAAACCCTTTGCGGCATTGAAGGACCTGCCATTGGCAATGACTGCGCATGTTGTTTTCAAAACCCTGGATGAAGACGCCCCGGCCAGCGTTTCTGAGCATATAATAGGTGTAGTGATTCGCAAGGGAATCGGATTTGACGGGTTGCTGATGTGCGATGACCTTGACATGGCGGCCTTGTCGGGAACGCTTCCGGAGAGAGCCGGGGCTGTCATTGCCGCAGGCTGTGACGTTGCATTGCATTGCAGCGGCAAGTTTGAAGACATGGTTCAGGTGGCCGCCGTGATGCCGGAATTGAATGGTAAGGCACTTGAGCGTTTTGAGACGGCACGGGGCTGTCTCAAGACACCGGAGCTGTTTGACGAGGTGCGGGCGCTGGGATTGCTGGAGAAGTTACAGGCCCAGGCAGTTTAGGGCAGTATGGAAAGACGCAATGGGCGCACCCGATGATAAGGTTGAGGCAGCACAGGCCGAACCCGGCGAGGCCATATCGGAAGATATGAACGTCGAGCAGTTCGATGCGCCTGCGCGCAACCAGACATTTGTCGTCGATATTGACGGGTATGAAGGGCCGCTCGATCTGCTGCTGGCTCTGGTGCGTGATCACAAGCTCGACCTTACCCAAATCTCCATTCTCGACCTGGCCCAGCAATATCTCGACTTCATAGACGAAGCACGGCGGTTGCGACTGGAAATTGCGGCTGATTATCTGGTTATGGCGGCGTGGCTGGCTTTCCTGAAATCAAAACTTTTGCTGCCGGCTGAAGCGGGCGAGGGCGAGCCCACGGGTGAGGAACTCGCGGCACAACTGGCTCACCGCCTGAGACGGCTGGAAGCCATGCGTGAGGCAGGCGCCAAGCTTTTCAACCGCAATCGCCTCGGACGCGACTTCTTTGCCCGCGGTATGCCGGAAGGCATCAGGCTGGTGCGCAACTCCGAGTATGACGCCAATGTCTATGATTTGCTCAAGGCCTATTCCAACCAGCGGCAGCGCACCGCTATCGATACCATCCATTTCTCCGCGCGGCCTGTCTGGTCAATCCAGGATGCCCGCGAGCGTCTGGAGGCGATACTGGGCACGTCGGTTGGCTGGGCGCCGATCGATGAGCTGATCCTGCAATATCTTGACGATCCGGAGCAGAAACGCACCGTGCTGGCCAGCTCCTTGAGCGCTTCGCTTGAATTAACCCGGGAAGGGATGGCGGAGCTCAGGCAGGAAGGCGCATTTACGCCACTATTCATCCGCAAACGGGTGAACACGACCACGCAGTGACTGATTTGAACCGGGATGACCGAAAAGAAGCCAATGAGATTCTGGAAGACACGATGAGCGAAAAATTGAGAGATGAAACGGCAGCGGAACGTGCCGAGCAGACAAGGGAAGCAGTGACACTTCCTCTGCCCTTGCCAGAAAACGTCATGCGTCTGCCCTCGGCTGACCGGGGTGAAAAGCTGAGAGTGCTGGAAGCCTTGCTGTTTGCGGCGTCCGAGCCTCTGGATGAAGCGCGGCTCGCGGAACATATTCCTGAAGGCGAAGATATTCAGGCCCTGATCGAGGAACTTCAGGCTTTTTACGCCGGGCGCGGCATCAATCTGGTGCGGGCTGGCGGCAAATGGGCGTTCCGTACGGCTGACGATCTGTCCTTTCTGTTGCAACGCTACTCGGTCGAGCAGCGCCGATTGTCCCGGGCAGCGCTCGAAACCTTGTCGATTATCGCCTATCACCAACCGGTGACACGGGCGGAAATCGAGGACATTCGCGGCGTGGCGACATCGAAGGGAACACTGGATGTTCTGCTGGAAACGAGCTGGGTCAAGCTGCGTGGCCGCCGCCGCGTGCCGGGCCGGCCAATCACCTATGGAACGACACCGGCCTTTCTTGAACATTTCGGCTTCGACGATATCAACGATCTTCCAGGGCTTGATGAGTTGAAGGGTGCGGGCCTGCTTGATGGCAATCTGCCGCCGGGATTCTCCATCCCACTTCCGGACGATACTGAAGACCTCAGCGAAGATGAGGAACCGCTCGAAGATGATATTGCCGCTGACGAGCTGGCCTCAGAATCAGATGAGCATTTCGAGGCAGGCGAAAGCCGCTCAGGGGACGACAGCGCTCATTGATCTGCGGGAAGCGTTAACCCTCTCAGGCTTGCAACCGGCGCCCCGGGTCGCGTAAACAGGCGCCGTGTTATTCGGTCAAACATCCAAACGCCGTCAGCAGCCATCCGCTGCCAGGTGGGGAACGCGCGGCTCCGCCGCCGCGACCTTTGCTGCGCGCCTGACATTCGATGATGTTCAGCGCCGCTTTGGTACCGTTCATGCAGTTCGCGGTGTCTCCCTGGATATTGAACCTGGCGAAATTGTCTGCCTGCTGGGGCCTTCGGGTTGTGGGAAGACCACGCTATTGCGTCTGACAGCAGGGCTGGAGCGCCCAACCGGCGGGCGCATACTGATCAATGATAGGGAAGTCGCTGGACCCGAGATACATGTCCCCCCTGAGCGTCGTGGCGTCGGGCTCATGTTCCAGGATTTTGCCCTGTTTCCACATCTGACATTGCTGGAAAATGCTGCCTTCGGGTTAAAGGACATGGCGCGCGAGGACGCCCGCAAGATCGCCCAATCGGCGCTTGAACGTGTGGGGCTCGCGAAATATGCCGATGAATATCCGCATATCTTGTCGGGCGGAGAACAGCAGCGTGTGGCGCTGGCGCGTGCGATCTCGCCAAGGCCCGGCGTGTTGATGATGGATGAGCCCTTTTCCGGTCTCGATATGCAATTGCGCGATGAGATGCGTGAGGAAACGCTCGCGATTCTCAAAGAAACAAGAGCCACCTGCATTCTGGTGACCCATTCCTGCGAAGAAGCCATGCGCATGAGCAACCGTATTGCACTGATGCGCGAAGGACGGTTGCTGCAGACGGGCACGGCGGAGGAGATTTATCATGCACCTGCGGATATCAACGCGGCGCGCATGTTCTCGGATATAAACGAAGTTCCTGTGGTCGTTAAGAGCTCAATAGCAGATACGCTATTTGGAAAATGCTCGGCCAAGGGAATTAAAAATGGCAATGCTGTTGCCTGCATCCGACAGCGCGACGTTCAACTTGTTCCTGTTGGCAAGGGCCGGGCAGGACGCGTGTTGAACACCCGTTTTCTCGGTGAAAGCGCCTTACTGGAAATCGGCGTTGATGGACTGGAAGAACCGCTTTTTGCACGGATACGGGAATCACGGGCAAAACAGGCAGGATCGGATGTAGGTGTAAAGGTGAACCCGGAGGAAATTCTGGTGTTTGCCGCCGCATCTGACGACAAGCCGGGCGTCTGAAAACAGCTCATCGGTAAGAGCCTTAACTTTGCCCAGTCTCAGCGTGTTGCGGGGGTCAGGCCTTTCTGCAATAGTGCGGAACAGATCAGGCAGCATTGCTGCCCAGAAGGAGAAAATATCAAAATGGCACCGAGTTGGTTTCAAATTCTCATAGTTATTGTTTTGCTCGTGCTTTTGTTCGGACGCGGCAAGATTTCCGACCTTATGGGCGATGTCGCAAAAGGCATCAAGAGCTTTAAAAAGGGCATAGCAGAAGACGAATCTGAAGATTCCGAGACTGTTAAATCGATCGAGCATGACGAGGCTGAAACAGCCAAGTCGGCGAAATCGACGAGCGGCAGCAAAGCCAAAGCAAGCTAGGCGTTAGCCAGCCAATGTGCTGGCGGTATGACCTTTTGACATTCCGTCTCATTACACACGCACCTTGGGCTAGCCCGAAGACGGCAGGCGTTCCATGTTCGATATCGGTTGGACTGAAATCCTGGTTATTGCCGTGGTTGCGATTATTGTCGTCGGCCCGAAGGATTTGCCGCGCATGCTGCGCTCGCTTGGCCGTTATGCCGGCCAGTTGAAGCGTACCGCGGGCGAGTTCCGCTCGCAGTTCGACGATGCGATCCGCGAAAGCGAACTCGATGAGTTACGCTCCACGCTGAGCGATGCGTCGGATTTAAATCCGCTCAATCAGATCAAGGATTCTGTCACCGAGAGCATGGCGCCGTTGAAAGAGACTGCCGACAGTATCAAGGGTAGCATTGAGGCCCCCCAGGCAGCTGGTGATGATGAGCCTGAAAAGCTTGCTCCGAAGAAAAAGACGGCTGCCAAATCCAAGCCAAAGCCAAAGCCAAAGCCAAAGCCAAAGCCAAAGGAAGAGGCATCGGCAGACGAGAGCGGAGGCCAGGGCTAGGTGAGCGAAATACAGAGTGAAACCCAGGAAGACTTTGAGTCCACCAAGGCGCCGTTAATCGAGCATCTGGTTGAGCTGCGCACGCGGCTGATGTGGACCATGGCAGCGATCTTCGCGGGCTTCCTGCTGTGTTTTTTCTTTGCCAGCGACATCTACAACATCCTGCTCTACCCCTATAAGCAAGCGGTAGGTGGCGATACCCGTATCGAGATGATCTACACCGCGCCGCAGGAGTTCTTTTTCACCCAGCTCAAACTGTCGCTGTTCGGCGCAATCTTCCTGGCTTTTCCCGTGCTGGCCACGCAGATCTACATGTTCGTGGCGCCGGGTTTGTACCAGAACGAAAAGTCTGCATTTCTGCCCTTCCTTGTGGCAACTCCCGTTCTTTTTATTCTTGGCGGGTCGCTCGTCTATTACGTGGTCATGCCGCTTGCAATGACATTTTTCCTGTCCTTGCAGCAGACCGGCGACAGCCAGGTGCAAATCCAGCTGACCGCGCGGGTGAGCGAATATCTCGGCCTCGTCATGACGCTTATCCTGGCATTCGGTATCTGCTTCCAGTTGCCGGTGCTGCTAACCTTGCTGGCGCGTGCGGGTCTGGCCACCGCCGATGGCCTGAGGGCCAAGCGCAAATACGCCATTGTCGGGACCTTTGCCGTGGCCGCGTTCCTCACACCGCCTGATCCTATCAGCCAGATTGGCCTCGCCCTACCGACGCTGCTGCTATACGAGCTTTCTATCCTCTCGGTGCAACTGGTTGAGAAGAAACGCAGAGAGGGTAGTGAAGAGGGCGATGACAAGGATGATGACGAAGCCGAAGAGGCTGTCTAGTTATTGTCTGGTCACATTTCCTTCTCTGGACGCTAACCCGCACCCGCGTGTATAGGTGGGCCAGCGGCTTCATCCGCTTGATTCTCATCTCCGGAGCCATCTCCCGTGTACGATATCAAATGGATTCGCGATAATTCCGACGCCTTCGACGCCGCGCTAGCGAGGCGGGGTCTCGCGCCTCATTCGGCTGACATTCTCAAGATTGATGAAGAACGCCGCACCCTGATCCAGACGCTTCAGGACGCGCAGACCAAGCGTAATTCGGCATCAAAAGAAATCGGCAAGGCGAAAGCGTCTGGCGACGAGGCCGCGGCGCAGAAGCTGATGGACGAGGTTGCGCAAGCCAAATCGACCATTCAATCCGGCGAGGAACAACAACGCGAAATCGATGCGCGGCTTCGCGAGGCGCTTTCAACTTTGCCCAACGCGCCGCTCGATGATGTGCCTGCCGGCGAAGATGAAAGCGACAATATCGAAGTGCGGACTTGGGGCGAAAAACCGTCCCTTTCTTTCTCGCCCAAGCAGCATTTCGAGCTTGGTGAAGACCTTGGCCTGATGGATTTCGATACAGCGGCCAAGTTGTCGGGCGCGCGCTTCGTGGTACTCAAGGGTGCTCTGGCGCGGATGGAGCGGGCTATTGCTGCCTTCATGCTCGATATACATACGGGGCCGGAAAAAGACGGTCTTGGCGGTTATCAGGAAATGCTGCCGCCTGCGATAGTGTGGGACGAAACCATGTATGGCACGGGACAATTACCTAAATTTGCCGATGATTTGTTCCAGGTACAAGGCTTTGAGCTAGATCGGGATGAGTTTGAGCGCCTGTCCAAGAAATATCCGGAGATCCAAGACGAATATGGTGTGCTGGCTTGGTTCGATTTGATTATGGCGGCAACGTATGACGACAAGAACATTATCGATAAATCCCTTAAACTGATCGAGCAAAGTGTTGATGAAGAGGACCGTGAGTCCGTTCGCAATTTAACCTCGGGCTTTAAGCGTTGGCTTATCCCTACAGCGGAAGTTCCACTGACAAACATGGTGCGCGAGTCGATTGTTGAGGAAGGCGATCTCCCCATGCGCATGACTGCCTGGACGCCGTGCTTCCGGGCTGAAGCAGGGTCTGCCGGGCGCGATACGCGCGGCATGATCCGCCAGCACCAGTTCTCCAAAGTGGAGCTTGTCTCCATCACCACACAGGACCAATCGCTGGATGAGCTTGAGCGCATGACAGGCTGCGCTGAGGAAGTTCTCAAACGACTCGAATTGCCATACAGGACCGTGGTGCTCTGCATTGGTGATATGGGTTTTGGTGCGCGCAAGACCTATGACATCGAGGTCTGGTTGCCGGGGCAGGACATGTACCGGGAAATCTCATCCTGCTCGGTGTGCGGTGATTTCCAGGCGCGGCGCATGAATGCCCGCTACAGAGCCAAGGATGACCCGAAGGACATTCGCTATGTGCACACGCTGAACGGTTCCGGCCTCGCGGTCGGGCGAACCATGATCGCGATCATGGAGAATTACCAGAACGATGACGGAAGTATCACGGTGCCCGAAGCCTTGCGGCCCTATATGGGCGGGCTTGAAACAATAGCCGCTGGTTAGGTCTGTAAATCCATGCGTATTCTCATCACCAATGACGACGGCATCAATGCGCCGGGCCTCGACATTCTTCGCCAAGTCGCGCGCGAATTATCCGACGATGTGTGGACCATCGGCCCCGAGACCGAGCAGAGCGGCGCCTCGCACTCGCTCTCCCTGCATGAACCGATGCGCATGCGCGAGGTGGATGAACGCATTTACGCGGTGAGGGGCACGCCGACTGACTGCATCATCATGGGCGTGCGTTACCTGCTGAAGGACAATCCGCCGGACCTGGTGCTATCAGGCGTGAATGCCGGGCAGAACATGGCCGATGACGTGACATATTCCGGCACAATCGCCGGCGCTTTTGAGGGCAATCTGCTGGGTATCCCGTCGATTGCTCTCAGCCTTGCCTACAGTTTCGATAAGGACAAAACCAGGGAACTGAAATGGCAAACGCCCAAAGATCTTGCACCTGATTTAATTCGCAAGCTTCTCGATACCGGATGGCCGCAAGATGTTGTTCTCAACGTCAATTTTCCTGATCGTGACCCGGATGACATAGAGGGCGTTGTGGTGACAGAGCAGGGACGGCGCAACCAGGATTCGCTCACTATCGAGGACCGGATGGACACACGCGGCAACCCCTATTACTGGCTGGGCTACAGGCGTGGCAAATCCACTCCGGAAGAGGGCACGGATCTTTGGGCGATTTATACCGGCCGCATCTCGGTGACGCCGCTTAATCTGAACCTGACCCACCGCAATGCCGCGAAAGAACTCGCCCAAGCGCTGGACAAATAGTTTTTTGTCCCCTGCGACCAAGATAATTGGCGGTACTTCTGCCAGAATCACGGAATAATAGAATTTCGCCGCCTCTGGACGCGGTGATTCGGCACATAACGGTACAAGATGGGCAGCTCGCTGGAACAAATCAGCCTCATCATGCAACTGCGCAAGCATGGTATCCATGACACGCGCGTGCTGCGGGCCATGGAGCTCGTACCGCGCGAAAAGTTTGTCGAAGAAGCTTTTATCGACCAGGCTTATGCTGACACAGCGCTGCCAATCGCCTGTGGCCAAACGATCTCGCAGCCCTATATCGTGGCCTTCATGACGCAGAGCCTCGGACCTGAGCCAGGCGATACTGTTCTGGAAATCGGCACCGGGTCCGGATACCAGGCGGCTGTGCTTTCACATCTGTGCCGCGAGGTCCTCACCATAGAGCGTTACAAGGAATTGCAGAAAAGCGCCTTGAAGCAATTTGATAAGCTCGGCATATCGAACGTGACGACCATCATCGGTGATGGCTGGATTGGATGGCCGCCGAACGCCCCCTATGACCGCATCATTGTGACCGCAGCAGCACCTGAAGCGCCCAAGGCCCTGCTCGATCAGCTGAAAGAAGGGGGGCGCATGGTTATTCCGCTGGGGGAAACGCGCGAAACGCAACAGCTTGTGCAGATCGAGAAGACCGTGGACGGGCTGGAACAGAAGGAATTATTGCCTGTTCGTTTCGTGCCGCTCGTGAAGGGCCGGGTGAAGCGCGGCTAGGTCGGGCCTCATTTATCGTTAAATCCTGAAATCGTTATACTCACGCCGTAATCTTCCGCGAAGGTGCATCTGTCGCGGGCAGCTTAAGGGCTTGTTTACGCCTTAAGCACATAAATTCTCTGTAGAGAGAGGGCAGAACAGATGCGCGTGACGCAACACAACATCATTTCGCGACTCAAATCCCGCACTCTATTGGCTGGCGGAGCGCTGTTAATGGCGCTCGTGATTTCCGGCTGCAGCGCGGTGAACATGACCGGATTCAGCTTTCCGGTGTTCGGATTGACCAAGAAATCGGCGGGCGATAGCGATGTGATGACCACGTCGTCAATTCCTGCAGAACAGAATCAGACTACGGAGCAGTCAGGCAAACTCGCAACGCAGTAGCTTGGCTGGTGAATCTTGCGCCAGGACGCGTGATTGTCCAGATATGCCGTCTGGCAGGATCTTGTGATTTTCTGCGCCGAAATTCCATTCCTTAACAAGTTGTTTACCGGTGGGGCGCTTTACTCTCGATAAGAAAAGAGGGGTCCTATCATGAGCGGTGTTATAGAATCCATTTTGAGGAAGTCGGGAATTCGCCCAGTATTCGGCAATTGTCTTGTTCTTGGCCTTGCTGCAATGCTGGCTGCGTGCAGCGGCGGTGTTTCGCGATTCGATTATCCAACATTCTCTAATAATAGTGGAGATACCAACCTCACTACGTCATCGCTGAACCCGGTTCCGGCAGAATCGGTGTACCAGAACGGCGCGCCAGGAAACAGCACCGCAGTTGTCCGTCAGGACCTTCCGCCGGCTCAAAACCAGCAATATGCGGCAGCACAGCCTCGTCAAATCCAGTCCGCGCCTTTGCCCCCGGCTCAGCCGCAATATCAGGCACCGCGTCCGGTAAAGACGCAGCCCATTAAAATGCAGCCGGTAGCACCTCCACCACCGGCCAACAGGACCGTCAGGGTGCAAAAGGGCGATACGCTCTACAAGATTGCCGCGCGCAATGACGTGAGCATCGAGCAGATCAAGTCTGCCAGCAATCTGAAAAATACAAGGCTCAGCATTGGCCAGGAGCTCACCATTCCTGGTGCGGGTGCTCCAGCACCGCAGACAGTAGCGTCCACATATACCGTGAAGCGGGGCGATTCATTTTCCAAGATCGCACGGGCACATTCAATTTCATTGCAAGATCTGCAAAACGCCAACAACGGCGCAAATTCAAATCGTCTTCAGCCCGGCCAGCAGTTGAATATTCCTGGTCAGACAGGGTCACAAGCTGCAACACCTGTTCGCGTGGCATCTCGCGGCGCCAGTGTGCCTTTGCCAGCAATCAACCCGGCACGAAGCGCGCCGGTCGCACAGGCACCTGCAAAGACATCCATTGCTTCTTCGCGCCCACAGCAAAAGGTTGCCGCGCGCACAAAGAGCTTGCCGAAACCCGAACCCATGGCCGGCAACCAGTTCCGTTGGCCGGTGAAGGGGCGCATTGTCGCCGGGTTCGGAACCCGTCCGAGCGGCAAGCATAATGACGGCATCAATGTTGCCGTGCCCAAGGGGACGTCCATCAAAGCAGCTGAAAATGGTGTCGTAGCCTATGCCGGCAGCGAGCTTGAGCCATATGGAAATCTGATCCTGATCCGTCATGCCAACAACTGGGTGACGGCCTATGCCCACAATGACCAACTGCTGGTCAAGCGTGGAGACACTGTGCGTCGCGGGCAGATCATCGGCAAGGCCGGACAGTCAGGCAATGTCAGCCAGCCGCAGCTTCATTTCGAATTGCGCAAAGGCTCCAAGCCTGTCAATCCGTTGTCATATATGGCGAACAGCTAAGATCAGGGCGCTGTTATTGGTCGAGGTGTTTGCCAAGCCGCCCGGCGACATCCTGGATGAACTGCCAGGCCACACGGCCTGAACGGCTGCCGCGTGTGGACGCCCATTCAAGGGCATCGCGTTCCAGCTCTTTTCTTGCCACTTTGAGCTTAAAGTGATCCGCATAAGCTTGAACCATTTCAAGATATTCACTCTGGCTGCATTTGTGGAAACCGATCCACAGGCCGAACCTGTCAGACAGTGAAACCTTTTCTTCAACGGCCTCGGATGGGTTGATGGCGGTGGAGCGCTCATTTTCCATCATGTCGCGTGGCATCAAGTGGCGGCGGTTGGAGGTGGCATAAAAGATGACATTCTTCGGTCGCCCCTCAATACCACCTTCGAGCACAGCCTTGAGGGATTTGTATGTGGTGTCGTCCGCATCAAAAGACAGATCATCGCAAAAGACGATGAAGTAATGACCCGAGCCGCGAATATGATGCAGGCATTGTGGCAGGGATGAAATATCCTCACGGTGAATCTCGACAAGCTTCAGCGCGGTATCATTTTCTTTTGATTTTTTTGACTTTGAAAGCCGCTGCTCGATTTCCGCATGTGCTGCTTTCACAAGCGAAGACTTGCCCATGCCACGCGCACCCCACAAAAGGGCATTGTTGGCCGGCAGCCCCCTGGCGAAGCGCTCGGTATTGTCGAGCAGTACATCCGTCATCCGGTCGATACCTTTGAGCAAAGACAGCGGAATCCGGTTGATGTGCTCAACTGGAAGAAAAGCTTCCGGGTCTGCCTGCCAGACGAATGCGGAACTGGCCTCAAAATCGATTCGCGGAGCGGCATGTGGCGCCATGCGTTCCAGTGCCGAAGCGATGCGGTTGACCAGTGCTGATATGGGTTCTTCAAAATTCATGGTTTAAGCGATATCCGTTTCTTGCCCGCCTGAAAAGTATAGCGCAGCAAAAGGGTTGATAACGCATAGCTAGCGTAAAATTCAGGTCAATCTGCACCAAAAAACTCCTTAGCCTGTTAAACTGTTGCCGTGCAAGCGGTTGCAATGCAATACGACGCCTATATAGTCGCCGCCACCCGGCCTGAGTGCGGCCACCGCGTTCCGCCAATATACGGTTTCGGCCAGGCCTGATGACCGGCCAATTCTGACCAAGGGAGTTTAAAATGCTGATCACACCTGCCTATGCGCAAGGAGCTGCTGGAAGCGCAGACTTTTTTATCCAGATCATGCCGTTCCTGCTGATCTTTGTGATCATGTATTTCCTGATAATCCGGCCCCAGCAGAAACGTCTCAAGAATCATCGCGAAATGGTCGCGGCGCTGCGTCGCGGCGATACGGTGGTGACCGGAGGGGGCCTTATCGGAAAAGTCACGAAGGTCGATGAGGATGAACTTCAGGTCGAGCTTGCCCAGGGGATGAAGGTAAAAGTCATCCGTTCCACAATCACCGATGTGAGATCAAAGAACCAGCCGGTTGGCGGCAAGAAGTAGCCAGGGTCGACGACCACATCGAACGCATCACCTCCTGACGAGGCCATAGAGACATGCTTCATTTCGCCAGATGGAAAATCATCCTGGTTTTGCTCATTTCACTGGGCGGACTGGTTGCGGCACTGCCCAATATTTTTCCAGCCAAGACGCTTGAGGCTTTACCGGGCTGGATCCCTCACAAGCAGATCAATCTGGGTCTCGATTTGCAGGGCGGAGCGCATCTGCTCTACCAGATGGACGAGCAGGAACTGATTGAGGACTGGCTCAAGAATGTTCGCGGTGATGTTCGTGATGTGCTTAGAAAAGAGCGGATCGGTTATTCCGGTTTGCGTGTTTCACAAAACACCAAGACCGTGGGTGTTCGGATTCGCGATGAGGCGAATGTTGAAAAGGCCTTCACGAGATTGAGGGACCTTTCAATCCCGCTTTCCGGGTCCCTGGCTTTCACCGGCCAACAGGGGAACACGCTGGATATCAGCCGTGGTGATGGTGGGCAGATTTCACTCAAAATTACCGACCAGGGACTGTTCCAGCGTATAGGGTCGGCCATCGAGGCCTCGATAGAGACCGTGCGCCGGCGCATTGACGCGTTCGGTACAACGGAACCGACAATCCAGCGTCAGGGGCGGGATCGCATTCTGGTCCAGGTGCCGGGCATCAAGGACGTTTCCCGGCTCAAGGCGCTTGTGGGCGAGACTGGCAAGCTCGAGTTTCGTATGGTCGATACCACTTCTGACGTCCAGCAGGCCCAGCAAACAGGCCGCCCACCGCCAGGCACGGAACTGGTGCCGTCAGAAGATGGTTACTCATCAGCCTATCTGTTGAAATCCAGGGCCATCGTGACCGGTGAAGGCCTTGTAGATGCGCAACCCGGCTTTGACCAGCGCACGAACGAGCCCGTTGTGACATTCCGTTTCGACACAGCTGGCGCCCGGCGTTTCGGGCGCGCAACTCAGGCCAATGTCGGCAGGCCCTTCGCCATTGTGCTAGACAACAAGGTGATTTCAGCCCCGGTAATCCGGGAGCCTATCCTGGGCGGCACCGGCCAGATCAGTGGCAATTTCACCGTGCAGCAAGCAAATGATTTGTCTGTTCTGCTGCGCTCGGGCGCGCTGCCGGCAAAACTCACCATCCTTGAGGAACGCACTGTTGGCGCGAGTTTGGGCGCTGATTCCATCGCCGCTGGTAAGATTGCAGCCCTCATTGGGCTGGTTGCGGTTGTCGTCTTCATACTCGTGTCTTATGGACTGTTCGGCATTTTCGCCAATCTGGCGCTGGCGGTGAATATCGCACTGATCGTCGGCGTGCTTTCCCTGCTCCAGGCGACGCTCACCCTGCCGGGCATTGCCGGTATCGTGCTGACGATCGGTATGGCGGTGGACGCCAATGTGCTGATCTTCGAGCGTATTCGCGAGGAGGCGCGTGCGGGCAAATCCGTCATTGCGGCCATCGATTCAGGCTATTCACGCGCGCTGGGTACGATCCTTGACGCCAACATTACGACATTCATCGCCGCGATGGTGCTGTTCTGGCTGGGGTCAGGGCCGATCCGCGGCTTTGCCGTGACCTTGTCTATCGGCATCATCACATCCGTTTTCACCGCGTTCACGCTGACCCGTTTGATGGTCGCCCAATGGGTGCGATCGCGCCGTCCGCAAGAAGTGCCGATTTAAGGGGTCCGATCCATGAAGGGTATAAGATTTATACCGAGCGACACCGGGATACGGTTCATCCGGTTCCGCATGATCAGCTTCGTCGTTTCCGGCCTGCTGATACTGGCGTCGATCGGCCTGTTTTTGACCGCCGGCCTGAATTACGGCATCGATTTCAAGGGCGGTACTCTGATCGAAGTGCGCAACAAGAGCGGCCCTGTTGAGCTGGCTGACATGCGTGCCCGCCTCAGCAAAATCGGGGTGGGTGAAGTGCAGATACAGGAATTCGGCGCGCCCAGCGATGTGCTGATCCGTATCGAGCAGCAAAAAGGCGGCGAGAAGAACCAGCAAAACGCCATTAAAAAGGTCAAGAAATCTCTCGGCGACAGCGTCGACTACCGGCGCGTCGAGGTGGTGGGGCCGACCGTATCGGGCGAGCTTATTCAGTCCGGCACCATCGCCGTCCTGGTCGCCATATTCTCGGTGCTGCTTTACATCTGGTTCCGGTTCGAATGGCAATTCTCTATCGGCGCGGTGGCCGCGCTGGTCCACGACGTGGTGCTGACCATCGGTCTGTTTTGCTTGCTTCAACTCGAATTCGGCCTGTCGATCATCGCCGCCATTTTGACGATTGTCGGCTACTCGCTGAACGATACCGTGGTGGTGTTTGACCGGGTGCGCGAGAATTTGCGCAAATACAAGAAAATGCCATTGCCGGAATTGCTCGATCTGTCCATCAACGACACGCTTTCGCGAACGATTCTGACCTCCGTGACGACGCTCGTCGCGCTGCTGTCGCTCTATATCTTTGGCGGGCAGGTGATCCGCGGCTTTACCTTCGCGATGATCTGGGGCGTGCTTGTCGGCACCTATTCTTCGGTGTTCGTGGCATCGCCTCTGTTGCTCATACTGGGCGTGAAACGCGAATGGTCGGGCCTGGGTGGCGCCAAGGTCAAACAGCCGGCGGCCGGGGGTGGATGATTTGTCTCGCCCGCGCGTCCTATGAGCGGTCAAGACCCGTTCTATCCTGAACGCGCACCAATCGATGCCTATGGGAACAGCGGATTCCGGTTTGCCGGGACGAGCCATCGTGGCTCACTCCTGGTTCTGCCGAGCGGCATTTACGGTTGGCCTCCGGTCACGCCGGATGAATTTGTGCCGGATGTTTTTTCGCGTGTGTTCTGGCAAGCGAAGGAAATCGATTTTCTTCTTCTCGGCACCGGTAAACAGCGGCTTGCACCGCCGCCTGAAGTTTCAAAAGCCTTTGAAAAGGCAGGCGTCGGTCTTGAAATTATGGATACCGGCGCAGCGTGCCGTACCTTTAATGTGCTGCTGGGTGAGGAGCGTGCGGTCGCGGCAGCGCTTCTGGCGGTTGAATAAGCGGCGCGGTTGGCAATGGGGTCCGGCCAGATGACGACTCCTGAAGATATTCAAACCAGTTTCGAGACAGTGCGCGCGCATGACCCCGACCGCTATTTAACAGCGCTTATGGCGCCGCGCCGCGTGCGAAAAAGCCTCATGGCGCTCTACGCCTTCAATGCCGAACTCGCGCGTATCCCCAATCTGGTAACCGAGCCGGCGCTGGGTGAATTTCGCCTGCAATGGTGGCGCGACGTGCTGGAACGCATGGACGGCAAGACGACACTGGGCGCCCCGCTAGCCGATGACCTGGGCATGGCTATTACCGACCACGATCTGCCCAAACCGCTTCTCCTTGGCATGATAGATGCCCGCAGCGCGGATCTGGATGGCGGGGGTTTCCCCGACCTGCAAGCGCTGAAAGCCTATCTCTACAAGAGTGAAGGTGCGGCATTTGCCCTCAGCGCGCGCATTCTGGCCGCTGCCAATGCTGGGACCGGCCGCGCCGCCAATGCCGCCGCTCTGGCCTACGGGCTTGTCAAAATTATGTGTGCATTGCCACGGGATGCGGCGGCGGGCCGGGTCATGCTGCCGCTCTCGATGCTTGATGCGCACGACATCCAGCTTGAACAGCTATTGGCCGGGAAGGGCGGCGGTGAGCTCGAACCTTTTCTGGCTGAGCTTGCTGGGGAAGCGCGTGCGGCTCGTGATGAAGCCTTTCAACAGATGGCGGAGCTTGATCCTGTTGCGCGGCGAGCCTTTGCGCCTCTAGCCCTTGTCGAATCCTATCTCACAGTCCTGGAAAGCTCCAATCACCGCCCTTTGCAGGACGTTGCCGATATCAATCCGCTGGTGCGGTTCTGGAAGTTATGGCGCGCGTCATGAGATGCGCGTTCAGGAGAAGAGGACTTATTCGGCAGCAACATTCACGGCCCTGCCGAGCCAGGCGTCAATATCAGCGAGCGCACGCATGGACATTGCGCGTTTGCGGGCGCGGCCCTTTTCCTTGCCGCGCAATCGTTTTCCGTCGGTAGGTTTTGGGACCTCAATTGGCGGGAACAGGCCAAAGTTCACGTTCATCGGCTGGAAACTGCGCGAGCCGGAATCGTCTTCGTGGGCCAGATGCCCCCCTGTGATGTGGTTGATTAGCGCTCCCATGGCGGTCGTTACAGGTGGCGGTGTGATGGCGAGGCCCAATTTCTCCGCCGCCGCGAATCGCCCCGTCAGCAGGCCAATGGCCGCTGATTCCACATAGCCTTCCACGCCGGTAATTTGCCCGGCAAAGCGCAATCTGGGCTCGGCCCTGAGCCGCAAGCTTTCATCGAGCACTTTCGGGCTGTTCAGGAATGTATTGCGGTGCAGACCGCCGAGCCGCGCAAACACGGCATTCTCAAGCCCCGGGATCATGCGGAAGATATCGCTCTGCGCGCCATATTTCAGCTTGGTCTGGAAGCCGACCATGTTCCACAGCGTACCGAGCGCGTTGTCCTGGCGCAGCTGCACAATTGCGTGGGCCTTGATGTCCGGGGCATGAGGATTTGTGAGGCCAACCGGCTTCATGGGGCCGTGGCGCAGGGTTTCGCGGCCCCGCTCCGACATGACCTCGATGGGCAAGCACCCTTCAAAATAGGGCGTGTCTTTTTCCCACTCGTGGAACTCGGTTTTCTCTCCAGCAAGCAGCGCATCGATGAAGGCGTTGTACTGGGCTTCATCCATCGGGCAGTTGATATAGTCCGCGCCGGTGCCGCCAGGCCCTGCCTTGTCGTAGCGCGACTGGAACCAGCAGGTGCTCATGTCTATCGAGTCTTTGTGGACAATGGGCGCAATCGCATCGAAGAATGCGAGTTCGTCTTCACCTGTGAGTTTGCGAACGGCTTCTCCCAGAGCCTTTGAGGTGAGGGGGCCGGTGGCAATAATGACGCTGTCCCACTCTTCTGGCGGTTTACCGGCAATTTCGCCACGCTCAATCTTCACCATGGGATGGGAGGTGAGTGTTTTTGTCACATGGGTGGAGAAACCGTCCCGGTCGACCGCGAGCGCTCCGCCTGCGGGCAGTTTGTGCGCGTCGCCCGCGGTCATAATCAGCGAATTGGCGCGTCGCATTTCCTCATGCAACAGGCCAACCGCGTTCGATTCTGCATCGTCTGAACGGAAGGAATTGGAGCAGACAAGCTCAGCAAAACCGGCGGTTTTATGAGCTTCTGTCATGCTTTTAGGACGCATTTCGTGGACAATTACAGGCACGCCTGTCTCAGCGATTTGCCAAGCCGCTTCGGACCCGGCCAGTCCGCCGCCGATGATAAGAATGGGCTGCTCGTTTTAATGTGTGGCCATGATGCGACAACCTAAGGAAAAATCAGCCGATTCTCAATCGTTCAGCTTCCCCCACGCAAGTGTGATTTGCTATAGATGTGCCAATCCGGAATATGAGATTTCATTATTTGCGCTGAGATTTTTGAGGAGCCGATGCGCTACAGAATTCTTGTGCCATTTACCCTTGCCGCAGCAGCAATAGTGCTGTCGGCGTGCGTTTATGAGCGAACAGGCCCGCCTGAGCGGCATCTGGCCGATTGGGGAGTGCAGGAACCAAGCAAGCAGGCTGTGTCGGTCTGCCATGCTTATGGCTGCCAGAAGACCTCGCGTGTGATCTTAACAGGTAAGGACGTGGCTGCCCTCGCAGCGGTGATGCGCAAGACCAAGAAGGCGGATACGCCATACGAAGAGCGGCGTGCGGTTGCCTACGCCATCTCGTGGCTGGAGATTGAGGTCGGCAAGAGAATCGGCACCTCGACCGATAGACCGGGCATGGATTACAGCGGCTCTGGTGATCCGACACAGATGGACTGTGTCGACGAAGCAACCAATACGACCAGCTACCTCATGTTTCTGTATAGCAAAGGGCTCATCAAGAAGCACACGGTCGCTATTCCCATTTCAAAGGGGCGTATCTGGCGCGGTGTGAAAAACTGGCCGCACTGGACCGGGATCCTCAAGGAAAATGAAACTGGCGTGAAATATGCCGTCGATTCCTGGCCTTATGAGAACGGCGAAAATCCGGCTGTGGTCAAACTCGACGATTGGTACATCAAGGATCTGGATAATTTGTCCAAGCCGACCACCTGATCCAGATTGATTTCCTGAAACAAAAACGGCCCGGAACCCAATGAAGGGCGCCGGACCGGTATTCTGTTGAGCATCTGGTTTAGTGCTGGGCTGCGAGGCCGTGACCGCCAAGGGCTGCACCCGGAGTTTGGCTGCTGCGCTTGTTTTCCGCTTCTGCCGCGGCGGCATTGCGTTTGATTTCGCGCTGCTCCGCAACGAGTGAATCGATCTGGTCGCGCCGGATGCCGATATCAGCCAGGCGATGGTCGTCCATCGCGTGGAGCAGATCGCATGTGGCCCGGTGTTCGCGTTCCTGGTGCAGGAAATTCAAGATTGAGCTGACGAGTACCATCTCATATATCCTCTGGCTAAATCGGGGCGGGGCATCATTGCCTCTGCTCGATATTGTTGTCTCACTACATAGGCCCGCTGCATGGCGAGGACCAGATGCTGCAGTGCACAACAGCCCCGCGCACAGTGCATGGCTGGTAAACGATTTGGTCATAATTGAGTCGAATTGGCGCGCGGTCGATTCGAGTTCGCCATATTGGCTTCCGTGCCGCCTGATCGTCCACTATTCTGCCCTCTGATCGCCGCGCCAGCGTCATGATAAACCAACCTTGAGAGGACCAATAAATGAGTGTCACGCGCCATGAGCCGAGAAAGATCCTGTCCTGCGTCGTTGAAGGCGGCGGACTGGTTTATACCGCGGGTATAACGGCCGAGGATTTCTCTCTGGGAGTCACGGATCAGACCGCGCAGGTATTGGCTGAAATCGACAGGTTGCTGGCACTTGCAGGAACGGACAAGTCAAAAATCCTCAGCGCCACCATCTGGGTGCCGGACATCCGGCTGCGCGACGGTATGAACGTGGCCTGGAACCAATGGACGGGCGGGGAAAACCTACCCGCGCGCGCATGTATCGAGGCCAAGCTTGCCGGTCCCGATATCCTTGTCGAGATTGCCGTCGTTGCCGTGAAATAGATCCGGTTTGCCCTGTTGGTGCGCGAGCAGTTATTGCTGCTTGATGATGATCTGGTTTTCGTCGCAGGTGTCGCACATACAGTCATAGAGGCAGAGCGAAAACTGGTCGTCGCACTTTTCCTGCAAGGCTGCTGGATCGGCGGCTGGAGATTTCTCCGAAAGGCGTCTGAAACAGTCCTTCTGCACATGCGTTTGACATTTGGTCATGCAGGCCTTGTTCGGCTTGTTCCACAGGCCCGCAGGGCGGATGGGCAGGGTGAATCTCTTGATGGGGGAGTAGTTGAGCTTTGAGGGCGCCGCGCCCATCTGCGCGCCCGCGCCGCCGCTCATCCCCGCCAGTGCAATAGCGGCAAGTACCGCAATAACCCGTTTTGTTCCCCGCAAAGCCATGCCTGCCTCCCGACTTAAAACCACATCAAGCAGACCGCTTCGGGCGGCCTTGCGTCCGTCAGCTTTGCTCATAGCAAATTTTGCGCATTTAGCGGAATAACGAATTTTTTAATTTCCCTTTG
>JAJFHP010000064.1 GCA_021775555.1 Hyphomicrobiales bacterium | reverse complement strand
TGCTCGACCGGATTGATATGCAGATCGAGGTTCCGACGGTGACCGCGTCTGACCTTATCATGCCGCCTGCGGCAGAAGGCAGCGAGGCTGTTCGAGCACGCGTTATTGCCGCCCGGGAGGTGCAGTCAAAGCGCTATGAGGGACTGGAGTCCAAGGGCGCGCACACCAATGCGGATTGCGCCGGACCGCTTCTGGAAGAGATCGCCGCCCCCGACCGGGCCGGTATGACGCTGCTGAGGGAGGCAGCAGATACCCTCAGATTATCGGCGCGCGGCTATCACCGCACTTTGCGCGTAGCCCGCACCATGGCGGATCTCGATGGCGCGGAAACCGTCACGCGCGTTCACATCGCTGAGGCGCTGAGCTACCGTGGCGAGACGCTCAAGCGGCAGTTAGCGGCTTAAGAGATTTTCGGTCGCTTACCCGATGGTTGTTTGGGCCGGTCGATCATTATTCGATCAGCTCTTGTCAGCTGTGAAGATGATCGGCTGGGCACCCTCCGACAGGAGCATTTCACCCATTTCCTGAAGCTGGTCCTGGCCTTGCGTTATGGTGAGGAAATGATTGCCCGCCAGCTGGCCCATTTTGCTGGCAAAACGGGAACCGCCATAAGGAAACAATATTTCCGTCTCGCTGTAGCCGCCGGGATAGAACAGCAACTCTCCCGGTGATGGGTAGGAGGTGTGGTTTTCGAATTCGATCCCGGAGTTGAAATCACCAAGAGGTATCCAACCGGCTTCACCGCTCCACCGCCCATGAATAAGCCGGTTTTCGAAGGGCAGCAGCTCGACAAACCAGGCGCAGGTTTTCGGTGCGAGCTTTTGTTCCATGCGGGCAGTAAAATTGAACGGCCCGGCGGTTATTTTCAAAAATTCCACAGGGATCTCCACCACTATAATTGGGCCATGGATGTGGCCCTGTTCATCGGAGCTGATGACGATAAACCGGATCAGTGCGGGTTTATAAGATGAAAATCGTAGATGATTTCGTTCGCGGTAAGCCTTTTTCAAGCAAACTCTGTTTGACTGGGACGCTGTAAGGGCGTTCGGGCGATTTGCCCCAGTCAGTTGGCGTAAGTTTTAGTGTTGCATTTCAACAAATTCATTCCATCAAACGAGCTGAAACCAGCCAATTCTAACGACGCGCCCCTGCCCGGACGCAACGCGCTTGAGCCTGGCGTAAACCATGCGATGTCCAGCCGTATAGAAGCCTTGCTGGCTCCTTGCATTCTTGCAGTTTCAGGTATTTTCATCGCAGGGCTCGCCTTTGCCGGTGAGGCGGAATGGTTCAGTGGCCAGACAGGCAGCCTGCTTGCGGCCTTTACTCTCGTCGCCAGTGCGGTTGCCCTGCTGTGGAGCCGACAAGGCCAAAAGCAGGCAGATGTGCAGGGCTCGATCATCCAGCAACTCGCGGGCAGGCTCGAAGGCGGTATCGAATCACTGAAGGATCTGCATTGGGAATTACGTGAATCCGAAACCCGCTACCGGGATTTGCTCGACCATCAGGGTGATATCATCATGCGCAGGGATGATGCGCGCCGCCTGACATTCGTCAATGATGCTTTCTGCCGTGCCTTCGGTATGAACCAGCGCGACGTGATCGGCCGGGAGTTTGAACCTGTCGTCATAGACGGGATGAGCGATAAAGACGCACAAGCCCTGCCTCTCAGGGATACCCCGCGCCGCTTCGAGCAGGCCATTGAGACCACCGACGGTCCGCGCTGGTTCGCGTGGGAGGAATTTCCCGTGCGTGATGACAAGGACCGCATCAGGGAGATCCAGTGCGTTGGCCGAGATATCACCGAGCGCCGCGATGCGGAAGGCGTGTTGCAGGGTGCGCGTGATGACGCGGAAAGCGCGAACCGTTCCAAGTCCAGGTTTCTTGCTGCAATGAGCCACGAAATCCGCACGCCAATGAATGGAATCCTGGGCATGACCGGCTTGCTGGTCGACACCGAACTTACCGCCGAACAGGGTACCTATGCACGGGCCATAAATACTTCTGCGAAAACCCTGCTGTCGCTGATCGATGAAATTCTCGATTTTTCAAAAATCGAGGCTGGCAAGCTGGAGTTGCGCCCGGCGCCCTTCGCCCTTGCCGACGCGATGCAGGGCGTGGTCGAGCTGCTTGCACCACGCGCCTATGACAAGGGTCTGCAAATTGGTTGGTACGCAGATCCGGATTTGCCGGTCAGCGTGATTGGCGATGAAATACGTATTCGTCAAATTCTGATGAACCTCGTGTCCAACGCCATCAAATTTACCGACAAGGGAGGCGTGACGCTGGAGGTTGTGTCAGAAGATGAGGGCAACAAATCGGGCGACATTGTGCAAGTTTCCCTGACCGTGAGAGACACAGGCGTCGGTCTTGAACCTGAAGCCCTCCAGACCATTTTTGGCGAATTCGAACAGGCTGATTCAGGACCCGCCCGCCGCCATGGCGGAACCGGACTTGGCCTTGCTATCTCAAAGCGGCTCGTGGAAATGATGAATGGCGACATAACCGTGGCCAGCGATGTCGGGCGCGGATCAGTATTTACTGTCATGGTGCCCTTTACCGCGGCGCAGGACGCAACCACCCTACGCGAGGAGTGGCGCCCGGCAAGCGGACGCAAGATCCTGCTGATCGGCGATGGCGAGCTTGAAGCCAATGCCGTTGAATCCTTGCTTATGAGTTCCCATTGCGAGGTTATCCGCGCAAAACCTGACGAGGCGGTGATCGAAATCTGGAGTGCTGCCGACCGGGGCACGCCTTTCGACGTGGTTATCGCAGATGCGAGCGGATTAGATGGCAGCGCAAATATTCTGGCCCAGGCACGTGATGCCCTGGGAAATGCCGGTGAAGTGAAATCCATTGTCATGATCGACCCGCACCAGCGCGGAGAAATTTCCAAGTTAAAAGAAATCGGTTTTGACGCCTACCTGGTTCGCCCTGCACGCCCTGCCTCCCTGTTTGCACAATTGCGCGCCGGCTCGGAAGAAATTGACGCCGATGGCGAGGTTCCGGGCCGATTTGCCAATGTGAGCCATGGACCGCAAAAGGTAGACAAGGCTGAGCGTGCACGCCGTGTGCTGTTGGCTGAGGACAATGACATCAACGCCCTGCTTGCCCGCAAGATGCTGGAGCGTGTGGGTTGTGAAGTTGTCCATGCACGCAATGGTGAAGAAGCGACCTGCGCCGCGAAAGCTGCCTTTTTATCTGAAAAAGGACAGTTCGACCTGGTGCTGATGGATATCCATATGCCTGAGATGGATGGTCTCGATGCGACGCGCATTATCCTTGAACTCTACGATGGCGCGCCTGCTGCCAGTGGTGACCGTCCACCGATCATTGCGCTCACCGCCAATGCTTTTCCCGAAGACCGGGAGCAATATCTGAAAGCGGGCCTTGATGATTATCTGGCCAAACCTTTTGAGCGCGAAGACCTCGACGCCCTTCTGGAGAAGTGGACAATTGAGCCCGTCGGGCAAATCAAGAATGGCGCACATGCATCTGGTGGCGGGGCAAGCTGCGCCTGATCCAACGCAAATGTGATGGAAGATTTTATATAAATCACTCCAGACAATGGCGATTGCCTTCAAGTTTTCCCACAAGTGTCATAACTTCTACAAATTACATTGCTAGTCAGGCTGCGATCATTCCAGAATTAAGTCTCATAGAGGGCAATCATGACCCCAAAGCCTCGCGGGTTCGTGAGTAAATTAAATCCGATCCTGAAGTCGCCTCCGGTTCCTAGCCTCAGGCTGCCACAGCAGCTGCGCCTGCCCGCCAGGCCGTTTTCCGGCCAAGGCGGTCATAAGAAAATTTACGGGCGGATTGGCAATCTGGAGGTGAGGCTGGCGCGCAGCAAGAAAGATATCAAGGCTGCGCAAAGGCTGCGCTATAGCGTTTTTTACGAGGAGATGTCGGCGATCCCCGATACCCTCACTCTGATGTCCCGGCGTGATGAAGACCCGTTCGACGCCATATGCGATCATCTGCTGGTGCTGGATCACGGCAACAGCGCCGCTGGCCGCCGCTGGCGCCGCCCACGCATTGTCGGCACTTACCGGATTTTGCGCCAGGACGTGGCGGAGTTGTATGACGGCTTCTACTCACAAGGCGAATATAATATTTCCCCGATACTCGTTGCTTCGGGCAGGGACAGCCGTTTCATGGAACTGGGCCGCTCTTGCGTCCTCAAGCCTTACCGCAACCGGCGCACACTCGAGCTGCTTTGGCAGGGGATCTGGAACTATGCGCGGGAGCACAAAATTAACGCCATGCTCGGCTGTGCCAGTTTTGAGGGCACCGATCCGTGCCGTCATGCGGAGGCGCTGAGCTTTCTGCATCACAATTCACGTGCACCTGCGCGCTGGCGGGTGAAGGCGCATGACAAGATCGGTGTGAATATGAACATGAAGCCTTCAGCCGAAATCAATCCCCGGTCGGCAATCAGGGCCATGCCGCCGCTCATCAAGGGCTATCTTCGCCTCGGTGCTTACGTGGGAGATGGCGCGGTAGTCGACCACCAGTTCGGAACCACGGATGTGTTCATGATCTTACCGATAGAAGCTATCAATGAGCGCTATTTCGCCCATTTTGGAGCACCGGATGAATTCGCAAACAGCTGTGGTCCCGTGGCAAAATTGAACTAGAGCATAATCGGATCATGCTCTAGAGCCCAAGTTCCTCACGGTTGAAGATACAGTCTCTTCTGGGCTTACCATCAAAATGGTCGAGCAGATTCTGGGCGGTCATCTGCGCTGAAACCCGGATCGAGTTCTGGCTGCCTGCAGCGGTATGCGGTGAGAGTATGACATCATCGCGGGTATAAAGCGGTTGCGTATCTGGAGCCGGTTCTACGGAAAACACATCCAGCCCTGCAGCGATGAGCTTGCCACTGTCGAGCGCTGAAATCATGGCAGCTTCATTGACGACCCCGCCACGGGCGCAGTTTATCAGGATCGAGCCATCCTTCATGGCCGTGAACTCATTTGCCGATACGAGATCGCGGGTCGTGTCATCAAGGGGCACATGAATGGAAAGTATATCCGATTTTGCGAGCTCCGGTTTGAAATCCGTCACGCCACGGCAACCCATGTCCCTCGCCAGGGCCTCATCCAGGGCAATATCGGCCACCACGACCTCCATGCCGAAGGCGCGCGCCAGGGGTGCGAGTTTTCGCCCAATCCTGCCGAACCCCACGATCAGGAGTGTTGCGCCTGATAGATCGGTCGCCAGTCGTTTCAAACGCTCGTGAAACCACCCCTTACGGATATTCCTGTCCTGGGCGACCAGATTACGGGCTGTTGCCAGCAGCAGTCCCATGGTGTGTTCGGCGACCGAGCCGGCATTGGCGCCGGCAGCAATCATAACCGGAATGCCGCGCGCATTCAGATGCGCCATGTCGAGCCGGTCGCAGCCGACACCGTGACGGGAAATAACCTCCAGGTCATTGGCACGCGATAGAATTTCAGACGGGAGCCTGGAGACCCTGACGGCAATGCCGTGCACACCGACAACGGCTTCACTCAGCGTGTCCGGGTTATTGTCCCTGGCCATGACAATTTCAATATCAGGCCTTTCCTCCAGCAGGGCCATGCCTGTTTCATGGAGGGGCTCGGTTACCAGTACACGCTTCATCGCGGTGTCTCCGCTAGCCGCTGAGATTATATGCAGCGAGCGCGGCGATGTTCACGAGATCGGTATCGGTTGAGCCAAGCGGCGCGATTTGTACCGAGTGGGACATGCCCACCAGCAATGGCCCGATCACGGTGCTGCCGCCAAGTTCCTGCAGCATTTTGGTTGCGATGCTGGCGCTGTGAAAGGCAGGCATGATGAGCACATTTGCGGGCTCTGAAAGCCGGCAGAACGGGTACAGCGCCATCTTGTCTTCATTAAGCGCCACGTCGGCTGCCATCTCGCCGTCATATTCAAAGTCGGCACCGCGTGCGTCTAAAATTTCTACAGCACCTTTCGCTTGCGCGGAGCGCTCGCCTTTCGGATGTCCGAAAGTTGAATAGGCCAGAATGGCCACCCGCGGCTCATAGCCCAGCCGCCGCGCCGTCTGGGCGGCCTCGGTGGCGATGTCGGCCAGCTCTTCAGCGTCGGGCATATCATGTACAGAGGTATCCGCCACCAGAACTGTGCGGCCCCGGCATATGGCGAGCGAAACGCCGATGGCACGATGGCCGGGTTTCGGGTCCAGCACACGGGTGACATCTTCAAAGGCGGTTGACCAGTTGCGCGTGACTCCTGTCACCATTGCGTCCGCATGCTCCATGGCGACCATGCAGGAGGCGAAAATGTTCCGGTCCGTATTTACCATCCGCTGGCAATCACGCGCCAGGAAACCATCACGCTGCAACCGTGAATAAAGGAAATCCGAATAGTCTCTGGTCCGGCTGGAATTTCGGGCAAACTGGATTTCGATTTCTTCGCGATACTCAATGCCTGCGGTCTCGAAGGACTTTTTAATCTCGTCTTCTCGCCCGACAAGCACTGGTTGTCCAAGCCCGGCATTCAGGAAGGCATTCGCAGCGCGAATAACCTGCTCTTCCTCGCCCTCCGCAAAAACCACGCGTTTTGGATTCTGTCGCACCTTGTCAAAGACAATATTGAGTGTGCCCGCGACGGGATCGAGCCGGGCGCTGAGACGGGCTTCGTAGGCTTCCATGTCGATTATGGGTTTACGCGCAACGCCAGAATCCATGGCCGCCTTGGCAACGGCGAGCGGCACATGAGAGATGAGTCGCGGATCAAATGGGACCGGGATGATATATCCTGGACCGTAACGCGGCCTGTGCCCTTGGTAGGCGGCTGCCACCTGGTCCGGCACGTCCGCGCGCGCCAGCTCTGCCAAGGCCTCGGCGGCGGCTATTTTCATGGCATCGTTGATGGTGCTGGCCTGCACGTCGAGCGCACCCCGGAAGATATAGGGAAAACCCAGTACATTATTGATCTGGTTCGGGTAGTCAGAGCGGCCGGTGGCCATGATGGCGTCATCGCGCACTTCGGCGACCTCTTCCGGCGTGATTTCAGGGTCTGGATTGGCCATGGCGAATATGATGGGCCTACCGGCCATCACCTTAACCATGTCCTGAGTAACGGCACCTTTCACAGACAACCCGAAAAAAACATCTGCGTCTTTCAGCGCTTCTTCCAGCGTGCGCGCTTCTGTCTTGGAAGCATAGGCTGACTTCCACTGGTTCATGCCCTCGGTGCGGCCCTCATGAATGACGCCCTTGGTATCGCACAGAATAATGTTCTTCCGTTTCAGCCCCATGGTGACCAGCAATTCCAGTGATGCGATGCCGGCAGCACCCGCGCCATTGCACACCAGTTTGGTCTTTGCGATGTCGCGGTCCGTCAGGTGAAGTGCATTTATGAAACCGGCGGCAATGATGATTGCCGTGCCATGCTGGTCGTCGTGAAACACAGGAATGTCGAGCAGTTCGCGCAACTGTTCCTCCACGAGGAAACAGTCTGGCGCTCGGATATCTTCCAGATTAATGCCACCGAAAGAGGGGCCAAGATAACGCACGCAATTGACAAGGGCATCCACATCCTCCGTGTCGACAAGAATATCGATGCCATCCACGTCAGCGAAGCGCTTGAACAGCACCGCCTTGCCTTCCATGACAGGCTTTGACGCCATGGCGCCGAGATTGCCCATACCCAGAATGGCCGTGCCATTTGAGACGACAGCAACAAGATTGCCCTTGTTGGTGTAGTCGTAAGCAAGCCTGGGATCATCTGCGATTGCCTGCACAGGCACCGCGACGCCTGGTGAGTAGGCAAGGCTTAGATCATGCTGGGTCGCCATTGGCTTGGTGGCCGCAACCTCAAGCTTTCCCGGTTTACCCCTTGAGTGAAATTGCAGCGCTTCCTGCGCTGTAAACGTCGTTGTTCCTGATTTTGAGGACATTACTCTTGATACTTCTAAATGGGGCGTCGCTGCCCGTTTCCCTCGGCTGGAGTTGGCCTGAGACTTCCCCCAACATTGATTCTCTGGCTGGGTCACGCCCCAACGTTGTTTCCATTGCCTTTTTCAGAACCATAGTGTGCCCTTTTGCTGGGCACAACTCAGCAATTGACAGGGCTTGCCGCTTCACGAGCCCACCCTTGGCGCGCTATGTCTATCTGGGAATAAGGATGCGCGGGAGCGAAGCTGCAGATGGCGGAGCGCAAAGCCCAGTCAGAAAAAAGAAATCTGGACGAGAATTCCGGACAGGAGGTAGAGGCACAGCCCGCGCCCAGCGCTGTGCCAACGCCTATGATGGCGCAGTATCTTGAAATCAAGGCGGCCAATACCGACTGCCTGCTGTTTTACCGCATGGGAGATTTTTACGAGCTGTTCTTCGATGATGCGGAGCGGGCCTCACGTACCCTCGGCATCGCACTTACCAAGCGCGGCAAGCACAAGGGAGAAGACATCCCCATGTGTGGCGTACCGGTTCATGCCGCGGACCAGTATCTGCAAAAGCTGATACGGGCGGAATACCGCGTCGCAGTTTGCGAGCAGATGGAAGACCCAACTGAGGCCAAGAAGCGCGGCGCCAAGGCCGTGGTGCGTCGCGAGGTGGTTCGCCTCGTCACCCCGGGCACCATTACCGAGGAGGCGCTGCTGGAGCCTCACGCCAACAATTACCTTACATCCGTCTTCCGCGCTCCCACCTCCACGACCCGTCCCGGCCAAACATTCGCGCTTGCCTCGCTCGATATCTCAACCGGTGAGTTCCTCCTCACCGAAGTGCCGGACACAGACCTCGATGGCGAGTTGTCGCGGCTGGGATCAGGCGAGATCATCGCCGGAGATGATCTTGCGGGCGAGGAGCGGATGCGCGTTCTTGCCGAAACCATGGGTGCGGCCCTGACACCCCTGCCTCGCAATTTCTTTGACAGTCTCGGGGGCGAGCGGGATTTGAAGGAAAAACTGGGGGTGATCGATCTGTCAGCATTCGGGGATTTTACTCGGCCTGAACTCGCCACCGCTGGGGCACTGTTGAAATATATTGAGCTCACACAACTGGGCAAACAACCACTCATCAGGGCGCCGAAACGCCTCGGACCGCAAGACGTATTGATAATTGATGCCGCAACGCGCATCAATCTGGAGCTGGTGAAAAGCATATCCGGAGAGCGGCGCGGCTCGCTTCTTCACACCATTGACCGCACCGTCACTGGAGCCGGTGCGCGCGAGCTTGCAAGCCGGCTGGCCAGTCCGCTGACAAATCCGCAGAAAATCGATGCACGGTTGGAGGCAGTAACCAGCTTGCTGAAAAATCAGTTCATGCGTTCGGAATTGAGAACCGGGCTGGCGGGTTGTCCTGATTTGGCCCGCGCCCTGGCGCGTTTGACACTGGGGCGCGGTGGCCCGCGCGACTTGGGCGTGGTTCGCGATGGTCTGGCAAGCGCTGAAGCTTCAGCAAAACAGCTTCAGAAAGGCACCAAGGCACTTCCCGATATCCTGAGCCTCCTCACTAATGATCTGGGATGCGCGCCCAAAGCGCTAGGTAAAAAATTGCAGGAGGCCCTCGCCGGCGAGTTGCCGCTGCTTGGGCGAGATGGCGGTTTTGTGCGCCATGGCTATAGCGCGGAACTTGATGAAACCCGTGCATTGCGGGACAAGAGCAGGCAGGTCATTGCCGGGTTGCAGAAAGATTACGCTGCCGCCACAGGCGTTAAAGCGCTCAAAGTGCGGCATAACAATGTTCTGGGCTACTTCGTTGAGGTTCCCGCGGCCCATGGTGACAAACTGATCTTCGAGCAGCATGATAAATTCATTCATCGTCAGACCATGGCCAATGCCATGCGCTTCACCACACAGGAGCTGGGAGAAACAGAAGCCCGGATCGTGGCAGCTGCGGACCGGGCCATAGCCCTTGAGATGGATATATTTGCTGATCTGCTGGAAGGGATATCCGCCGCCGATGCCCAACTGAGCGTGATCGCCGGAGCGCTGGCCGCGCTGGATCATTATTGCGCCCTCGCAGAGTTGGCCGAGGAACAAAAATTTACCCGGCCTAAAATCGATATGAGTGGCGCGTTTAAAATTGAAAATGCACGCCATCCGGTCGTTGAGGCGGCTCTAAAAAAACAGGATGCGGCTCAGTTCATTGAAAATGACTGCACCCTTTCACTACCGGGGGAGGATGCAGGTGAATTTATCCAGATCGTGACAGGGCCGAACATGGCCGGCAAGTCCACTTATCTGAGGCAGAACGCGCTCATCCTCATCCTTGCTCAGATGGGATCCTACGTGCCAGCGAGCAACGCGCATATTGGCGTCATTGACCGTTTATTCTCCCGCGTGGGAGCCTCTGATGACCTGGCCGGCGGTCGCTCGACTTTCATGGTGGAAATGGTCGAGACCGCCCGTATTCTCAACCAGGCGAGCGAGAGGTCCTTTGTTATTCTCGACGAGATCGGTCGCGGCACGGCAACCTTCGACGGGCTTTCCATTGCCTGGGCCTGCGTTGAGCACTTGCATGAAGTGAATGGCTGCCGGGCGCTGTTCGCGACGCACTATCATGAACTCACCGCGCTCGCCGGCACGCTGGAGGGCGTGGGCATGATCACCATGGAGGTGAAGGAATGGCAGGATGAAATCATCTTCCTGCACAAGGTCGTGGCCGGGGCCGCAGACCGGTCATACGGCATTCACGTTGCCAAGCTGGCCGGGTTGCCTGCAGCTGCCGTGATCCGGGCGCAGGACGTGCTGGGGCATCTGGAAGGGGGCGAGCGGGCAGGGATAGCCAAGGATCTGGCCGACGATCTGCCGCTGTTCGCCGCAGCACCACGGCCCGCTTCTGGCAAATCCCATGGTCCTTCAGAGGCAGAACTGGCGCTTCAGGCACTCAATCCCGATGAACTCACGCCCAAACAGGCGCTTGAAGCAATCTATGAAATAAAAGCATTGCTGGTCAAAGCGTCTCAGGCATGATTTTGCAGGCAATGTGCTAGATTGTTGCTCAAAGCCAGACACCGGGCCATCCTGACTTCTCTCACTGACGTCAGGACAAAGTGAGACCATGGACCAGACACTGCTGATACCAGCGCCGTTTTTTGATCCCACGGCCTTGCGCGAGCAACTCACCTCCCTGTGGAAGGAGCGATCTTCGGGCGAGGGCGCGATGCGGTCGCGGGCACTGGAACTGTTAAGCGAGGTTATGAACCAGGCACGTGCCGCAGCAGAACGGCAACTTGAAGCGGATGGCAATGGCCGAAAATGCGTGGAAGGGCTCTCGCATTTCCAGGACGAATTTATCGGCGTCATCTATGATTACACGGTTGAGCATCTCTACCGGGCGAAAAACCCCTCCTCTGCCGAGCGCATGAGCGTAATTGCGACGGGGGGTTATGGCCGCGGACAGCTTGCTCCGGGCTCCGATATCGACCTGCTTTTCCTGCTGCCCTACAAGCAGACCGCCTGGGGCGAGAGCGTGGTGGAGAACATTCTGTACCTGCTGTGGGATCTTGGTTTCAAGGTTGGCCACGCCACGCGTACGGTGCAGCAATCCATCAAATATGCCCGGGCCGACATGACCATCCGCACTTCCATGCTGGATATGCGTCTTATTCTGGGGGACGAGGCACTGTTCGGCGAATTGCTGGAGAGTTTTCAAAAAGACGTCGTCAAGGGGACGAGCCGCGAATTCATCGCCGCCAAGCTGGAAGAGCGCGATGAACGCCACAAGCGCTCGGGTGCATCGCGATATGTCGTCGAACCTAATGTCAAGGATGGCAAGGGTGGCCTGCGTGATCTGCATACTCTGCACTGGGTGGCGTCTTACCTGTATCCGGGAACGGCGGTGGAGGAATTTGTTAGTGATGGCATTTTTTCTCAGGCCGAATACCAGGCCTTCCAGCGATCCGAAGATTTTCTTCTTACTGTGCGCTGCCATCTGCATTTCTTGACAGCGCGCCCGGATGAGCGTCTTTCCTTCGATCTCCAGACCGCAATGGCCGAGCGGCTTGGCTACCGCGAGCAGAAGGGCATGCGCGCGGTCGAGCGTTTCATGAAGCACTATTTCCTGGTTGCAAAGGATGTGGGTGATCTGACCCGGATCGTGTGCTCGGCCCTTGAAGTAAAGCAGCTGACCATCGCCCCGGCATTGAGGGATTTGCTGACCCCCCTGACCTGGCGCAAGCGCGCACAGCTGAGAAAATCAACCGATTTCAAGATCGATAATGGCCGAATAAATGTGGCCCACGACCAGGTGTTCATCCAGGATCCGGTCAACCTCATCCGCCTGTTCTGGCTGGCCGAGAGATACAATGTCCTGTTCCACCCGGACGCTTTTCGCCTAGTGCGCGCATCGCTGAAACTCATCGACACTAAACTGCGCCGGAACAAGGAGGCCAATGAGCTGTTCCTGAAGCTTCTGACCAGCCCGTCCAATCCGGAAATCGCGTTGCGGCGTATGAATGAAGCCGGCGTTCTGGGGTGTTTTGTGCCGGCGTTCGGCAAGGTCGTCTCGATGATGCAGTTCAATATGTATCATCACTACACCGTGGACGAGCATTTGCTGCAATCTGTGGGCATATTGTCCGATATTGAGCATGGTCGCTGCGCCGACGATCATCCTGTCGCGACGGAAATTCTGCCCACTCTGGAAACCCGAAGGGCGCTTTATGTCGCCACTTTCCTGCATGACGTTGCCAAGGGGCGCGAGGAAGACCACTCGATTGCCGGAGCGCGGGTGGCGCGTAAATTGTGCCCGCGCCTCGGGCTGTCGGCAGCAGAAACCGAAACCGTGTCCTGGTTGATTGAACACCATCTGGATATGAGCCTGTTTGCCCAGAGCCGCGATCTGAACGACCCCAAGACCATCCAGGACTTTGCTGAAATCGTTCAAAGCCCGGAGCGGCTGAAATTGTTGCTGATCCTGACCGTGGCGGATATCCGCGCTGTTGGACCGGGTGTCTGGAACGGCTGGAAAGGGCAATTGTTGCGCACGCTCTATTACGAGACGAGACCCGTGCTCACTGGCGGCCATGACGAGTTAAGCCGGACCGAGAGGGCGGACCAGGCTATCACTGCACTGCGGGTGCAATTGCCCGAATTCAGCGATGCGCAATTCGAGGGCTTTGCAGCGATACAAAAGGCTGACTACTGGCTTCGTACCACGACCGATCAGCAGCAGCGCCATGCCCGCATGATCGAAAATACGCAAGATGATTTCGCCTGTGATGTGATGGCCCATGCCTTTGAAGGCGTCACCGAACTCAGCATTTTTGCCCGTGACCGGTCCCTGCGCGTCGCCATGATTGCGGGGGCCTGTACAAGTGCCGGGGCCAATATTGTGGGTGCGCAAATCTCCTCCACGCGCGATGGTCATGCGCTGGACACCATACGTCTGCAGCGCGAATTCGATATGTCGGAAGATGAAGAACGCCGTGCGGGGCGTATCGCGCAAACCATCCATGAATTGCTGGAAAACAAGATCACACTCGCGGATATTCTCAAAAACAGACCGAAGCAGAAGGAAACCCTGAAGGCATTTTCAGTGGAGCCACAGGTGCTGATTGACAACTCCTTATCAGACGATCTGACCGTCATCGAGATCAACTGTCTGGATCGTCCCGGCCTGCTGTTCGATCTGACGCACGAAATTGCCGAGCTCAAGCTCGATATCACCTCGGCACATATCGCAACCTTCGGTGAAAAGGTTGTGGATGTATTTTATGTGACCGATCTGTCCTACAACAAGGTCACCAACCGGGTGCGCCAGACCGCAATCCGGCACCGTTTACTCACCGCCTTGTCCGCCAAGACGAGCGTCGACGCCTGAACCGGGATATTGAAGTTCATTTCATGGCAGTATCCGGGCTTGCTCTGGAGCCGGGCGTCCTCTACTTCAAATCTTCATGAAACTCTACCGCTCCTTCGCCACCGTCGGCGGGATGACGATGCTCAGCCGTGTGCTTGGTTTCGTGCGCGATATCCTGATTGCCGCGGTGCTGGGGACTGGCCTGGTGGCGGACACATTTTTTGTCGCCTTCCGGTTTCCCAACCTGTTCCGCCGCCTGTTTGCTGAGGGGGCTTTCAACTCAGCATTTATCCCGTTGTTCGCCAAGAAGGTTGAAGGCGAGGGCGCGGTGGCCGCACGCCATTTCGCCAATGAATCGCTCTCAGCACTTGTCACCGCGCTGGTGATCCTGACGGCCATCGCCGAAATCGCCATGCCGTGGCTGATGTATGTTATCGCACCGGGATTTACGGACAGCCCCGAAAAATTTGACCTGGCGGTGCTTCTGACACGCATCACATTTCCCTATCTGCTGTTCGTCTCTGTTGTAGCGCTGTATTCAGGGATGTTGAACGCGCTGCACCGTTTTGCCGCTGCGGCCTTTGCCCCGGTAATGCTGAATATCGTTCTGATATCTGTCATGGGGGCAGTCGCCTGGGCGGGCTATGGGAACACGCCCGAAGCCGGCGTTGCGCTGGCATGGGGCGTGGCGGCGGGTGGTGCGGTTCAGTTGCTCGTGCTGCTGTTCTCGTCGCGCAACGCGGGTATGAAACTCCGTCTCCAGTGGCCACGAATGACAGACGGGGTGAAGCGGCTGTTGGCGCTTGGCATTCCCGGCATTATTGCGGGAGGCATCACCCAGGTGAATATCCTCATCGGCACTATCATCGCCTCGATGCAGGACAGCGCCGTCTCGTGGCTCTATTACGCTGATCGTATCTACCAGCTCCCGCTGGGGCTGGTCGGCATCGCCATCGGCGTGGTGCTCCTGCCCGACTTGTCGCGCAAGCTCCGGGCCCGCGACGGCGATGGAGCCATGCAGAGTCAGAACCGCTCGCTCGAACTGGCACTTTTACTGACATTGCCGGCCGCAGTTGCGCTGATGATCGTTCCTTTGCCGATCATACAGGTGCTGTTTGAACGCGGAGCATTCTCGCAAGCAGACACGATCGCGACCTCCATGGCGCTCGCCGCCTTCGCCGCCGGTTTGCCGGCCTTTGTCATGGTGAAAGTGTTTTCACCGGGTTTTTTCGCCCGCGAGGACACCCGGACACCGATGTATTATGCAGGTGTATCGGTGGTGGTGAACATTGTTTTCAGCCTTGCGCTGTTCTGGATCATCGGACATGTGGGCATCGCCATCGCGACGAGCCTGGCCGGGTGGGTAAATGCAGGGCTGTTGGCGATGACGCTCACCAGGCGCGGGCATTTTGAATTTGACGCTGAGTTCAAGCGCCGGATTATTCCGTTGTGCATCTCCTGCGCCGTGATGGGAGCGGCTTTGTGGGGCATAATGGTGTTGATGTCAGACTGGTTCGCACCCTCTAACGGCTTGATGACACAGTTGGCAGCACTTGCGTGTCTCGTCGTGTCAGGCATCGCCGTATACGGGGTCATGGCACATATATCTCGGGCGCTGCGCCTGCAGGAAATGATGAAGCTGCTGAAACGGGACTGAGAGCGCAGCCCTTGCGTGCATCCTTGCGCCGCGTCATAAGGCGTTCGGCTTTAGGTTATGGTGACGAGGCAGACAATGACGGCCCCCAAATCCCGTGTCTTTTCCGGTGTGCAGCCGACAGGCAATCTGCATCTGGGAAACTATCTTGGCGCCATCACCAAATTCGTGGCCCTGCAGGAGAGCCATGAGTGCCTCTATTGTGTGGTTGATTTGCACGCCATCACTGTGTGGCAGGATCCGAAAGAACTTGAACACAATATCCGCGAGGTGACGGCGGCTTTCATCGCGTCAGGCATCGATCCTGAAGCACACATCGTCTTCAACCAGAGCCGGGTTTCGGGTCATGCGGAGCTGGCATGGGTGTTGAGTTGCGTTGCTCGCATGGGCTGGCTCAACCGTATGACTCAGTTCAAGGAAAAGGCTGGCAAACACCGCGAAAATGCGTCTGTCGGGTTATTCACCTATCCCAACCTGATGGCCGCCGACATCCTGCTATACCGGGCAACCCATGTGCCCGTGGGTGAGGACCAGAAGCAGCATCTCGAACTATCTCGAGATATCGCGCAGAAATTCAATACCGATTTTGCAGACTCAATTGCTGAGCACGGATTTGACGAAACCTTCTTTCCTCTGCCCGAGCCGCTTATCACCGGCCCCGCGACACGGGTCATGAGCCTGCGGGACGGCACATCGAAAATGAGCAAATCCGACCCGTCTGACATGACGCGGATCAACATGATGGACGATGCCGACTCAATCGCGAAAAAATTCCGCAAGGCGCGCACTGACCCAGAACCGCTACCATCAGAGGAAGCCGGGTTGAAGGATCGCCCGGAAGCGGAAAACCTGGTTGGCATCTATGCCGCGCTTGCCGGCGTGACCAAAGCAGAGACTCTGAAAGAGTTTGGCGGTGGACAGTTCTCCGGGTTCAAGGAAGCGCTGACCGGCGTAGCAGTTGAAAAACTTGCCCCCATATCAAACGAGACAAAAAAGCTGATGGACGATCCGGCACATATTGACGCCATTTTATCCGATGGCGCGGCCCGCGCGCGCGCCATCGCCGAACCCATCCTGCGCCAGACCAGGCAGGTGATTGGCCTGCTGACCGACTAGCATTCGCAGGCCGGGCCGTGACGATGCCATGATCCTGTGCGAGGAACATCCAGTCCTGCCCGGATCCGCGACTTTTACCCGAATGACATACTATTTCCCTCATGCCGGGATAACTGTTGGTTGAGAAAATATTGCTGAGAGGGGATGCTGACATGCAATATGACGATTCGCGCAGACACACCGATTAACCAATGGCTGACCAGATATGCCTGACAGAATAAAAAGACAAAGCTTCGAAAAGGGGCACAGTCGGAAATTCCTCGTTGTCGTGGATGAAACTCCGGAATGCGAGCGTGCGCTTGCCTACGCTGCTGGCCGCACGGTGCATACCGGTGGTGGACTGGCCTTGCTCTATGTGGTGGAGCCGGGAGGATTCCAGCACTGGCTCGGTGTTGAGGAGGTCGCCCGCGAGGAAGGCGTCAACAAGGCCAAGGCTGTATTCCGTCTGTTCGGGCGCAGGCTCAAGGCGCTGGGTTTTGATAAAATGGAGCCTGAAGAGATCATCCGCGAGGGCAACAAGGCGGAAGAAATTATCGACCTGATCAACGAAGATACGGACATCGCGATCCTCGTCCTTGGAGCATCGAAAGACCCTTCCGGGCCGGGACCGCTTATATCCGCCCTGGCGGCGGGCAAATATGCAACAGAATTCCCAGTCCCCATCACCATCGTGCCGGGTACACTAACCGATGAGGAGATTCAGGCGCTCGCATAGGTGATATTTTCCCGTTTCACGATGCGCAGTCTTGCAATTTCGCCGTGAGCATATACTCTTGAATATAGAATAGTTCTAATTTGAACCGTCCAGGCGGTTCGGCATAAAGGGCAGCCACAGCCATGTTTATTCAAACCGAGGCGACGCCAAATCCGGCAACCTTGAAATTCCTCCCCGGCAAAGAAGTGCTGGGAAGCGGAACCCGTGACTATCGCGATGCGGAGATGGCAGAGCAGTCACCCCTTGCCACCAAGTTGTTTGGCATTGACGGGATCACGGCCGTGTTCTTCGGCTCGGATTTCATTTCTGTCACCAAGGATGAAGGCGAGTGGCAGCATCTCAAGCCCGCCATTCTCGGCGCCATTATGGAACATTTCATGTCGGGCACACCGATTGTGAAGGACGAGCAGGCGGCCGTAGAAACCAATATCTCGGAAGAATTTTTCGAGACTGAGGACGAGGCGACCGTCGAGACCATCAAGGAGTTGCTCGACACACGCGTGCGTCCGGCCGTTGCCCAGGATGGTGGCGACATAACATTCCAGGGTTATCGCGAGGGCATTGTCTATCTGACCATGCGCGGCGCGTGCGCCGGGTGTCCAAGCTCGACCGCGACATTGCAACATGGCATTGAGAATCTCCTCAAGCATTTCATTCCCGAGGTCCAGGGCGTCCGCCCGATGTAACGCGCCCGTCGCGTCTGCCGTGTAAAGGCTTGCAAATCACATTCTTCCAACCTTATGTGTTGCGGCCATGACCGACCGCATATCCAAGAGCGTGCTTGACCAGTTGTTTCTGGACGCGCGCAGCCACAATGCCTGGACAGATGAGGATGTACCCGACACCGTTCTGAAAGAACTGGTGGACATCACCAAAATGGGTCCGACGAGCGCCAATTGCTGCCCGGCCCGTTTTGTCTTTGTGAAATCGGATGAGGCGAAGAACCGGCTGAAGCCGCATCTATCCGCCGGAAATGTCAAAAAGGCCATGACCGCTCCCGTCTGCGCCATCATTGCCCACGACATGAAGTTTTACGACCACCTGCCGCAGCTGTTTCCCCATGAGGACGCGAGGAGCTGGTTTGCCGGGAAAGAAGCGCTCATAGAGGAAACAGCCATCCGCAACGGTACGTTGCAGGGGGCCTATTTCATGATCGCGGCGCGTGCGCTCGGTCTTGATGTTGGGGCTATGTCTGGATTTGACAATGACGGGGTGGACGGTGAGTTCTTCCCCGAGGGTCATGTAAAATCAAACTTTTTGTGCAATCTTGGGCGCGGAGATCCGTCGGGCCTGTTCGGACGCTCGCCCCGGTTCGACTTCGGCGAGATGGCAGAAATTCTTTAAACCGCCACAGAAAGGGCACTCACCCCCACGTGAACATTCTGGCCCTTGATACAACGCTTGGCGCCTGCTCCGCGGCTGTTGCCACCGGGGAGGCCGGGGGGGCGCCTGAAGTTTTCGGCGTCTATGAACTGCGCACCCGCGAGCATGCCGAGGCCATCGTGCCTATGATGACGCACGTATTGGACGAGGCAGGTCTCAGCTATGATGCGCTGGATGCCATCGCGGTCACAAGCGGTCCCGGTACCTTTACCGGCGTGCGGGTGGGCGTCGCAACAGCCCGCGGGCTCGCTCTGGCCATGGACCTTCCGATCATTTCTGGCACATCCCTTGAGGTGATGGCGCAAATGGCTCTCGATCAGATCGAGTCAGCGCCAGATACGTTGGGAATAGCTGTGGATGCCCGCAGGGGGGAAGTTTACCTGGCGCTGTTCGATAGCGCAGGGACGATCTTCCTGGATCCCGTAGCGCTCACACCGGAACGGGCTGTTGAAGCCCTGTCGGAAAAGGGCTGTGTGTTACTGGCCGGGGGTGGCGCTGGTCTCGTCGCCGAGGCGGCATTGAAAAAGGGTCGGGAGTTCGAAACCGATCTGCAGGAATTGCAACCAGATGCCGCAAAACTCGCCTGTATGGCCCTCACCCGCCAACCCGTTGAAGGACCACTACACCCGCTGTATTTGCGCCCGCCCGACGCCAAGCCCCAAACCGGCAAAGCCCTGCCCCGCCAGGCTTGAGCGGGTCACCGGTGGACGCACAGCGGGCCTTGCGCCTATAATTTCTTGAAGATCAGGCAACAGGCGGTAACGGATGCACAAGCCCGATATTCCACAAAGCCGACTTGAGCGCCTGTGCCGCGAAAAAGGTATGCGCATGACCGGCCAGCGCCGGATCATCGCCCGGATACTGTCGCAGGCAAATGATCACCCTGACGTGGAAGAGGTGCATCGTCGCGCGGCATCGCAGGACAAGAATATTTCCCTCTCCACGGTCTACAGGACGGTGCGGCTGTTTGAAGAGGCGGGCATTCTTGAGCGTCATGAATTCGGCGACGGGCGCGCCCGCTATGAGCAGGTGGCCAATGAGCATCATGACCACCTGATCGATATGCGCACAGGCCGGGTCATCGAATTTCAAAACGAAGAGGTTGAACGGTTGCAGGAAGCGATCGCACGCGAACTTGGCTACAAACTTATCGATCACCGCCTTGAGCTATACGGCGTGCCGCTCAAGGAGGAAGACGAGTAGGTGCGAAAGCTGCGCGCGGTACTGATCCTTCTTGCCTTCGCGATATTCACCATAGCGCTGATGCCGGTGCAGCTTTTGCTGCGGTTCGTACATGCCAATTGGGCGCGTTCATTCCCTCATTGGTATCACCGAAACTTGTGCCGGCTGCTTGACGTCACGATCCACCAGCGCGGGCAACTGGCCGAAGACCGGCCTGTTCTGCTTATTGCCAACCATATTTCCTGGCTCGATATTCCGGTGTTGAGCGCCGTTGCACCGGTATCCTTCGTGGCCAAATCCGAGGTTGGTACATGGCCATTCATCAGTTGGCTGGCGAAACTGCAGGGCACGGTATTTGTTAATCGTGAACTGCCGCGCGAGACGGGAAAATCGGCTACCAAGATCATGGGACGCCTGAGACAAGGCGACCATATGGTAATATTCGCCGAAGGAACCAGCTCCGATGGCAACCAGGTGCTTCCCTTCAAGACTTCGTTGTTCGGCGTTGCCAAACCGCATGGAGCTGACGCAGACGGTCTGGCAAAGAGTATCTATGTGCAGACAATGGCAATCGGCTACACCCATCAGCAGGGTTTGCCGCTATGCCGCCGCGGACGGCCCATCGTCGCTTGGTACGGTGACATGACGATCGCCAGGCATGCCTGGGAGTTGTTAAAGCGCGGACCGCTGGATGTGCACGTGCATATTGGCGAACCAGTCATGCTGGATAAATTCAAGGATCGCAAAAAACTCGCTGCTTTTACGCAAAAAGAGGTTCGCGAGGCTGTGGCTCATATTCTCGCGCCGCGCAGACGGGCTGATATGGAGGCCTGAACTGAGAAAGGCTAAAGCCTCGCCATGATGGACGCGCGCAACAATCAAGGATAAAAGCGCGCCAAGACTATTCGCGGGTGCACAGGACCCGCCGGGTGTAAAGAGCGATGACCAGAGCCAAGGGCAAACATTTTATCAAGACGTTCGGTTGTCAGATGAATGTCTATGACAGCGAGCGCATGGGCGAAGCCCTGACAGAAGCGGGCTATGTCTCGACCGATACGCCAGAAAGCGCTGATCTTGTAATTCTGAACACCTGCCATATCCGTGAAAAGGCGGCTGAGAAGGTTTACTCCGAACTTGGCCGCCTGAAACAAATCAAGAAGGCTCGCCAAAGCCAGGGCCAGAGCACGACCATTGCCGTTGCCGGATGCGTGGCGCAGGCTGAGGGGCGTGAAATTCTTCTCAGGGCGCCAGTGGTTGACCTGGTGGTAGGACCGCAAAGCTATCACCGTCTGGGCGATCTGATGTCGCGTACCGGGAGTGAGCAAGGTGGAATTATCGATATCGATTTCCCGGAAGACGACAAGTTCAAGCATTTACCCGCCCGGTCGAAAGTCTCCCATGCGCCCAGCGCCTTCCTGACTGTTCAGGAGGGATGCGATAAATTCTGTACCTTCTGCGTGGTGCCCTATACACGCGGTGTCGAATATTCGCGTCCCGTGCGCGAGATCGTCGAGGAAGCCGAGCGGCTGGTGCAGTCGGGCGTGAGCGAAATCACGCTGCTAGGCCAGAATGTGAATGCCTATCACGGTGATGGCGGGTGCGGTGAAACACGGTCCCTGGCGCAGCTGTTGCGCGTCCTGGCGAAAATTCCCGAACTTCAGAGGTTGCGCTACACCACCAGCCATCCGCGCGACATGAGTGAGGACCTCATCACCTTGCATGGGGAAGAAGAAAAACTCATGCCTTATCTGCACCTGCCCTTCCAGGCGGGTTCAGATCGCATTCTTGCGGCCATGAACCGCAAGCACACCCGCGATGAATATCTGGAGCTGGTGCAGCGTATACGCGCCGCCCGTCCCGATATCGCGCTTTCAACCGATATTATCGTGGGTTTCCCGGGGGAGACTGACGAGGAGTTCGCACGCACTCTGGAAGTTGTCCAGCATGTTGAGTTTGCACAGTCCTATTCCTTCAAATTTTCAGCACGCCCCGGCACGCCGGCTGCCGCGATGGACGATCAACTGCCTGAAGAAGTGAAATCCACCCGGCTGCAGGAGCTTCAGGCTGTGCTTAAAAAGCAGCAGGAGGCCTTCAACCTTTCTTGTGTTGGTAAGAGTATCCGCGTGCTGATGGAGCGTCCCGGACGCCGGGAAGGCCAGCTTGTTGGGCGTTCACCATACCTTCAGGCGGTGCATGCAGATGGCGACAAAAGCCTGATAGGACGAATGATCGAGGTTGAAATTATCAGCGCGGGACCCAATAGTCTTGAAGCTGATATCGTGAACACCTCAATCTCGGATGTAATTGCCGCCGAGTGAGTAATGTTGATGCGGGTTCGGCACGCATAACGCAAACGGGCACAGATAAAATATCTTGACCACCCAAGGCACTATGACATCGCAGGACGCCCTGATTGTTCCTTTCGAGGACAACAGGCTGGCGGCCGAGCTATTTGGCGAATATGACGCCAACCTGGCGATGCTTGAAACCCGCCTGGACATCGAAGTCGTTGCCCATGGCAATGTGGTGACGCTGCGCGGCTCCGATAGCTCCTGCGCAATTGCCAGGGAGGTTCTCGAAAGTCTCTACGACCGGCTGGCAGAAGGCGAGGACATCTCCACCGGAGACTTTGACGGCGCCATCCGCCATGCCCGCGCTCACCCTGCCGATACCGGCATGGCTTCGGGAAAAGATCTCGTCAAGATGGAGCAAATCCGTACACGCAAGCGCACCATCACCGCGCGTTCCCCGTCGCAGAGCACCTATATCAAGTCCATGACCAAACAGGACCTGGTGTTTGCAACCGGCCCCGCAGGGACCGGCAAGACCTACCTCGCGGTCGCGTTTGCCGCTGCCATGCTTGAGCGTGGCGAGGTCGAACGGTTGATCCTGTCACGCCCCGCCATCGAGGCTGGCGAACGGCTGGGATTTCTGCCTGGCGACATGCGCGAGAAGGTCGATCCCTATTTACGACCGCTATACGATGCGCTCTATGACGTGCTTGTACCCGAAAAGGTCGACCGGGATCTGGAAACAGGTGTGATTGAAATTGCACCCCTGGCGTTTATGCGCGGCCGCACCCTCTCCAACGCCGCGATTATCCTGGACGAAGCCCAGAACTGCACGCAAATCCAGATGAAAATGTTTCTGACTCGCATCGGCGAGGGTTCAAAAATGGTCGTAACCGGCGATCCGACACAGATCGACCTGCCAGCGGGTCAGAACTCGGGTCTCGCGGGTGCCATTGAAATACTGGGCAATATCCCCGAGATTTCACATATCTCTTTCTCGCGCGCCGATATTGTGCGCCGCGAGCTCGTGTCGAAAATCGTTGCCGCCTATGAGGGGGAAGACTGACAAGCCAATGGGCGCTTTGAAAACCGGTCCACGAGCAACGCCTGGTTCCACTTGTGAACCTACTCCGCAGCTAACGGTAGATGTCATTCATCATTCACCTGAATGGGGGAATGAGGTGGAGGACAATCTGCTTATACGTGCCGCCATTGCCGCCTACAGCACAGGCGCCAGCGCAGCACCTATGGCCGAGCTTTCCCTGCTGCTTGCGACAGATGAAGAAATTCGGGCGCTCAACAAGAACTGGCGCAGCAAGGATGAAGCCACAAATGTTCTCTCGTTTCCCCTTGATGCGCCTCAATTCGGCATAGCCCCCAGATCGCTTGGCGATGTGGCGATGGCGTTTGAAACTGTAAAGCGCGAGGCTGCGGAACGCGATATTCCTGTCAGTCAACATGCTGCCCATCTTGTGGTGCACGGTGTGCTGCATTTGCTGGGCTATACTCACGAGACTGATAAGCAAGCGCGCAAAATGGAAGCGCTGGAGGTGCGGGTGCTGGAGGCTATTGACTTGCCAGACCCTTATGCATTGGAAGCGATGACAACCGGTGAAGAACAGTGAGCGAAACGCCTATTCTGAATGACTCGACACGCCCGGATGAAAGGGCAATCGATGACGTGGAACCGGAAGGATCGAGTCCGGGCTGGTTCGCCAGGCTGCTGGCGCTCATCGGCATTGGTGAGGATCGTGAAGATGTACGCGAAATCATCGAAGAGGCACTTGAAAACGAGGAAAGCACCGCCCGGAGTTTTTCACCACCCGAACGTCTCATGCTCGGCAATCTGCTGCGATTTGGAGAGTTGCGGGTGGAAGACGTCATGGTGCCCCGTGCCGGCATTATCGCCATCGAAAATACAGCGACCCTGGGTGAGCTTCTCCAGGTGTTCCAGGAGGCAGGCCATTCACGGATCCCGGTCTACCAGGGCACGCTCGATGATCCGCGCGGAATGGTGCACATCAAGGACCTGATGTCGTGGATTACCAGCCGTTCACCGAAGCCGGCCGTGCCATTGAAAGCGCCCGCCGGAGATGGTCCAACCCCTGGCCAGCTCAAAACGCTCCAGCTTTCTGAAGTCGACCTTGCCTTGCCGATAGTGGATGCTGAAATTCGCCGTGAAGCCCTTTATGTACCGCCGTCCATGTCGGGCCTCGACCTGCTGCTCAGGATGCAATCTACACGCATTCATCTCGCCCTGGTGGTAGATGAATATGGCGGCACCGACGGGCTGGTTTCCATTGAAGATCTTGTCGAGGAGATCGTCGGCGAGATCGAGGATGAGCACGACCGGAGCGACGCACCTCTTATTGTCGACGATGCGGAAACCGGATTGACCGCGGATGCGCGTGCACCAATCGTGGAAATGGAAGAGCGTCTCGGGTTTTCGCTTCTCTCGGCAGAGCGCGAGGAAGAAGTCGATACGCTCGGCGGGCTGGTGTTCAAGCTGGCCGGACGAGTGCCGGTGCGTGGTGAATTGGTGCGCCATGCCAGCGGTCTTGAGTTCGAAGTGCTGGATGCGGATGCCCGGCGCATCAAGAAGCTGAAAATTCATCGCAACAGCGCCACTGGCCAGACCTGACTTCGGACCCTGAAATTCATGCAGCGCTTTGCCCTTACCTTGAGCACTCTGACGGGCTGGCGCCGGATGAGCGTTGCATTTTTAGCGGGTGCTGTATCAGTTCTGGCCTTGGCTCCATACCATCTGTGGCCGGTGATGCTGGCGTCCTTCCCCATGCTGGTCTGGTTGCTGGACGGGTGTTTTTCGACTCCGCGCGTGAGCTGGCAAGTTTCAAAAGTTGAACTCGTTGCGGCGGCACAGACCGGATGGGCCTTTGGTTTTGGATATTTTCTCGCCGGGCTCTACTGGATCGGGTACGCCTTTCTGGTCGAGGCCGACATTTTCGCGTGGTTGTTGCCCATCGCCGTGACCTTGATGCCTGCGGGGCTGGCACTCTTTTTCGCTGCCGCCTCGGCACTTGCGGGTTTTCTATGGATGCCAGGTCCGGCGCGTCTCATCGGATTGGCGATAACACTGAGCCTGACCGAGTGGCTGCGCGGGCACGTCCTCACAGGATTTCCCTGGAATGTGCCGGGTTATGCACTCACCGGCTCTGACGCCATGATGCAATGGGCGTCCCTGTTCGGAGTGAACGGCCTGACGTTCATAGCAGTTATGATATTTTCATCGCCAGCAGCTGTCTGGGCCGTGTCCGGGATGCGTTGCTGTTCGAGCTTGCAGCGCTTTGGCACCCCGGTCCTGATGGCCCTGATTCTGGTGGCGGGTACATTGTGGGGGCATTGGCGGCTGCACTCGAATGACACCCAGTATGTCGATGGCGTTAATCTCCGGCTGGTGCAGCCGAGCATTCCACAACAGGAAAAGTGGAAGCCTGAAAATCGCGCTGCGATCTTTCAGAAACTACTCAAAGTCAGCCGCAATGGCGCTGCAAACGGAAAAGTTGACGGGGTGACCCACCTGATATGGCCCGAATCAGCGATTCCCTTTCTGCTGGAAGAGACACCCGAAGCACTGAAGGCCATTTCCCTCATGATGCCACCGGGCTCGGTTTTCATAACCGGTGCGGCGCGCGCAAAACGGGAAGGTGCAACGGCTGAAGGCAAGCGTGAGAAGCTGGAAATTTTCAATTCCCTGTTCGTGATGGACGATATGTCGCAGCTTCTGAGTTATTACGACAAAGTGCACCTGGTGCCGTTCGGAGAATATCTGCCTTACCAGGAGTCACTGGAATCCATCGGCCTCGAACAGCTGGTCCGCCTGCGTGGCGGTTTTTCAGCGGGCAATGGTACTCGACTGACCGTAGCGCCCAATATTCCGCCATTTATTGCGCTCATTTGCTACGAAATCATCTTTCCCGGCGCCATCAGAGAGAAGGACTCCGCGCCAGGATGGATGTTGAACGTGACAAATGATGCCTGGTTTGGAGACAGTGCCGGTCCGGAACAGCATTTCCATCACGCACGTTTGCGTGCGGTTGAGGAAGGTCTGCCTTTGGTGCGTGTGGCAAATAATGGTTTCACCGCTGTGGTCGATTCTTATGGTCGAATTGCTTCGCAGTTGCCGCGTAATGTAGAATTTGTTCTTGACAGCGGGCTCCCGACTGCCTCGGAAGGCACCATATTTGTGAAGTGGGGAGAGGTTGTATTTGGAATATTGATTTTGATGTCGTTTTCAGCATGGCTTTTATTGAAAAAATATTTTATGTACTGAACGTTTTTTGTTGCTTCTATCCTTTCATATGCGTTTTTTTTAAGGGTTATAGGTATAAGTTAGTGTTATAGCCCTGCGTGCTCGAAATTATGATGCTTGACGAAGTAGCTACCTGTACATAGAACCATTTAAGGAATTCATCTTCAAACTCAGAAATCCGATTGGATGTTGTCGATGGAAAAGGGCGAAGTCATTCCCGATATCAATAAATCGCCAAGTAGCAATAAGAAAAGTCCAAATCCGGTCGATATACATGTCGGCAGTCGTGTAAGATTGCGCCGTATGCTTGTTGGTTTGAGCCAGGAAAAGCTTGGCGACAGCATGGGTTTAACTTTCCAGCAAATCCAGAAATATGAGAAGGGTGTAAACAGGATCGGCGCCAGCCGCCTGTTTAAACTTTCGCAAGTGCTTGACGTCCCAGTTCAGTTCTTCTTTGAAGGAATGCAGTCTGTGGGCCCAGCCGGCAATCCGGGGATGGCAGAGCCGGACACCGATGTGTTCCTCTATGAATTTCTGAACACGCGTGACGGACTGGAACTTAACCGGGCCTTTATCAAGGTTGGAGATTCCAATGTGCGCAGATCGGTCATCGATCTGGTTCGCTCGCTTGGGCGCATAAGCACCAAGGACTAGCTCTCACTCTTGCTTGACGCGGCCTCCAAAGGTTGCCAGAAAGCCAAACTTCCAGAAAACAATTTGAGTGTTGGGGGGCCTGTGACCCGAAAAAGTTTTTTGTTCACCAGTGAATCAGTGTCCGAGGGACATCCGGACAAAATATGCGACCGCATTTCCGATTCCATAGTTGATCTCTATCTCAAGGCTGATCCGCTTTCGCGAGTTGCATGCGAAACACTGACCACGACAAATCTTATCGTGCTTGCCGGTGAAACACGTGGTCCCGCTGAGGTTGATGAGCAAGCAATGGAAGATGCCGCGCGCCGCTGCGTCCGCGAAATTGGCTACGAGCAGGATGGCTTCCATTGGGAGAAGGCGGAAGTTCAGATCCACGTGCATGGCCAGTCGGTCGATATCGCCCAGGGGGTGGATGCCGCCGAGGAGAAGGAAAAGGACGAGGGTGCGGGAGACCAGGGCATCATGTTTGGCTATGCCTGCAATGAAACCGAACCGCTCATGCCCGCACCCATACTTTATTCTCACCGTATTCTGCACGAGATGGCCAAGGCCCGTCACGCCGGAACCACGCCAGAGTTGGGTCCGGACTCAAAAAGCCAGATCACTCTTAAATATGAAGATGGCAAGCCTGTAGGGGCAACCTCGGTTGTGGTCTCGACGCAGCATAGCGAAGACGCTGAACCCGAGAAGGTTCGTGAGACCGTGCGTGGATTTGTAGAACAGGTCTTGCCCGAGGGCTGGATGTGTCCGGAAGAAGAATTTTACGTCAATCCGACGGGACGCTTTGTGATTGGCGGGCCGGATGGGGATGCGGGTCTTACAGGCCGGAAAATAATCGTCGACACATATGGCGGCGCTGCACCCCATGGCGGTGGTGCGTTCTCTGGCAAGGACCCGAGCAAGGTGGACCGTTCAGCCGCATATGCGACGCGCTACGCGGCCAAGAATATCGTGGCCGCAGGATTGGCGGACAGATGTTCGCTTCAGGTTGCCTATGCCATCGGCGTGGCGAAACCGTTGTCGATTTATATTGATACATACGGCACCGGCAAATTCGACGACCAGAAGCTGGAAGGAATATTATCAGAGGTAATGGATTTGAGCCCGCGTGGCATCCGTGAGCATCTCCAGTTGAGCCGGCCGATTTACGAACGTACCGCGGCCTATGGGCATTTCGGACGGCAACCGGACAATGATGGCGGCTTTTCCTGGGAGAAACTTGACCTGGTAGAGCCCCTCAAGGCGGCAGCGACATAGACGAAGCACAGCTATCGCGCGGGTTCATTTGACCGATGACAGGGCTGACAGGATCTTGCCCGGCGAAAATGTAACCATACGAACCTATGGCCGGCGCAAGGGCCATGCGCTCAGCCCGCGCAAACAGCGCCTTGTGGATGATCTGTTGCCCGGGCTTCGGCTTGATCTAAGCTCCCCTGCTCCAGAGCCCCTCACAGAGATTTTCCCGGCCGCTTCAGAGGTCTGGCTGGAGATTGGATTTGGCGGTGGCGAGCACCTGGCCTGGCAGGCGGAGGCCAATCCACAGGTCGGCATTATCGGGTGTGAACCCTTCCTGAATGGTGTGGCCAAGCTGCTCTCCGAGATCGAAACACGCAAACTCGGCAATGTCCGCATATGGGACGGCGATGCGCGAGAAGTTCTGGATTGGCTAGGTAAAAGCAGCGTTGCGCGTGTGTTCGTTCTGTTTCCTGACCCATGGCCCAAGACGCGCCATCATAAGCGCCGTCTCATTTCTGTGCGAACGCTTGAAGCCCTGGCGCGGGTTATGCAGCCGGGGGCGGAGTTGCGGATCGCCAGCGACATTGGCGACTATGTACGCGCCAGCCTTGAAGCAGTCTTTGCCGGTGATGCGTTCGAGTGGCCGGCGGAGTGCCCTTCTGACTGGCGAGAGCGCCCTGCTGGCTGGCCGCCCACACGCTATGAGCAAAAGGCGCTGAGAGAAGGGCGTAAAGGCCATTTCCTGGTCTTCAGGCGCGTTTAACCTTCACACACAGCCTTGCTAAATAGGTCACGAGACCGCTTGAACCTTACGAAAAACCGCGTATATTAGGGGCAACTCAGGATTTTGATTTGATCAGGAGTGGGCCCGCCGGTCCGCTCTTTTTGTTTATGTGGCACATGGCTGGCGGCTCACTTTTAGTAAAACCGACAGCGCATGGGTGTAATCGACGCAAAATATGGATGAGCGTTTTATTCGCGAAAGCGGCCAGGCTGCAGGCATTGCCGAACTGGCCAACCCGGTTTTGCAGGAGCTTGGATTTGATCTGGTGCGGGTGCGCCTCTCCGGTGAGGGAAGCACAACAGTCCAGATCATGATCGAGCGCCCCGATGGCCAGGTCACCATTGCCGATTGCACGAGCGTCAGTAAAAGATTGTCGCCCGTGTTCGACGCGCATGATCCGATGCCGGGCGGGTACAATCTTGAGGTGTCCTCGCCGGGAATTAACCGGCCGCTGGTGCGCCCGAGAGATTTTGAGAACTGGGCCGGGCATCAAGCCAAGGTTGAGTTGAATGAACTGGTTGACGGGCGCCGCAGGTTCAAGGGCGAGATCGAAGGGTTTGAAAACGGTGAAGTGCGCCTGAAAGTCGAATTGGACGGGTATGACGAGCCCCAGACGATTGGACTGGGCGTTGATCTGATTGAAGATGCAAGATTGTCGGTGAATGACGCGGCCATGAAGACGGCACTCGCGAAGAAGCCGGGTAAATAGGAAATCAACGCGCCAAAGACCCGATGGGGATGGTGCAGATGACGAAGAGTATCTGGAGGCTTTAGATGACTCAGGCAGGTGTCAGCGCAAACAGGCTGGAATTGCTGCAAATCGCAGAATCGGTTGCGCGTGAGAAATCGATCGATCGCACGATTGTTATTGCGGCCATGGAAGACGCAATCCAGAAGGCAGCGAAGTCCCGGTATGGCTCCGAGAACGAAATTCGCGCCGAGATTGACAACGAAACGGGAGAGATTCAACTCACCCGGCTGCTGGAAATTGTCGACACCGTAACCATGGAAGCAACTCAGATTTCGCTCAAAGAGGCGAAGAAGCGCAACAAGGCAGCCGATCTGGGCGATTATATTGCTGAAGATCTGCCGCCGCTCGATTTTGGCCGAGTCGCCGCGCAAAACGCCAAGCAGGTGATCGTCCAGAAGGTCCGCGAGGCTGAGCGTGAACGTCAGTTCGAAGAATATAAAGATCGCATCGGCGAGGTTGTGAATGGCATCGTCAAGCGCGTTGAATACGGCAATATTATCGTCGACCTAGGACGCGGTGAGGCCATCGTGCGCCGCGACGAAGCTCTGCCGCGCGAGAACTTCCGCTATGGCGACCGCATCCGCGCCTTCATCTACGATGTTCGCCGTGAGCAGCGCGGTCCGCAGATTTTCCTCTCCCGCACGCGCTCGGAATTCATGGCCAAGCTGTTCTCCCAGGAGGTGCCGGAGATTTACGACAGTATTGTCGAGATCAAGTCGGTGGCACGCGATCCGGGTAGTCGCGCCAAGATTGCCGTTCTTTCCAATGATAGCGCCATTGATCCGGTGGGTGCGTGTGTTGGTATGCGTGGCAGCCGCGTGCAGGCTGTTGTGAACGAGCTTCAGGGTGAGAAAATCGATATCATCCAGTGGTCGCCTGATGCCGCCACATTCATCGTCAACGGCCTTGCGCCTGCAGAGGTTGTGAAGGTGGTTCTCGATGAAGAAGCCGAGCGCATCGAGGTCGTGGTGCCTGATACTCAACTGTCTCTGGCCATCGGCAGACGCGGGCAAAATGTACGCCTTGCTTCGCAACTGACTGGCTGGGACATCGATATTCTGACCGAAGCGGAAGAGTCCGAGCGGCGCCAGGCCGAGTTCGCCGAGCGCTCCAAAATGTTCATGGAAACGCTCGACGTGGATGAGGTGATCGCCCAGCTTCTGGCCTCTGAAGGCTTCACCTCCGTAGAGGAGGCCGCTTTCGTCGAGATTTCCGAAATTGCTAATATTGAAGGTTTTGATGAGGAAACAGCGCAGGAAATCCAGACCCGCGCCCGCGAATATCTTGAACGCCGCGAGCAGGAACTCAATGACAAGCGCAAGAAGCTGGGCGTGGAAGATCAGTTGCAGGAGCTTGACGGCATGACTCTTGAGATGCTGGTGGCGCTGGGCGAGAAAGAAATCAAGACGATGGAAGACTTTGCCGGCTGTGCATCGGACGACCTTGTGGGCTGGCACGAAAAGGTCGATGGCGAATCGGTTCGCCAGCCTGGATACTTCGATGATTTCAATGTTTCCCGGCCTGATGCCGAAGCCATGATCATGGTGGCGCGCGTCAAGGCGGGCTGGATCACCGAAGAGGATTTGAAGGGTGACACCGATGGAGATGAGGCCGAAGGAGATGAGGCCGAACCACCTGAAGCTACAGACGCCACGCCGGCGGGAGAAGAAGCTGTCAAGAGCGCGGACGCGTGAGCGTGCCGCAGCCACAACACAGACCAGGAACTGACCGGAATGGTGAGAAATATGCAGGGTGGGAAACACGAGAGCGAGCGGCAGTGCGCTGTCACGCGCTCACGCCTTGCGTCGGCCAAGCTGCTGCGCTTTGCGCTCGACCCCGACGGTGCTGCTGTCCCTGATCTAAAAGCCAAGCTGCCCGGACGCGGCGTCTGGATAACCTGCACCCGGGAAATCGTTGAAAAAGCGATCACTTCACAGGCCTTTGACAGAGGGTTTCGCCGCAGCGTAAAAGTCGCGGAGAATTTGCCAGTCCAAGTTGATACCCTGCTGGAGCGCGATTGCATGCAGCGCCTCTCCCTGGCCAACAAGGCGGGATTGGTGGTGTGCGGCTTTGACAAGGTGTCGAAGACCCTGAAAAGCGGTAAAGCGGCGTATATTTTACATGCCAGCGACGCGTCTCCAGATGGATGCCGAAAGCTGGACCGCCTGTTCAAGGCAATGGAAAACGGGCCGGATGCATCCGGCTTGAGTGTGTGCGGTCTTAACGCTGAGCAATTGAGTTTGGCATTGGGACGGCCAAATGTGATACATGCTGCACTGAAGCAGGGCGTGCCGAGCGATAAATTCTTATCGGCAGTGGCGCGTCTGGAGAAATTTCGGGCCGGTATTGCAGTCAATGCGGCTGCTTGAGCCGCCGAAAAACGGAAAACGTATGAGCGAGACAAAAGAGACCGGCGACAAGACGATACGCGGATCACGCACCATGACGCTTAATCTGAAGCGGACTGTGGATGCGGGGCATGTGCGTCAAAATTTCTCTCATGGACGGTCAAAATCGGTCCTTGTCGAGAAAAAGAAGAAGCGCACCATCACGTCTGGAGACGCCGCCGAGGCCGAAGCCGCCCCAGCCCCGGAAGCGGAGGAGCCAGTCAGCGAGGATCTGCGCAATCTTTCGACCGAGGAAAGGGATGCTCGCAAGCGCGCCCTGAGCGAAGCCAAGACGCGCGATGCCGAGGAACAGGAACGCAAAGAACGCGAAGAAGCTGAACGCAAGGTGGAAGAGGCCAAGCAGAAAGCTGAAGCCGCAGCTGCACCAACTGCCCCCGCAGCCAAGCCCGCTGAGACCAAGCCCGAAACCGATGTCGATGCTGAAGCCAAGGCCGAAGCAATGCGCAAGGCTGAGGAAACAGGTCAACGGCGCAGACCTGATGCTGGCGAAGCGGCAAAGCAGAGTCAGCGACCTGACGCACGCCCCAAAAGAGGGCAGGAAGAAACGCGCACCGCCAAACGCAAGGGCGGGCAGCAGCGTGTGCGCGGCAAGCTCACGATTACAAATGCTCTCGACGACAATCAGCGTCAGCGTTCATTAGCATCTCTGCGCCGCCGTCAGGAGCGCCAGAAGAAGAAATCCACCGGGTCCGGCGATGCCCAGGCCAAGATTGTTCGTGCGGTCACGATTCCAGAAGCGATCACCATTCAGGAGCTTGCCAACCGGATGAGTGAACGTTCAGTGGACATCATTAAATCCCTTATCAGCCAGGGGCAGATGCATCAGGCCAGTGATGTGATCGATGCGGATTCAGCGCAGCTGATAGCCGAGGAGTTTGGCCATACCGTCAAGCGTGTGTCGGCGGCTGATGTTGAAGAAGGTTTCATTGGTGAAGAAGACGATCCCGCAGCAATGATGTCTCGTGCACCTGTAGTGACCGTCATGGGCCATGTGGACCATGGCAAGACTTCACTTCTCGATGCCATACGCCAGGAGAATGTCGTGTCCGGTGAAGCCGGTGGCATTACCCAGCATATCGGCGCTTACCAGGTGAAAACCGAAAGCGGGCAGCGGGTAACGTTTATCGATACGCCCGGCCATGCGGCATTCACCGCGATGCGCGCGCGCGGCGCCAGTGTGACGGACCTCGTTATCCTGGTTGTTGCTGCTGATGACGGCGTCATGCCGCAGACGATCGAGGCCATTAATCACGCCAAGGCGGCTGGAGTACCGATGATTGTCGCCATCAACAAGATGGATTTGCCCTCTGCTGATCCGACGCGTGTACGGACCGATTTGCTCCAGCATGAGATCATGGTTGAGAGCATGAGCGGCGACGTGCTTGAGATTGAAGTCTCGGCAATGGAAAAAACGGGTCTTGATAAGCTCGTCGAAGCCATATCGCTTCAAGCCGAGCTGATGGAGCTTAAAGCCAATCCGGAACGTGCAGCAGAAGGCGTGGTCATCGAAGCCAGGCTGGAGAAGGGACGCGGACCGGTAGGTACTATTCTGGTTCAACGCGGAACGCTAAATATTGGTGACATCATCGTCGCCGGGTCTGCCTGGGGCAAGGTTCGCGCGCTTTTGGACGATCATGGCAAGCAGGTGAAGAGCGCTGGCCCCTCAGTGCCTGTGGAAGTTCTGGGTTTCGATAGTGCTCCAGATGCAGGCGATCAGTTTGCTGTTGTGGAGAGCGAGGCCCGCGCGCGTGAAATCACATCCTATCGTGAGCGCAAACACCGCGATGTGCGCGCTGCCGGTATGGGGCCGCAAGGATCACTCGAGCAGATGATGAGTGATCTGCAGGAGGGCACCCTCAAGGAAGTGCCGTTGCTTATCAAGGGTGACGTCCAGGGTTCAGTTGAGGCTATCAATGCCGCGCTCAGGGGTGTCGGCAACGAAGAAGTCCAGGCCCAGATTGTTCATTCCGGCGTCGGCGGTATTACCGAATCCGATATTGCGCTGGCTGCCGCCTCCAAGGCCGCGGTACTGGGTTTTAATGTGCGCGCCAATGCGCAGGCCCGTTCAGCCGCCGAAGCCGAAGGCACTGAAATTCGCTATTATGCGGTGATCTACGATCTGGTGGATGATGTGAAGGCCGTCATGTCAGGCCTGCTCGATCCGACGCTTCGTGAGCATTTCCTGGGCAATGCAGAAGTTCTAGAGGTGTTCAATATTTCTAAGGTGGGCAAGATTGCCGGTTGCCGTATTACCGAGGGCAAGGTGGAGCGTGGCGCCAATGTGCGCCTGATCCGGGACGATGTGGTGATCCACGAAGGCAAACTCTCGACGCTGAAGCGTTTCAAGGACGAAGTGAACGAGGTTGCAGGCGGCCAGGAATGCGGCATGGGTTTTGAGAATTATCATGACCTCAAGGAAGGTGACATTATTGAGTGCTTCACCGTCGAGGAAATCGAACGCAAGCTTTAGGGTCTGCGCCTCCAGACGATTGCCGTATCGCACACTTCTGCTCATTCAGGTTTGAATTCCATGTCAAAAGGCAAATCCAGGCGGGGCCCCACCCAGCGCCAGTTGCGCGTGAATGAAAGCCTGCGAAAAGCGCTATCGGAAGTTTTTCTGCGTCATGATATTGCCGATCCCGATCTCATGGGCATTACCCTGACGGTCTCGGAAGTTCGTGTCTCGCCCGATCTTAAAAATGCCACCATCTATGTGCTTCCCCTCGGCGGGGACAATCAGGAGAATGTTGTCGCCGCCCTGAAGCGTCACAAGCGTTTTATCCGCGGCGAGGTGACCCGGTTGGTTGACCTCAGGCATACACCAGAGCTTGTTTTCGAGCTGGATGTAACTTTCGATAAGTTAGGGCACATGGATGCATTGTTGCGTTCCCCGGAAGTGGCCAGGGACATTGAATAGGCGCCGAAACAAGTGCCGGGGTTATTACAAGACGCATGGCAAGACGACGTAAAGGCAGGCCCGTACATGGTTGGCTGATCCTGGACAAGCCGGTAGGCGTGTCCTCGACCGATGCCGTTTCACGCGTAAAACGCATGTTCCAGGCCGCCAAGGCGGGCCATGCCGGCACGCTGGACCCTCTGGCGAGCGGCATTCTCCCTCTTGCCCTGGGGGAGGCCACAAAGACCGTTCCGTTTGTCGTCGATGGGATAAAAAGCTACCGGTTCACGGTGAAGTGGGGCGTGGAAACAGAGACAGATGATGCAGAAGGCAAAGTGATCGAAACCAGTGATGCGCGTCCTGATCGTGCCGAGATTGAACAACAACTACCCGGCTTTACAGGTGAGATCGAGCAGGTGCCGCCGCGTTACTCGGCCATCAAGGTTTCAGGATCGCGCGCTTATGATCTGGCCCGCGAGGGCGATGACTTCGAGCTGAGCGCCCGCCCCGTCCTGGTCAACCGGCTGGAGATTGTTGACATCCCCGACAAGGACCATTGCGTGCTGGAAGCTGAGTGTGGCAAAGGCACATATGTGCGTTCGCTCGCCCGTGATCTGGGCCGCGTTCTGGGTTGTTTCGGCTATGTCAGCGCATTGCGCCGCACCCGGGTCGGGCCCTTTAAGGAAGATGCCACTATTTCACTGGATAAACTGGAGGAGTTAAGCCATAGTGCCGCCGGTCTGGAGGGGCTTGATGCCGTTCTTGCCCCCGTGGAGACCGCGCTGGACGACATCCCGGCGTTGGCCATAAGCGGAGACGATGCGGCAAAA
>JAJFHP010000063.1 GCA_021775555.1 Hyphomicrobiales bacterium | reverse complement strand
GCTGCTGTATATTTGACAGCGACCGTCCGTGCGCGCTTGACCCGGTTGCGTAGCGCACGAAGTTTGATGTTCTGTGCCCCTTCCAGAATTTTGGCCTGTCGGTCCAGCTTGTCCGGTTCACAGGTCGTTAATCCGTCCTTGATGTCGTCAAGCACTGCGATAATGCCATTCACCTTGGGGATATTTTTGGAAACACGTTGGCGGACCGCAGCACAGGCTGATGCGCTTGGAAGTGCGGCAAGATCAGACATCACGACATTGAGCGCGCTACCCGCCTGTTTGATCTGTCCTTCACCAAATTGTTCAACGGCCTTATCCACATGGCTATTCAAAGCCGCACAACGCACTTTATGCGCATCCGCCTCGTCTCTCGGTGATTTTTCCGGTACCTCGTACTGGTAGACAGTTTTGGCTGATTTTTCTTCCCGCTTGGCGGCCTTGCCATAGGGCCGGCAGCCTTCCTCGTCGACATAATCGGGGCCTTTGTCTGCGGTTTGCGCGTGGATTGTGAACTCTTTGTCGAGCGCGCTTTTTACCGTCCGGTGCTTTGGGTTACATTTCAGATCCTGCTCCACCTTGCTGGCAATCTTCTCAGGATCCTTGTCTTCCTTCTCTTTTTTGGCTTGCTCAGCGGCTTGCTCCGCAATTTCATCTTTTCGCCCTTCGGTAAATTTTTTCACCTCGTTGACAGGCAGATAATCGTTGCCGCCGACTTCCTCGTATCTTTGTGGCCCAAGAGCTTTCACAAGGGCTACTGCGATAGGCCACAGGGCTTCACCTACCGGTCTGAGTGTCCCATCGAGAATTTGCCCAGCTTTTTCGAACGGTATTGCAGCAAGTTCGCCCAGCTGCCCGATCAATATTTCCTGAGAACTTGGGACGTGCCCCCGCCCCTGGTGGGGTCGGCGCGGCCGGGCGCTGGCAATCTCTTTTTGAGCCCAGGGCCCGAAACCTTTGACTGTCAAGGATCGTGGCAACTCGCCACGCTCGATGCCGTCTTCAAATCGTTTCAGTAGGTCAGCAATCCCAGGACGATCAAGGCCGAGGCCCGTAAGTGTGCCCATTTCACTCGTAATGCGTTTGCCTGCGCCGAGGACGCCGCGATAGGTATCCGCGAGTCCGCTGAGAACGTGCCTGTCACCACCAATCGGCTGCCAGCCTTCATCCGGGTCAGTTCCGGGGCAGTCATAATTCAGCACCCCAAAGTCCAGAATTTTAATCCGTGCCTCGTCGGCTCCCCTGCTTTTTCGGACATTTCTGTAACGGTCATGGAGGCAATTTAAAATGAATTCATCCTGAGCAGCTTTCCCTCTAACGGAGATATCGGCGACACCGGTGGCCGCACTGACATAGGTATTCGAATAATTTACGCCCAACTTGTCCAGCATGCCCGATCCCGGAACCACCCCGTTAACAGCATTCTTGATCAGTTCTCGCCCCCTGTTGAGGGCGTCATTGAATTTCTTCGTGCCGTAATCCTTAATACCCTTCGTGAAAGCCTGTGCCGCGTATTTCCTGTCACCGTTCAGCAGAGACTTCATTACTGCTTTGTAGCCCTCGGGATTGCCCTTGATGTGCGACAACATCTTCCGGGCGGCGGAATTAGGATCGGGGTATCGCAGCTCGATTTGCTCGAGCAGTTGATCCTCGGTTACATCGGCCAGTTCACGGCCTAATTCATCATATTTTTCTTCAGCAAGTTTCCTCGCCTGTTCATCGAGGTACTTACCGGCTCCAACCATATCTTCAACAAAAGGCCGGTAGGTCTTATCGAACTGGCTTAAGGTCAGCTCTTTGGATATTTCATAGGTTGTCTTATCGAACTCGTCTGGTCTTACTTTTTTCAATGTATCTATGAGAGACACGCCCTTCTCCTCGGCGTGCAGCGGGGTGATCCCGCAAAGAATTAGTACGAGTAAAAAAATGACTGCCTCGACCGCCATCCCACGCACGGGCCGAACCGACAATGTCCTGGAAGCAACTGGTTGATCGATCATGAGCCAGCCTCTCCTTCCACAAACGACATGCACATCAAGCTTGAGAATTCTATCCATCTAATCGAGGTTCTCCAACTCCAGCAGCTTCGTTTGGCTTGGAACAGACGACGCCAAAGCTTTATTTTTCTTGCGACTGACGGCAGCCAGTTTTTTCTGGAGTTCGAAACTCGCCCGGCCAGTCTGCGGCGGGTCATGGTCTTTTTCAAAAGACCGGATCGCTCGTTGCACTTGCGCACCGACTTTTCCGTCTATGGGACCGGGGTCATAGCCAAGGTCCGCCAGCAACCGCTGGATTTTTTCTGCGTCATGGAGAGCAACACCAAGCTCCTTGAGTTCCTCGATTGAAGGTTTATCGCCCTCGGCAGCACCCTTGCGAAAATAGTAGATGGCGCGTGTCTTGTCTTTTTTGATGCCCGTGCCATTGAGATGAACATAGGCGATAAATCTCCAGCCCGGAGTCCAGCCACCCTTGGTGGCCTGCAGCCAGTATTTGATGGCTATGGAAGTATCAACGGGAACGCCTCTACCACGGGCATAGGCAAGACCCAGATTCATATTGGCCTGAACTTGCCCACCTCTGATTGACTGGCGCAACAGGCGGAGATGTTCCTTATGATCTTTCTCAACGCCTCTGCCTTCTTGATACATAAGTGCCAGATTATTCATGGCGCCGGTGTGAGAGCTTTTGTCGATTGCCTTCTTGTACCAGTCAGCTGCCACCTTGTAGTCGTGGGGATGACCTTTCACAAAATCATAGAGCCGTCCCAGATTGAACATGCCACCGGCATGACCCATATCAGCGCTTTTTTGAAACCAGCGTTCCGCTTCTTTTATATCTTTGGACACACCCAATATGCCCTGGGCATAGCGCAGGCCAATAACCATGCAGGCCCCTCCATGGTCCCCATGGCAGGCTTTCTCATACCAGCGCCTGGCTTCGGCATGGTTTTGTTTAAATACGTTGCCCTGATCCAGGTAGCCCGCCAGCCGCACCATTTCTTGGGGTGAGCCTTCTCGCGCGGATTCATAATTATCTCGACCAAAAGCCCCGACGGGGAATGTGATCTCCTCCTTCGCTCCAGCCCTCCTGATCGAAAAGGCAATCGTTTCTCCCGGACGCTTTTCTTTAGTGCGTGCTACAAAGTCATTACTGTCACTCACAACATGCCCGTCGACGAGAAGGATAATATCCTTTTTCTGCAACCCCCCCTTACTGGCTGGTCCGCTTTTCAAGACACTTCTCACGACCACACCGCGAGGATTTCCCAATCCTATTGATTTTGCCAATTTCGCCGAAACGTTGCTGATAGTTGCGCCGACATAACCTTTCTCTCCAGACGCGAGCTCAGGCATCGGCAAATCAGCTTGCTTGTCAGATGCTCTGATTTCTTTAGCGGGTGAAGCCGTTGCGTCAGGTGCTCTGCCTCCAAGCTTCTGCAGCCGGAGTTTCGCCAGCGGCGCGAACTGGCCTGTCGGGTAGGCCTGAAGATAACCGTCCAGTTCGTCGGTATCCTGGCTGTCCTTAACGCTATTCCAGAAGGCAATTTCGGCCTGGTCGGCCTGCGCGAGTTGCAACGACGGAATGTGCTCGCTTGCAGATGCCGTTGCAACTCCGAATGCCAGAAAGACGAGCACAAGATGGCGGACACAGAGCATGGTTTCGCCTATTCCAGTTTTTCCAACTCTCTCACGGATTTTTTGCCCGTCGCTGGAGCAGCACCCGAGGTGCCGCCAGCAGGCTCAATCTTGAAGCCATCAAGTGGAACCGTAAGGAAGCGTAAATCACCTTTTTTATTGGATACCAACATAAGAGCCGATTTCCTCCCCGCATCTTTTGCCGCTTGAAGAAATTTCGCAGCATCCTTTGCGGAGGCGATCTTCTGTTGGCCAATTTCCATGACCACATGGCCTGCAACAATGCGTTTTTCTGCAGCAGCGCTATCTGCATCAACGTCTGTTATGGCAACACCGCTCTTGACCCTGCTATTTATGGAAAGCTTTTTCCGTATGGTTGGAGTCAGGTCGTTGAAGGTCATGCCCAATGCTTTGAAGGGTCCGGTAGCATCACTAACGGCACCAGCTACTTTATTTGCTCCCTTTTCCTCAGCGGGCCTGAGCTCCTTCGGAAGCAATCCAAGCACGACAGACAATGTCTTGCGCTTGCCTTTGCGGAGGACGACTACAGTTGCGGGTTTCCCCGGAGACGTCCTTGCCACGGCTACGGAAAGTCTTTTCGATGTTGCTACTTTTTGGCCGTTAAATTCAATTATTGCATCGCCTAACTTGAGTCCGGCTTTTTGCGCCGGGCTTCCAGGTGTCACGCCCGAGATGAGAACTCCATGCGCTTTTTCCATGCCCAGTGAAGTGGCTATATCGTCCGTAACAGTTTGAATGCGCACGCCAAGCCAGCCGCGGCGCGTTTCACCAAATTTCCTGATCTGCTCCAGAACTGGTTTGACCGTGTTCGCCGGAACGGCAAATCCAATGCCGAGCCAGCTCACAGTCGGTGAAATTATGGCCGTATTTACACCAATCACTTCGCCTTTGAGATTGAGCAAAGGCCCGCCTGAATTGCCTTTGTTTATGGCGGCGTCCGTCTGAATGAATGCATCATATGGCCCGGCGTTCATGTCGCGGTTGAGGCCGGAAACGATTCCAGATGATACGGAGGTTGCGAGGCCGATCGGATTACCTATAGCGATAATCTGCTCTCCCAGACGCAGCTTCGATGAATCCCCGAACGTCAACGTCGTTAGTGGCTTGCTTGGTTTGACCTGAAGGAGAGCAATATCGGTCTTGGAGTCGGTACCCACGATTTTGTCGACCTTCAGTTTTGTACCGTCACTAAAGGACACAAAAATCTCATCAGCCCCTGTGATCACATGATTGTTGGTGACGATGAGGCCGCTTGTCTCAATGACGAAACCCGAACCCAGGGAATTTACTCGGCGCGGCCGGTCCGAGCGCTGTTGGCGATTGAAGAAATCCTCGAAAAAATCTTCGAACGGGGAACCTTCCGGAAGTTTTGGATTTTCCGGCTTGGAGCCTTCGTCTCCCGGTTTTGCCAACTTTTTCGTGGAAATGGAAACTGTGCCGTGCTTGACCCTCTCCACCATATCTGGGATCGCATTCGGGTCATGCGCCGACGCTGGGCGGATAGAGAAAATTAGCAGAGCAAAAACAATTTTTATGAATGTCTGCGCAGACATTTCCGCCCCCGGATGAACGCAACCTGTCTTTCAGAAATCTAAGCAATAAGATTGGCCCGAAAAGGCATATGCGGTCAAGAAACTGGCCACTTTTGCTGCACCCGACCCGATCGGGTGGTCCTGAACACGGTCAATGCGTCCAGAATGAAAATGTCCGCTTTGGGTCATTAGCGGACATCAATCATGCACCCTCGCTATGTCCGCTTTGCCCCCAATAGCAGACATAAATCAGGGTAGGCGCTAATGTCCGCTAAGTGCCTGTAGCGGATGCTCAGGTTGACCCGAATGCGCGCTGATTCATATTTTCGCCAACGAGAACTGCCTGCGCCGTGTTAAAAACTTTCTGTGCGCGCTCTGTGAGCCTTGTCAATAACAAGCAATTGCGGTTGGCCAGACTGGCACAGGATCAGGTCATCAAATGCCAGAAGGTTGTAAACTCCCACAACTCGTAGTTCAGAATGATCTCGTGGTTCGTGGAAATGTTGAAACTGACGGTGTGCTCGTGGTCAAAGGTCGCGTGAATGGCAACATCAACAGTGACGGCGTTGGAGTAGGCCGGTCGGGACAGGTTGTCGGCGACGTGGTTGGTCAAGTCGTTGTAATTGAAGGCTCACTATCCGGGAACATTGATGGTCAGGACGTTTTTATTGGCACACACGGTGTAGTGAAGGGAACCGTACACTATGCGACTATTTCCGTCGAACACGGCGCTCAATGTGATGCGACTGGATTCATGAAAAAACCGAGCTAATTGATGTCCGCTTTGGGTCATAAGCGGACATTCTGAGCGGCAAATCCAATGTCCGCTTTACCTCCAATTGCGGATATTCATCCCCAGCTTATCCACCGGTCGGGGTGGAGCGCAGGGGTGATTCGCGGGGTACTGTAAATCGACTAAACTCGAACAAACCGACAAAGTGATTCGTTTTTTGAGAGCCCATGCGCTTCGACCAGTCGTTCCTCGACGAGATACGCGCCCGCCTGCCAGTCAGCCAGGTGGTCTCCAAGCGTGTGAAGCTCAAAAAGCAGGGCCGTGAATATATTGGTCTCAGTCCCTTCAAGCAGGAAAAAACACCCTCCTTTACGGTCAATGACCAGAAGGGCTTTTATCACTGCTTTGCCAGCGGAGAGCATGGCGATATTTTCAAGTTTCTGCAGGTGACCGAAGGGCTTGGCTTCCCGGAAAGCGTTGAGCTGCTCGCGGGTGAGGCGGGGCTGGATATGCCTGTACAGTCGCCAGGCGAGGAGCGGCGCGAAAAGACCCAGGACCGCTTGCGAGACGTCATGGAGGCGGCGTGCCTCTTCTTTGAAGCCTCGCTGAAGGATGTAACCGGCAGCAATGCCCGCGATTATTTGCGCGAACGCGGTGTCAGCGCGGAGACGCAAGGCGCGTTCCGCATCGGTTTTGGCGGCGCGGACCGGCACGGGCTGAAAGAGCATCTGGCCTCAAAAGGTTTTGGCGCGGAGGAGATGGCGCAAGCCGGCGTGATTATCTCCGGTGAGGATATTGCGGTCTCCTATGACCGGTTCCGCGAGCGGTTGATCTTTCCCATTCGCGACCACCGGGGCCGGGTGATTGCCTTTGGCGGGCGGGCGCTGTCATCCAGCGTCAAAGCCAAATATGTGAACTCGCCGGAAACGCCGCTGTTTCACAAGGGCCATGTGCTGTTCAACCTGGGAGGTGCGCGCCAAGTTGCCTATGAGCGCGAGCAGATAATTATCGTTGAAGGCTATATGGACGTCATCGCGCTGGCTCAGGCGGGGTTTCCCAACGCGGTGGCGCCGCTTGGCACCGCACTTACCGATGACCAGATGAAATTGCTGTGGCGCATGGTGCCTGAGCCCGTGCTGTGTTTTGACGGCGATGAGGCGGGCCGCAAGGCGGCGTATCGCGCGATCGATACCGCGTTGCCCATGCTGGAGCCGGGCATGAGCCTGAAATTTGCCTTTATGCCTTCCGGCCAGGATCCCGATGACCTGATCAGGGAGCAAGGCGCGGAGGCTTTTCGCGAGTTGATTGGGAAAGCACGGCCTCTTGCAGGTGTGTTGTGGGCACGCGAAGTGGAGAGCGGGGATTACACAACGCCCGAGCGTCGCGCAGCACTCGAAGACCGGCTTGCCGGGTTGCTCAAGCAAATCGGCTCAAAGCGCGTTCGGCGTCACTATGGGGATGATATTGCCCGCCGATTGAAAAAGCTGTGGGATCGGGGTGAGGCAAAGCCGCAGCCTTACAGGGGCAAGCCGGGCGCGAGGCAACGTCAATTTGACAACCGGGGGATGCGCGGAGGCTTTCCCAACCAGCGCCGGCAGCCCTGGGAATATGGAGGCGCGAGCGAAAGCCTGAAGCGCTCGGCACTCGTCAGCGGGCGTGCTGAAGTTGCCTCGCGAGAGGCGCTCATCATGCACACATTGCTCAATCACCCCTTCCTTCTGGAGGCTTATCCGGAGGAAATTGCCGGCGTGAGCTTCCTGAATGCCCGTCTGGCGGCTTTACGCGACGACATGTTAAATCTCATGAGTGGAGACAAACCTCTTGACTTTGAAGCCTTTCATACTCAATTGAGAGTAAGCGAAAGTGGCGCTGTCGTGGCCCAAGTCGAACGCGCCATAACACACAAGAGTGATTGGTTTGCCGAGCCCGGCGCATCCAACAAGGATGTGGAAACGGGCTGGCGGCAAATATTGGCGTTGCATCGCAGGTCTGTGGAACTTGGACGGGAGCTTGAAGCAGCCCAGCAGGCGTTCAAGGAAGAAGCCACCAGAAGTGCGGAAGAACGCTTGTTCGATATCCGCAAACAGATCACTGATCTGGAGGGCATGGAGGCGAGCATAGAGGGTTATGGCGAGGAGTCAGACCGTCCCGTCTGATCCGCTTTCATGAGGTGATTTTAATACGCGCACGCTTGGTTAATACCGATTTAAGGGGTATGTCGCAGGTTAGTGCGGTTGCAAGTGCACATTGAGGGCCAAACAAGACACGCGGGTGCGTAGGGTTCAGGCGCTCTTACAGGAGTGTTGACACTCACAAGGTGCTCCAGGGCGATGTCTTTTGTATAAGGTGTGATAGGCAGGTATGGCGACTAAAACAGCACAAAGCGAAGAACGCGAGGCTCCGGCGAGCGAAAGCCCGGATGCGCCTCTGCTTGATATGTCCGATGCGGCGGTGAAAAAGCTCATCAAGACGGCTAAGCAACGCGGTTATGTGACTTACGAAGAGATCAATTCCGTTCTGCCATCGGACGAAGTGTCTTCGGAGAAAATCGAGGACACCATGGCCATGTTCTCCGACATGGGCGTGAATGTGGTCGAGTCTGAAGAGGGCGAGGAAGGCGGCGACGACGCCAAGAAGGCCCCGGCGGTTGTTTCCGCCAAAAAAGCCCCCGTCAAGACCACCACCAATTCGCCCTCGACCGAGCGCACCGATGACCCGGTGCGGATGTATCTGCGCGAGATGGGCACCGTTGAGCTGCTCTCACGTGAAGGCGAGATCGCCATCGCCAAGCGCATCGAGGCCGGCCGCGAGGCCATGATCGCGGGGCTTTGCGAAAGCCCGCTGACGTTCCAGGCCATCATCATCTGGCGCGATGAGTTGAATGACGGGCGCATTTTGCTGCGCGACATTATCGACCTGGATGCCACCTATGCCGGGCCGGATGCCAAGAAGGTGCCGGAAAACCCGATCATTCACGGCCAGCGGCCAGGTCAACCGGGCTACCCGGGCCAGCAGCAAGGCCAGCAAGGTCAGCCGGCCGCAGGCGCCAACGGTTCTGCTGCGTCCGCGCAAACCAATGGCGCGGCCCAGCCCGAGCATGAGAAAACCGCCAACGCCCCGAAGGATGACACCGCCGAGGGCGAGGATGGCGAAGATGAAGAGGGCGAGGAGGAAGAAGAGGACGACGATGACGACATGGAGAATTCCCTGTCGCTCGCGGCCATGGAAGCCGAACTCAAGCCCGATGTCCTGAAGATTTTCGACACCATCGCCGGCGATTACAAGAAGCTGCGCCGTCTGCAGGACCAGCTGGTTGAAAAGGCCATGAAGAGCGCGACGCTGTCGACCAGCCAGCAGCGCCGCTATACCAAGCTGCAGGAAGACATCGTCGTCGAGGTTAAATCGCTCTGCCTCAACAACAACCGCATCGAGGCGCTTGTGGACCAGCTTTACGGCATCAACCGCCGGCTGGTGAGCTTTGAAGGGCGTCTCATGCGCCTGGCGGACTCATACTCCGTTGGCCGCGAGGATTTCATCTCCGAATATCAGGGCAACGAGCTGGACCCCAACTGGGCGCGCCGCGTGGGGCGCCTTAAAGGTAAAGGCTGGGAGCCGTTCATCAAGGCCGAGCGCGACAACGTCAAGGAAATCCGCACCCAGGTGTCAGACCTCGCCACCGAGACGGGCCTCGAGATTGCCGAGTTCCGCCGCATCGTGCGCATCGTGCAGAAAGGCGAGCGCGAGGCGCGCATCGCCAAGAAGGAGATGGT
>JAJFHP010000062.1 GCA_021775555.1 Hyphomicrobiales bacterium | reverse complement strand
CGCATTCGCCCAGGCGGTTGTCACTCCGTCCTGCCCCCCCGGCTATACCCTTTCCGGCACTCAATGTGTCTCGGCTGCGCCGACGCCGAATTGTCCTTCGGGCTATACTTTCTCTGGCGGGCAGTGCGTTGCAAGTGGCGCCGCGCCGTCCGCTACAGCAACGCGCGAATTTGGGCACCTGAACTGTGACAAGCTCTGGCATGCGCGGAACAAGGTCTTTGCCGAACACGGCTATTGCTTCAAGACAGCGCGTGCGAAGAAAGCGTTCCCGAAAAACTGCTTCCCCCCCTATGGCAAAAACCTGCCGGCGTGGGCGAAAAATGATATCGGATGGATAAAAGAAGTCGAGAAAGCTAAACGCTGTGCATCAACTGCCGCGCCGACACGGAAGGCGCCTGTAGCCCCGCAAAATGAGGGTTCGACAGCCTTTGAAGCGTACGATTGCAAAGGACTCTGGGCTCACCGTAACGGCATTTTCGCCTCAAAGGGTTATTGCTTCAAAACAGCGCGCGCGAAGAAAGCATTCCCGCAGAACTGCTTCCCCCCCTATGGCAAGCTGTCAGCGAGTGAAAAGAAAGAAGTTGCCGAGACTAAAAAGTGGGAGAAAATAAAGGGCTGTAGATAGCGGGTTGTCGAAACGACACCCTTATTGCGGTCGTGCGTCCAGCTGTACCCACAAGGACATCCAACATTAAGGTCGGTTGCGTGTCATCAGCGCCTCCATGCGGCTGCGTCATCCGGCAAATTCAAATTTTCTGAAAGCGGGTGCGCCAAATTTTGGACCCTGTTTGAAGTGCTCCTCTAGCATTTTCCTTGTCCCTGAAAAAAAGAGAAAAGCGCTTCCTTCCTCATCTTCATTGCCATCGCAACTGAAAGAAAGAATAACCAGATCATCCCCAGTTTTCGGATCTTTGTAATCTTCCTCCCGAATGCCAAGCCTTTTGCTGCAATGATCGACGTGGGACAGAGCCATTGCAATCGCTGAAGCAGTCGATGCGTGCTGCATGTATTTGAGCCAATTGATTTTAGCGTCGTCAACGCCATCCGATTGTGCGGAAGCCTGTGACGAGGCGCCTGCAACGAACGAGATGATGACGAGGCTGAAGGTAAATTTCGCAAGCCATGTAGGCAGCCGTGAGTGGAACATAACCGTTACTCCTTGATAATTAAGACACGTTCAGCGTCTGCCTCCCTCAGTGGCTTTGCTTTGCGGAGCATACCGCTATGGCTGTGGTGCGTCGATTCTATTGCTTATCTTCCAAGACTCGTGAACGTCCGCTATTGGCACAAAGCGGACATTTGATGCAGTGCGGTTTGATGTCCGCTTTCGGGGGTAAAGCGGATATCGCCCCTGTGGTGGGCGGGAGCGGTCTATACAAAGCTCTTTTATGAGTACACCGCTCTAACTATCGTTCGCGAACGAATTGGCTTCCTCGAACAACCTCTTTGTCTTTTCGACATCATATGCCCGTTCGGTCAACCCTTCGGTTTCCCACTCGCTGCGTTCTTCCTCGAAGAAATCTCCGCCATACACATGGATGGCGCCGGTCAGTTTGGTGGTCGGATTGGTGACCGAGTGAATGATGTCAGCCCCAAGAGGGGTTGCTTCCCCAAGTCCAAGTGATTTGGCCCCGGCGGCCTCTATCAGACCCGAAGGCTCGTCTTTGACGCGTCGCCAGAAAATATTGTCCTCGCGCCCGCCATACACCCCGATGACAGCCCACATATTGTGATTATGCGGCATAACAGTCATCCGTGGCGCCCAAATTACATTGATAATCGTCAGATCATCGGAATGATACAGTTCCTGTATTTCACCCTTCCCCGGCTCTCCCAAACTCCGGATCACCTGTTCCGGCTCACTGACCGCACGCGCTACAATTTCATGAACGCTTTTATGAGTAGGGTCATCGGCAACCGCAGCCCTGCAATCATCGATGAACCGTTCAAGATCAAACATTTTTTCCCCTCCGCATGCAGTCTTTAATCCCGCCACGTTAATTGGCCACAGGTGTGACTGCAATTGCACAGGCTAACCTGCGCCTGATAAGACTCATGCGCTATGAGGAAAGCTAAAAAAGGCAAGGCCCGCCATCCCAGGCCAAAGGGCCGGCCCAAACAGAAGCAAATGCCGAAGGCGGCGGGCCAGACTGCGGCCCCGACGTCGGCGGCTGAACTCTATTCCGGCGGTTTCGATTTCACGCCCCCGCCCGCACCCGCCGTTGAGACGGACATGGTGAACCGCGCCCGCGCAGAGCTTGGGCGGGGCAATCACAAGCAAGCCCTCGACCTCGCCCGCCAGGCGCTTACAGCAAATCCGGAAGACGCCGATGCGCTGAATATTGCCGGTGTTGCCGCGTTCCAGGGCGGCGGGCAACAGGAAGGGCTGGACCTGCTGCGCACAGCGGTCGCATTCGCGCCCGGCAATGCGGAAGCACAGACGCACCTTGGCAATGTACTTGCCGCGCTGGACATGCACGCAGAAGCCGAAGAGGCCTACAGAAAAGCAAGCGCCGCCGACCCTGCCTACGCTGAAGCCCCTTTCAACCTGGGTGTTCTGATGGAAGCGCAGGAACGAACTTTAGAAGCACTTCAAGCCTATGAGCAGGCGCTGGATATTTCACCCGCTCATAACAGCGCCCTTGTGGGCCGTGGCAATGCGCTCAAGGCGCTCAAGCGTCTGGAGGAGGCAAAGTCTGCCTACGAGGCGGCTCTTGAGCGCAACCCGGCCCTGCCAGAGGCGCGCACCAACCTGGCCGCCGTGCTTCAGGAGCTGGGTGATTTCGAAGGCGCGGCGCGCGAAGCCAAACGAGCCTTTGAAGCCGATCCCGATCTGCTCGAAGCAGAGTTCAACTTTGCCATCGCCTGCCAGGAACTGGGGCGCTTTGATGAGGCCATCGAAGCCTACGAGGATGTTCTGACCCACGCGCCCGAACACGCCGCCAGCGCGCTAAATATCGGCTATGGGCTGCAACAGCTGGGCAAGCTGGACGAGGCGGCGGAAGCGTTTGAGAAAACCATCAGGATCGATCCTGATTTCGCCAAAGCCCATGTCAATCTGGCGGATTTGCGCTTGCAGCAGGGCGAGGCGAAAGCTGCCCTCGACGTGTGTAACGCCTTCCTCGAAAACCACCCTGGACAGACCGACCTTCTGGCCTTCAAGGCGGTATCATTATGGGATCTTGGCAAAAAGGAGCAGGCGCGCGAGCTCAATGATTTTGGGCGCTTTGTGCGCACCCGGCACATCACTCCACCAGATGGGTTTAACTCTCTGGAAGTATTCAATGAGGCGCTGTGCGGCCATGTGCTGGCCCACCCGACCCTCACCAACTCGCCCCAGAGCCATGCCACGCGCAAAGGCAAACATTCCGGTGAATTGCTTACGGACCCAAAAGGGCCGATTGCCGGACTGGAAGCTGAAATACTCAAATTGGCTGCAACCTACCGCGATGATCTGAACGGCGATGACGCTCACCCGTTCGTTGCGCGCCGTCCTGCAGAATGGACCCTCTCGGTGTGGGGCGTGGTCATGCAATCAGCCGGTCACCAGATCCCTCATATCCACCCGGCGGCGTGGCTGAGCGGCGTCTATTATCCCAGGCTCCCTGAAATCGTAAGTGAACAGGACGGAGACAAGGCAGGCTGGATAGAGTTTGGCCGCCCGCCGGACCACTTCCACAATGCCCGCCAGCCTGAAACGCTCTCGGTCCAGCCGGAACACGGTTTGATGGTGCTGTTCCCGTCCTATTTTTATCACCATACTGTGCCGCTCGAAGCCGATGGCACACGCATCTCCATCGCCTTCGACCTGATGCCCGCGTAAAGCAACGGGGCTATTTTCCTGCCGCAAAAATGACAAGGAGGGTGTATTCTCTGACAAGGCCACGAACCATATGCGAGACTAAAAGGTTCACAAGGAACATGATCATGATCCGACATCTGACATCCGCTTTTGCCGCCATCGTCCTGATGGCTGGATATTCCACACCGGCCAACGCAGGGCCATATGACTGTTCAGTCGTTTATGACGAGTTCGACAGTTTCATGAACAAGAATTTCCTGATGAAGCCTGAAAGCTATGTCAGCACGGTTCAGGGCAAGCTGTCGCGGGGTGACTACAATTCCAAGCAGAAGGGCAAGCTGCTGCTCAGCCCGCATCGCAAGGGAATGGGCGTGGCCATCGTGCATACCAACAAGAACACCCGGGGCAAGTTCCTGTTCACCTGGAGCGGACGTGGCGACCAGCGCGGCACGCCACTGATGATCCTGCGCGACGTGACGCTGTTTGGCCGGGTTGAGGACGGGTACAGGCCGAAAAAATTCCGCGAAATCCGCGTCAGTTCTTCTCAGACTGTGGATCTGGATACAGGCCGCCCGACACAGGGTGATGCTGCGGATATCTGGTATCACGCGGTGGACGCCAAGACGATACTCATCGAAGCGGTCAATGGCGCGAAGCTGTCCTTCCCCATGGAGACGCTGTGTAAGTAGTCCTACTTCGGTTCAATCCGGATGAGCTCGCCATCGGGCGCATCTGTCAGCACCCAGAGATACCCGTCCGGCCCTGATCGCACGTCGCGAATGCGCGCACGCAATTCGCTTAACAGAAGCTCCTGTCCGATCACCTTGTCGCCCTCAAGGTCGATGCGGCGCAGATGCCGGTCCTTGAGCGCGCCGACGAACAGATCTCCCTTCCATTGTGGAAATTTATCTCCGTCATAGAACGCCATGCCCGAGGGCGCGATGGAGGGTGTCCAGTGCAGCACCGGCTGCTCCATGCCCTGCTTGCGGGTAAGGTTCGAGATAATCGAGCCGTCATAGTCGATGCCGTAAGTGATCAACGGCCAGCCATAATTGGCACCGCTTTTGAGGATATTCACTTCATCCCCACCCTTCGGTCCATGCTCCTGCGCCCAGACGATGCCCGTCCTCGGGTTCAGCGCCATGCCCTGCACATTGCGATTTCCCCAGGTGTAAATCTCCGGCAGCGCATCAGCAGACTTCACGAATGGATTGTCCTTGGGGATCGAGCCGTCATCCTTCACCCGCGCGATGGTGCCTTGATGGTTGCGCCTGTTCTGGGCTCGTTGCATCCGGCCCCGGTCACCCATGGAGATGTAAAGCGTGCCGTCGCGAGCAAAAACCAGTCGTGAGCCGAAATGAACACCACCGGAGAGTTTTGGTTTTTGCGAAAATATGGTTCTCACCTGGCTTAGAGAATTGCCCTCCAGCTTCCCCCGTGCAACCGCCGTACCCTGCCCGCCAACGCCAGGTTCGGCGAAGGAGAAATAGATGAGTTTGTTATTCGCAAAATCAGGGTGCAGCGCCACATCGAGCAAACCTCCCTGTCCGACAGCGGCAATCTTCGGAAGCCCGGACACCGGTTTGGAAATCTCTCCGCTGTTCGAGACAATTCGCAACCGGCCGGGCCGCTCGGTCACCAGCATGCGGCCATCGGGTAGAAACGCCATCCCCCAGGGGTGCACAAGGCCTTTCGCAACCGTGACAGTGCGATAGGGCTTGTCCTGGGCATAGGCTGCAACCGTGGCATAGAGGGCAGCGATCAGTGTCGCCAACAGCAGATATTTGACCAACCTGTACATAGACAAATGACTCCTCTCTTCATCCTGCTATAGGCAAAATCAGGCAACAATGAAACGAAGCGGGTCCCCCAAACCTGTTGCAGCCAAAAACCTGCCCCGCTAGGAAGTTCCCATGAAGGAAAACAAGGGCGTGGTCGCCGCCGGCCACAAGGAGAGCGCCGAGGCGGCAGCGGAGGTGCTGCGCGAAGGCGGTAATGCGTTCGACGCGGCCATCGCCGGCATGGTGACCGCCACCGTGCCCGAGTTCGTGTTTTCCTCCATCGGTGGCGGCGGGTTCCTGATGGCGCGGCCCGCAAATTCCAAACATGCGATTTTGTACGACTTCTTTGCCCAGACACCCCTCGTCAAGCGCCCCGAGGACGAGCTTGAGTTTTACGGCATCCATGCCGACTTCGGCCCCGCGACCCAGGAGTTCCACATCGGCGCGGGGTCAGCTGCTGTGCCCGGGCTTGTTCAGGGGCTTTACGCCATTCACGGCGATCTGGGCTCCTTCCCAATGACGCGCCTTGTCGAGCCTGCCATTCTGGCGGCGCGCGAAGGCGTGCATGTTTCAAAGCTACACGCCTATCTCTACACCATTGTCTCGCCTATTCTCACCGCGAGCCAGTCCGTGCGGGATATCTTTGCCCCGGACGGCAAGCTGCTTGCCGAGGGGGACATTTACAAGAACGCGGAAGTTTCTGACACGCTGGATTGCCTTGCCCGCGAAGGGCCGAGGCTGTTCACCGAGGGCGAGGTGGGACAGGCCATCGCAATGCAATCCTGCGAGCTTGGTGGTCATCTGTCGCTTGCGGATTTGAAGCGCTATAATGTGAAGCGCCGCTCCCCCCTTGCATTGGGTTATCGCGGCCATGAATTTCTCCTGAACCCTGCGCCTGCCGCCAGCGGTTCTCTGATCGCCTTCGGATTGCGACTGCTGGAAAAGTTGCTGCCCGAAGGTGGCGCCCCGGACCCGGTGCTGCTGGCCCGCGTGATGGAAGAAACCAATAGCGTACGCAAGGCACGCGGGAGCGCTTTGGATGAAATCGTCCACGACGAGACAATTGCCGCGCACCTCAAATCGATCGCTGCCCACACGCCCTCGACCCGTGGCACCACGCATATTTCCGTTATCGACGCACAAGGCAACGCGGCATCGGGAACCATCACCAATGGAGAGGGGAATGGTCATATGGTGAAGGGTTGCGGTTTCATGCTGAACAACATGCTGGGAGAAGAAGACCTGAACCCGGACGGATTTCACCTCTGGGCTCCCGATACGCGGCTCTCAACCATGATGGCTCCAACCATCACCTCAAGCCCCGACGGCATATTGACGGCGCTTGGGTCTGGCGGTTCAAACCGCATCCGCACGGCAATCCTGCAAGTTGCCATCAACCTGATCGACCGGGATATGGGACTGGACGAGGCCGTGAATGCCTCGCGGCTGCACATGGAGCGCGGCGGCACGCTGAGCTTTGAAGAGGCGCCGTGGGATATCGCCTTCAATGACGATGAGCGCACGAGTTTGCTTGAAGCCTATCCACAAGCCCATGGCTGGCCGGAAGCAAACCTGTTCTTCGGTGGTGTCCATGCCGTACGCAGATCCGGCGATGGCCGGTTCGTGGGCGCGGGTGACCCGCGCCGTGAAGGCGTTGCAATTCTGGTTTAGAAACCACCGTGAGCGAGTTTACGGCTCCAGCTCGATATCCCAGTAGAGATAGTCCATCCAGCTTTCATGGAGATAGTTGGGCGGGAAGGCGCGGCCATTCTTGTTCAGCTCATGCACCGTCGGGCGATAGGGCTTTTGCGACGGCCACATATGGGCGTCGGCGGGCATCTTGCCACCTTTTTTTAGATTACACGGCGCGCAGGCCGCCACCACATTGTCCCACAGGGTCATACCGCCACGTGCGCGCGGGATGAGATGATCAAAGGTCAGATCGTCCTTCGCGCCGCAATACTGGCACACGAAATGATCTCGCAGAAACAGGTTGAAGCGGGTGAAGGCCGGGTAGAGCGCCGGCTTTACATAGGACTTGAGCGAGACCACGCTCGGCAGCTGCATCTCGAAGGAGGGAGAATGAACCGCATAATCATATTCAGAAACAATATTCACCCGATCAAGGAACACGGCCTTGACCGCATCCTGCCAGCCCCAAAGAGACAGTGGATAGTAGCTGAGCGGCCGGAAATCGGCATTCAGTACAAGCGCTGGATGCGCTTCGGGTGATGCTACTGGCGTATCCAGCATTGTCGTCCTCGCACGCTGCCAGGCGGTAGACGTCCGGACTTTACTCTCGCGGTCAGGATCGCCGGGCCATGGCACGGACAATATAATGCATGTGAGTCACGTCTGTGAAGGGTGCTGTATTTTATACGTTAAAGTATGGCTTAGCAGTCGGCGGCCCGTCCCAGGCCATAGCTACTTGATACCGGTTTCCGCGTATGGCTTGTCCTCGAGTACACGCTCAAATCCCATACGCGACAGATCGAGGGTTTTAAACTCACCATACAGCGCCAGCTCGGACAGCGCCCGCCCGACAGCGGGCGCATGCATAATCCCGTGCCCGGAAAAACCGCAAGCCGTGAGAAGATTATCAAGGCCTTTTGAATAGGGGCCGATAATCATGTTCCCGTCGAACAGATTCTGGGCATAGTGTCCGGCCCAGGTGCGCTCCAGCTTGATGGTCTCGAATTTTGGCACCATGTTGGCGAGAAGCGGCCAGACGGTCTCTTCAAAATAATTTGCGAAATAACCCCGATCCACGTCCCAGATAAACCCGGGCTCGATCTCGAAGCTTGGCCTCCCACCGGCAAAACCGTCACCCTCAGGCCGAAAGAACGCCCCGCTGTCATCCTTGATGAGAGGCAGAGGCTCAATACCATGTGCGCAGCGCCAGAAATGCTGCACCCGGCACATCGGCACGACGGGAAGCTTCGCACCTGTTAAAGCGGCAATTTCACCAACCCATGGGCCTGCGGTGTTGAGAAAAACATCGCCGGCGACCTTCCCTCCCGCCGCCATCACTGCATGGCTTACTGATGCACGGGTGGCCTCCAGGCCGACCACACGATCCTTCACAAAGGTAACACCAAGACTGATCGCTTTTTTGCGAAATCCCATCAACGCGCCATGGGGGTCAATCCAGCCATCTTCAGGAGAATGGCAAGCCAGCGCCACAGTATCGGTTCCCACCGAGGGGAAGCGCGCGCGTAATCCATCTACGTCCAGCAGGTCCGCCGGAACGCCCTCAGCCTGCTGTGTTTCAAAATTTGCGGTGAGTGCGTCAACACCTTCAGCATTGGTCAGGAACAGATAGCCCTGGCGGCGAAACTGGATATCGGCCGGAGTATCCTCGCACGCCATACAGTCGTGAAAATTCGCATAAAACTCCAGACTGAACTGGGACATGCGAATGTTCTCCGGCCGCGACATCAGCCGGCGAACACCACCTGCGCCCGCGGGCGTTGAGGCCCTGGCATAGGACGGGTCCGGCTCGATCACACACACATGGCCTGCCGCGCCACTGGCGGCCAGGAAATAGGCTGTAGCCGCGCCCATGATCCCACCACCGATAATCACAATGTCTGATTTCATGACTCAGGCTCCGTTTGTTGTTGCCAGGCAGTGCACATGTTCGAGGTCTATCTCAGGCATTTGCAGAAAGCAGAGAGGCGTTCCCGCCAGCCGCGGTTGTGTCGATACAAACGTGTCTCTCAACAAGACATCGATCCGTCATTTCCGCTGTGGTTATGAGGGGTAGCAGCGGGCCATTGCGCGCAGCAAGAGCCTGCCGGGCCTCCTTGAGATCAGGAGGTTCGCTCCATAAAACGACCGCATCAAAACACTGCAATATTGTGAGGTGATTTCTATCCAGAAAACCTGGCAACGCCCCGTCGCCTGTCACACCTGGCGCAACAGCAAGGGCTGAACATCCCACACTTCTGGCAGAACAAGCCTGCCGCTCAGCATCTTGAGCGGAGGGACCAAGACACAAAACAATTCCCCGCGGGCAAAGCGACAGCCGATTGGATTCTCCGGTGGGGCCGGGCAAATCGATTGTTTCGAGGACAATATGTGCCGGCTGCTCTATCCCATCAATGGCTGCCTGCAACTCTTCCAGACTGAGAAACGGTCCCCTCTCGACAGGATGCGATTGCTGCCTGACTTTTCTGAAACGGCTCAAATAGTGCGGACCGCCTGCCTTGGGGCCCGAGCCGGATAGCCCCTCACCCCCAAAAGGCTGGGAGCCGACAATCGCACCAATTTGGTTGCGATTGATATAAATGTTACCGACCTTAAGGCTATCTGTAAGGCTCTCCACTCTGTCATCTATGCGGGTATGAAGCCCGAAAGTAAGCCCGTATCGGCTGGCATTAATATCATCGATGATGCCGTCAATCTGCGATGCCTGGAACGTCGCAACATGCAAGACTGGACCGAATATCTCCCTCTTAAGATCATTGATGCCATCAACCTTGATGACCGCAGGCCCGACGAAAGAACCCGCTTCCGGCGCTTTGAGCTGTTTTAGGCAACGGCCATCACTACGTGCGACATTGATATGTTCTGCGATCACATTTTGGGCTTGCTCACTAATGACGGGACCAATATCGGTGGCGAACGCCCACGGGTCTCCGATTGCAAGCTCATCCATGGCGCCGAACAGCATCTCCAGGAAGGAAGTCGCTATCTCATCCTGCAGGTAGAGAATGCGCAAAGCAGAGCAACGCTGCCCGGCAGATTGGAATGCGGAGGCAACAATATCCTTCACCGCCTGCTCCGGCAGTGCCGTACTGTCGACAATCATTGCGTTGATCCCACCGGTCTCGGCAATAAGTGGTGCTGAGGGTTCAATGGCTGAAGCCATAACCCGATTGATCGTTTGTGCAGTCCCGGTGGAGCCTGTGAAACAGATGCCATTTATTCGTGGATCTGAAGTCAGTCGGACGCCAACATCTGGTCCAGGACCTGGCAGCAACTGCAACGCTGTTTTTGGAACGCCCGCCTCGTGCAGCAACCGCACAGCAACAGTGGCGGTGAGTGGTGTCAGCTCAGCGGGCTTGGCAAGGACACCATTGCCCGCAGCCAGCGCTGCGGCAATCTGGCCGGTAAAGATCGCCAGCGGGAAATTCCACGGTGAAATACAGGCAAAGAGACCACAAGGCTCTGCCGTGTCGCGTTCAAGAGCCTGTACTGCGTAGTACCGAAGAAAATCAACCGCCTCCCTCAACTCCGCGAGCGCATCCATCGGTGTCTTGCCACCTTCTCGGGTGAGAACAGCGAGCAATTCACCAAAATCCTTTTCAAATAGATTGGAGGCTTTAAGAAGAATTTCTTTGCGTTCGTACGCCGGGCAATAACCCCAGTTACACGCCATACCAAGTGCCGTCTCAACATCCTGCCCGGTTGCATCGGATACAAATCCAACAATATCGACAGGATCAGCGGGATTGACGACGGGGTTCGATGCAGAGTCCGCTGCCTGCCCTGCAATCAATGTCCCGGCATGCCATTGATGGTCCTTAAATGGATTGCGTGCCGCTTCAATACTCTCCAGATCGCTCACGTTACCCAGATCCCAACCCCTGGAATTTATTCGTTCTGGCGCGAATAGTTCTGCAGGTTTGCGTACGCCAATGACAGTTGCCTTGTTATTCCGGACCAGTGTTTCAATTGGGTCCCTGGCAATATCTTCCGCCGGCACGTCCTTATTGACGATCTGATTGACGAAAGAGGAGTTGGCACCGTTTTCAAGGAGCCGCCGAACAAGGTAGGCAAGTAAATCACGATGTGCGCCAACCGGTGCGTATATACGGCTGCGGCACTTTTCTGATTGCAGGACAGTCTTATGCAAAGCCACGCCCATACCGTGCAATCGCTGAAATTCGAATTCCTGGCCATCACTGGCCAGTTCCAGAATAGTGGAAACCGAGTGGGCGTTATGGGTGGCGAATTGTGGATAGAGGCGGTCGGACAGACCGAGCAATTTCTTGGCGCAGCAAATGTATGAGATATCGGTGGCCGCTTTGCGCGTAAAAACCGGGAAATCATCAAGTCCATCAACCTGTGCGCGTTTGATCTCAGTATCCCAATAGGCGCCCTTCACCAGACGCACCATGATTTTGCGGTCAAGGGATTCAGCCAGGGCATGAAGCCAGTCGATCACATAGGCTGCGCGTTTACTGTAGGCCTGCACAACGACACCAAAACCGCTCCAGCCAGCCAGGGCTTTTTCGCCCAAGACCGCTTCGATCACGTCGAGTGACACATCGAGCCGGTCTGCTTCTTCCGCATCGATGTTAAAACCCATGCGGGCATCTTTTGCTGCTAGGGCCAAGGCTGTGACCGACGGAACAAGCTCAGTCATGAATCGCTTCACCTGGCTGACCTCAAAGCGCGGATGCAAAGCGGAGAGCTTGATTGAGATGCTTGGATTTTTGTGAATGTCATTCGACTGGCAATGGCCGGCAAGCGTGCTGATCGCATTTTTATAGGACGCAAAGAAGCCCTGCGCATCCCTGGCGGTGAGAGCCGTTTCACCCAGCATGTCATATGAAAAGGTGTAGCCCTCTTCTTCCAGCATAGCACCGCGAATGACAGCCTCGTCGATCGTGCGGCCAAGCACGAACTGCTTGCCGAGTTCCTTGATTGCCCGCTTTACGGCTAATCTGACAACCGGTTCACCAAGACGCTTCACGGCTCCGCGCAGAACACCTGCAAGACCATCTGAATCATAATCTCTTTGAACCTTGCCGGTGAGCATGAGCGCCCAGGTGGAGGCGTTTACAAGCGGTGAACTCGATTGCCCGAGATGTTCACTCCAGGAGGAAGGGGAAATTTTATCTTCGATCAGCGCGTCGATGGTCTCGGTATCTTTTACTCGCAACAGCGCCTCCGCGAGGCACATAAGGGCAATACCTTCATCCGTCGAAAGGCTGTATTCGGCCAGGAAAACTTCCAGCAAACCAGGGGCGATCTCCTGCCTGATCTCTTTGATCATACAGGTGGTATGATTTCCCGCTCTGTTCCGTACTGACTTGGAGAGATTTGCACCTGACAGCAATTCGCTCACGACATCGTCTTCATCGGCGAGATGCGCCCTGCGGATACACTCCCTCAACGCTCCCAAGCTTGTCATCGGCGTGGCCTCTGGGCAAATGCTGTCACTGCATACCCTAGCATACCTCCGCAGGTGTTATTTCCCGCTTATTGAGGAAAATATTTGATATTACCCTATATTTTGATATTCTATCGGTCCATAATATCTGTATTATGATAAATAACAGTCATCTTGACCGATTTGACCATCAAATCCTTCGTATTTTGTCAGAAGAAGGACGCCTCCCCGTTACGGAATTGTCTCAGCGTGTGGGACTTTCCAAAAGCCCATGCCAGGTACGCATGAAACGTTTGCTTGAGCAGGGTTTCATATTGGGTTTTGGGGCGGTGCTGAATTTTGAACTGCTCGGCCTGAAGCATGTTGCTTTCACAGAGGTGAAGCTATCGAACACCACGGAAACAGCACTTGAAGCGTTCAATAAGGCCGTCAGAAAGATCGCCGAAGTCGAGCAGTGTCACATGATAGCGGGACCGTTCGATTATCTGCTCAAAGTGCGCACCAAGAACATCAAGGCCTATCGCCGTGTCCTGGGTGAGCAGATATCGGCGCTGCCACATGTGGCAAACACGTCGACTTATGTCTCAATGGAGCCTGTCAAAGAAAACCGTTCTCGGACTTGATCCTGACCGCTCTGGAATTCAGCCGGGCTGGACATCCTTGTTCCCAACATCGGTGGCGAAAAGACGAACGGCCTGTCGAGAGTCAGGCAGCAAGGGATTCCGAGCGTTTCACTTCTTCCTCGGTGGCGAGCTGGAATGTGAGAACAATTCGCGTCCCCCTGGTCCAGTTTGTGTCGACATAGATATCGCCACCATGGTCGACAACAATTTTTTTGCAAACAGCAAGACCGATTCCTGTTCCCTCGAACTCATCTTCATTGTGAAGCCTGGCAAACATGTCGAACACCTTGGTTGCATATTCGGGTTCGATCCCGATGCCGCTATCAGATACCGCCAACTCGACAACTCCGTTTTCCCGGATCCTGGCGACGATGAAAATATCAGGACGGTTGTCGCCGCGAAACTTGATGGAATTGCTGATCAGATTCTGCAGAACATGCTCAAGAAGAAGAGCATCGCCTCTAACATGACAATCTTCCCCAATATCGGTTTCGATCCTGGCGTTTCCTGTCTCCATACCGAGAGTCTCAATCGCATTCTCAGTAATTTTTGCAATACTTGCAGTCTTTCCTTTTATTGAGACGTCGCTGTATTTCGCGTAATTGTGCAGCGAATCAAGCATCAGCCTCATACGGGACGAACCGCGGTCAATCCGCGTAAGGATGTCCTTGCCCTCATCGTCAAAGGCCGATTGGTATTCATCGCGCAGAATGCCGATGAAGGACTCTATCCTCTTGAGGGGAGATCTCAGGTCATGCGCCACGATGGACGTAAAATTTAGCAGTCCGTCATTGGCGACCTTCAGCTTGGCATTGGATACCTGTGTTCTTGTTCTCAGAATGACTTCATTTTGGGCCGCCTCTTCCGCTTCGTTCTTGGCCTGCCGTAATTCACCGGTCATGCGTTCGGCTATTATGAGTGCGCGACGGCGTTGATGCGTAAGAGATGAAATGGTGAGAAAGAGCAGGATGTCGATCAGTATCCCGCCCATCGCAATGTACATAGGCTGTTTTTTATCGCCCGCAGAGATAAAACCTGGCCTGGATCTGAACGTTAATGTCCATGGATGTCCGCCAATTCTCAAAGATACCGTGGTTGTAAACAGGCTGTTGCCTTCATCCGTGTAAGACGCATCATTTTCCGCGCTGTCATACAACACCCGGTCGGGAGTCTTGAAAGCGCCGTCATAAATTCTGAAATCGATCTCGGCGTCTTCCCTGCCCAGTATCCCTCGTGTCAGGTCCTTGATGCGAAAAGGGCTGTAGACGAAACCCTGCAGCGCGGCGCGGCGCTCTTTGAGCGTGCTGACGGGCGAGCCTTTCCGGTAGACAGGCAGATACATCAGGAAACCGCGTTGAATGTCACTTTCAGTTTCCTGCACCAGCGTGACCATGCCGGAGACTGCTGCCTCACCTGTATCTCGTGCTCTCTCCATTGCCGCGCGGCGCGTCGGTTCCGAAAACATGTCATAACCGAAGGCGCGAAGATTGCGATCACGAAATGGCTCCAGATAGATGATCGAGCTGTAGAGCTCGCGGTTACCTGCCGGTCGGATATCAAATTCGGGGAAACCTTCTGCCCGTATGCGATTCACATGATCTGTCCTGTCACCGGCGCGTACAATTTCCGAGTAGCCATACCCTTGCAGCCCCGGAAGATATTTTTCCAGGCGCAATGACTTTACGTAGTTGGCCCATTCAATCCGGGTTACGTTCGCAGATGCGTTGAATAACCCAACGCCACCCCAGAGCGCGGCTTCCTGCTCCTCCATGCGTTCACTGATCGCAGAACTGATATCCTGGGTTTTGAAGGAAAAGCGTGTTTCAGAAGCCTGTTGTACAGAATCATATGAGATCCTCCAGGCGGCAAGAGTAATGAGTGCAGACAGGCCCAGGATGACCCAGGCCAGTGACGAGCCATGCAGGTCAGCGAAGGACCACCGCGCCCCTGGAGCCGGATTGGATAACTTTGTTCCGGCATTGTCCGAAATCACTTCCGTGCTCATGGAATAACTCCCACACTTCCGGTGTAACCCAAAATCATTTGTCAGTGTTTCTGACTTCACCCGGTGTCGCGGCAGGCGACCGGGCTTGCGATCCCAGCCACCTGCTGCAACGAGCTCAGGGAGAAACCGGTTACTGGATCAATTGTTTCTTGATTCTGGGGATATTTTCTACCGCGGCGAAAAATTCGTCCGCCGAGAAAGGCTTGACGATGTATCCATCGCTTCCAAGTTCGAAGGATTCAAACATATCTGCCTCGTCATCTGATGCAGACAACATAACCACTGGAATATCCTTGTATTCAGGATGAGCACGGATTTTCTTGAGCGTCTCGAAGCCATCACTACGTGGCATATTGATATCCAGCAAGATGAGAAAGCTGGACTTTTCAATACCCGTCCCAATTAGCTCATCAAGCGTTTCGATGAGCTTCTCGGGCTTCTTCTCGGAAATGAAGCGATTGATGATGCCGTCCTTACGGACTTGCCGGCGCGTCAAAAAAATCTCGTCGATATTGTCATCGACCATGACTAGCGTTGATTCTAAAAGATTGGACATCTCACACCCCTGCCTGTCCTTGAACAACCACCGATTGATTCAATGTTGTATTCAACCTGGGCGAGAATAGTTGAGAGGATTTTAAAATTTGATAATCAATTGAATTATTACCGTTTAGCACGCGTTAAGCATTTCTTTGCGGGCACGAAAAATCAGTGGAGCTTTCCAACCGAAAATTCTCACCGGCCAAGCATCCCTCTGAGCACCCAGAACCTAATCAAAAATGCAAATACATGTAACGGGCTGCTGGCCTAGGCCACTCGCTCTTCAACATTTCCAGACTCTACAGGGCCGGATATGGGTAATGAAATAGTGAAGCTGCTCCCTTCACCTTTCTTGCTCTCAATCCAGAGCTTTCCGCCATGCATTTCGACAAGTTTATTCACCAGATTGAGGCCAATGCCCGTACCGGTGATACCTGTTGAGGATTTGGCGCGGAAAAAGCGCTCTCCGATTCTGGGAAGGTCTTCCTCGTCTATGCCAAGACCATGGTCGCGCACGCAGATGAGGATATCGTTGCCTTTGGTGCAGGCACCCACTTTGATTTGTGGAGCACCAGGTGAGTATTTCACCGCATTCGAGAGCAAGTTACTGAGTACCTGCTCAAGTGAACCCTCGTCTGCCTGAATGGTGGCAGGAAGGTCACCCAGATCACATGTGATTGTGTGGGTCGTCTCGATTTCCTGCTGGCGGGCACAGACCTCGCCTATGACCTGTGCGATATTGCAGGACATGATCTCGACTGAGATCTTTCCTTCCTCCATTCGAGCCGCGGTCAGTGTACTCTCCATGAGACGCGTCATGCGTCTGACCGCACCCCTGATTTTCTCAACCCTGCTGCTTGCGTCTTCACATGAGAGCTGGTCTTTATCCGCCCGGCTCTTTATTCGCTGCGCCGTAGTATCGATAATGGCCAAAGGAGTCCGGAATTCATGGCTCGCCATGGTCACAAACTGGCGTTGCAGTTCATTGAGTTCCATTTCCTTTTTGAGCGCGGATTCAAGTTCCAGCGCCTTGGCTTTCATATCCTTGGTCGCCTCATTTACTAGCTCCTGCAAGTGGTCGCGGTGGCGTATGAGCTCTTCTTCAGCCCGCTTGCGTTCGGTAATATCAACCGCAAAGGTTCCCAGGCCCAAAACCTTGCCATCAGGTGATTTTACGGGAAACTTGATCAGCCACCTGTCGCGCATTTCACCGTCCCGGGGGCGCTTGACAGATATTTCGCGATCATATGTCTCGCCGGTCTCCATCACAACATTCTCGGACGCTGCCATTACTTCCGTGTTTAGAGATGTTCCACAAACCTCCTCTGCTTTCTTGCCCTCCACTTTTTCGAATTCATAGCCCCACCATTCCTCATATCGCTTGTTTGCGAACAGGTAGCGGCCTTCGGTATCCTTCAGGTTCTGACAAAAAGGTGAATTGTCGAAAACGGCACGGAACCTGGCTTCACTTTCCATAAGTGCCGTTTCAGCCTTTTTCTGCTCGGTAATATCCTCATGCGTGGCAACCCATCCACCATCTGCCATTGGAGTATGTGCTATCGACACATACCGCCCATCACTCAGTTTTTGTATTTTGGTGGATTGAACATTCTCGGAAACATCTTCATGGCGTGACTGAATATAAAGTTCAGGATCTTCGCCAGAGATAACACCACTCGCGACACGATATTCGAGGATCTGATGGAAACTTGTCCCGGGCTGCACCAACTCAGGTGATAGTCCATACAAATCGGCGTATCGCTTGTTACATACGATAAGGCGCTTTTCCCCATCGAACATACACAGCCCCTGGGCCATGTTGTCCAGCACCTCATTCAGATGCCGGTTCTGGATCTCGATAATTGCATCGGAGCGCCTTTTTTCCTTTGTGTGACTGGAGAAGGCCAGTGCTGGTAAACACAGAGCAGGCAAAATCATCACAAAGATCAATATCACTTCAATTTTGATGCTCTGGGCCAACACGCTCTCAATCAAGCCGTAGGCAAAAATAATCATGACACAGGTTGCAGCGATGATCAGCAAACCGTGACGCATGCAGTTATTTTCCTGCCAACAAGGCATATGGCCCACCCCCTAAAAACATTCATCAGCCAGAATAAACGGCTGATATTAGGGGTTTGCTAAGTCCATGTGACAAATTCATACTTAGTAAACAGAGTATTGCTGGCCGACAACGGATGTGAAGTTCAAAAAAGAAGCATCCGACGTTGGATACTGATAGTTGGGTCAGCCAACCGGCTGGGCGTCCTTCAGTGTCCGTTGCACAGCGTAATAGGCCCACAACATTCGTGCGGCAACGCCACGCCAGGGCCGCCAGATTTCCGCGATGTCTTCCATCTCAGAAAAGCTCGGCATGTCTTCTGCGCCCGTTGCATCCTGCACCGCATATCGCAGCGCAAGGTCGCCTGGCGCCCATCCATCGGCCCGGCCGAGGCAAAACATGATGTAGATATCCGCCGTCCAGGGCCCCACGCCCTTCAGCGCGGTCAGTTGCGTCTTGATGGTATCCTCGTCGGCATCGGCAAGAGCCGCCAGGTCGAGCGCATCATTGGCAATGGCCTCGGCGATGGTATTTATGGTGGCAACCTTACTGGCTGACAGGCCGCATTTGCGCAAAGTTGTCGCGCGTTTGCGCAGCCAGCGATCAGGCTCCATCGGCTTCACAGTATTTGCGGCCCGCCCCCAGATTGCGCCCGCGCTGGCAACCGACAATTGCTGTCCGGTGATAATCCGCGCCAGGCCTTCAAAGCCCGACGGGCGGCGGCGCAGGGGCGGTGGGCCTGTTACGGCATAGACCCCCGCCATGTGCTCGCACGCGTCCGCGAGTGCTTTCGCCCCCTCGGCAATGTCTTCTTCAGTTTCAATAATGCGGGGCATTTACACCTTCGACACCCGGGACCGCCTGAAAATACTTCACACATGCACAGCCTGAATATGCTCTAACATGCGCCGCATGTAATCAGCAGTGAGTAAGAGTAACAATGGCCGACGCTTCCACAAAAAAATTCGACATCGCAGGCACGATTAGCCATCATTTTGAGTCCGCAAAAATAGCTCTTCTCAACACCCCCTACTGGGTCTGGCCGCTTCCGTTTCTCCTGTGCATCGTCATTCTGCTGATACGGCAGTCACCCGTCGGGTGGATGACTGAAAAGCCCGTCATGGAGATCATCGCACCAACGATTATCGGCTTGACGGCGATACTGGTTTTGTTCGTGCATCGTTGGACACGTGAATTGTTCACCCTCATGCTGGCCTGCCTGGTGTGGGCGCTGTTCATGCGTGAGCTGCATTTTTATGGCACCGGCAGGGGACTTTATATCACGGTCTTCGTGTTGGCGGTCATGGCCTCCTACAAGCGCGATGAACTCAAGGAGTTCCTTTCCCAGCGCGCAATCGGCACCCTGTTGCCACTTGCCCTGTGGACGTATTTCGTCTCCAAGCTGTTCGACAGGCACGTCTTCCGCTCCTTGCCCGACTATTTACTGTGGCATGACAATGTAGAAGAAACCCTGGAAGCGAGCGGGCATGCATTCACGTTGGCCCTTGTCATCATGACGCTTCGCTATGCAAGTTTGCGCATCCAGAAAGGGGAAGGGAACAAAAAGGCAGCCAGTTAGTCCTGTCCTGAAGGGCAACGGGCCATTCCCAAAATCAGTTTGCGTGACTAATAACAAACGGCAATGACAAACACGTCCGTCTTACGATTTGCGCCGAGCCCAAATGGCGCCCTGCATCTGGGCCATGCGCTCTCAGCACTGGTCACATATGAGATGTCGCAAAAACTGGGCGGACGGTTTCTGCTGCGCATTGAGGACATTGATCTTGAGCGTTGCCGTCCCGAACTGGAATCGCAGATGCTGGATGACCTGGCATGGCTGGGTATCACCTGGGAAGAGCCGGTGCGCCGCCAGTCGGAGCATTTTGAAACTTACACCCGGTCCCTCGTAAAACTTGAAGAGATGGATCTGCTCTATCCCTGCTTTGCATCACGTAAAGACATCGCGGCTCATGCAGTTGCGGGGCAAACCGACCCCGACGGCGCGCCGCTTTATCCCGGCCTGCACAAGGGACTTACCACCGCCGAGGCAAACACCCGCAAAAATGCTGGAGAGCCTTTCGCCCTGAGACTGGATATGGACAGGGCGATTAATACCGCCAGTTCTATGTTTCCAGGGCCACTCACCTTCCGCGAACTCAACCCCAACAGTGGTGATGTTCAAACCATTTCCGCCGAGCCTGAGCGCTGGGGTGATGCGATGATCGCCCGTAAGGATGTGCCGACCAGCTATCATCTCGCCGTCGTCACCGACGATGCCCTTCAGGGTATTACCCACGTTACGCGGGGTCAGGATCTTTTTGCGGCATCGGGCATCCACAGGCTGCTCCAGGTGCTTCTTGGCTTGCCGGAACCGCTTTATCACCATCACGACCTGCTGAGGGATGAAACGGGGCGCAAACTCTCCAAAAGCCACAAGGACAAATCTCTTGCCAGCCTGCGCGCCGCGGGCGCGAGCCGCGCGGACATAAGGCGCATGGCGGGGCTGTAGGACTTAAGCAAACCTTAACGCGCGGCGGGCCAGTATCCTGCTCACAAAGAAACCGATGGCCGGCAAAATGACCCAGTCCCCACCCACATCAGACGATACCGTTACCAGACTGAAAAACCTTGAAGAGGCACTCGCCAAGGCGCTCGCCGCCGACAAGGCCAAGTCGGAGCTGCTCGCCACGGTCAGCCATGAAGTGCGTACGCCGCTCGGCGCTATCATTTCCATGGCGGATTTGCTGCTGGGCACCGGGCTGGATGACCGCCAGCGGCACTATGCGGAAACCCTGGAGCAATCAGGCCGCGCCCTGCTCACCGTGCTCAACGAAATCCTCGATTTTTCCAAACTGGAAGCGGGTCGTTTTGAACTCGAAACGGTCAATTTCGACTTCTCCGAGATGATGAAAAGCGTTGGCGCAGAACTTGAGGCGCGGGCCAATGACAAGGGGCTCGCCTCCAGTCTCGATATTGCTGAAGGGTGCCCGCCGAATTTGAGCGGCGACCCGGTCCGTATCCGCCAAATCCTCAATAATCTCATCGACAACGCGCTGAAGTTCACAGAAGCAGGCTCGGTGCGGATCCGCGCGGGCTACGGCCAAGACGGCGATGAAATCGTCCTGCGGTTCGAAATCGCCGACACGGGCATCGGCCTCACTACGCAGCAGATAACGCGTCTGTTTGAACCCTATGCCCAGGCCGACAGTTCGGTGGCCATAAAATATGGCGGCACGGGGCTGGGTCTCTCGATTGCAGGCCATCTGGCAAAACTGATGGGTGGCGAATTGGGGTGCGAAAGCACACCCAATGAAGGCTCCATGTTCTGGTTCACCGTTCGGGTAAGAGAGCTAGCCAAGGCAACACCCTCAAACGACGCCCCGATCGCTGCAACTGCCCCCATGGCCCCCCTCACAGGACATATGCTCATTGTCGAGGACAATGACATCAACCAGATGCTCATTGCGGCTTACCTCGATCAGTTCGGCCTGACCCACGAGATCGCCGTCAACGGCCAGGAGGCGGTGACAATGGTGCAGGAAGGCAATTTCGATGTGGTGCTGATGGACATCATGATGCCGGTCATGGACGGGATGGAAGCCACCAAGCATATCCGCGCGCTCAAAGGTCCTGTCGCCAAGATGCCGATCATCGCTCTGACGGCTAATGCCATGAAGGGCGACAGGGAATCCTACCTGGCCGCAGGTATGGACGGTTACGTGTCCAAACCCATCAACGCCGCCGATCTGTTCGAAGCTCTTTCGGGTCATATCGGCGTTGAATCTCAGGCAAAAATTTTATCTCGGTAGATTTGGTTTTATTTCTTCAATCTAGGGCTGATTGAATTTTCTCCGTCCGTTCGAAAAAATGCTCTGGTTAATCCCTAAAAAAAAGTTAATTTTTTGAAACAATAGTCTCAACAGATTGTTTAGAAAAAAGCGTCAATCTCCACAGCCACAGGTAGCAACCAAACTACTATGCCCGCATTTGGGGCAAGCATCTTTGCTCTTGGACTGGAGAAAACAAAAAATGAAATTGCCGCTGTTTTCCAAATTTTCAAACCTGCGCGTGGCACACAAGATCTGGGGTCTTGTGGGATTTCTGATCATTGCCAATGTGATTGTCGCAGCCACGATCCTGTTCCAGCTGAACGTTATCAAAGCCGAAATTCATGAAGTGTCGGCGGAACATATGCCCCTGACCGAACTCACGACCAAGATCACGATTCATCAGTTGGAGCAGGTGATCGAGTTCGAGCGCGGTGTCCGTTTCGCAGAGCAGTTGAAAACCGAGCCAAAAGCAAAAGAATATCTGGCGAAGGTCGAGAAACATTTCAACGAGCTGAGTGAGAAGCTGGGCAAGGAAATCAAGCAAGCGGAAGAGCTGGCCAGTTCGGTTATCGAGCACACTTCCAACCCCGCCGTGAAAGAGGAATACTCAAAAATCCTGAAGGGCTTCAAGCACTACGAAGAGGGACATAAAGTTTTTGAAACTCACGTCCACGAAGTCTTCGAAGGCGCCAAGTCCGGTACAATGGATGCCCATGCTATCGAAGAGGTTGCTCACAAGATCGAGAAGGAAGAAGACGCTCTCGACAAGGAAATCGAAGGTCTTCTTCTCGAAATTGAAGGCTTTACGGAGAAGTCCATCAAGACGGTAGAGCAGCATGAAGAGAATGCGCTTCTGATGGGTATCATCATGGTGGCAGCATCGCTTGTACTCTCCCTGCCGCTTTGTTTCTTCATCGTGCGCGGCATCGGCGGCCCGCTGTCACGGGTCGTGGGTGCGCTTGGTGATCTGGCAAATGGCGACACCTCTCGTGAGGTCTCCATCACGACCAAAGACGAAATCGGAAAGACGGCCCAGGCCTATGAGGCGTTGCGAAAAGTCACCATCGAAGCGCAGGAACTCGCTGAACGTCAGAAACAGGAGGATGCGGCCAAGCAACGCCGAGCGGAAACTCTTGATAAGCTGACCAAGGAATTTGATGCATCTTCCAAAGAGGTCCTTGAGGCGGTGAGCAAGTCTGCAACCGGCCTTGAAGAAAGCGCAAATACAATGGCTGCGGCCGCAGAGGAAACCAATCAGAAGTCGACCATCGTAGCCAGCTCCACCGAGCAGGCAACTGAAAATGTCCAGACGGTTGCATCCGCTACCGAGGAGATGGACAGCTCAATTCGTGAAATTGCCACGCAGGTTCAACAGTCCGCAACTATTGCCAAGGAAGCTGTTGAACAGGCAGCCAACACCAACGAGTCCGTTCAGACTCTTGAGGGAGCAGCCAGGGAAATCGGCGAAGTCGTTCAGATGATCTCCGAGATTGCCGAGCAAACAAATCTCCTTGCCCTGAATGCCACCATCGAGGCCGCACGGGCCGGTGAAGCAGGTAAGGGCTTTGCCGTTGTTGCATCTGAAGTCAAGGAACTGGCAAGCCAGACCGCGAAGGCGACCGAAACGATTTCAGAGCAGATCGAGTCCATTCAGTCCGGCACGTCGAATGCCGTGGCTGCTATCGGAAATATTGGCTCAACCATTTCCAGGATGGATGAAATCGCCACTGCGATTTCTGCGGCCGTCGAGGAGCAAACTGCAGCGACCGGTGAAATTGCCCAGAATGTCCAGCAGGTATCCATGGGCACCCAGGAGACCATGACCGCCATGGGCGAGGTCAAGGTCGCGACCGAGGATACGGGCCGGGTTGCGGATGAAGTTCAACAAGCCGCCAAGGACCTGATGTCACGATCCGAGACACTGAGCACTAAGGTCAATGACTTCCTAGACGGCATTAAGGCGGCCTGACGGATCAGGACTGGTTCAACCTTTACGAAACTGGATCGCGATCAAACTGAAGTAATATTTATACCCCGCCCGCCAGCATTTGCTGTGCGGGCGCGAAGCGTTTGAACCGTACTGTAAGAGTTACTCGAACCCTTCATCCCGTTCGATAGCGCCTCACTCAACTTGAAGGCCGCGAACCGTATGTTTGCAAGGCGCTTTCGGAGATATCTACTTGTGAAAAAAGCTCCCTGAAATGGGCATTTTTTTCCGGGTTCAAAAGCTGTTCTCTTAACTCCGAAAATTTTAAGTCATTGATGAATTTATCCAAATTCCGCTACGGCCACACGGCACGAATTGTGCAGTGCTTTATCTGAACCCGATTGAAGTACTTCAGAAAATCTGGCAATCGGGCTAAGTATTCGCAGTAGTACAGAGTAGCGGAGTTCTAAGTCCATGCATCTTGGTTCCACCCAGGCCTTGCAGGCATTTCAGAAGATCAGCCTTCTTGAAAGCGCGCAGCCAAAGCAATCCATTGCCAATGAATTGCGTGACGAGACATCATCTCGCACCACCCCCAATTCACCGCCTGAACATGCACCCGCAGCTCAGATTAAGCCCAGACCGCTTGTCAATCCACGCGATTTGATGCTGCTTCAGAATCGTGAAGTCTCGGTCGAGGAGCGCGCCGACTATGAACGCTTGCTCTCTGAATACACAGCAATTCAGAAAGCAGGAGGAAACCCGCTGGATTTTCTCCGGAATTTGTCGAGTGATGGCCTTGACCTGTTGAAAAAGGTGCATTCATTTCCAGCTGGCATGCGGGTCGATGTTGAGGGCATGAACAAGGAAGAAGCGATCAATTTCATCGTGCCCGACAGCCGCCAGGTAGACCTGAACAATGATGGCCTGATTGGTTCAGCAAATGGATCAAAGATGTTCCGGTTTCCACCTCCCAATGCGCCACAGGACGTAAAGGATGCCTGGAAAGAGGCCATGGATGGTTTGCCGGAAAAAGACCGCTTGCTCGCTCAGGGTCTGTTCCTGGTGGTTCATGTTCAGGCAAACATCACATATGACACCGCCGGAAATCCCGTCGGCATTCGCTCGCCTGATGACCCTGCTTTTCGCAATCCCTATGCAGAGCAGAATTTCAGTTACAGCGACATGACCGAAAAGATGCTCAGTCATTTGGAAAATACCAAAGGCTATTATTCACCAGAGCAGTATGAATGGAAAAAGGACATCCTGAGCCGGTTCGCAAAGGCATTGGAAAACGACAGCATCACTTAACTCAACTGCATAGCATTGCAGCATAGGTTACCCGGAACATTGAGTCCGGCGGGCCGCCCCGGAAATTCGCGATCATGCAGACCTCGTAACATGAATGACAGATGAACGGCCTATTCCAAATCCGTTCAGCGTGCCTCAGGCAATCTCCTTTTCAGAATTTGATTTTGACTGCACTCAAACACTGGGAGAAGAGATATGAAAACCGCACTCATCGCCGCCGGAGCGCTGCTCGCCACAACCCTGACAGGTCTGCCGGACGCCTCGGCCAAGGACTTGAAACTGGGCCTCACCATCGGAGGGCCGGACGGATTTATCCATATCAGCGGGCCAGGTCCCAAGCACCATTCCAAGCATGGAAGCAAAGGCTACGGATATGGCGGTCAGGGATACAATCCCTATCAGAAGGGATATGGAAACTACCCCGGTTACGGGCGGGGCTACGGGAACAATAATCCCTATCGGGGCCAAAATAATGTCCAAAGAGGCCGGGCACATGGTTATTGCATGTATCCGCGAGAAATTCGCCGCATGCTGCGTCATCAGGGCTGGCAGGGGTTCCGGATCAAGAAACTCACCTCCGGGATCGCCGTTATTCACTCGAACAGGCACGGCATGCCCTACCGTCTCAAGATCGACCGCTGCACCGGCCAGATCCTCAAAGCCAAGCCCAAGGGTGGGTATGGTGGCTACGGACCACGCGGATATTACTAGGAACTATCGGAGAGGGCTCACCCTCCCAGAACTGCCAACCGTGGTGCATCCCCCCGCACCGTGGTTGGCAAATTCATTTAATCTGATCGCATTTCCACTCAACCAAACTGCTCCACCCCCTCACTTGATGGGGGACAATAGCTTTATGTCTTTCACAAGCAGCCGCACCCCATGGGCGTGATCTTCCTTGAACGCATTTTTATCCTTGCCACACCAGTTGTTGATGCTGGCGATCTGGAGCGGGGTGCAGGCCGAAGAGACGTTCCATGTCACCTTGAACGGCGAGCAGGTTCCATCATTATAGCCTGAACCCGTGGTAGAGCCTGAATACTCCACGGCGCTCTTGGGTTTGGGCACGGAAACAAGTCCGGATGAATAGTCCGAAAAGCTGCTGAAATTACCTGCTGATTTCTTGTCGCTCAGATAAAAAACCCGGGCTTCGACGCGCAGCTGTGGAGCTTTGCAGGTGTCGGAGAAACAGCTCCCCAGAGTAGGGCCGGGTTTGACATCACAAGTGGTGAACACCCAGTGCACCTCCACCGTATCGCCACTCTCAATCCCGCCGCAGCCTGTTGAGGGGCCATGACCGCCCATCGCACGGCTGCCCGCTTTTGGAGCATGGCCATTGCAGACATAGCCCTTGTGATCACCCTTGCCGGCAAGCTGCGTGTAGCCGCTCGCCCTGTGCTCGGCGAATTTGTGAAAGTGAATATCGCACAGGTTCATTTTGCCGGCAGGCGGCGCCTTGGCGAAGGCAGTGGCGTTTGAACCCGTGAGACTGGTGATGTCCCGCGGCGCCTGCGGGCCCGCCTTGGCACAGGCGATCTTGCTGGCGTTTCCAGCCCACACGGCATGTGGCACTGCAATGAGTGTCAACGTGCAATTGATCAGAAAGAATGAAGCCAAAGGAACAAAAGCTTTCCACTTCAGGCTCCTTACCAAACTCCAACATTCAGACATGCCGTTTGCTCCCGTTTTAGACCCATATTTGAATCTGGCTGTTTGGGGAGCGTAACAAGTTGGGAATTGTTTGGATAGCCGCGGACCAGGCGGCCGGGCGCCATGGCATTTCTTCTGAGTTCACTTCGAAGCTAGACCTATGGAATCGCATCCCTCAGATTTTCTTCGACAATATCGGAGGATTCTTTTTCAATCATATGCAGCAGATACACGATCATCGTAAAATCTTCAGATTTCGCCCGTTTTAACAACGTGCGTACCTGCTGGTGGATTTCCAGGGCAACATCGAGCTTTGCCTGTTGTTCCTCAACGGAAAGTGCCGCAGGTTGGTATGATGCGATTTCTATTGGCGGGTTCAGCATTTGGTCAGAATCGGTTCGATATCGGGAACATGGAGCAAATTGCATACTGATTTTAATTTTTACAAGCTATGGATATCCATAGGTATATGGAGGTCCCTCAGGGCCTGTTTGGGACAGTGTGAAAGGTTGAAATAAACCGCCGGGGGGAATTGGGTTCCCGCCAGGCAATTGATCAAGAAAATGAGATCTCAGGGATCAATGATGTTTAGCTGGACCGCCCTGACCAGAGCCTGCTCACGAGTCACGGCATCAAGCTTGTGCCTGGCATTGGCAAGATGGAACTCAATGGTCACCCGCCTGACGCCGAGACGCTCGGCGATCTGATCGTTGCGCAAGCCCCGGCTCAACCACAGCAGACATTCACGTTCGCGGCAGGTTATCCCGACCGTATCTGCCGTCTTTTTTTGTGATAATTGATTTATGTGATTAAAGGCTGCCAATCCGGCCAGGTGGATCTGGGCACCGTGCTCTGAGTACATTTTCCGGAACTCATTCTTTTTTATGCCACTGGCAAACGCGAAAATACCCGAAGAACATACAGACCGGCCATGAACCGGGATCGATACCAGAGAGCGCATTGAAGCGCTGGTTATTTCTTCATCATATTGCCGCCGGGGAGCCGGCACGGCTTCATTCTTTTGCCAGAACTCCCGGCCATAGAAATATGGTGTTGTTTCCGTACGGCAATGCTCCAGCCGCGGGTCATTTTCAGGATAGACAGTCTCCAGATACATTTGGGTGACCCACAGAGGCACCGTCCAAAGAAACAAGGGCTTTGAAGAATTCAGCCTCGACTTGATGCCCACCTGGCTTGCCCCGAATTCATACATGAACCCGGTTGTGAGCGACCATGCATCGTCAATCGACTCTGTGCGATCCACGGCTGATATAAAATCATACACCCTGTTATGTGAGATAGCTTCCTGCATGCGGGTCCGATCTTTGTGTCACTTTGACCACTCAAAACACATGTCAGAATCAGTGCCATATATAGTATTTCAGCGCCAGTTTCACCACAACATTTATTGCTTGCAGGCGGATTATCAGAATAGCGGCCACTCAACGAGCTGGTCGCGCTAATTCGCTTTTCTCAACGCGCGCGACACGATCTCATCGGCGATCGGCAGGGCCGAGGTGGCTGCCGGCGATGGTGCGTTACAGCAATGAAGGGAGCGCGATGTTTCCAAAAACAGAAAATCGTCGACCAGCTCGCCATCACTTGAGACAGACTGCGCGCGTATGCCGGCTTCCATTGGTTCCAGATCCTCGAGTTTGAGCGAGGGGCAGTATTTTCGGCAGCGTTCCAGGTAAACCCGCTTCGACAAGGAGCCACGCATCTCATACAGCCCGGCCGACGCGAAACGGGCCATCAGCTTGTAAAACCCCGGAAAGGACATCATGTCGGCCATATCACCTGGTACCGGGAAATTGCTTGAATAGGTTTCGCGACCCAATGACAACATGGCGTTCGGGCCCACGGTCAGGGAGCCATCGATCATCCGGGTGAGATGCACCCCGAGAAAGGGAAGGCTCGGATCCGGAACAGGGTAGATCAGATGCTTCACCAGCTCTCCACGCGCCGCTGCAATCTTGTAATATTCACCGCGAAACGGCAGGACGCGGAAATCGATATCGATTCCCGCCATCATGGCTATCCTGTCTCCCTGCAACCCGGCGCACACGATGAGCGTCCGTGCAATGAATTCACCCTTGTCGCTCTCCATCACGATCTCGGTGTCACTCTCGCGGATGCCGGTCAGCGCAGTGCCAAGATGTATTTCACCACCGGCTTCACGGATCACGCCGGCCATGGCGTTACAAATGTCGGTGTAGTTCACGATACCGGTGGCGTGGACGAGCATCGCCGCCTCGCCGGCCACATTTGGCTCTATCTCGCGTAACTGTTGAGAGGATATATTTTCATAGTCCAGCCCGTTGGCGATGACGCGTTCTTCAAGACCCCTGAGGCGTGATACCTCCCCGGCGTCTGTCGCAACGATAAGCTTGCCGCAGCGTTCATACTTGATGCCGTGCTCCTCGCAAAGAAGCACCGTACGTTCCGCACCCTGCTTGCACAGTTTCGCCTTCACGCTGCCGGGGGTGTAGTAAACTCCAGCGTGGATCACGCCTGAATTGTGTCCTGTCTGATGGTGCGCCAGGCGCTGCTCTTTATCAATCAGAACGAGGCTTGAGCCGGGGCGCTCCTGCAAAAGCCTGTAAGCCGTTGCAAGGCCGAGGATACCTCCGCCGATGATCACGAAATCATACATGGGAACTGCCTTTACGGCATTTGCGGGACCAAGAGAACCAGGATGATGGTGACAGAGATGATAGAGAGCACAGTGCCGAACGCAACTGCGGCAGAAACCGAGCCTTGCGCCGCCTCATAGCGGCTGGCAAACAGGAAGGCATTCGCCCCCGGCGGACAGGCGGCAAGCAGCACGGCCACGCCCGCCCAGACAGGCGGCAGATCAAACACATGAAACGCCGCCAGCCACACCAGCGCCGGGAAGGCGATCAGTGACATGATGCACATGAGAGCAACGCTCGACCCCTGACCCTTGGCACGAAAAGCGGTGAGCCCCAGGCCCAGGGCAACAAGCGAGCCCGGAATGGCCATCTGACCCATGAGTGAAATCATCTTGTCGGGAATGGGATGGAGACCGAGCCCGGTTGCGCGCCACATGAGACCGGCAACGAGTCCCATCACCAGCGGGTTCTTGATGAGGCTTGTGACAAGGTCCCTGATCTGCTTGACCCAGCTTAATTCACCCCGCTGCGTCACAAGCTCGATATGCAGTGTCGCCGTAAACCAGTGCAACGGTGCGCTGATGGAAATGATGATGGCAATAGGCGTGGCGGCATCGGCGCCGAACCGGTCAAGCGCCAGCGGTATGCCGAGCATGACAATATTGCCGAAGCTGGACCCCATGGAGATGGCCGCGCCATCGCGTGCCGGGCGGCGCAGCACCAGATGAGTGGCTATGGCCGCCGCAAGCCAGATAACGCCAGAGGTAAGAAAATAGCTGCCCCAGAGCGCAAAGGGTGAAGCTCCCTGTGCCGGTTCCGCCGTCACCATCATACGGAACAGCAACGCCGGCACGGCGGCGGTGAAGACAAATTCGGCAAGCCCCTTGCCCGCCTCTTCACTCAGGATATGAAACCGTGCGAGCGCATATCCAACGAGTATGAGCCCGAATACGGGCGCAACGATGAGGACGACATCATACATGCGGCGAAGAGGTAGAGGAGCCGCGCGCCCGTGACAAGCAACTCCAGGGCGTGGAGTGCATTATTGTGCGACGCTTGACCGCTCTACAGACCGGCTACTGCGTCAACGAGATAATATTGGTTTCGCCACCCTCGCACTGGAAGCAGCAATCGGTGCACTCTTGCTTGTTGTCCGGACCAACTCCCCAGAAGGATTTTTCGTCTCCGCGCACCCATGCACCGTAGCAAATCTGCTCGCCTGTCTTGCACTGCAACGGATAGGTATGAACCCCGTCATCGTCGATCAAAAAGACATCCTTGTTATCCGGCCAGATATGGTCGCGCGAGGTCGAATAAAACATGACGGCCACGGAATTGGGGTGTTCGCTTTCCATGCGAACAACAAGGCTTTCAGCGCTTGCTGACCCGGCAAAGACGCTGATCAGGAGGCCTGTTAAAACAATTATTCTCAGAAGCATAATCTTTAACTCCGTACATTGCTGAATGCCGCGCCGTGAGCCTATCAAGAGCTGGAAAGAACAATCAAGTTCCCGACACCTTGTTCCTCAGCGTCCCTATGCCCGACCACTCGATCTCAAGTTCGTCTCCCGGCACCAGGAAGCGCTGGGGCTGGCGCGAGCCGCCGGAGCCTTCGGGCGATCCCGTCGAGAGTATATCTCCCGGCTTCAGTTCGATGAACGTCGAGACGTAATTCACAAGCGTCGAAATATCGAAGATCATGTCGCTGACCTTCGCGTTCTGGACCTCCTCGCCGTTCAACTTGGTGGAAAGCTGCATGTCGAAAGGATCATCAATCTCGTCCGCCGTCACGAACCAGGGTCCGGATGAGCCCGAGGCATAGAAATTTTTTCCTGCAGTCACCGAATGTTTTTGCCAGTCACGCACGGAGCCATCATCCATGATGGTATAACCGGCAATGTGATCGAACGCCTTCTCCTTGGCGATGTGGCGACCACCCTTGCCGAATACCAGCACCAGTTCGCCTTCATAGTCGAACGAGTCACGCGGCCCCTCGACCGGGTACTCCAGTGGCTCAAGATGACCAACAAGCCCGCCTTCGGCCTTGATGAACATGGAAATGTTTTCAGGGGGTGGCATCTCGCCGTGGACCGGGTGCCGCTTGGCATAGTTGACGCCAATGCACAGCACCTTCTCAGCATCATGCAAGGGCGGCAGGAATTCAACATCCGAGAGCTTTAGCGACGCCTTGCGGCCCTTGGACCATTTCGCAAGTTTGCCCAGGGCCTTGCCTTCAAGCACCGCGCGGATCGATGGATATTTCTTTGCAAAGTCACCCTTCACGGGGATCGCAGTCGCTTTTTCCGCCGGCCCGTCCACGCCATCCGCGACAACCGCGTAGGCTACGCGCTTCTTCTTTCTGTAGCTCACCAGTTTCATGCTTCGCTCCCTGTTTGGCCTAGCGCTTCTCCCATGCCATTACCGGGGCTTGTTCCAGGGTGCGCAGTGCGACATGATTGAGTTTGTATCGTGACAGGTCCGAGTGATCCATGAATTTCGATTTTACAACGATCATTTTTATTCTCTTTGCCATCATGGCGCTGCAACCCATCCTGATGGGACGGCTGCTTGCCATGCGCCGTGGCGAGGCCATCCGCAAAATCGAGAAGGCGCATGGTGCGCGTGTCATCACCATGATCCACCGGCAGGAGAAAAAGAGCCTGTTCGGCTTTTCCGTCGCCCGCCATATCGACATGGAAGACGCGCAGACGATCATTGCGGCGATCAAGGAAACGCCGGACGACCGGCCCATCGATCTTGTTCTCCACACGCCGGGCGGCCTCGTTCTGGCGGCCATGCAGATTGCCCGCGCCGTTGAAGCGCACCCCGCCAAAGTGCGCGTCTATGTGCCGGTGTTCGCCATGTCAGGCGGCACGCTTATTGCTCTGGCCGCCGACGAGATTGTTCTCGGGGAATTTTCCGTACTTGGCCCCATAGACCCGCAACTGGTCGGCCTGCCCGCCGCCAGTATCGTTGCCGCGCGCGATGCCAAGCCGATTGAACAGGTGTTTGACCTGACCCTTGTTCTGGCCGATGTGAGCGAGAAGGCTTTGGCGCAAGTGAAACGCGGCGCGGTTGAGCTGATGACCCCGCGCATGAGCAAGTCAAAGGCGAAGAAGCTCGCGGAGAAACTGGCCGGTGGACACTGGACCCACGACTACGCGCTGACCGCAGAAGAGGCCGCCTCGATTGGCCTGCCGGTGAAGGTCGGGATGCCGAAGCAATTCCTCGACCTGATGAAGCTCTACCCTGCGCCTGTGCAACGATCAGGTGTTGAATATCTGCCCATCGATATCCCGGGCCGACGGGGAAGTTAGGTCAAACTCTCTCCAAAGCCTGATCCAGATCGGCAATCAGGTCTTTTACATCCTCAATGCCGACTGACAGGCGAAGGAGATTTGGCGGAACGATGCTGTGAGGCCCCTCGACCGACTTGCGGTGTTCGATCAGGCTCTCCACGCCACCCAGTGATGTTGCCGGGATGAACAGCCGTGTCGCGGTTGCAACGCGCTTGGCGGCCTCTGCGTCGCCATCCACCAGTATCGACATCATGCCACCAAACCCGGAGCGCATCTGCTTCCTGGCGATTTCATGTCCGGGATGGCTTTCAAGGCCCGGATAAAGCACCCGTTCAACCTTGGGATGGTTCGACAGGGTCTGGGCCAGTTCCATGGCGTTTTCCGACGCGCGCTCATAGCGGATGAATAGCGTGCGCATGCCGCGCAGCAGCAGCCACGCATCAAACGGGCTCAAGATACCGCCCGTCAGCTTACGCACCTGTTTGATTTCGTCCCACAGCTCGTTCTCCTCGGCGCAAATGAGAGCCCCCGCAGTGAGGTCGCTATGCCCGCCAAGATATTTTGTTGCCGAGTGGAACACGATGTCCGCGCCAAGCTCCAGCGCCCGCGTCGTGCAGGGCGGGGCAACTGTACTATCGACAGCGAGGATGGCCCCGGCGTCATGGGCGGCCTTCGCTGCCTTTTTTATATCGATGACATCCCATGTCGGGTTGACCGGCGTTTCTATCCATAAAATCGCCGTCTCACCGGGGCGGATCGAGTCTTCGAGCGCGCCGTCTTCCGTCTGGTCGAAAAAGGTCAGTCCGATGCCGCGGGTCTCGGAGATACGACGCAGCCAGTCCTGGCCGCCGTGATACATGACGCGGGGCGCGGCAATATGCTGTCCTGAGCGCACGGTTTCGAATACCGATACGGTTGCTGCCAGGCCGGCATTGAAGGCCAACGCGTCCGCGCCACCATCGAGCGACGCCAGCACCTTCTCTGTTGCCTGTGTCGTCGGATTGTCATAGCGGGCATAATTGAAATCCCCAACCGGTTCATAGTCGCTCCCGCGGGCAAAAGTGCTGGCCAATTCAATCCCCGGCACGACCGCGCCGGTGGCATCATCGATCAAATGGAGGGCCTGTACCGCTTGCGTGCTCGGGGACCAATCGTTTTTATTCTGTGTCATGTATAATATCTATCCCTCATGCCGCCTGCTGCTGTGCACGGTGCTCTTTTACAAAATGCGTTAGGATAACAACACTGCCAGCCGCCGCAAAGAAGCACCAGACCGAAGCAAATGCATCCCAGTAAAAGACAAACGTAACCAGTGCGCCCGCCGTTACGATCAGACCGAGCAATTGCACCGCCCTATGCGAGGACGCAATCGGAGCGATGCAGGTGGTTAGCAGATAGGTCAGACGGATTGCATCAGTGAGATGTGTCTCGGGGGAATAAACCACGTGGCCACCAAGAATATGGGCGCTGTGGTTGTCAGTCAGCATGGACACCGCAAAGAACAGGGCAACCCCCGCACCTGCAGCACATAGCACGATCAGCATCCAGCGCCGTATGCGATCCGGCTCAATGAGCAGAACGGCGAGCGGTACAAATAATGGCCAGAACACCTTGGCGAAGAGCAGAAACAGATAGGTCAGCGTTGACGAGACTGCACCTTCCGGTGCCACGGGCAAGGTCAACCACAGCGCCCCTTCCACCGCTTGTTGCGCGGCGAAAAAGAGCGGAATTGCAGCCAATGGCAGTTCATTTCGCTTCGTTGTCCGTGAAATGGCGGCGACGCCGGTAGCGCCGGTGACACCGGCTGCAACGAAACTCGCCATTGCTGAGAAACACATACGCACTGACTATCACGGTCTTCAACAGTGGCCCATAGTTTTGCAGGGAGATGACTTTTGCCCACAACATTTCTTCACTGACAATGCCTTGCCAAGCCGGTATAAGCACTCCGTCCTGTCATAAGTCAGGACACGTTCTCGGGGCGGGGTGGAAGTCCCCACCGGCGGTAAGAAGCATGTGGCTTCAAGCCCGCGAGCGCTCTTGTCCCACCAGCCCGGATAAGAGGTCAGCAGATTCGGTGTGATTCCGAAGCCGACGGTTACAGTCCGGATGGAAGAGAGCGAAAATGGTGAGACGCTACGCATTCGCGCGTTGTGAATTGCCATTTCGTAACGCCCTGATTCTGGTCTTTCAAAGGAGAAACCAATGAATCAGAGCTCCCAAAAACTACCAGCTGAAGTGCGCATTGCCTTTGTACAGGCGCGCTGGCATGTCGATATCGTCGATGAAGCCTATAAAGCCTTCAAGGCCGAGATTGGCCGGATAACAAATACGGCACCAAATATCGATGTCTTCGATGTGCCCGGCGCATTTGAACTCCCCTTGCAAACCCGGCTGCTGGCGAAGACCGGGCATTACGGTGCTATTGTCGCGTGTGGCTTCGTGGTCGATGGCGGTATCTACCGGCACGACTTCGTTGCACAAAGCGTCGTCAGTGGGCTGATGCAGGCACAGATGGAAACAGACATACCTGTTCTGTCAGTCGTTCTCACCCCGCACCATTTCCATGAGAGCGAAAAGCACCAGAAATTCTTCCTTGAGCATTTCAAGGTGAAGGGGCAAGAGGCTGCCGAGGCCTGCATGCAGGTGCTGAGCGTGCGGAAGGAGATTTTGGCTGTGGCTTGAGGGCTGCTCTTTAAGCTTGGAGCATTATGAAATTGAGGCCTTGCAAATGATATTGCCTGTCGGAACCGGCCCATGAACCGTTGTAATGCGGCTGTCGGTGCTTGCGTCACGGTTGTTGCCGATCACAAACACATGGCCCTCAGGCACGGTAAACAGCGCCGTATTATCGAGCCGGCCTGCCTGCTCGCTATCAAGCACATAGGTCTTCACGCCACCGGGGAGCGTTTCCTCGAAACGTGGAACCATTTTACTGACAATTCCGCCAAAACCCGGGATTTCGAATTCACCGGCCCGCCGTTTCGGGACGACTTCACCATTGATCCACAGGAAACCACCTTTCATCTGGACAGTATCTCCGGCAAGGCCAACCACCATTTTCACCATCTTTGACGTATCTGCCTTCTTGTCCGGTCGCCGATAGATGACAAGGTCGCCATAGGTCGGCTTGGTCTTTTTGTCCCTGGAGCAATAAACGAGTTCATCAGCGCTGATCACCGGCAGCATGGAATTGCTGGCAACTGTATAGGAACGCCCATCCACCGATAGATAGATCCAGAGAAGCCCGGCCACTGTGGTGCAAATAAGCGCCAGGCCGATCAGAATGACTTTTTTCATAGCGCTGATCCTCCCATTATTTTCTGCTCCGGCTAAATGGTATGTGGGAAGCCCTGAGCGAAAGGGAAAGCTATAGAGCCAGAATCTCAATCCTCAGCGTTAATAGGAAATAGTCCGGAGTGCCAGGCAAGAACGCGGGTGTTATTTGGAGAGTCCGGTTGTTTCCTTAGAACCCGCCAAAGCCACGATATCTCCATGATGGCGTTGAGCTGGAAATCCTTGGGTGCGTCGATGCGAGAAACGCTAGATATGATTCTGTTCGACCACCCTCAGGACATCAAAAGAACTGACGATACCGATAGCCTTGCCATCGTCCGTAACCACGAGGTGATGTATCCTGTGCTTGCGCATTAACCGCGCCGCTTCGCTCACAGGATCTCCTGCGTGCACTATAATCACCATGTCGCTCATCACATGTCGTACTGGTGTGTTGTCTTCGACACGCCTTGCAATGTCAGTCGTCGTTACTATGCCCATGATCTTCTTGTTGTTACCGACGACGGGAAGCGCATGAATTTTCTTCGACGCCATGAGTTCGCGTGCATGCTCAACCGTATGATCCATCGCTGCAAAGAAAACCTTCGTGGTCATGATGTGAGCTACCGCAACAGTCATGTCGAATCATTCCCCCATTGTTCCAGCCAACTCAACAATATCCCCCATAATCGCATTAAGCTGGAAATCCTTCGGCGTGTAGATGCGCGATACGCCCACTTGGCGGAGGATGTTTTCGTCCGTCTCCGGTATTATCCCGCCGACGATGACGGGCACATTATCCATGCCCCTCTCACGCATCAGCGCCATGACGTCACGCACCAGCGGCACATGGGAACCTGAAAGGATCGACAAGCCAACCACATGTGCATTCTGTTCTTGCGCAGCATCTACGATTTCTTCCGGCGTCAGGCGGATGCCCTCATAGACAACGTCCATACCGATGTCGCGGGCGCGCACGGCGATCTGTTCAGCTCCATTGGAATGCCCATCCAGCCCCGGTTTTCCGACAAGGAAGGTGAGCGTACGTCCGAGCTTGCCGTTCGCCGCTTCAACTTTTTGGCGCAGATCATCGAGCGTGATCTCTTCAGCCGTAGACGCCTCACCAACGCCGGTCGGCGCACGGTATTCGCCAAAAACGTCCCGAAGCGTTCCGCCCCACTCACCCGTGGTGACACCCGCCTTGGCGCATCGAATGGAGGCCTCCATGATGTTGCGGTCCTCGTCGGCCGCGGCCTTGAGATCAGCCAGCGCCGCTGAAATGGCTTTGGCGTCCCGGTTAGCCCGCCAATCTTTAAGTCGTGCAATCTGCTCAAGCTCGACCGATTCCGGCACGGTGACGATGCCGCCGGCTTCTCCCGATAAAGGCGATGGTTCGGATTCCGTCCACTTGTTGACGCCGACAACAATCTGCTCGCCGGACTCTATGGTTTTCAAGCGCGCCGTGTTGGCCTTCACCAATTCGCGCTTCATGTAATCGATTGACGCCACGGCACCGCCAAAGCCTTCAATTTCCGCAAGTTCCTCGCGCGCCTGTTCCTTCAGTTCCTCGACCTTGGTCTCGATCTCCTTTGAGCCATCGAAGATATCGCCGAATTCAAGCAGGTCTGTTTCGTGCGCCACGATCTGCTGCATGCGGATCGACCATTGCTGATCCCAGGGACGCGGCAGGCCAAGTGCCTCGTTCCATGCAGGCAACTGGACCGCTCGTGCGCGCGCCTTTTTCGACAGCACCACGGCGAGCATTTCCAGAAGGATACGATAGACGTTGTTTTCCGGTTGCGGCTCGGTCAACCCGAGTGAATTCACCTGCACGCCGTAACGGAAGCGGCGCAGCTTGGGATCCGTGACGCCGTAGCGTGTCTCGCAAATCTCGTCCCACAGATCGACAAAGGCGCGCATCTTGCACATCTCTGTGATGAATCTGAGACCCGCATTGACGAAGAAAGAAATGCGCCCGACGACGGCCGGGAAGTCCTCATCGCTCACCTCGCCGCTTGCTCGCACCGTGTCCAGCACGGCAATGGCTGTTGCCAGCGCATAGGAGAGTTCCTGCACCGGCGTGGCACCCGCTTCCTGCAAATGGTAGGAGCACACATTAGTCGGGTTCCATTTCGGGATGTGCGTGTAGGCGTAGCAGATCACATCCTTGATGAGCTTCAGGCTCGGTTCCGGCGGGAACACATACGTCCCGCGCGAGAGATACTCCTTGATGAGATCGTTCTGCACGGTGCCAGTGAGTTTGGTGACATCTGCGCCCTGCTCCGCAGCCGCCGCCACATAAAGCGCCAGCAGCCAGGGTGCTGTGGCATTGATGGTCATGGAGGTGTTCATCTGCTCAAGAGGAATGCCCTCGAACAGCGCCTTCATATCCCCCAGATGAGAGATGGGTACGCCGACTTTACCGACCTCGCCCCGTGCGAGGATATGGTCTGCGTCATAGCCCGTCTGGGTGGGGAGATCGAAGGCAACGGAAAGACCTGTCTGCCCTGCAGCCAGGTTCTTTCGGTACAGTTTGTTGGAGGCTTCAGCTGTCGAGTGACCGGAGTAGGTGCGAATCAGCCAGGGGCGGTCGCGGGATACTTTCTGCTTGGACATTACGGCCGCTCCCCTTGAGGCACGAGACCCGAGGGGAGCGCACCGCGAATGTTTTGCGCTAACGCTTCACCAGCCCGACGATGAACAGGAGCAGGCAGGCGCCGATCAGCGCGGAGATAATCGAGCCGACGATGCCGGCACCAAGCGAGACGCCGAGCGCCTGTAGCACGAAGGTGCCGATGAACGCGCCGACGATGCCAACGATGATATTTCCGACGAGGCCAAAGCCCGCCCCCTTCATGATCTGCCCGGCTAACCAGCCCGCGATCAAACCAACAACAATGAGTACGACAAGAGCTTCCAGACCCATGTGATATCTCCCTTGAGGAGTTGGCTGCCGATTGTCCAAACTCGTGAACAACAGGCCCCACAACCACGGCAGCTTGGGCCGGAGGCGCACCAACTATGGCGCATGCAACCTTCGTATTACAAGCGCTCTGGCTTCGTTGTCCAAAGGGAATGTTCATGGCCCAATTTCCTTTTCTCCGGGATAGGCTCACTCTGGAGCGCCGTCCTCCGGGGCGTACATGGCGAACAATTCCTCACCGGTCATGTTTTTCGTCTCGTTGGAAAAAGTGTAATAAGCGGGCTTCTCTTCAATGAAGACCTGATCTGTAAATGTCAGGCCAGATTGGTCGTCCAGCGTGCCGGCACTCATGATTGTCTGCCCCGTGGAAATCAAACGGTAGAACAGGTTCGTACCGCAGGTGCCGCAAAAGCCACGCTCTGCCCAGTCTGACGAGCGGTATTTGACGATATGCTCTTCGCCCTCAAAATCGACCTTATGTTCGCCGCCCAGCGCCATGAACGGACCACTTGCCCAGCGGCGGCAACTGCCACAATGGCACGCACCCACTTCATCAACAGGCTTGTGTAATTTGTATGTCACCTTGCCGCAAAGGCATTGCCCTGTCTGATTTCCACCTGTGCTCATCGTTCCCTCCCTGAACACCAGATTCTCTGGCGCTGTTATTGTTGCGCTGCAAAAGAAATATTGCATTGCCGCAAATTTTGCACAAGAATTATGCCGCATTGCAATAATTTCAGCAAATAGTGCGAATCATTATCGGGGGAAGGTCAAAAGCATGAGCAAAGCTGCACTCAAGGAAGTCTCGAAGCCGGAAGGGGAATTCAAGGACCTTTACGACATCGGCGAGATTCCTCCACTTGGCCATGTCCCGAAAAACATGCATGCCTGGGCCATCCGTCAGGACCGCCACGGGCCGCCAGAAGAGGCCATGCAGCTTGAAGTGGTGCCCACATGGGAACTGGACAGCCATGACGTGCTGGTGCTCGTGATGGCGGCGGGTGTCAACTATAATGGTGTCTGGGCCGCGCTGGGTGAGCCGATCTCTCCGCTTGATGGCCACAAGAACCCGTATCATATCGCCGGCTCTGACGCGTCAGGCATCGTCTGGGCCGTTGGCTCAAAAGTGAAGCGCTGGAAAGTGGGCGATGAAGTTGTTGTCCATTGCAATCAGGATGAAGGCGAAGATGAAGAATGCAATGGCGGCGACCCCATGCTTTCGCCAACCCAGCGCATCTGGGGCTATGAAACACCCGACGGGTCTTTCGGCCAGTTCACCAGGGTGCAGGCGCAGCAACTCATGCCGCGCCCACAGCATCTCAGCTGGGAGGAAAGCGCCTGCTATACGCTCACGCTGGCAACCGCATACCGCATGCTGTTCGGCCATCGCCCGCATATCCTGCGACCCGGGCATAATGTTCTGGTATGGGGGGCATCAGGAGGTCTTGGCTCCATGGCGGTGCAGATTTGCGCCACCGCCGGCGCCAACGCCATCGGCGTCATCTCGGACAATGACAAGAAGGATTTTGTGCTCTCGCTTGGCGCGAAAGGTGTCATCAACCGCAAGGACTTCGACTGCTGGGGAGAACTGCGTGAAGTGGGCTCGAAGGACTATGGAGCATGGTTCAAGGAAGCGCGCAAATTCGGCGCCGCCATCTGGGACATCACCGGCAAGGGTAACAATGTGGACTTCGTGTTCGAGCATCCGGGTGAAGCCACTTTCCCGGTCTCGACATTCGTGGTGAAGCGCGGCGGCATGGTTGTGTTCTGCGCCGGGACCACGGGATACAAAATCACCATGGATGCCCGCTATGTCTGGATGCACCAGAAACGTATCCAAGGCTCGCATTTTGCGCATTTGAAGCAGGCCAGCCAGGCCAACCGGCTTGTCATCGAACGGCGCATTGACCCGTGTATGTCTGAGCTGTTTCCCTGGGCGCAAATCCCCAAGGCTCACACCCGCATGTGGAACAACAAACATGCACCGGGGAACATGGCCGTGCTGGTGAACGCACCATGTGCCGGACTCAAAACCCTTGATGACGTGATTGAAGCCGGTAAGGGCGCAGCCTGATCTAAGACTGTCTTGTCCGCAAGGTGTAGCGACCCATAAGGGCGAGCGCTGCGCCGAGAAGCAAGGCAACGAGCAAACCGCCAAGCCCGTAAGAGATCGACAGGGCCATTGCCGCGTCTGCCGGTACAGAAAATGTTGAAAGCCCGGCAACCATCACCCCTTCTCTTACGCCCCAGCCACCTACACTGATCGGCAGGGCGGAGATCAAGGCGATAGCCGGCATGACCGATACAAAGAATATTGGATCGATCACCAGACCCATGCCGAAAGCCAGCGATGCCATTCCCGCAAATCCCAGCAGGATTACGGCAGCACTCATAGCAATCAGCGAAATGACCTTGTGCGGGGATGAAAAAGTCATCCATACAGTTTGAACGAATTTCTGAAGCCGATGAAATTTCCAGCACATCAGGAACGCGGACCCACCCACGATAGCCAGTCCGATAATCCCAAGACCCGCCATTCGCAAATAGGACAAGTCGCCAAGAAACTGCTGCAGCTCGGGGAAGGCAAAAACCAGTCCCGCAGCTCCACAAATGGCCAGACCGGCCATCGCCGCGATCCGTTCTGCTGTGAGGGAAGCCAGCGCACCTACCAGCCCCGCGCCCTTGCGCACCAGAAGCACAGCACGAATGGACATTCCCGCAATCGAGGTCACCAGGAACAGGTTAGCCAGTGCACCGACCCCGTAAATGGACAGCGCATTGCGAGATCCAATGTCCAAATCCTGACGCTCGAGTATATAAACCCAGCGAACGCAGGACAGTGCGAACTGGAGCACGAATATGCCCAGGGCCAGCACCACGAAACGGGTATCGATCAAGGACAGCTTGTTCAAAATCGCGGAGACATCGAACCAGGCAACCAATATGACCAGCAATGACAGTCCGGCACACAACCGAATGATCTTTGCTTCCAAACCTGGCACCAGCCCCGGTACCGATGGTGTATTCTGAGCAATATCAGTTTTTGTCGTTACGACATTCGCGTTTGCTGACATGTGTGCTGATGGGTCCCGCATCTGGACGATGGCAAAGTCCGCACCTCCTGAACAATCAAAAAGGAACGCAAACTTGAGCCATAGTCGAAATCACCGCGTGGCTTTTACGATGATAGGGCCCTCTATGGTTAACAGATGGTTAATTTGTTTGAATCGCGGAGTTAATACAACCCTCAATTGAATCGATTCAAGCAATACGACCTCAACAAAAGGGTGGATTGCGCACACGCACAATTCGGTTATGCTGCACTGCACACTGAAATCGCATCCTACCGGAGAATGACCTATGGCGCTTGCTGAAGAGACGCCCAGCACGGAAACCGCACAGCGTTTGCCCAATTTGACCACCCTTTGCAGCGATGCTGCAGAAGCGTCGTGCGCTCTGCTCGAAAAGGCCAAATCGCATATTCGCGGGCTGGTGAGTGAAGACGATAAACTCTCTGCTAAAGCCATTGAGCGCGAGCAGCACGCCGCGCACGGCCTGGCCTGGTTTGCCACCTACGTTGAGGCCCTCAGGCAAATGAGCGCCTATTGCTCGCGCATGGAAGCCGATGGGCGCTTTGGTGAGATGGAAGCGCTCATTACCCAAATCGCTGTTAGTGAATATCTCCAGCAAATCGCCAGCGGGATCTCCATGAGCCAGGGCGAGATCATACGCCCCCCCGAGATCGGCCTCACCCGCGACGATATCGCCGCCTTTGTCTCTACTCCCGCTGTCGCAGCTCTGCTCGAAGGCAATTCACCGCCCGCGCGCGCGGCTCTCACACAACTAACCATGCAAGCGCAGGCCGACTCCACATACGGCGATACGGGGCTCGATGAAACCTACGAGGCCATGCGCGAGGAGATGCGCCGTTTTTGCGATACGGAAGTTATCCCGCACGCCCATGAATGGCATCTGGCCAATGACTATGTGCCCATGGATGTGATTGAGAAGATGTCGGAGCTTGGCGTCTTCGGCCTGACGATACCGGAAGACTTTGACGGGCTTGGTCTTGGCAAGGAGAGCATGGTCGTTGTTTCGGAAGAGCTCAGCCGCGGCTATATCGGTGTTGGCTCGCTCGGCACGCGTTCTGAAATTGCCGCTGAGCTGATCCTCGGCTCTGGAACTGACGCGCAAAAGAAAAAATGGCTGCCCGGTCTGGCGAGCGGAGAAATTATCCCCACAGCCGTCTTCACCGAGCCCAACACTGGCTCTGATATGGCCTCGCTAAAAACCCGTGCCATACGCGACGGCGACGTCTACCGGATCACGGGACAGAAGACCTGGATCACCCACGCCGCGCGCGCCGACATGATGACCCTTCTTGCGCGCACCGACCCTGACGAGAAAGGCTATCGCGGCCTTTCCATGTTCCTCATTGCGAAACCGCGCGGCACGGACGAAAACCCCTTCCCGGCTGACAATATCACCGGCGGCGAGATCGAGGTGCTCGGCTATCGCGGCATGAAGGAATATGACGTCTCGTTCGACGGCTTCGAGGTTCCCGCCGATGCGCTGCTTGGCGGTGAGGAGGGCCAGGGCTTCAAGCAGCTGATGGCAACATTCGAGGGCGCGCGCATCCAGACGGCGGCGCGCTCTATCGGCGTTGCCCAGAACGCGTTGGAGCTGGCGTTGCGCTATGCGCAGGAGCGACAGCAATTCGGCAAGGCGCTGATCAATTTCCCCCGCGTCTCCGACAAGATCGTGATGATGGCGGTGGAGATCATGATCGCCCGCCAGCTCACTTATTTTGCCGCGCGTGAAAAAGACGCCGGGCACCGCTGTGATCTGGAAGCCGGCATGGCCAAGTTGCTTGCAGCGCGTGTGGCATGGGCGGCTGCCGACAACGCCCTGCAAATCCACGGTGGCAACGGCTTCGCGCTGGAATACCCGGTGAGCCGGGTTCTTTGTGATGCGCGGATACTTTCGATCTTCGAGGGGGCGGCAGAAATTCAGGCGAATGTGATTGCGCGACGGGTGTTGGAGGGGTAGTCGCCCGCTTTCTTCTAATTCCCCGAAACCCCAGCTCTAAGCCGGGATCCATATCGGGCTGGAATGTCCGCTAAGTGCCCCTGAAGCATACATGCCGATAGTGACTATCTAGTAGAATGAATCAGACGTATGGTCCCCGGAGAGTGCGCGTTATCGTAACGGTCGATTTCCAAGCTAGCAGGGATCGCTCCCCGGTCTCCATCTTTGACCGTCTAATCAACACATAATCCGGTGTAGCTACCACTCCGCCGTGGCTCCGTTTTGAGCAGAAAGTGATCATGCCTCAGACAATGTCGGGGCTGTTTTTACAGCTTCCGCTATATCTCATGACTGCCGTCGCCACACATCTGGTCGTTTCGCTTGCACAAACGCTGTTGCATTACAAACTTGGTCATCATCCGATGGGCGGCAGGTTGTTTAAAAATCATATCAACTTTCATCACACCCACTATTCCAAAGATCATCTTGTCTCACGGGTTTATCTCGGTGACCAAGGCAACAATACGCCTTTTTTCCTAATTCCCGTGTTTCTGGT
>JAJFHP010000061.1 GCA_021775555.1 Hyphomicrobiales bacterium | reverse complement strand
AGGCGAAGAAGCAGATGAGACCGGCGGCGATGCCGATAAACAGCGCGCCCATGGGATCAACGAAGCCCGAGGCCGGCGTAATGGCGACAAGCCCGGCGACCGCGCCGGAAACGATGCCCAGCACGCTCGGCTTCTTGAGCACCATCCACTCGACAAACATCCACGTCAGCGCCGCAGTGGCGGTGCAGATTTGCGTGACGGCCATGGCCATGCCGGCCGCCCCGTCGGCGGCGACAGCGGAACCGGCGTTGAAACCAAACCAGCCGACCCACAGGAACGAAGCGCCGATGACGCTCAGCACCAGATTGTGGGGCGCCATATTTTCGGTGCCGTAATTGTGGCGCCTGCCAAGCACGAGGCACGCGACAAGTCCGGCGATGCCGGAATTGATGTGAACCACCGTGCCGCCGGCGAAATCAAGCACGCCTGCGTCCGAAAGGAAGCCGCCGCCCCACACCCAGTGAGTGATCGGTGCATAGACGATCAGCACCCAGGCGCTCAGGAAAAGCAGCAGTGCGGAAAATTTCATCCGGTCCGCAACAGCGCCGCAAATGAGTGCCGGCGTGATGATCGCAAAAGTCATCTGGAAGGTCATGAAGACCGACTCCGGGATCGTCCCGGTGAGCGAGTCCTTGTCCATTCCGGAAAGGAACGCCTTTGACAGACCACCCGTATAGGCATTGAACGAACCGCCATCAGTGAAGGCTATAGAATAGCCCGCCACCATCCAGAGCACGCTCATGAGGCAGGTCACGGCGAAGCCCTGCATGACCGTTGCCAGCACGTTTTTTTTGCGGACCATGCCACCATAAAAAAGGGCAAGACCAGGAATGGTCATCATCAGCACCAGTGCTGTTGATGTCATCATCCACGCGGTATCACCGGCGCTTAATTTTGGCTCGTCCGCTGCGAGCGCCGGTTCGGCAAGCATGACCAGAGAGCTGGCCAGGCCGACAAGCGCTGCCAGCAGGTTGCGAGTAGGTTTCATTTCTATCCCCCAATAGGCACGAGTAAGATTGTTGTTACAGCGCATCGGCATCTGTCTCGCCTGTGCGGATGCGAATGGTTTTCTCTACCGGCCCGACAAAGATTTTGCCGTCACCGATTTGACCGGTCTTGGCAGCGGCTGCGATAGCGTCGGCTGTCTTCCCGGCCAGTTTTGATGGCACGACCACCTCGATTTTTACTTTTGGTAGAAAATTTACGGCGTATTCCGCGCCACGATAAATTTCCGTATGACCCTTTTGGCGGCCGTAACCCTTGACTTCTGTTACCGTCATGCCTTCCAGGCCGATTTCGGTCAGCGCTTCGCGGACCTCGTCAAGCTTGAATGGCTTGATGACGGCTGTGACCAGTTTCATGACCAGTACCCCGTCTTTTTTGCGACAGAAGGGCCCAGTAGTCAGGTCTCCCCGGCCGCGCAAATTTTCAAAATCACGTGCATAAAGCCCGTGATTGGGGGAAGACACTCAAAAGCTGTGCCAGATTCGAAAAAGAATGGTAATACACTGTAATATTTGAATTAAATATGATTTCAGGCGCGTGCTGGCGATCATTTGTTCGGCATATACGCCTAAATATCAGGCACATTGTCAATGTCGCCTAATATATATGCAGTACTTCAATTTGCCTTAGTCAGCACGCTTTTCCCGGATCAGTCCTTCTTGCGCGACCGACGCCACGAGAACACCATCAGGCGTGAAGATGCTGCCACGACAAAAGCCGCGTGCGCCATGCGCCGCGGGGCTGTCCATGGAGTAGAGCAGCCAATCGTCTGCCCTGCAGGGGCGGTGAAACCACATGGCGTGGTCCAGACTTGCGAGCATAAGCCGGGGATCGAACAGCACCCGGCCATGAGCAATGAGCGCAGTATCGAGCAGCGAGAAGTCCGAAGCATAGGCGAGGGCGCATTGATGCATGGAAGGGTCATCGGGCAGATCATCGGTCGCCCGGAACCAGATGGATTGCTTCGGGTCACGCTTTTGGTGCTTGAAGAAGCGGGTGGTATCCACCGGCCGAATTTCGATAGGCCGCTCGCGCTCAAAATAGGTTTTTATGTTTGTCGGCAGCTTGTCAATAAACTGGTCCTTGATGTCGTTTAGACTGGGCAATTCGTCGGGAGTCGGAACATCGGGCATTTCGGACTGGTGTTCAAAGCCAGGCTCCTCGAGATGGAATGACACACCCATGGTAAAAATAGCCGCCCCGTGCTGGGTCGCCACAACGCGGCGGGTGTTGAAACTCTTGCCATCTCGAATTCGGTCGACTTCGTAAATAATTGGTATGGAAGGATCACCCGGGCGCATGAAATAGGCATGCAATGAATGGGCAAGGCGGTCCTCAACTGTTCTCTCGGCCGCCACCAGCGCCTGGCCGATAACCTGTCCGCCGAAAACGCGCTGCCAGCCGTCCTGCGGGCTGTTGCCACGGAACAGGTTCTGTTCCAGCTGCTCCAGATCGAGTATGGAGAGTAGACGTTTGACCGCGCTGACCATTTGGGTACCTCATTGTAAACTGAGGCACATGAGGGAGATGCAAATGCGGACTGTCAAGATGAAGCTGGTGGATTGATGAGAAATTGACTTTCTGATGGGTGGTGAGATGCAAAGATACGACGTGCTGATTGCCGGCGGCAGCTTTGTCGGCCTGACTCTGGCCATCGCCTTGGCCAGCTCGGCGCGCGGCGCGTTGAGAATTGCGGTGGTTGACCGCACACCACTGGAGAGTGCGCGCGACAGGGTAAATGACGGGCGGGCGTCGGCTCTGTCCGCCGCGAGCACCCATCTGTTCCATTCACTGGGCATATGGCAGTCCGTTGCGAAAAGCGCACAACCCATCACCGGCATCGATATCACGGACAGCCAGATGAACTCGCTGGTGCGACCCTCATTGCTGCATTTCGACGGGGACCTGGCCGAAGGAGAGCCGGCTGCGCATATGCTGGAAAATCACGTGCTGCGAGATGCGCTGATCTCGAAGGCCGGGGAGACAGCAGGTTTGAAGTTCCTTGCGCCGGAAAGCGTCGTCGATTTCGAAGTCCATGCTAATGGTGTCTCGGCTCAATTGGAGCATGGTGGAACCATTGAGGCGTCGTTGCTGGTGGCGGCGGATGGCCGCAAGTCTGCCATGCGCAAACGGGCCGGCATCAAAACCATAGGGTGGAGTTATCCGCAGGCGGGCATCGTCGCGACACTCGGGCTGGAAAAGTCCCATGGCGGGCGCGCCATCCAGCATTTCCTCCCCAAGGGTCCTTTTGCCATTCTGCCATTGCCGGAAAACCGGGTCTCACTGGTGTGGACCGAGGAGCGTGCCCGGGCGCGTGAAATCGTCGCCATGGAAGATGCCAAATTCCTGGCCGAAGCGAAAAAGCGTATGGGCGCACGCTTTGGCGATCTTACTCTTGAAGGCCCTCGGGCCGCCTTCCCGCTTGACATGCATCTAGCACGGGCCTTCGTCGCAGATCGCGTGGCGCTGGTTGGTGATGCGGCGCACGGTGTGCATCCATTGGCAGGGCAGGGGCTGAATATCGGATTGCGGGACGTGGCGGCATTGACGGAGGTCATCGTCGAGGCTGTGCGGATCGGGCTCGATCCGGGATCAGCAACCGTGCTGCAGCGTTACGAGCGCTGGCGGCGTTTTGACAGCGCCTTTTCCGGCCTCTCCATGGACGCGCTCAACCGGTTGTTCACAAATGACAACGCACCGTTGCGGGCCATACGGTCACTTGGGTTGGGCCTGGTTGACCGCGCCCCGGCGCTGAAACGTTTCTTCGTGAGGGAAGCTGCGGGGCTAACAGGTACAGTGCCAAAGCTGCTAAAAGGCGAGGCGCTCTGAGCGCAATATCTGAATTCACCTGACATTTACTCAAAACAAATCACGTATCGTCCATGACCCCCACGCACCAGGCTACCCAAACTTCCCTGACCCGAGCCATGATCCTCGTCATCCTGGCCGGATGCGCAATTTCGCTTGTCGGTTTCGGCGTACGCTCGTCCTTCGGTCTTTTCCTTGGGCCCATGACGAGCGCGAATGGATGGAGCCGGGAAACATTCGGCCTGGCCCTTGCTATTCAGAATTTGATGTGGGGCATAGGCGTGCCGGTGGCCGGCGCTATCGCTGATCGTTTCGGCGCATCGCGGATTCTGATCGTTGGGGCGATCATCTATTCGCTGGGCATTTTGGGCATGAGGTATGCGGAAACGGGTGCAGAACTTCATTTATTCGCCGGCCTCACAACCGGTCTGGGAATTTCCTTCACGGCCTTTTCCATCGCGCTCGCGGTTATGGCCAAGGCCGTTGGTCCGGAGCGTCGTTCATTGGCGCTGGGTATCGGCACCGCGGCTGGGTCTTTTGGCCAGGTTCTATTCTCCCCCATCGCGCAAGGGTTTATCTCGGCCTATGGCTGGCAAACCGCGTTAATGATGCTGGCTTTGACGGTCCTCGCCATTATTCCGGCTGCATTAATGTTGCCCAAGGGCGAGAGTAATGGCGTGAGTTCACATGGTGCGGAGCAGACATTCGGTGATGCCATGCGCGAGGCGATGTCTCACCGTGGCTACGTACTTCTGACCACAGGTTTTTTCGTGTGCGGCTTCCATGTAGCCTTCATCACAGTGCATTTTCCAGCCTATGTGACGGATCTCGGGCTCAGTGCGCGAACGGGCGCTATTGCCATCTCGCTAGTCGGTTTTTTCAATATAATCGGCTCCTATATGTCCGGCATGGTTGGTCAGCGCTACAGCAAGAAAACCAGCCTCGCAAGCATCTACTTCGTGCGCGCCATCACCATCACGCTCCTGATGATCGCACCCAAGACCGAGATCACAATTTACCTGTTTGCGATTGCCATGGGGCTGCTCTGGCTATCAACCGTGCCACTGACCACCGGTATTGTCGGCCAGGTGTTTGGAACCAGATATATGGCAACGCTTTTCGGCATCGTATTTTTCAGCCACCAGTTAGGGAGTTTCAGTGGTGTGTGGCTGGGGGGGTATCTCTATGACACCACCGGGACCTATGACGGCATCTGGTGGGCAGGCGTGGCATTAGGGTTGCTTGCAGCGCTGATACATATTCCGATTGATGAGCGACCATTGCCCAGGGTCCCTGGCAGCGTGAGGAAACCCGCGGCCTAATCATCCAGCTTGCGAGCTTCTTCGGGCAGCATGATCGGAATTCCGTCACGAATGGGATAAGCCAGTCCGGCGGAGCGCGAAATCAGTTCCTGGGTCTTGGCATCATATTCCAGCTCATTCTTGGTGAGCGGGCACACCAGAATTTCCAGCAGCTTGGGATCGACTGCGTGTGGTTCGGACTTGTTGTTTTGATCGGTATTCATGGGTTTTCCTTGGGCCCGGATAATTGACACATTTATTGCAGTGTTGAACCTGATCCACTGTCGGCACCGGCAATTTCCATCTCGGCCAGGGCAACCAGAACTTCGGCGCGGGTTTTCAAATCTCCCGCCTCGAGCAGTGCCTGCTTTTCCTCCGGCCCGTAGGGTGAGATCATCGACAGGGTGTTGACCAGCAATTCGTTCGACGAATTATTGATGCCTTCCCAATCAGCCGACAGGTCATTAACGGTCAGATATTCTTTTAACACGCTGAGCAGCCGACCTCGTTCCACCTCTTCTTCACCATGGCCCTGAACAAGGTCATTACTGTAGTCCGACCAGTCGACATTGCACACGCGGTAAGGCGCATCAGTCTGCTCTTCGCCGATGATGTTGAACCTGGCGATGCCACTGAGCGTGATGAGATAACGTCCGTCGTCGGTCTCCTGGAAGGCAGTGAGGCGTCCAACACCCCCGGTCCGGCGCAAAACGGCGTCTTTGCCCTCGGGTGATTCAGCGTCTCCTTCTTGGCTAACAGGTTGAGCGAAACCTATCAGCCGGTCGCCGGCCAGCACATCATTCACCAGCGACAGATATCGGGGCTCGAAAACACTCAGCGGCAGCGAAGAGCGGGGCAGCATGATGACGCCGCGCAAGGGGAACATCTTGAGCCTTGTCGGCAGGTCGCCGGGTTTGAGATAATGCTCCTGCACGGGTTTACTTTGCCGCCTCCTCAGTTCTCAATCGGAGCTACATGTTTCTCATGAAAACAAGAGCAATGAGAGTTTCTGTCGTCCTGTCACAGTTGCCGGATCATCATTTCCCCAGGCCTCGAAAAACTGGAGCAGCTGGGCCTTGGCCGTGCCCTCGTTCCAGTCACGTTTGGCAGCAATCACCTCCAGCAGCTGTTCTGCTGCACCCTCTCGATCGCCATTTGCATTGAGGGCAATTGCAAGATCGCAGCGTGACTGGAAATCTCCCCCGTCACTATCCACCTTGTCACGCAGGGCGGTGACATCGCCAGCCTCGCTTGACTTGAGGGCCAGCTCGATCATGGCACGCACTGTGTCGATTTCCGTGCTGCTCTTGCCCTTGTCTTCCCACAGGTCAAGGGTCTGCTCGGCCTGCTCCAGATCACCGTTCTGAACGAAGCATTTGGCGAGACCCGATATGGCACGGGCATTTTTTTTGTCTTCCTGTACAATTTGGGCGAAGGACTGCGTGGCAACTTCCAGATCACCTGACTCCAGGGCGGTCTCGGCTGCCTCGATCTCTGCTTCTGCCTGTTGCTGGCCGGTCGGCTCTGCGTGACGGGCGATGAACTCCTTGACCTGTGATTCGGGCAGCGCGCCCATGAATCCATCTACGGGCCGCCCGGCCTTGAACGCGAACACCGCCGGGATCGATTGAACACCCATCTGGCCGGGAATGGCCGGGTGCTTGTCAATGTCGAGCTTTACCAGCCGTACTGCGCCGCCGGACTCTTTGACCACTTTTTCCAGGACCGGCGTAAGCTGCTTGCAGGGCTCACACCAGGGCGCCCAGAAATCGACCAGTATGAGTGCTTCCTTGGAAGCTTCGATCACATCCTCTACGAAGCTTTGCGTATTGGTTTCCTTGATGAGATCGGCCCCGGTGCTCTCCGGCCTGGCCTCAACGATTGGTGGTTCCATAATTTCCTTGCCTCGCCGTTATGCCGCTGTTCCACGGTTCTGTGTTCAGCGAAAAATGAACCCCGCGATGACCTTTTGCAACCGCCTATTCGGTCACACCTTCCGATGCGTCTTATTTGCTAACCGGGAGGATCATCGGGTTATGGCCGCAATCACCAATGAAGGTGAGCAGATCTTCGCGTGAAATGGTCGTCGTTGCCGTATTATCAAGCGGATGAAAATTCAGCACGTCGTGGCGCATCATGGTTTCATCCAGCACAACAGTAACACGCCCTTGCGTGTCGTTGATAAGCGAGAAGGGCGTGACGGAACCGGGCGGGACGCCAAGCGTTTCCAGCAGCATTTCTGGCCGCCCAAAACTCAGGCGGCCACTGCCAAGAATGGAGTGAATCCGTTTCAGGTCGATGATTGCTTCCTCAAGGGCGACAATGAGCCAGAACGTGTCCTTCTTGCATTTCAGGAACAGGTTTTTGGTGTGGGCCCCTGGAATCTCACCACGAAGCGCGCGCGATTCCTCCACCGTGAAGAGCGGAGGGTGATCGATTGTTTTGGCACTGATGCCAAGGGCTTTGAGCCGCTGAAGCAATATGTCGCGCGTTGCAGGAGCGTTTTCCATCGAATATGAGTCTACGTGGAAGATTGATTTTGTATAGTCCCATAATCCCTCCTGCCCGTGATGGGGCCGGGAGGTCTCTTTGGGAGGAGTTGGTGGTGGATCAATGACCAGGGCGGCACTTAGCGTTTACATGTACGGATTATATCTGGTCAGTGGTGTGGCGCTGCCGTTCCTGCTGATTCCACATTTTACGCTCGGTATATTTGGTTTGAGCGCAGGCGACGATATGTGGATTCGCTTTGTCGGTGTGCTGACCGGCATCATCGGTTCATTTTACATTGCCGCGGTGCTCACCCGGACCGACAGTTTCCTGGCCTGGACAATTCCTACCCGTTATGTGTCGGCGAGCTTCTTGTCGTTGATGGTTGCGATGGGAGAAGCCGGGATGGCGCTGCTTATGTTTGCCTCTCTTGATGCGCTGACCGCATCGCTCACCTGGGTTGCAATCAGGGCCGATCAGGAAGAACAAGCCACAGCCTGAGGGTGCTCATCTGTTTGAACCGCAAGCGTGGAAGCGTGGTTGCATTGGCTGGGAGTTTAAGCGATAAATCGGCCACTGCCACCAAGGCAGTCCAGCTTTAATGGTATGCGGGCGTAGCTCAGGGGTAGAGCGCAACCTTGCCAAGGTTGAAGTCGTGAGTTCGAATCTCATCGCCCGCTCCATTTATCTCATAAATGACAACAGGTTAGCTAATAGTGCCCTTAGCCAGCCATGCGTTGAAATCTCCTCTGTCACACTGGTGTCACAGTGTCTGAGGTTTCGCACGGCTATGATTCGCTAACCAGGTGCCAAATGGCAGGTGAGATTCGCCACCAGACAAATGGTGAGTGTATTAACCTGGATAAACCCGATGCCTGGCTTCAAAATCACGGACACTGACATTGGATAAACCAAACAACGGATCAAAAATGCATCAGACAACGCGCGCTCATCGTGGAATGGTCACAGCGCCCCATCATCTTGCATCCCGCGCTGGCTTGCGGGTTCTCGAAGATGGCGGCAATGCCATAGAGGCCATGGTTGCGGCCGCTGCTGCCATTGCCGTGGTTTATCCGCATATGAACAGCCTTGGTGGTGATAATTTCTGGATCATTCACACGCCAGACAAGAAGGTTGTTGGCATTGACGCCTGCGGTGGTGCTGCGGCAATGGCCGATATCGCTTTTTACAAGGACCAGGGGCTGGATGCGATCCCGTCACGCGGCAAACTTGCTGCCCTGACGGTCGCTGGCGCGGTCTCAGGTTGGCACGAGGCCCTGAAGATCAGCAAAGATCAATGGGGCGGGAAAATTCCCTTGGGCCGCTTGCTTGAGGATGCCATTCATCATGCTGATACAGGCTATGGGGTAACTCAGAGCCAGGCGGTGAACACGCGCTCAAAATTCAGTGAACTCAAGGATGCACCGGGATTTTCGGATAATTTTTTAATTGATGGTGTCCTGCCGGATGAGGGTGCGAAATTCAGGCAGCCACGTATCGCGGACACCCTCAGGCGCCTTGCCGAGGCGGGTCTTGAGGACTTCTACCGCGGAGACCTGGCGCGTTCTCTTGCGTCTGATCATGAACGTGCAGGGACGCCCCTGCGGTTGGAGGATCTGGAACGGCATCGGGCTCTTCCGGTTACGCCCATGTCGGTTAATGTGGCGGGGCACACGGTCTTCAACATGCCGCCGCCGACACAAGGACTGGCATCGCTGTTATTGCTGGGCGTTTATGACCGCCTGAAAATTTCCCGGGCGGAGACGTTTGAATATGTGCACGCGCTGGTGGAGGCCACGAAGCAGGCGTTCCGTGTGCGTGACCGCTATGTCACTGACCCGGATTATATGGATGTCGATCCGGCAGACTTTCTGGCCGATTCCGTTCTGGATGACATGGCGGGCAATGTCGATATGACCCGGGCATTGCCCTGGCCTGAAGCAAATTCCAAGGGGGATACGGTTTGGCTTGGCGCGATTGATAGTGAGGGTCGCGCTGTCAGCTTCATCCAAAGTGGATATTGGGAGTTTGGTTCTGGCACGGTCCTGGAGAGCACAGGCATCACCTGGCAGAACAGGGGGACCAGTTTTTCTCTCGATCCTGCGCATCACAATTGCCTGCAACCGCACCGTCGGCCCTTCCACACCATCCAGCCAGCTCTGGCTCATCTCTCAGACGGCCGGGTCATGCCCTACGGCACAATGGGGGGTGAGGGTCAACCACAGACCCAGGCAATGATATTTTCGCGCCACGTTTTGCACGGTCAGGGCTTGCAGGAGGCGGTGAGCGCGCCGCGCTGGCTGCTCGGGCGTACATGGGGTGCAGAGACGACAAGTCTGCGTATGGAAAACCGTTTTGATCCGAGTGTTGTTTCAGCACTTCGAAGCGCAGGGCATGATCTGGAGGAGATCGGACCTCTTGATGAAGTCATGGGTCATGCTGGTGCACTTGTGTTGCACCCCGATGGTCTCATTGAAGGTGCTGCAGATCCCAGAGGAGATGGTCAGGCGGCCGGTTTCTAGGCTGAGAATTTGCCACGCATAGAACATAACTGCCAATCCGCGCTTGATGTCGATTGTGTATCTATACTGTTGATTGAATTGTGCTTCTCCATCCGGCATTATCACGGAATAAGGGAGGGAGATGGCAATGGTGGCAAATATGATCAGGTTGCTGCTTGTGACAGGCTTTTATCTCGTCTGCGCAACGTTGCCTACCGCTGCAGATCAGAAAACTGCTGAAGTCCGGCTCAATACCCTCATCGCAGCGAAACATCGAACACCGAAATACGCCGCACGTGATAAATATCGTCATCCCCTGGAGACGCTGGTATTCCTTGGCGTCAGGCCGGATATGAAGGTGGTGGAAATCTGGCCGGGCGGAGGCTGGTATACGGAAATCCTCGCCCCTTTCCTCAAGGGGAGCGGCAAATATTATGCCGCCCACCGAAACAGAGATACCAAGGATGCACGCATCCTGAAGTTCATTCAGCGTTATGATGCCAAATTGGCAGCCCGTCCCGACCTCTATAGCGAGGTGACGGTCACCGAGATGTCGAGAACAAAAACTTCGATAGCCCCACAGGGCTCGGCTGACATGGTGTTGACGTTTCGCAATGTGCATAACTGGATGAAGTTCGGCTTCGAGACGCCGATCTTTGAAGCGATGTTTACCGCGCTGAAGCCGGGCGGTATTTTAGGCGTGGTAGAGCATCGCGCCAATCCTGATGAGTTCCCCGACCCGCAGGCCCTCTCGGGCTATGTGCATGAGGAACAGGTGATCGAAATGGCTGAAGCCGCCGGATTTATTTTCGTGGAAAAATCGGAGATCAATGCAAATCCGGCGGACACGCGGGATCATCCAAAAGGCGTGTGGACCCTGCCGCCAAGCTTGAGATTGAAGGACCAGGACCGGGAAAAATATCTCGCGATCGGTGAGAGCGACAGGATGACGCTAAAGTTCAAGAAGCCAAAATCCTAGCGCATGATCCGTCTATTCATGTTCCGGCAACAGCTCATGTCAGATTTCAGTTTATTTTCCCGGTCTTGCCGGTGGTTTGTTTCTTGGCAATGGCTTCGCGCTCGCCTATGCGCCTTATGTGAAAGCGCTGAAAATGTTCGTCTGACTCATACCCCTTGATACGGATCCAGGTGAACATGTCGTAGAATGTGCCCGGGCCAATACCAAGACCCATGCGCATGGCTTCCAATTTCGGACCCCATTTGGCATCCACACCCGACAAGTCGTCCTTGAAGAAAACGATCCACGGCGTGAACACGACGCCCCAGCGTCTCACCAGCTCTTTTTCAGACATCACTTTTCCATCGAAGTCCGTCACCTCGCGGTCGCCCCACAGATTGAGCTGAACGATGCGGTAATTCTCGCGCACATAGTCGTTGATATACTTCTTGGCCAGCACCTCCGTATGCATTTTCACGCAGTAAACACAGCCGCGCTGCTCGAAGATGACCGCAAAGCGTTTTCCTTCCGCTTTCGCTTCCTCGAAATCTTCTCGGAGATTCAAAAAGGACTGGTTGAACCATGTCTGGTGATAAAGGGCCTCATCGTCCTTCTCTGGCTTAACCATGGGATGTTCCGGCCCGATGGCAGGTGGCAGTTTGGTTGAGGTCTCCGCCCCCGCCGGAGTGTATCCAGCAGCTAGCCACAGCAACGCGGCGATCAGGAGGGTTGAAACTCCGATCAGCGCAGGAACATGAATATGTCTTTCCATGTCATGACGTGCTGCAGTGGTTGCCTGTTTGGTTTTATAGTTCGTGTTTTGCGTGTTCATGATCAGCCTGCCTTCATAGGAGGGATAGGAGAACTCCTGATGCGAAAAACCTCTCTCTAAAGTTAGCCCAAACAAGACAGAGCTGTATATATCAATTCTTGCATGTTTTCGCTCATTAGCCTTGTTTTAGATCAAATCGCCGGCCGGCGGACGCTGTACGCTGCTTCAATCAAACTTCACCATTCACGTGAAAGACGGAGCATAGAGAAATGGACAACAGACGAGCGATTCTGATTGGCTCATGCATCGAGGCGGCGGCTGAACTGGTTGCCGCCGGCAAATTTGGTGATGTGAAATCGCCGGACTATCCGGTAGACGCGGTCGCCACGATGACGCGGATGCTGACGGACGAAATATTACATGATGCCGTTGTTGCGTCGGCAGAATTCCTGCCGCATGAGGGCAAGCCAAGCTGAAATTTGGCAATTTAAAAAAAGCCGGATGTCAGGGTATCGCGCAGTGCGGCCGTTGGAAAACAAATGAAGGTGGCGGGTGCCAGCAGCTACCAGATATCGGGGTTAATGCCCTGTTCTTTCAGCTTTGCAAACCTGCCCTGCAGAAAGCGCTGGAAATTTTCTGTGCGGTAATGCCCCTCATTGACGAATTCGAGCATGGAAATGAAATGAAACGGCTTGAAATAGCCGGGCATTCTGAAAATTTCGGCATCGGCGATGCTCTTTCCCTTCACGCCACTTGCGTCCCTGGGAAAAAAGACCATCGTCGGTGTAAATACGACCCTGGACTTTTGTGCAAAGGCACGTTCCTCAAGCTTTTGACCATCGAAACCGGTAACCGACCGGCTGCCCCAAAGATCGATTTGCAGGACTCCGAAATGCTTGTTGAGGTATGAGAGGATTTCCTTGCGGGCAAAATTCACCCGGTGCAATTCACGGCAGTAGGGGCACCCGCGCTGCTCAAATAATATCGCGAGGTTTTTATTTTTAGCAGCCAACTCAGCATGATCATCGGAAAGGTCAAAAAATGATTCCAGGAACCAGTCCTGGGCAAACAGACCATTGTCTCCTACCGCGGTTTCGCCACCTGCTGCATTGAGTACCGAAGGAGCAACCGATGCAGCTCCTGAAAGTGCGAGCAAACCGCATACATCACGCCGGGTAAAAGTCATGGGTTCTTCCTTGGGGTAAATCCGACCTCTTTTCCTGCCATTCTGGACCATATCGTAAATCGTAAGGATACGAAAGTTCATATATGAATTCCTGAATGCTTTGCCTCGGGCATCATGCTCCATGGCTATACTGATTGAAAAGCGTTGGCCGTCAGTAATCTCCGGTGCTGATCAGATATTTTATTGGCGGAGCCGGCACTTGATCGAGGTCAAGGCAGCAGATTAATTCTCTCATCATTATGGATTAATAAGAAAAATTCAGTCGTTTATCGCCAAAAATACAGAAAAATATCGCGTCGCATTGCCATTGGTGACCTTGTTTTGGGATAAAATATATTCAAAATATGATATATTAAGATATGTAAGGGGAAATGCCTGCCGTGAAAGAGCTGCTCCATAGAGTCCTCATTTCGATGCTCGCCCTTTTCGCTGTTTCGCAGGCAGCTGCCAACGCAGAGGACGCCGAATATGGCGAATATCTCTCAGCGGAATGCGTCACATGCCACCAGCTCTCAGGTGCCGGGGAAGGCATACCGCCCATCATCGGATGGGATGAAGCCTCATTTATAGCCGTTCTGAAATCCTACAAGGCCCGGGAGCGGGAAAATAAGGCAATGCAGTTGGTCACGAGCAATCTGGGTGAAAAGGAGATGAAGGCGCTGGCCGCCTACTTTACCAAATTGGAACCCGCAGAAAACTGACATGAGAGAAAAATTTACTGAAGACTGAGACTGGGGAATGGAAACGGGAGACGGATCATGAAAAAAATTTCGAGGCGTCAATTTTCGGCAACAGCCGCTGCGGCAACCGCTGCAAGCATTATCGGCATGCCGTTCATTGCACATGCGGCAAATCCGCGGGTGGTGGTTATCGGCGGTGGAGCGGGAGGCGCCACGGCTGCGCGCTATATCGCGAAGGATTCGAAGGGTGCAATTGATGTCACGCTGATTGAGCCGACTAAGCGCTACTACACATGTTTCTTTTCAAACCTCTATCTCGGTGGGTTCCGGGAGTTTGATTCAATCGGCCATGGCTATGATACCCTCGCCAGCAAGCACGGGATCAACGTAATCCACGACTGGGCCGTTACGGTCGACAGAAAAGCCAAGACAGTGACCCTGGGATCGGGCGCCAAGGTCTCCTATGACCGGCTGGTTGTCGCACCGGGCATTGATCTAAAATACGACTCCGTGCCTGGCTATTCGGTTGAAGCGCAAAATGTAATGCCACACGCGTGGAAGTCAGGCACCCAGGTGCAGCAGCTTCGTGCGCAGGTGGAAAATATGAAACAGGGCGGGACTTTTGTCATGGTGCCCCCGCCCAATCCATTCCGCTGCCCACCCGGACCCTATGAGCGGATTTCAATGATCGCCCATCAGTTCAAAAAGCGGAATCCGAAAGCCAAGATTATCGTTCTGGACCCGAAGGAGAAATTCTCCAAGCAGGGCCTGTTTATGGCAGGCTGGGAAGAACATTATCCGGGCATGGTCGAATGGATTCCTGCGTCGGTATCCGGCGGCGTCAAGCGTGTGAATCCGGAAACCATGGAGTTCCTGACAGACCTCGATACTTTCAAGGCAGATGCAGCCTGTGTTGTGCCGGCGCAGAAAGCCGGCGCTATCGCGCAAATTGCCGGCATTACCAAAGGCGACTGGTGCCCGATCAATCCGGCAACCATGCAATCCCAAATCGATGAGAACATCTATGTCCTGGGCGATGCGTCGGTCGCATCTGCGATGCCGAAATCAGGTTTCTCCGCCAACTCTCAGGCCAAGGTCGCGGCTAACGCGATCCGCGGTGCACTGTCGGGCTCCAAGGTCTTCCCGGCGCGCTACGCCAATACCTGCTGGAGCCTGATTGCGGCCAACGACGGCGTGAAGGTCGGGGCGAAATATGAAGCTGCCCCCGACAAGATAAAGCCAACCGCAAAGTTCATCTCGAAAAACGGTGAAAGTGCCGATTTGCGCAAGCAGACTTACGAGGAATCGGAAGGCTGGTACAAGGCAATTACGGCCGATATGTTTGGCTAGGACAAGCTTCAACATCCAAGACTGAAAAAGCCGCCTCGTAAGAGGCGGCTTTTTCCTTGTCTCTGGTCTCGTCAGATCAGGCTATTCAACAGCCTGTTTTGTGATTTCGTCGAGCAGGGCCTCCACCTTAGCAATTGCTTTCCGGGACACTTTTGAGGGACCTGCTATGGGCCGACGATACCCGACATGTATCTTCCCCGGATCAGATTTCAATTCGAAGATAAATACGACATAGGGGCAGATGGCGATATTCAGTGGGTTTGCGCTGACCACTCCATGTGTCAGTTTTGCCGAGCAAAATTGCAGATATTTCGCTTCGATATAAGGCGTTTTGCTGCCACCGGGCGTGACGCTCCCGACCGCTTCGCTGGTCCGCTCCAGCATCGTTTGCAGGTGGCCCGTATAATCGACCACCAGGCCGCGATCGATGATCGCACTATTCAATTCGAACAAAACGTCCTCGTATGTTCCGGTCTTGATATAGGACTTGTATCCGGCTGCGGTAGCCGCGCTGGCATCACCGGCGAGATAGGCGCCTGCAATGACAAATGCACACAGTGCTAAGAGAATTTTTTTCATGACTGACGACCGATCATGTCTGTTTGTCGGCTAAAGGCTGTCTGCCAGCATAAGGCGACAGCGCCTGGTTGGCAGATTATTCTGATTACGCAATACAGCCTTGATCCTTGTCAATTGAGCCCAGGCAGGTAACCAGCGGCCATCGCTCCCTTCAGCATACTGCAGAATCCAGCGATAGGCTGGCTTCCTGACTGTTGCGACAGGCGCGGATAAACGCCACGAACCTCTCTGCCCAGTGGTTCATGTCCGTGTCTCTCAAGTGACAGAAATTCGCAACCAGATTTCCTGTCACAATGCCGTCACGGCTCCCATCAATGCCTTGCCCGCGCATCACATGATAGGCACAGACCACGTCGTCCGGACCATTCTCCAGAGAGGCATAATGAAATTCATGGGCAGAAAATTGCGCGCGGGTTCTGCCACTGGCCCGCAAAGGCCAGGGCAACGCCCCTGTTTCCTCAAGCCGCACCAGTCCGCGGCCTTGCGGCTTGTCGTGCATCGCTGCGTCGAAGGGAATGGCGCCAACCATTTCATGGCGCTTGTCGTGCCACGAAATCGTCCGGCAGAGATACATCATCCCGCCGCATTCCGCGTAGATGGGCAGGCCATTCGCTGCGGCCAGGCGGATTTCGTTCCTCAGGCCTTTATTGGCCTCAAGTGCGGCCATCTGTGTTTCCGGAAAGCCACCGCCGAGAAACAAGCCATCAACTTCAGGTAGCCTTTCATCCCGGAGCGTGTTGAAGAAAACCAGTTCCGCACCGGCTTTCTCAAGCGCTTCAAGATCGTCCGCATAATAGAAATTGAAGGCTGCATCGCGGGCAATACCAAGGCGAACATCCGCATGCGTTCCGCGCGTGCGCCTAGATCCAATCTTATTTGGCGGGGAAGCATTTCCGGCTGTATCAGCAAGCCGGTCCAGATCGACGCCCCCGGTAACGGCCTTTTTCAGGCATTCAATTTTGCTGTCATATTCACGCCACTCACACGGCGTCATCAGACCGAGATGACGCTCGGTGACAATCAGCTCCTTGTGTCGGCCGACAGCGCCAAAAATTGGCACGTCCGTGTAATATTCCAGCGAGGCGCGTAGCTTGTCTTCGTGACGGGGGCTGGCGACCCGGTTCAGGATGATGCCTTCTATGTTCACTTCCATGTCGAACGCCTGGTACCCCAGGACGAGTGGAACAAGCCCGCGGGTTATGCCCTCGGTGTCCAATACCAGAATGACGGGTGTTTGCAGGAGCTTGGCCAGAGCCGCATTGCAGTCCCGGCCTTCCGTATCCAGCCCGTCATACAGGCCCTTGTTGCCTTCGATGAGCGCAAAGCTGGCCCCGTTCGCATGCCGCTCGAACAGCGTGCGGATTTCAGCGTCACTTTGGGTGTTGTAGTCAAGATTGTAGCAAGGACGGCCAGCTGCGCGCTTCAGCCACATCGGGTCGATATAATCCGGACCCTTCTTGAAGGGCTGGACTGACACGCCGCGTTCTGCGAACGCCGCCAACAGTCCGATGGCAATGCTGGTTTTGCCAGAGGACTTGTGAGCTGCTGATAGATAAATATGTGACATCGATTTACGCCACTTCCAGGAACTGGTCCCTGTCCCTGTCCTGCCAGAGGGTCTGCGCCATCGTCTCGGCTTCTTCCATATTCACCGCGCTGCCAAGCGCCTTGAGCGTGATTGCAAGTGTTCCGATTACCGTGGCTTCGGCATAGTCATTCGTGATTTCGCCCTGCCACAGGGCCCGTAACTCGTTGAAATTCATCTCTTCGTCCGGTGCACGACGTGGCTCAGGCAGAATCGGCGGCCAGCGTTCCGCAGCCGTCTCGCCGTTATGGACCGTCCATACCTCGCAGGGCTTGTTGGGTCGGCGCTCAATCTCGCCGCCTTCACCGCGAAAGACCGCCATATGCGGTTGCTTCAGCAGCATCGCAGCACCCTGATGAACCTCCATATAGCCGGGATGGAAAATGCCCTGGAGCATGCAGGGTGCATCGAAGGGATTGAGCAAGCGCGCAAGTGTGTGCACCGGCGAGCGCAGACCGAAAACCGGCCGCAAATCAATGAGGGATCTGAGCCTCGGGCTGATGACTTCAAGCGGTACATAGGCAAGATTATGCCGGCCTATCTGATCAGCTGCTTCCTGGAGGTTTTGGGCTGCCGGAAAGCCGAGCAGCTCCAGGGTCTCGCGCGTATAGAGACGCCCGGGTGTATGCCCTTCGGTGCCATGCATGAATATCCGGTAGCCGTTTCGCGCCAATAGAAGTGCCGAGAGGAGGAACCAGGGAAGCTGTCTGCGCTTGCCGGCATAGGAGGACCAGTCAATGTCTACCTGCGGTACCTTGTTCGGGAGAGAGAACGTCGCACGCGCGGCGCGCACAAACCCGGCGATTTCTTCCGGGCTTTCCTCCTTAACGCGCAAAAGCATCATGAAGGCGCCGAGCTGTTCCGGCAGCGCTTCTTCGCGCAGTATCATGCCCATCGCCTCTTCCGCTTCTTCGATTGTCAGCGAGCGCGTCAGCGATTTTCCACGCCCGAGGATGGCGACAAAGCGGGCGAAAGGATGGAGGTCGGTCATGGCATTTGTGTCCTGTTCACTCTCATGTCTTCGCCGCCTGCACGGGCGCGTGGTGCGGATCAATCAGGGCATCGTCCAGGCTTTCAGGGAGGATCCGCAGCACCTTCATGCCAAGGACCCCAATAGCGAGCGCAAGCGCTACCCCCCCACCCCCAAGGCCAATCTCGGGCAGGGAGGGAGAATAAACTCCCACCACACCGTCGAAGAAACTGCTTTGCACTTCCATGCCGGGAAACAGGATAAGGGGGTAGGCCTGTCCGCCGATGATGATCACGTAAATCTGGGCCAGGCCGCCGATGATGACCAGGGCTGATGCAAGGGTGATGCGTTTGCGCGTCGCGCCAATTTGCGGAGCATACAGAAGCGCGAGTGGTACGAGGCCGCCGAGAAAGACCTGAACAATCCAGAATAATTGTGTGTAAACCCCGCCCTCCAGCAGGAAAAACCGTTCCACGCCGGCATGCTCAGAGGCATAGAGATTGGTGAGATGCTGAAGGGCCGTGAAATAGAGCACCACTGCTACAAAAATTCCAAGCAGCCGTCCCAGGCGGTTCAGGATCTGGTCCCCGAGCGGGCGTCCGCTGAAGCCATAGGCGGTCAGTATCACGAGGAGAAAGGCAGAGAGGCCAAACGATAGCGACATGGCGATGAACAGGGGAGCCATCACCGCCGCGTCATAGGCCTGGCGCGCGACAAGCCAGCCGAAGATCGAGCCTGTACCCGTTGTAAGCACCAGCCTCCAAATGAATGCAAACCAGCCGAGTGCACCGATATATCCGTTCATGGTGCGCTCCATTTGAACAAACAGATAGGCGGCGACCACGACAATAAATCCGGTATAGAGAATAATGTTCCAGGCAAAGATTGATTTGAAATTGTAGGTTGTCATGGCGACGATCAAGCGTTCTGGCCGTCCCAGGTCCAGCACCAATACCGCCAGCCCGCCAATGAGGAAGGCAATCGCCAGCAGACCCGAAAGCCGTGCCATCGGCTTGTAAGGTGTTCGTCCGAATACCGATCCGACTGAGGCAATATTGAGAACGCCTGAAGCGGTGACAATCAGAAAGACGGCAAATACATGCGGGGTGCCCCAGACGATCTGGTTGGTCATGCCAGTGACGATGTGACCGTGATGCTCCATATACCAGGCGCTTGCGAGCCCGGTGAGAATGAACAGCGCGAGCAGGGCAAACAGGCCAAAAAAGCCCACTCCGCCTCCGATCTCCTTGTAAACAATCCGCGCCATCTCTTTGCTCAATTCCTTACAGGTTCTGGTAGCGCACCCCGGGGTCCGTCCCCAGGTCATCGCGTATCTGCCGGGTTGCATATTTGGCAATGCGCTTTGAAATCTCGCTTGCCGGGTCATTCAGGTCGCCGAACAGCATGGCGCCGCCGTCTTCTGCCGGGCAGGCTTCGACACAGGCCGGAGCGCGGTCTTCGTCAACCCGGTGCACGCACAGGGTACAGCTTTCGACGGTGCCCTTGCCGCGCGGGGCATGGGGTTTCTGGTCCTCCAGAGGTTCATGGATGAAGGAGCGTGCGCCGTATGGGCAGGCCAGCATGCAATAGCGGCAGCCAATGCAAATATGCTTGTCGACCAGAACGATACCGTCTGCGCGCTTGAAGGAAGCTCCTGTCGGGCAGACGTCGACGCAAGGAGGTTCAGCACAATGCTGGCACATCATCGGCAGTGACTGCGTAGCCCCGGTCTTGGGATCACTGACTGTGACCTTGCGAATCCATTGCGCGTCGGTCCGGGGATTTCCCGTATCTGCCCAACCGTTTTCTTTCGAGCAGGCGGTTACGCATTCCGTGCAGCCGTCTGCGCATTCGTTGACATCGATCAGCATGCCCCAGCGCACTTTGGACGTTACCCGATCACCTGGAGCTTTGGCTTCGGCGGCACCGCCGAGCGCATAGAGGGTCACGCCGGGCGCAATGGTGAGGCCAATACCAGCCGCAAGCCCGCGCAACATATCGCGGCGATCAGGATAAGCCTTGTCAGGCTTCTGATTGGCTGATGCCCGGGCCATTGTCATTGACGCTTGTCCCCCAGATATCCCGCGAGTGTACTCAATGCCTTCTCGTCATGGTTGGCTGGAAGCCCAGCCTTCTTGCCTGGTTCAGGGCGTGATGCATGGCATTCAAAACAATCAATCTTCACAGCTGCATAGTCATGGCAGCCTCGGCAGAAATGCTTGAGACTCTTGATGGTGAGGGGCTGGGCATCGGGCCCCTTCACTGCATGGCAGGCAATACATTCCTTCAAAGAGAACTGTTTCGTGCGGAGGCCTTCATGCACAGTGTCGTCGCGCTGATGATCGAGCATCGTCATATGGTAGCGGCGCATATAGTCAGTATCGGCAACGCACTTGTCCCCCTTGCCCTTGGGCGGCGCGGGTACGAATACACGGCTCGTCTTCACGGTTTCCGCAGACACGGCTGCATCAGCTCCCTGCAAAAGGCAGAATAGCGCCGATACGAGAAGCATCGCGACAACAGGGATATGGGAGTGCCATGCTCGCATGTGCGCTACTCCCCGAGCCCCATCTTGATGTAGCCGGAAGGACAAACATCCATGCAGATATGGCAACCGATGCATTTCGAATAATCCGTATCAACATAGCGCCCGACAGCCCGCTCGTCTTTCTTGACGCGGAAGACAGCATCTTGCGGGCAGTAATTCACGCAGTTGTTGCACTCCAGGCACATGCCGCAACTCATGCAGCGGTTGCCCTCTTTCTGAGCCTGATCCTCGGTAAAGCCTTTGATCCGTTCATCAAAATTGCCCAGCACTTCATCACCGACAATTTCGACCTGGCCACGCTTCTCTAAAGCCTCATATTCGAAGTGGCCCTTGAAGAGTTCATCATGGGTGATGATCTGGGTTGCCGAGCGATCTTCATAATTGTGAACTGCAAAACCCTCTTCCGAGGTTCCTCTTGTCTGCGTGTGATCATATTCGTCCGGATCGAGCCCGCGCTGGTGCAATTCGTTGAGCAGATTGAAGTGATGGACATCGACCTTGGGCCGTTTATCAATCGGCTCGCCTGCCAGGAAATGGTCGATATTCTCAGCAGCGATACGTCCATGGCCGATTGCCGTGGTGAGAAGGTGCGGGTGGATAATATCTCCACCGGCGAAATGCTTGTCCTGCTCCTTGACCTTGTAGAGCGCATCAGTGGCCATGAAGCCATTGCCGTTATCAAGCGCTTCGATGCCAGTCATATCCCCCATCTGGCCGATAGCCGAGACGATCAGGTCACATTCGATCTCGAACTCGGTACCCTCTTTCGGGACTGGCTTCGTTCCGTCCATTTCGCACTCGCACAATTTGAGTGCGGCAACACGTCCCTCATCGTCCTTGATCACTTCGAGTGGAAGCACGCCACCCCTGATCTCAATGCCTTCGCGTAGAGCATCTTCGCGTTCATGTTCAGCCGCCGTCATTTCCTCTACCGGGAAGAGAGACGTCAGGACCGCCTTCACACCCTCGCGTGATGCGGTGCCCGCTACATCATGGGCCGTGTGGCCATGGAGTGCGCTGTCAGATTGCCCCTTGCTGTGGCTATGACTGATATGGCCAAGACGGCGGGCGACCGAGGCGACATCCACAGATGTATCTCCGCCGCCGACAACTACGATTTTTTTCGCGGTGGAGAAGACCCACCCCTGATTGAAGGCATCAAGAAAATCAACGCCGGTTATGCAGTTGTCGGCATCAAACCCGGGGATAGGCAGGGGGCGTCCGTTCTGCGCACCGATACCCCAGAAGACGGCATCATAATCTTTTTCAAGGCTCTCAAGGGGCACATCCTGACCAATGCGCGTCTCTGTCTTCACCTCAACACCCAGATCGATGATGCGGCCAATCTCAATGTCCAGCATATCGCGTGGTGTGCGGTACCCCGGAATACCGTAGCGCATCATTCCACCGAGTTTTTCCTGGGCCTCGAACAGTGTGACGCCATGTCCTTTGAGACGCAGGAAATAGGCAGCCGTAAGTCCGGCCGGGCCACTGCCAATGACCGCAACCTTCTTGCTTGTGTCAGACCCCGCCACGCCAAGTTTCAAATCATTTTCGTTGGCCCAGTCCCCGACATATTGCTCAACTCCATTGATGCCGACATATTCGTCGACCTCATTCCTGTTGCAGCCATCTTCGCAAGGAGCAGGACACACCCGGCCCATGGTGGCGGGAAAGGGATTAGCCGCAACCATGCGCTGGAAGGCATATTCCTGCCAAGACATGCCTTCGACCGGCGGCTTGTCCATGCCACGCGCTATCGCCAGCCAGCCGCGAATTTCATGACCCGAAGGGCAACTGCCCTGGCAGGGCGGGGTCTTGTTGACGTAGGTCGGGCATTTGTAGGAATAGTCCGCCTGGAAGATTTTTTCTTCCAGGTCGATGTCGGCGGACGTCTCGCCTTCTACATATCTGCGGAAGGTATGCTCCTGCGGTACCACGCTGTCCGTCATCTCTACATCTCCCCTGCATCCGCGCCGTTGCCGGATGAATCTGTCTCTTCTGTTTCATCGCCGTCCATGATCTGGCCATCGAGAATAATCGCGTTGCTGACCATCTGATGAACGCTCACAATGTTGTCCATCTCGAAGCCGTATTCGGGCATGACCTTAGCGAACTGGGTTTTGCAGATCGCGCAGATGGCCGCCATGTGGGTCACGCCATGCTCATCGGCGACCTGCTGAAGCGCCCGCATCCGGGGTTGCGCGCCTTTTTTGCGCAAATCCATCAATTCATCTGTGAGCAGCCCGCCTCCGCCGCCGCAGCAAAATGTGGCTTCACGGATCGTGTCTTCCGGCATGTCATAGAAGTGGTTGCAGCTGGCTCTCAGAATTGCCCGGGGAATTTCGAATTGCCCACCGGGTTTGTCTCCCATGCGCGAGGCTCTCGAAATATTGCAGGAGTCATGGAAGGTCAGGCGGATATGATCGTTCTGCGACTTGTCCAAATTCAGCGCGCCCTTCTGGATCAGGTCATAGGTGTATTCGCAAATGTGCTGCGGTATGGGGTATCTCTGGTCGAGAAAATCAAACGGTCCAGCAAGCGTGTTCATAAAGTTATATGCCGCGCGCCAGGCATGCCCGCACTCACCAAAGATGATGCGTTTCACCTTGAGCTGTTTTGCTGCCTTGTGAATGCGCAGCGCCATTTTACGCATGTTTTCCTGCGACCCGATAAACAGTCCGAAATTGGCCGCCTCTGATGCGTATGAGCTGATGGTCCAGCTGGCGCCCGCCTGATGGAACACCTTGGCGTACCCGATCAGCCCATCGATATGCGGCTCAGCGAAGAAGTCTGCGCTCGGCGTTACCAGCAGGATATCGGCGCCCTTCTCATCCAGAGGGAGCCGCACGGCGACGCCGGTCTCATCCTCGATATCTTCTTCCAGATCCTCCAGCGTGGCTCGGTGTGCTTTTTCCTGAAGCCCCAGATTGTTACCGAATTTATGGACCTTGCCGATGATCTCGTTGCAGTATTTCTGCCCCTTGCCCACGCTGTCCATGATCTCGCGTGCGGCCATTGAAACTTCTGCGGTGTCGATGCCATAGGGGCAGTAGACCGAGCAGCGGCGGCATTGGGAGCATTGATGGAAGTAGGTATACCACTCGTCCAGCACTTCCTCTGTGAGGTCCTCAGCGCCGACAAGCCAGGGAAAATATTTCCCCGCAAACGTGAAATAGCGCCGGTACACCTTGCGCAGAAGGTCCTGCCTCGCCACCGGCATATTGTTGGGATCGCCCGTTCCTAGAAAATAGTGGCACTTGTCCGTGCACGCGCCGCATTTAACGCAGGTATCGAGATAGACGCGCAGACCCCGGGACTGGCTGACAAGTTCACCCAGCTTGTCGATTGCCCGCTCTTTCCAGTCATCAACCAGTTCACCTGGAAAACCGATTGCCTTCTGGTGTTCCACTTTAGCCGGATAGGGTTTGCTGTCGGCCATGGCGCCAAAAGCCAGAGGAGGGATTTCGGCCGGGTCAGGGTGATCCTGTTGCTTAACCGGCTGTCTGATCTTGAGTTCAACCATTTCTGCTCTCCCGGCCTAGCGCTTGGCACTTGTATTGGTCTGGAGTGCCGACCAGGACGGCGCCACGTGGCGTCGCTCACGCGCGTTATCGACCTGATTGCGTGAGGGGCTGAAAAACAAGCCCGGCGCGTGCAGCAGCTTGGAGACCGGGAAGATGATCATCAGCACGGCAACCAGAGTGAGGTGCACGAGCAATAGCGGATCGGCAGGGATTGGCTGCCAATCGAAATAGATGAGACCGAGGAAGAATGCCTTCAGCGCAACGATATCGGTGCGCGCGACATATTTCATTGCCAGCCCGCTGAGGCCGATGGCGACGATCAGCGCCAGCATCAAATGGTCGGAGGGTGCGCTGATATAGCGGATACGCGGCACTATGATACGCCGTGCCCACAATCCCAGGAGCCCCGCGACCATCGCAAACCCGGCGTAAAGCCCAAGCGGTTGCATGAGGGCAACCCAGCTCCAGACCGGTTCCGTGAAATATCGCAAGTGCCGCATGACGACGAGCAGAAGAGCTGCGTGAAACACCCAGCCGAAGAGCCAGATCCACTTGTTGGCCTTGAACAGGCTTTCAAACAGAACCACTTCACGCGCCATCCGCACCACGACACCACCAAGCGTTACGGGAGCGGGGGTCGTGGGGATTTTCAGAGGCGCCGGCGTCTTTGAATATTGCCAGACCCGGAGCGAGATGCCGGCAACCAGCACTATGGTCGCGCCATAGAACAACAGTGCATATATGGTTGTCAGCATCACTCTACCCTTGCGGATTCACTTCCGGAACACGCCCGGGGCGAAACCGCCTCCAATGTGATCAGACGCAGCCTGTGGGCTTGGGCAGTCCAGCAATTTTACAAGCCTGTTTGGCTGGGCCGTAGGGGAAGAGGGTGTAGAGATACTTGTTGTTACCTTTCTCCTTGCCCATTGATTTCTTGATCGACTTGATAAGAACGCGGACGGCTGGAGCGATCTGATATTCCTCGTAATAATCACGCAGAAAATTTACGACCTCCCAATGCTCTTCGGTCATATCGATATTCTCGTCCTGGGCGATAATCTCGGCGAGCTCTTTGCTCCACTTGTCGAGTTCCTCAATATAGCCTTCCTCGTCATGTTCAACGGTGGTTCCGTTCATCTGATATGGCATCAGTTTTCTCCTCTTAAATTCTCAAGCGTTTCCGTATGTATTCTTGTGATCACAGCCATGCCTGTGAGACGTCATGTTTGGCGACCAGGTCGACGAAACCGCCATAGTCGACAACCGATACCCCTTCCATCAGTGAGGCATCCTTGATACCGCGAGCTGCTAGATCGGGTCCCAGCGCATAGAGCTTCAGATCACCATTAAATTTGGCAACCTGCCCGGATACGGCAGTCCCTTTTACGGCTCCATAGACTCCATCCTCGATGAGCAGGACGGCATCTCCGGGTCTCGCGTGATTGAGACAGCTCTCAAAGGTCGATTTCTCGAAAGGCGATTTGTTGACTGTGTGCAACATCGGTGTTTTCTCTTTTCCTGACTCAGCCCCTCAGAAGCTAAGAATAACGTCCTGCTCGGCCATGACCTCACTCAACTCGGCGCGGCTGACGAGCCGAACAGATGGCTTCTCGGCCCAGTCATCGTCCTCGTCTTCATAGGTGATTTCCATAAGGTCATCGGGCGTCAATCCGCGCTCTTCCAATGACTCTTTCTCGACATAAAGCCTGGTAACTTCATAGTCGCCGAGGGCCCTGTAGGTCGGGGAGAAGTTCTTCATCCCGATTCCGGATGTGTCCTGATCCTTGACGATCTGGTAGACGCCATCATCGAAGAAGGCGAGCGAGACATCCTGGTCGAAGGCCGCGCCAATCAGCACGACTTCAAGTGATTCCAGGGCATAGATCGTTCCGTAAGGCGCCCTCCGGTTTACATAGAGGAACTTTTTCTGATCGCCGGTTCCGGGGAGGTCTTCTTCCATGGACATCTTCAGACTCCTCAATCACCAAACGCGACAACCCGGTCGCACTCGATACCGGTTTCGATCAACTGGCCCAGACCCGAAATCCGAAATCCGGGAGCGATATTGTCTGCATTCTTGCCGTGACGCTTCGCCTCGCTCTCATCCAGAATGCCGCGGCGCTGCGCAGCGGCGACGCAAACCACCAGATCGAGTTTGTATTTCTCCCCCAACTCGCTCCAGTTGACCTGAATGTTGCGCTCATCCTGGGGCGGGACAGTGAGGCGCGTGCCGTTATTGACGCCGTCATTGTAGAAAAAGACGCGATAGATTTCGTGTCCCTTCTCCAGCGCCGCCTTGGTGAACTGGTAGGCGGAGTCTGATGCCTGATGGGTATAGGGACCCTCATTGACCAAAATTCCAAACTTCACGGTATGTTTCTCCCTGGAACCCGTTGGCAAGGTGGTTTTCGCCGACACGAACGGCGATCCCCGGGCCTGCACTCCGCCGGCAATGCGCCTAAAAGCGGATATGCGTTGATGAATTCATGTTGTGCCGCGCACCCGTCCAGTCGTCCAAATGGTGTTTGGTGAACGCCAGATCCGTCAGCTCGAAGAATTTCGGCCAGCCGATACGATCGATCCACTCACCCATTCTCTCCCAATCGCGCGCATTATCCTTGTAGGTGTATAGAATCTTCTTCACCACGGCCTCGACCTCGGGCCAGTGCGGAGGATTGTTCGGCAGATTGGCAACTACCAGCTTGTGGAATGTTGGTTTGGTGCGGGCGTTTGAATGCTTTCCGCCGACCCAGATCGCGAGCTTGGTGGAATCGTCGCCGTTAATCTGCATCGGCGGGCATGGCGGGTAACAGGCGCCGCAGCAGATGCACTTCTTCTCATCGACCTCAAGCGAGGGTTTGCCGTTGACGATGGCCGGGCGGATCGCTGCAACCGGACAGCGCGCCACAACCGCCGGACGCTCACAGACATTTGCAACGAGGTCATGGTCGATCTTGGGCGGCTTGGTATATTGTACGTTGATGGCAATATCGCCCTGGCCGCCGCAGTTGACCTGGCAGCAGGAGGTCGTGATCCGGACACGGTTTGGCATCTCCTCCTTGATGAATTCCTCATACATCATATCCATCAGCTTCTTGACCACGCCCGATGCATCGGTGCCCGGTATGTCGCAATGGAGCCAACCCTGCGTATGGGAAATCATCGAGACCGAATTGCCTGTGCCACCGACTGGAAAGCCTTCCGATGTCAGTTTCTCGACCAGCGGTTCGATTTTGCTCTGGTCAGCGACCATGAATTCGATGTTGCTTCGGGTCGTGAAGCGGAAATGCCCGTCGGCGAACTCGTCGGCGATGTCGCACAATTTCCGGATTGTATAGACGTCCATCTGCCGCTGGGTGCCTGCGCGCACCGTGTAGATGGACTCACCCGTTTTTGAGGTGTGGTGAAGGACGCCGGGTCGAAGACGCTCATGCCAATCCCAGTTCCCGTAATTTTTCTTCATGGTCGGGTGCATGTACAGGAATGGATCTGGTACGCCGGTTTCATCTGGGAGGCGGGGCGTGGTCGCAGCTTCACTCATTGTCTTCGTTTCCTCTCATCGCAGGCCGGGACCTGCGTTTTTCAAATTCTAATCTCCGGCAACGATTGGTGCGGCCAGGGTCATTCAGCGGCAGCAACACGCTTAGCTTCTTCGGCTTCTTTTGCTTTTTTCTTCTCGAAATATTTTTCCGCTTCCTCGGTGAAATCGTCGGTACGGACGTAAGAGGAAGTGCGGGGATGCTTGACCATGTTCGGGTCCGGATCGATTTCCAGAGCATCCAGGAAAGCCGGGAGTCCAATGCGATCTATGGTCTCGCCAATCCGCTCATGCTCCAAGGCATTTTCGGAGAAAAACTCCATAACCTCGCCGGCAAACTCGGTGAGCTTTTCATAATCCTCATCAGATTCAAGCTTCATGAAAGGTACGATGACGGTGCCCATCAGATCACCGACCTTGAGTGCGCGCTTTCCGCCGATCAGGATTGTGACACCCTTATCATCACCCGGCGACAACGCCTTGGGCATGACATTCAGGCAATGCATGCAGCGCACACAAGATTGATTGTCGACATCAAGGGTATTGTCGTCATTGAGGCTCAATGCGCGGGTTGGGCAATTGGTGATCACCGAGTCGATCATGTATTTACGGCCAACCTTCTCGACATAGGCTTTCACCTCGTCCTGGTTGACCTTTATGTCGTCACGCCAGGTGCCGATCACCGCGAAATCGGCGCGCTGGACCGAGTTCACACAGTCGTTCGGGCAACCGGAGAATTTGAACTTGAACTTGTACGGCATCGCTGGGCGGTGCATCTCATCGAGATATTCGTTGATGATGGAGCGAAGCGCGCGCTGCTCGTCATAGTTCGACATCTCGCAACGGGCGGCGCCCACGCAACTCATGCCCGTACGCATGCAGGGTCCCGCACCTCCGAGGTCGAAACCGATTTTGTTGAGTGCATCGAACGCTTTTTGCGTGTTCTCGGTGGTTGCCCCCTGGAACATGATGTTGCCGGTCTGGCCGTGGAACGCGATCAGGCCAGAGCCGAACTCTTCCCAGATATCGCAGATCTTACGCATGATATCGGTGTCGTAATGGAATCCGGCAGGCGGCATCACGCGGAGCGTATGGAACTCCTTCGACTCGGGAAATTTTTCGGCAACTTGGGAAAAACGCGGGATGATACCGCCACCGTAACCGTAGACGCTGACGACGCCGCCCTTCCAGAAGCCGAGCTTTTTCTCGTAGGAATGCTCAAGCTGACCGAGCAGGTCATTCATCATCGGTGCGTATTGCTTGTCTTGTGAATCGCGAAGCCGCTTCAACCCGGTTACGAAACTTGGCCAGGGACCGCCCTCCAATTCATCCAGCATGGGCGTGGGATGCTGTTTCCCATCGGATTTTCCGTTTTTTGGCGATGGATTTCCGTTCTTCTTCGAAGAACTGTCTGGACTTGGCATGTCTCGTCACCCCTGATTATTTTCAAAGCGCTTCGACGTCTCACGGAATAATCCGCGAGCCTTCGAGCGCTTTAAATTCCCTGATCCTCCCTAGCATTCACCAGCGGCCAACCCATGGATTGCCAGAGTGGATACATTTATAATACTATATATCACAAATTATGAATATATCAAATTTATGAGTTGCTCGGAAATACCCGGTCCAGCCGCATATCAAGGGTCTCACGGGACCACCCGGCTGCTTGTTTTTCGCTGTGTCGGGGTGAATGTTATCGTTTGACCAAAAGTGGTTTTATGGAAAATACACAGCAAGTCTTGCAAGAATCCCGGGGTCAGTCCCTGGATAATCCGTTCGACCTGGACCATGACACCGCATATCGCAGCTGGCGGGACAACAAGCTTGCCAACTATCCCTCGTGTGCTTCGGACATAGTCGTGGAATTAGGCGATCTCTCAAGGCCGACAGACTCTGAGCGCGCGGAAATTGTAAGTCTCTGCGGGCGGGCAAACATGGCTATTTATGCCAGCCAGCCAAACGTACAGGACGAGAAAGCAGTGAGACGTGATCTGCCCGTCTTTGCAAGCTCGCTCGGCCTAACACACCTGGAAAGCCACCGTTCCGCGGCAGAAGACAAGATTGTTTCGCTCGAGGTTGCAAGCGATCACAAACGGAGCGGCTATATTCCTTACACAAATCGGCCGCTCACCTGGCATACCGACGGATATTACAATGCGCCGGAGAAACGCATCCGGTCCTTCCTCCTGCACTGTGTACGTGATGCAGACGAAGGCGGTGAGAATTCGCTTCTTGATCCGGAAATTGCCTATATCCGCCTGCGTGATGAGAACCCTGCCTATGTTGCGGCTTTGATGCATCCAGATGCCATGATCATTCCGGAAAACAGGGAAGCTTCAGGTCAGGTGCGCCCGGTCAGCAGGGGACCAGTGATCTCCATTGATAGGGAGACGCATACTCTTCATATGCGATATAGCGCGCGCGGCCGGAATATCATTTGGAGGAAGGATGATGACACGCAGGCCGCTGTAGGTTTTCTCAACCATCTGTTGAGTGGAAGCGAGCCACTATTGTTGAAACATAAATTGGCGCCTGGGCAGGGCCTGATCTGCAACAATGTGCTTCACAGCCGGTCGGGATTTGATGCGGGCGGCGCACAGGCGGAGGCCAGCAAAAGATTGCTGTTCCGCATGCGCTATCTGTACCGGATTGCTGCGGCAAGCCCGATGACAATTGCCAAACACTAAAAGCGAGTGAGCCAATGGCGCTATTGAGTGATCTGATAATCCATAACCCGGACGTTCAGTCCTTCCCGGAACTGAAACAGCTCGTCATCAAGACGGGAAAAAATGGAGAAATTCACCTGCAGTTTGATGTCAAACCGGACTATCGGGATACGCCGCGCGACTGGGCAATGCAATTGGAGACGGCCTTTTACTGGGGAGACAAGTAGTGAGCAGCGAAGCGGTGACGCGGATGGAGCGGTTCCCTGCTCCCTATGGCCGGGAAATCACACTGGACAATGTGCTCCACGAAAGCGGCATGCAGCTGTTGCGGATAACGGTCCGGGAAGGGCGCCGGTTCACCATATTCGATCTCGACACCCCGACGGCGGCTCATTGGGGGTCAGCTATGCAGGGCTGGTCAGAACAGATGGAGCAAGGAGGCGATAATCATGCGTGATGTTAACGACATTATGAAGGCCATACTCGATCCAACAGGACGCGATAAAAGGGACGAAACGTTTCCAAACGCTCCCAGGGGATGGTCCCGCGAAACTGCCATCGAGCTGGCCGGGGCAGACGACCTTGAGTTGAACGAGGATCATTGGGAAGTGATCCGGGTGCTTCAAGCCTGCTATGCAGACGAGGAGAACCCGCCCGTGCGCCGGATTGCCGACGCTCTGGAGGCACGGTTCAGCGACAAGGGCGGGCGAAAACATTTATTCCAGCTGTTTCCCGGTGGTCCAATCGCGCAAGGGTGCAAGTTGGCGAACCTCACTCCTCCACCGGGCAGTACCGATAAATCATTCGGAAGCGTGCGCTGAACCCAAATCACGTCTTCGCGGTTCTGGGGGTGACCTGACGTCTGATCTCCTTGCCAACGTCCCGGCGTACTTTTTCCAAATCATGTTCCATCTGAACATGCAGCCAGAAATCCGATGCCGTAGAGAAGTAGCGCGCCAAACGCAGCGACAGCTCCGCAGTGATCACCGTCTCCCCCTGAATGATTGAGCTTATAGTTTCCTCTGAGACACCGATATCTGACGCCAATTCCTTCTCCCCGATACCAAGGGGCGAGAGGAATTCCTCGATCAGCACCTCTCCAGGCGGCGGCGATATGGGTTGTACCGCTTCCTGAGGGACCTGCTTTGAGACAGCTTCCGGAGATTCATCCCCACTGCCCTGCAAAGCAATATCCCGCGGGCCCGGATGCGGTATGAACTGGACCTCCGTGGCATATCCCGCGGCCTTCCATTCCTGGATGCCGCCAATCATATGGATTGCGCCTTCGTAGCCCTCATTCAGCAGCATTTTGCCCGCAGCTTCGGATCTTTTGCCGACAGCGCAATGAAGGACAACCTTCTTTCCTGGAACGCTTGGGAACAATTCCGGATCGAACATCGACATGGGTAGCAGCATGGCGCCGGGAATGTGTTCCTGGTCGAACTCGGACGTCTCGCGAACATCCACGAGCACTGCCTCGTCATTTTCGAGCCACGTGTTTACAGTTGCGGCATCAATCCCGACCACTTCGTCTTTGGGCTTGTTACCCATTTTCAATCTCTTTCTTTATGCAATCGCCAGTTCCGGGACTACCTTATAGGGGCTGGAATGGCGATGCGACGAATTCCGTGTCTGCTGAAAACACCGGAATCAACAGCATTTAAAAATTTTGCTGCTCGGAAATCATTCTGATTTTGAGAGAAACCGGTACTGGAGGCCGCACAAAATATATCAACACACCCCAAACGGGAGATGTTCTCTTGACCGGGACGGCAATCCCCTGTTCAATCATTCAAGAATTTGAATATAAATCGCCGGAGAATGAAATGGCCGATACAACGCTCGATGCAAAGGGCCTCAATTGCCCGCTTCCTATCCTGAGGGCAAAAGCCGCGCTCAAAGACGTTCCCTCGGGCGGGACACTAGAAGTGCTGGCGACCGATCCCGGTGCAGTTGCTGATTTCGATGCATTTTGCAATGCGACGGGGCACGAGCTTCTGGAATCCGGTGAAGATGGCGGCGTCTACCGCTTCCTGCTCAAGGCCAAATCCTGAGTCTGTCTGTCACGGCCTCACTCAGGGCTAGCCCATCAGAAGCTTTTCGAGCGATTTGATACCGGCAACACCGCCGGCGATAATGGCCCCGAAGGCTATGAGCGAACCGATGGCGAGGGTGGACAACCCGGTTACGGCCTGTCCGATCGTGCAGCCCATCGCCAGAACGCCGCCAACACCCATCATTGCGGCGCCAAAAAGATTGCGCAACGTATCTCCTGGATCAGCGAAAGTGGCGAGATGAAATCTCCCCTTCGATATCGCGGAAGTGAATGAACCGGCCAGGGCCCCGAACAGAGAGGCCACGCCGAAGCTCGGGATCATCTGCGCAGTAAATCGCATCAGATATTCCAGCGAGTCACCCGAAGGGCGCACATAACTCAATGAAATTGGATCCTGCACCCGTTCGCCCAAATCGTCATAGGCAAGACCCGTCAATGCCCAGCCCGCAATAATGCATGCGCCGATAACGAACCCGGCAGTCATGTGCTCTGGCGAAGCCCTGAATCCTTTATCGGAGAAGCAGAAAATCAGGAAGGCGCCAGCCAGGACCACGGACACAATCCACACTGCAACGCCACCCTCCAGGCCGGTAAATTGCGCGAGAAGCGTGCCCATACTCTGGCTATCGGGACCGATCGCTGTCAGGTCGATCTGTGTTGCTTGCTGTAATTCCGCCCGTAGTGGGCCAATCAAGCCACCAATCGTCATGTAGGAGAAAATCCCAACGACAATAAGGACAATCAGCGCGCGCAGATCCCCGGCACCGGCGCGTACCAGATTGCGGCTTGTGCAGCCGCCGGCAAACACCATGCCGAAACCGAACATCAGGCCGCCGACGATATTTCCTGCCCAGTTAAAGTTCGGGACGAGATACATCGACTTCGCGAGGTCAACCGCACCGGCAGCATGCAAAAGCTGGACACCGAGAATTGAAACCGCGATGGCCAGAAGCCAGGACCGGAACCGCCGATAGTCTCCAAAGGAGAGAATATCTGAAAGCGAACCCATGGTGCAAAAGTTTGTCCGGTGAACAACGAAGCCAAAAACAAATCCAATGACCAGGCCGCCGAGCGCCAGGCTTGCGGCGGAATTCGAAACTAACAACTCTCTGATGGGCTCCATCTCGGGTGTCTCTTTCGGCCTTACGTGCAGATCATAACATGCAAATAATTGAATGTATTCATAGCGCAGTCACTTGATGCAGGCAAGTCAGCCAGGACACTCTCATGCTTCACCGAATCCTTGTGTCATGATCGCGCTGCCGGATAATGGAGCGAAGGGTGCAGGCGCAGTGCGTTCAGAAGGATCAGCCGACAATTTTCACCGAGTTGTTCGGCTGTACGCTTACTGTTTTACGGGCCGCGATGTAGGATTCGACGACATCCCATATAGCCGGGCCTTTGGTGTCCTGGTTGATGCTGGCCCATCCGGCGACTGTGTATTCTCGCGCCGGATCAATCGGATTGCCACTCTTCAGATGGGTCATGTTGGTGATGCGGGAACCGATGGGTTTGTTGACCTCGATTGTGTAACCGAGGCCGCCAACGCGGACCATGTCGCCACCCTGCTGGTAGTAGGGATCGGGGTTGAACAGGTTGTCGGCGACATCTTCAAGGATTTCCTTGAGAAATTTCCCTGTCATCGGCAGGCGGTATACGGCCGGATAAGTGAGCGCTGTGTGGCTGAAGATATCCTCAATGGTGATCGGCTGATCGGGCAGGAACGAATTGCCCCAACGGAAACCTGGCGACAGGGCGATTTCGGCATCGCGTTCTGACAGCATGGCCTGACATATCAGATCGTCAAAGGTGCCATTGAAATTACCGCGGCGATACAGCAGGGACTCCGTTGTGCCCACGACACGCTCAAGCTCCGCCTTGTAGGGGGCACGCAGGTCGTCAACCAGCTTGGTCGTCTCCTTGTCCGGAGAGATCACATCGGAAAAAATGGGGATGAGTTTGTAGCGGAAATCTTTGACGGCTCCGTTCTGGATATCCAGATCGAGGCGGGAAATAAACTTACCAGCCGACCCCGAGGCCACCAGCAGGGTCTTGCCGACCAGAAGCGGCTCGGGGATCGCATCATGGGTATGTCCGGTAAGCACCACGTCGATGCCCTTCACGCGCGACACCAGTTTCCGGTCTACGTCAAATCCGTTGTGGGAAAGCAACACCACAAGCCCGGCACCCTTGGCCCGCGCAGCATCAACATTCTTCTGCACAGTCTCTTCGCGAATGCCCATCGACCAGTTCGGGAACATCCAGCGTGGATTTGCAATCGGGGTATAGGGGAAGGCCTGACCGATGACGGCTATTTTTACGCCGCCACGCTCAAAGAATTTGGTCGATTCGAAGGCTGGTTCCTGCCACTCATTATCAAAGATATTGCCGGCTAAAAACGGGTAGGGAAGTGCATCGACCACTTCCTTCACCCGCTCAGCTCCATAGGTGAATTCCCAATGCCCCGTCATGGCGTCGGGCTTGAGGGAATTCATGGCCGTGATCATATCCTGACCGTTGGTTTTGTTCGCCGTATAGCTGCCCTGCCAGGTGTCGCCACCATCCAGGAAAAGCATATTGTCGGCCCGTTCCGCGCGAATGGCTTTCACGACCGTAGCAATGCGGTCGAAACCGCCCATTTTTCCATAACCCCTGGCAAGAGAAACAAAGTCGTCTGAGGTGAGCGCATAGGCGTTCCGGGAACCAGGTTTCAGGTTGAAGAGCTTGAGAAAATCAGCGCCTGTAACATGAGGAGGCTGACCAGTTGCGTCCCCAACACCCAGATTGACTGAAGGTTCGCGGAAATATGTCGGCATCAGCTGGGCGTGAATATCTGTCAGGTGAACCAGAGACACGTTTCCAAACGGTGCAAACTCCAGAAGCTGCGATTGGGTGAGCGACTGTTGCGCGGCCAGTCTGGACCAGTTTCCGTAACCCGTTCCAGCCGTCAATGCGCTTGCCGCGGCAGCCGCTTGCAGGAATTCCCGACGTGAAATCATCTACCTCTGCGTCCTCATGGTTTTGATTCTGTAGCGGTCACTCGGGTGAAGTGCCGATACCTTTTAGAGAAAAAAAGGGGCCACTCCGTCATCGACAAAGCAGCCCCGCGCTCGAAGTGCAGTTTTATTGCGGCAGGGCCATTATCACCCGATCGCCAATATCCTTGCGTCCGGACTAGTTGCGAACCGCCGGTGTTTCAACTGTCAGGCCTTGTCCACGCCAGGCAAGATACAGCTCAAGAGCCATATATTCCGGCGAACCGCGTTTGAATGCTTTGGCCCGGACCTGCTTGTTGCAGCCAGAGAAGCGGCGGTGCAGTGAGCCAGGTTTCTGCCACTTCAGGCGATATGTCGGAAATCCGTTTGAATGGCCCTGGGTGAGCGTATTCATCCGGATTTTCTGCCCGTAATACTTCTCGTGGCAATGCGCACAGGACATGTCGAGCTGGCCCCGGCGTGCATAGTAGAAGTCTTTGCCCTTCTTGAAATAATCAGCAGCAGGTCCGTCGATTTTGACGCTCCTGGGCATGCCGCGCGACTGGGCATTCACGTAAATAGCCATGCCCAGCATATTGGCGGAGTCATATTTCCAGGGCTTGGCCTTCATGTAGGACTTGCGGCAATTGTTGACCCGCTCCTCGACATTCATGAGCTTTTTGAGCTTGTCGTCGAAGATTGGATATCGCGCGCCAACGCCTTTCATATCCCCGACCTTATGGCATTCAGCGCAGGATTTGCCGGCTTCACCGTCCTTTTTGGACCAGTTGGTTTCGCCGATGTCGTACCAGGTCATGGCCGGATTTGCGAAATCGTCGTTCTGAATCTCCTGAGTGTCCTTGCTGGCGTAGTAGTAGCCGGAAAACAGCTCAGACAGCGGATGGCCTTTGATCGATTGCTTCATAGCACTCGACTTGCCATCGGCCGCCAGGGCCGGAGCAGCGAGTAATATTGCAGCAAGACCCGCGGCAATGCCTGATAATTTCAATTTTGACATGCTTGATCCTCCCTCGCGCAATGCGCGTTGCCCTGTTAGGGCTATTCCTTGAGTGACTTGAGATAAGCGACTACATCCTCAACCCGCTCAGCGGTGAAGATCGCCTGACCCACACAATCCTTGTGAACCTTGTTGAGGCCATCCTTGACGTGGAAGGACGGCATGATCGTATCAGCGTCAGGAAACGCTTTTTTCGCACTGACCACGATGAGACGAAGCTCACCTTCGGTGTACCGATCGGCAACGCCATCAAGCGGCGGTGCTATCTTGCCGTGGAAGCCGTATTTCTTCTGACTGCCGGTGTTACCAGGCATGGCCTTGACCAGGATTTTCTTGACCTCGTGACAAGCGATGCAGTTGCCGAGACGGCGATGCGTCATCCACTTCAACCCGGATTTGGGATCGCCGGATTTTCCGGTCAATGAAGCATTGATTTGATGATCTATATTTTCGCCCTTTGAGAGTTTGTAGCTGGCGACCTGTTCCGTTTCACCGTCCTTGCACTTGGACTTTTTCTTCTTTGCTTGAGCAAGCGCCAGCGAGGAACCGGCGGTAAACGCAAATGCGATTGCCACACTTACGCTTAAAATCCTTTTTGCTAGCGTC
>JAJFHP010000007.1 GCA_021775555.1 Hyphomicrobiales bacterium | reverse complement strand
GGGGCGTCAGATGAAGGCCGAGCGCGACAAGCGTGCCTCGATCCTTGAGGCGGAAGGCCTGCGGCAGGCCGCTATCCTCAAGGCGGAGGGCGCAAAGCAGGCAGTCGTCCTGGCTGCTGAGGGCGACAAGGAAGCAGCCTTCCGCGAGGCCGAAGCGCGCGAACGGCAGGCAGAAGCCGAGGCCAATGCGACCCAGGTCGTCAGCGCAGCGATCGCCGGCGGGGATGTCCGCGCCGTCAACTACTTCGTTGCCACCAAGTATGTCGAGGCGCTGAAGGAACTGGCGTCCGCGCCTAATCAGAAAGTGCTCATGCTGCCGGTCGAGGCAGCCTCGGTGATCGGTGCGGTGGGCGGCATCGCGGAATTGACACGCGAAGCCTTTGGTGGCGGTGGAAGCAGTGGCGGAGGACCGTCCAGCGGCTCGGTTCCAAAATCGAAGAGATGATTGGAAGGCACTAAACACGATGGATGACGTCTCCTCGATATTTGCAAACCTTGGCGCGTGGAACTGGCTGATACTGGCCGGTCTGTTCTTCGTTCTTGAGCTTTTTGCGCCGGGTATATTCCTTGTCTGGTTCGGTATCGCTGCGGCAATCGTTGGCGCGGTGGCGCTTATTTTGGATGTGTCCTGGCAATGGCAATTTATGCTGTTCGCTGCTTTGTCATTGGTGGCTGTATTTGCAGCACGCAAATTCCTTCGCAGCAATGATGCCCAAAGCGATCGTCCGCTGCTGAACCAGCGCGCACAACAGCATGTGGGGAAATCCTATATGGTCGCGGATGCCATCGAGAACGGCAGAGGCAAAGTGAAGATCGGTGATACGTTGTGGCGAGCCGAAGGGCCGGACGCTGCGCAAGGCGCGCATGTCAAAGTCACGGGCGCGGACGGGACCACACTCATGGTGGAGCCGATTAAGGCTTAGATAGAGGCGTGGGCTCGTCCCAAAACACCCTAACGCCGCTTCTTGGCCGCCTGTGGTTTGTGGTCAACCGGGAAGGGCGGTGCTTCCGCCATCACCAGAATAGAAATCCGCCTGTTCGAGGCCAGGAACGGGTCTTCGGGGAAGAGCGGTTCGGCGTCGGCGCGACCGGCGACCGAGTAGAAGCGATCATGAGGAAGGCCACCCTCTGCGAGTATGCGGCGCGCGGCCTTTGCCCGGTCGGCGGACAAATCCCACAAGGAATATCCCGGTTTGGCATAGAGGCGTGCGGCATCTGTGTGGCCTGTTATCTGGATGCGGTTTGGAAGTCCCCGCAACACCGGCGCCATTTTGGCCAGGAGTTTTTTCGTGCGCTCATAGGGTGTTACCGACCCTTGCGGGAACATGGACCGCCCTTCCTGGTCGACGAGCTGGATGTGCAGTCCCTCCGGCGTTTCCTCGACCTGGATATTATCGGAAAGATCGGTAATTTCAGGCAATTCCTTCCAGGCCTGACGCAATGACGCCGCCGCGACCGCAAAATGACGTGGCAGTTCGATATTGGTCATCTCGATATCGTGGGTGTTGGCTTCAGGGCCCTGCTTGCGACGTAAATCGTGGCTCGTTTCGGCAAAATCTGAGTCCATCTCGCGCGCCATGGGCGCTACCCGTTTGACATAGTCACGGACAGGAGAGCCTTCCTTCTCGACCATGCCGGCCTTGCGCTCCACATATTTGATGCCGAATGCCTCGCGCATGGAGCCGGCAACAACCTGGAGCTTTTCCTTGTCCTGGATCGAAAATGAAATCAGCAGGACGAAGAAACACACAAGGATCGACATCAGGTCGGCGAAGGTGACGAGCCATTCAGGTAGCCCGGGATCTGGATCTGGTTTTCTTCGTGCCATTTTCTTGACCGTTCAATTCGGGCTCTGAGCTGCGGCGACTGTTTAGGCGAGTGCGGCAACTTCGGCTGCAGCCATCTGCGCGCGAGCTTTTTCAGGCAGATAGGCAACCAGCATTTCGCGAATAAGGTTCGGGTTCTTGCCAGCGGCCAACTGCATCACGCCATCGATGGTGAGGGTGGTGCTGACATCAGTAATCTTGCCCTTGGTCCCCAACTTGTCTGAAATGGGAAGTGCGATGAGGTTGGCGATCACAGCGCCATAGAGCGTCGTCAACAGTGCCACCGCCATGGCCGGGCCAATGGTGGAGGGGTCTTCCATGTTGCTCAACATCTGCACCAGACCAACGATGGTTCCGATCATGCCGAAGGCCGGGGCGGCATCGCCGATCGCCTTGTAAATACGCTGACCCTCATCGAGCCGGGCCAGGTTCTGATCGCGTTCCAGTTCCAGGGATTCCTGGATAAAGACCGGGTCGTAGCCATCGGCGACAAATTGTGCGCCCTTCTGAAGGAAAGGATCTTCGATCTCAAGATTGTCGAGCGCCAGCGGACCGTCACGGCGCACCAGTTCGGCCAGTTCAGCGATCTTGTCGATCATTTCCTTGGGATCGGAATGCTTGTGGGAGAATGCAACCTTGGCGCCGAGGCCGAACGCCAGAAATACGTTCTTCAGCGGGAACCGGATAACGGTTGCCGCAAAACCACCACCGATCACGATCAGCATGGAGGGTACGTTGACGAAAGTTCCAACATCGCCACCCAGCAGAATGGCGATGGCGACCACGGTGGCACCGGCAATTATGCCGGCAATTGTTGCAATATCCATTTGTCCCCCGACGCTCCTGTCCCGGTATGCCCGGGCAAAGCATTTCCCTGATAGCTCGTCGTGAGTGTAAGACGGAAGACCCTAACTATTCGCTAAGCTGGAAGCGCCGCATGTTACGGAATTTTAACCATAAATCGCGGGCTAGGAGTTATTTTGCCGGGGCGTCTTCTTCGTCCTCGCGGAATGGCTTGGATATCGTATGAGAGGCGGCCTTGGCGCCTTTCCATGTGATGCGTGCAGCAGATCCAGCGACCTTGGCGGTGGTTTTTACCGTCTTCGAGGCAACACTTACGGCCGCGCCCGCCATGCATCCGGTGAGAAAAGCGGACATCAGGCACAGCAACAGACCACACACAACCAGGCGGTCGAATGAACTCGCAGACTTCATGATTTCCCCCAACAAACCGCTCACAACGCTGCGGCCAGGAGGCAAGTGTGGGGCAGAGGTGTTTAAAGAGAGCTTAAAAGCACTTTACGCCACTCCGGTGCGCAGCAGGTCGTGTACGTGGATAAGGCCGACGGGCTTTCCATCTTCGACCACGAACAACGCGGTGATGCTCCGGGAATTGATGATCTCCAGAGCCGCGCTTGCAAGTAAATCCGGCGTCACAGTTTTTGGGTCACGGGTCATGATATCCCCGGTTCGGACACTCAACAGGTCCGGGCCCATATGCCGGCGCAAATCACCATCGGTGACAATTCCGGTCAAGCGACCGTCCTTGTCGGTGATGCCGAGGCAGCCAAGACTTTTTTCCGTCATGATGACCAGCGCCTCACCCATGGCCGTGTCGCTTCCCGTCAAGGGGAGTTCGGCGCCTGAATGCATGATGTCGGAGACGAATTTGAGACTGGCGCCGAGCTGTCCGCCAGGGTGCAAATCTTTGAAGTCCTTCGCCGAAAATCCCTTGCTTTCCAAGAGAGCGATGGCAAGGCAATCGCCAAGTGACAACTGCATGAGGGTGGAAGTTGTCGGAGCCAGGCCATGGGGACAGGCTTCCTTGGATTGTGGCAGTGTGAGCGTCACTTCCGATGCGTTGGCCAAGGTGCTGTCACCGCGCGATGTCACCGCGATAAGCGGCACCGCGAAGCGTCCGGCATATGTGATGAGGCCTGAGAATTCCGCCGTCTCGCCGGACCATGAGAAGGTCAGCAGCACATCGTCGCGGGTGATCATGCCAAGGTCGCCGTGACTGGCCTCACTCGGATGCACAAAAAAGGCAGGCGTGCCCGTGGAGGCGAGCGTTGCAGCTACTTTCTGGGCCACATGGCCGCTCTTGCCGATACCGCTGACAATCACACGACCCTCAGCGCTGCGGATGAGCCGTACTGCTTGTCCAAAACTTTCCGACAAACCGTCACTGAGCGCGTCAACAAGTGCGCGCAAGCCCTGGCTTTCAATTTCAAGGGTTCGTTGCGCTGAGGAAATTAGCGTCTCGTCCTGGCGGCTTGAAGGCTCGGCAGGGGTCTTGTCACTGGTCTTGTCTTTGACGGTAACCGGCATGCGCTTTGTAACTCCAAAACACTCGGGTCAATTGCGCGGCACCATACGCGCTCGTCTTGAGCGATACCAGTCAGTTTTGTGCCGCAGGCGTGCACATTCACGGCCCCAATCCGGCGTTTATGGTAAACGCATCCTTAACTCTGTTGGCCGTAGGCTCACCCCGACAACGGTAGTGCGTATCTGCATGGCCCCGCAAGGGCGATGTGAATTCATGCTGTTCGAGGTGGAACCCACTTGCCGCATCTGAAGAAACTCCTGTTTGTTCCTGTCACATTCGCAGCCTTTGCCGCAGCGGGGCTGATCACCATGCCGGCATGGGCACAAACGGCTGGCCAGTCAGATGAGCAGCGGGAACTCGATGACGAAAGTGATCGGCGCGCAGAGGAGGCAGAGCTCAATGGCTTGCGAGGCATTCTCGATCCGGACCAGGAGGGTACGTCTGGAAGGGGATCGCGTGACAGAGAGGGCGCTGATGGACTACGTGACACCACATTGCCTGATACGCAAACCACCGATGGAAACACCACACAGCGACAGTCCGGCGATAGGCTGAACCGGGACAATATTGCGAGTTCACAACAATCCCGAGATCTGGATGCGGTGAATGAAACTGAACCCGAAGATCCCTATGCTGCACTTGGTATCAGGATGGGGAGCTTCCTGCTGTTTCCCGAGCTAACGTCAGAGACTGTTTACAATGACAATATCTTTCTCTCATCGACGAACCAGGAAGATGACTGGTCGCTTGTGCTGACGCCCAGCATGAGGCTTCAATCCGACTGGAGCCGCCATTCACTCACAGGCACACTGAGCACCGTACGCAGCTATCATGATCGCTTCACATCAGAGAATGACGAGACTTTTTCTGCCGGCACTACCGGGCGTCTCGACATTCTCAGCACCACAAACCTGGTGGCGGAAGCGAACTACAGCGAGGCCTTCGAGAATCGTTCATCCACTGATTTTCCCGACAATGCGGCCGAGCGTGCCAAGACTCGTAACCGCGATGCCTTGCTGGAAGGTAACCACACCTTCAACCGCGTGACGCTGACACTGCGCGGTAATATCTCGGAAGAGGAATTTGACGACAGCACGACAGAGACTGGGGCCATCATAAATAATGCAGACCGGGATTTCACGGAGCGTCGACTGACCGGGCGGGTTGCATATGAATTCCAGCCCGGGGTCTCGGCTTTTTTCGAAACCAGCACCAATGAACGTGATTTCGTTGAAGCGGTTGACGATGACGGAACCCTCAACGGTTCACAGGGCCATGATGTGCAGGGCGGGCTGTCGTTCAAGCTTTCGGGCAAGCTGACGGGGGAGGTGAGTGCAGGCTATGCCATCCAGAAGCCCGATGACGCGTCACTGGAAGACGTGGACGGGCTGATATTCAATGCCGGCCTCGAATGGCGCGCCTCGGGACTCACCACGGTGCGACTGGATGCAAGTTCCGAAATTGCCGAAACCACGGAAATCGGGTCTGCGGGTAACATCGTTCGCGCGGTGGAAATGTCGGTTGAGCATCGCCCACGCCAGCACATCATACTGGGCGCTGCAGTAGGCTACGAGGTCGAAACCACCTCGGGCAGTGACGATGAGGACAAGGAGTGGGTGATTGGCCTCACCGGGGAATATGCCTTCTCCCGCTCGGTGGCTCTGATGATCGGTTATGAACACCTGGAATCATTCAGCAGCGACCCCGGCAGCGACTATGCTGTCGATGAAGTCCGGATGGGTTTGCGCCTAAGGCGTTAGGCCTCGCCTTCCCAAGCCTTTACATCATAGTCTTTATCTCCGGTTGAGCCGGTCATGACGCTTGCGAATTCGTTCCGGCCACGTGCTTTTGATGAACGTGATGACTGCCTCGATTTCCGCGTCCGATAGAGTATCCGCAAACCCGGGCATATCGCTGACATATCCTTTGCCAACAATTCCAGCTGGACCCTCCTTTGTGATACGAAAAAGATGCTCGTCATCATGATGCCAGGTGTGGCCTGACGCATCATGTGGCGGGGCCGGGAGACGGCCATCAGCATTGCGTGTTCTCCAGTTTGGTTGTCCCTCCAGCTTCGCTCCATGACAGCTTGCGCAATGTTTTGTGTATATGTTCCTGCCGAGCTCAACACGTTCCGCAGTCTCGCCAGCCGCTGACGCCGGCGTAACCGTTATCAGTACGAGCATCACCAATGCATGTAGTGCAATTGCGGCCAGCAGCAGCCGTCTGCTGCGCTCGCAGAAGAACATTTCTTGCGCCATGGCTTGGTCCTCTATTCGACTGCGTAAATTTTACTTCGGCCATCTGCGGTGAACTGGTGAATTTCGAAGGGGGCCTTCTTTACTCCGCTCATACCAGGTGAGCCATCTGGCATACCCGGAAGCGAAATTCCGCGTATGGCTGGACGCTCCTTCAACAATTTACCGATGATCGAAGCGGGCACGTGCCCTTCGACCACATAGCCACCAATCTCAATCGTGTGGCATCCTTCAAACTCCTGAGGAACGCTATGCTTCTTCTTGATGAGGGACAGGTTCTTGGTCTGGACTATGGTCACCTTGTAGCCTTTGGCGCGTAAATGGTCGGCGTGACCGTCGCAGCAGCCGCAGAAGGGACGCTTGTAGAGGGTGGCTTCAGGTTTTTCTCCCGCTCCGGCACCAAAAGGCATCATCAGCAAAAGCGAAAGCATCATTAAAAGTCGCAACATGAGTATTTTCTCCAGGTAAAAGGGTTTTAGGATTAGCCTTGGCACTTTTCCACCAGAGACTTTTGAAGCAGGGCAAGGCTCGGGAATACCACCGACACGCGGTCGCCCGCCATGCCCGAGCGCAGTAGTATGGGTCTGTCTTGTCCGGGGCCGCGTTTACTGGTGTCGATCTTGATCCGCACATTGGTTTCCCAGAACGGGTACACCGCACCGGCAGCCGTGGTGACATGGTAGGCATCACCGCAGTGGTGAATGGCGGTGATCTGTTTTTCGGACCCGGCCTCCTTAAGGGATGGCGGAATTTGACCATCGGCCATATCTTTGGAGATAAGGCCGTCGTGAACGACCTTAGCCGTGCCGTTTTCGGTCAGCGCCTGGCGCAGGAACTCAATGAGATTGTCACGGGTCTCGTTCTTTTCAATCCCTCGGAACTTCATCGTTGTGCCGGGGACAAGTGCTTGCGGGTCAAGCAGCCAGGCATTCAGCGAATCTTCGTCCCAGACGATGCCGGAATTGCTGAGGGCTTTCGTGTGTCGGCCGAAGCCGGAAACTGTTCCGGCTTTCTTGCCCCACAATCCGGCAAGGCTTGGGCCGGAAAGATGCACGCCAGGTTGCAGTGAATGGCAAGCGGCGCAGATACGGTAGGCCTGTGCTCCCTTCCTGACCAACCCGGCCGCGTCTTCAGCTTTTACTTGGCTGGCAATACCCAAAATTAAGGCAAGTGCCGTGCAAACAGGTGATTTCAACATCTGTTTCTCCATAGCGGACCGGATGGGCATTCGCCCTGGTAAGCGCACATGCTGCGCGAACCGGCCCTGTCAGTTTTGGTGATAAAAGTGTGAATTGTCCCGCGTGAGCGGTGAACTAGAGGAGAGAAACGGCCTTTGGCGGGGCTGGATCGGGTGTTGAAAGGCGCCCTAGCATAGCCGGGTGACGCGCTGGCTGGCATCCCTGGCAGGTGATGGGAGACACCGTGCCGCGCTCCAGCACGATAGCGAAGAGTGTGGCACTGAAACACATTTGAGCGCAGATGCTGCGATCCGCATCGTCTTCAGGACAGTTGTCGCAGTCAAGGAACCCAGCATTATCGGATGTGTTCGTCTGCAAGGACATCGCGGCAGCGGGCATGGCAAACATAGCCGGGGCGAGTGCTAACCAGAGCGCCAGGAAGAGCCTGATGAAGTGGTCTGGTGTCCTTGTCATCATGATCGAATTATATATTAGCAATGCATGTCGCGAACATTAAATTCCTGTCATGAAGGTCCAGCATCCAGAAACCAAACAAGATCCCGCAATGTTCGCTATCCGCACTTGGTGGACATTACTGGCCGATGCTCATTCAAGCGGCAGGATGTCGAAGGCAATGGATATGCGCTGGTCAGTTGACTCGAATGGTTCGGTACGGTGGTAAAAATAGGAGGGGAAAAGCACGATCATGCCCTCGTGAGGTGGATAGGAGCGCACCGGGTGTTCTGCTTTGGCATTCGGATACTTGGCCGCGCGTCCGAATTCTATCCATCCGGCCTGGGACTCCGAGTTCGCCGAAACAACATCAGGAATCTTGGCGTAGTACACACCGCTCAGCCAGCCCGAGGGATGGATATGCGAACTCTGATGGCCCTGGGAACCAAGCACGGTGGCCCAAATATAAGTATCCCAGCGATCCGGCCTCTGGGCCAGAAAGGGGTGTGACTGGTCAACCGGGTGCGAATTCTGATAGTTCCGCACAGTGTCGTCAATTGCCGCCAGAAGGTCTGCAACGGGTCCCTGATCCTCGTCTTCTGCAAGGTTTGTTGTCTGGTGACCCTTCTTGGTCGATTTCCCAGTTGGTTCGTAGTCGAGACTGGGATGGGCCAGGCTATGGGAACACAGGGCGTGGTTGAAACTCTTCAGGTCCGCATAGCCGTCCGGCACTGAAACATCTTTAACCTCAATGAGTTTTTCAAAATCGACCAAATGGGCCGCCTCATCGTTGTGGCCGAGTTCCGAGTAAGCGACTGATTTGATCCCAAGCAACAATGTATGCCCGGGATAGCTATGCAGAGCCCGGTCAGCCGCTTTCAGCGCCTTGTCCCATTCTCCTTCAAACATGCAAGCCCGCGAAAGACCGCGCCATACACTTGGATTGTTCTGGTCGATGGACAGTGCCATTTCATAAGCATTGAGTGCATCACCGTAACGCTCCAGATGTTGACACGCATCGGCAAATTTAACATGACCGGCTGGCAACTCCGGCGCGAGTTTGCGAACCCGGTCATACGCTTGTATGGCGGCATCATTGTTGCCGCCTTTTGCCAGCATCACGCCAAGATTACCCCAGCCTTCCACATAGTCAGGATCATACTTGACCGCGGCTTCGAGCGCCCTTTGTGCGGTCCTCACGTCACCGTGTTCGGCGAGGGAAAGAGCATAGAGATTGAGAATCTCGGGATGATCAGGTGCGTGTTTGAGTATGCGTTTGAACCGCTTGATCGCGCCCTTGTGGTTGCCCCGCTTTTGCTGCGTGATGGCGTCATTCACAATTGTCTGAAGATCGGCTGATTGTGGGTTACTGCGCACTTTTTCTGCAAATCCTTTGGCTATCAAGGCGTTGCCGTCTTGTCCGCGCTCGTCCGTGCAGGTGAAGTCGGGCTGTGATCATGACATTTCACCTGCTACACGGCAACTGGCCGAAGCAGCAGTGAAAGGGCCTGGGCTGTCTCAGATTAATTTTTGGAGTTCCACAATAAGCTCGTCGCGCAGATCCTCGCGTTGAAGCGCGAAGGCGGTATTGGCCATCTGGAAGCCGATCTTCGAGCCGCAATCAAAGCTCCTCCCGTCATATTCCACGGCAGTGAAGGTCTGGCTCTCAAGCAATTTTTTCATGGCGTCGGTGATCTGGATTTCACCGCCCGCGCCTCGCTCCTTGGCGTCCAATATTTTGAAAATCTCCGGTTGCAGCAGGTAGCGGCCCATGATGATGAGGTTTGATGGCGCGGTTCCGGGCGAAGGCTTTTCGACCATACCCCTGATCGGGTGGCTGTCGGCATTTGAGCGTTCAATATCGACGACGCCATATTGATGTGCGTTTTCCTCAGGCACCTCTTCGACCGCGATAACATTGCCACCTGCTTGCCCGTAAACCTCTATCAGCTGTGCCAGGCACATCTTGCCACTCGACTGCACCAGCACATCCGGCAAGAGCAGCGCGAAGGGTTCATCGCCAACAAGTTCTCGCGCACACCAGACTGCATGACCCAACCCCAGCGGTTTCTCCTGGAGTGTGAATTTTACACTTTCGGGAGCCAGCTGTCCGGCCTGGAGGACATTGAGCTCATCAAGCTTTCCGCTGTCCTTCAGAACCTGTTCCAAACCGGCTTGCGGTTTGAAATGTTCCTCGATGATGTGCTTGTTGGGTCCGGTTACAAAGATGAATTCCTCGATGCCCGCAAGACGCGCCTCATCCACCACATGCTGGATGACGGGCTTGTCCACCACGGTCAGCATTTCTTTCGGCATTGCCTTGGTGGCGGGCAGAAAACGCGTGCCAAGCCCGGCAACGGGGAAGACTGCCTTGCGGATCGGTGCGGTCATTTAGGCTCCTGACTCACCATTTGGTTACCAAGAAAGCAGACTGTCTGCCGTCCTTACGCTCGTTAAACCTCTATGCCTTATCACTTGGATGTTGCGAAATGCTTATTCGTGGGTTGGGTCATTTTATGAGCGTTCTTGTTACTGGCGGTGCGGGCTATATCGGCAGCCACATGGTGCATGAGTTGCGCGATGCAGGCCAGCGGCTCGTGGTTCTGGACAATCTGTCGACCGGGCATCGCTGGGCCATTCCGGGCGACGTTCCATTGATCGTCGGCGATGTCAGCAACCAGAAACTGGTCTCATCCATCATCGAGGAATATGCGGTCAACGCGATTATTCATTTCGCGGGTTCCATCGTCGTGCCCGACAGCGTCACAGATCCGCTCGGCTATTATCACAACAACACCGTGAAATCCCGCGATCTCATCGCCTGTGCGGTTTATAACGGCGTCAAGAATTTCATCTTCTCTTCCACAGCCGCCGTCTACGGGATGCCCGCGTCATCGCCTATCGATGAACAGACAACCATGTCGCCGATCTCACCTTACGGGTCTTCCAAGATGATGACCGAGATCATGCTGCGCGACTGCGCGGCCGCCCATGATTTCAACTATGTGGCGCTGCGCTATTTCAACGTGGCGGGCGCCGACCCGCAGGGGCGTTGCGGCCAGTCGACGCCGAACGCTACGCATCTTATCAAGGTCGCGGCACAGACAGCACTTGGGCAACGGCCATATCTGGAAGTGTTCGGCACGGACTATCCCACTGAAGACGGCACGTGCGTGCGCGACTATATCCATGTCTGCGACCTGGTGCGGGCCCATTCGGCCTCTCTTGAATATTTGCGCAAGGGCGGCACATCGCAGGTGCTGAATGCCGGCTATGGACGCGGCTTTTCTGTTCTGGACGTCATCAAGGCCGTCAAGAAAATATCAAAAGCCAATTTCAAGGTTCAGATGGGTGAACGGCGTGCCGGTGATCCCGCTGATCTCGTGTCGGAGGCCGAACTCCTGCCCGGGCTGCTTGGATGGAAACCGGAATATGATGATCTGGAAACCATCGTCTCCCATGCTTTTGCATGGGAGAAGCATCTCTGCATGATGAAACAGGCTGTCTAGGAAACCCAGATCCGGCGACCCCGCCTTGCTGATCCTCCAATTCCGCACTTGAAATCGGATGCGCGCTCGCGCAACTTTCACTCCCGACAATACTAGGGAGAGCAGGCGAGCATGCGGCATTATTTTTTTCAAACTGTGAGCTGTATCTGGGCGGCAGGCGCATTTGTCTTGCTCGCGATGGCCCCGACCGCGAACGCGCAGAGCGCGAAGGCAACCTATCGCGCCGCCGTTGAGCTGCGCTTTGGCGAGTGGCTTGAGGGTCTGCGTGCCGAGGCCGAAGCGAAGGGGATTTCAGGTGAAACCTTCAATGCGGCCATGAAGGGCGTCAGACCGGACTGGAAGCTGCCTGATCTCGCGCCCCCCGATCTGGGTGAGGGGCAACCGGCCCGGCCTAAAGCTGAAAAAAAGGACCGGCAGAAGCAGCAGGCCGAGTTCGACAGGCCCGCGCGCTATTTCCCGAAGAGGGGCTTGAGCTACGTCACCAAGCTGGGCCGCGACAATCTCTCCAAGTGGAAGGACACCCTCAAGGAGATTGAGCAGAAATACGGCGTTGAAAGCCAGGTCGTGCTGGCCATCTGGGGCCGCGAGACCGCCTACGGCAAGGCCAAGCTGCCCTATTACGCGGTCGGTGCGCTGGCGACGCAGGCCTTCATGGGGCGGCGGGCGGAAAAATTCCGCGAGGAGTTGCTGCTGGCGCTCGGCATTCTTCAGGAGGGGCACATTACGCGGAAAGGAATGCGAAGCTCCTGGGCGGGCGCCATGGGCCACACGCAATTCCTGCCAAGTGATTTTGGCAAATATGCAGTGGATTTCAATGGCGACGGGAAGCGCGACATCTGGGGCACCATCCCCGATGCGCTGGCATCAACGGCGAATTTTCTTGCCAAAAATGGGTGGCAGAAAGGCAAGGCCTGGGGCTACGAAGTGCGCCTGCCAGAGGGTTTTGACTGCACGCTGGAGGGCATCGCCAATGCGCGGCCCATCAAGGCGTGGCTGGACCTTGGCATCACCCGCACCTTCGGGCGTAAATTTCGCTCGGACCGCCTGCCGGAAATGGTCCACCTGATGGCACCCGCCGGGAACCTTGGCCCGGCCTTTCTGGTGCTGGATAATTTCGAGGTGTTTCGCTCCTACAACAAGGCAGACCTCTACGCGCTCTATGTCGGCCATTTGGCCGACCGTATTAAATCGGCGGGGGATTTCGAAGGCGGCTGGTCGCGGGTTCAGAGCTTCAGCCGCGAGGAGTTGAAACGCATCCAGGCCGCCAGCACACAGGCAGGCTTTGATGCGGGCAAGATTGACGGCCTGATCGGCTCCAAAACCCGGTCGGCAATCGGCAAATGGCAACAAAAGCTGGGCCACAAGGTGACCTGCTACCCGCCGCGCACGTTGCTTAAGCAGTCACCGCCATTGCAGAATTGACGCTCATGCATGAACACAAATTCACGGGCCTCTTAACCGCTGCTGCAATGGCGTTGCTCGTCTCGGCCTGTGCCAGCGGTGGCAACCGCTCTTCAGCTACAGCCACGCAGCATATCGGCGTGACCCGCGTGACCCTCACCCAGGCGCAAAACCAGGTGATCGAAGAGGGTGTCAGGCAGATGGTCGAGAACACAGGCGCGCAGCTCAAGGCCATCACCGCGACCCGCATCGCTGAACAGCCCGGTGTGCATGTTTGCGGCTACGTGACGAAGAAAGGTGCGAACGGCAAAGACGGGCCGGATGTGCCCTTCTACGTGGAGTTGCGCGAGGCGGAAGGCAAGCCGGTCGCGGAGCGTGGGCAAGTCGGCACCGACCCGTCAAAGCTTTCCAAGATCAAATTCGTGTGCCGGCGGAATGGGTAGGGCAGCAATGTATTTCTGTTCAAAATTGATCTGGACACTGATTTTCACGGGGACTCCCGGCATGGCGGGTGCTAGTTTGCTTTCAGGAAGAAAACCAATTGCCAGCATCGGTTGAATTCTCCTCGCGTTGATCAGACCTCACCCCCTGTCGCACACTGGTTTGCAGAAAGCGTTGTCTCTGGGGGTCGTTTTTGTCATTATATTCTGCGTGGGCTTACCGGCTGTTTGGCCGCTCGTTCCTGTTATTCTGTATCTGCCTTGGATTTTTCAGTTTGGGCGGACCCTCGATCAGTCCGGTTCACGCCCTGGTGAACTGTACGGGCGTTCCAAATAACGCGGGCGGTCTGGGTCTTGGTTGGGAATTCAATGTTAATACCGGAACATGCTCAAATACTTTCCCCGGCCAGCCCGGTTTTTTCTTCCAGACCTCTCCAAGCGGAATAAACAGCCTCGCTGCTGCGGGTGCACCCGTTGGAACCGGTTTTTCCTCCTGTTCAGCGACCAGCGACAATCTGGCCGGCAACGTTGACCTTGATGGCAATACGGTCGCTTGTGACACGGGAGGCGTACCCACATTCGCGGCGGCTGCGGGCGTCACCTACAACTTCGTCCTCACGCTGGTGGGGCGTGACGACGGCATAACCTACACCGTTAGGATTACAATGACCGCCGATGCCGGTATAAATACTCATACCGTTGCGGCCATGTCGGTCAGTGGCGGTGTGTTCGATCCCGCCACCAGTACAGGCCCCACGGCTTCCCAGCGCTCACAAACCACCACCAGCCTGCAGAACAGTTTTAACTCGGTCACACCGAGCGTGTTTGGCACCAACGGGCTGGGCTTGAATGACGGCGGCACAGGTGGCAACGGCAACGGCGTCAATTTCATGCCAACCGGTCTTGGCATTGCCCGTTCATCAATCGACAGTGCCAACCCTCTTGATAGGGACTATGGCGCGGCCTTTGCCGATCAGGGCTGGTTCGCGCGCAACGACCACGGTCTGTCGAGAAATAAGGGCTTCAACTTCTCCTTCAATCCTCAGGCCCTCGCAGCGAACACGAAGCGCAAGGAGTCCGAGGCAGCAGGACAAGCAAACATGTCCTCAAATAGCCCGAAGGGCGGTAGGACAAATTCAAAATGGGTGACGTCGCTGTCAGGTCGCTATGTGGACTTTGACGATGACCAGACCAATGCCGACAGGGATGGGTCCCTCTGGTATGTGACGTCTGCACTTGGCTATCGCGTTAGCGACACCACCACCGCAGGGGTTTTCACCCGCTACCGCGAGGGCGAGGTGGATTCAAGCGCTCTCTCATCCAGCCTCGACAGCCAGCTTTGGGGTGGGGGCGTTTACCTGGCGACCAGGGGAGCCGCAGGAGTGCGATTTGTCGGCTCGGCCCTGTTCGAGATGGGCGAGAACGACATCACCATCTCCGGGGCGACAGGGGACTTTGACTCAGAAACCCTCACACTCGAAGCCAGCCTCGACAAACGCATCACACGGGGCCGTCACTGGATAGAGCCGCAGCTCTCTTTCCTCTATCACAAGTCCGACAATGACGATTTCACCGACAGCGCCGGAAACTACGTACTTGGAGAAACCAATGTGCTGGGCCGGGTCTCCTTCGGCCCGCGCATCGGCACCACGCTGGGCGGCAATGGCCGCGCGGAGATCAAACCTTTTGCCAAGGTTCAAGGCATCTGGGATTTTGAGCGCGAGAACGACGTGACCGCGACCACCGGCGCATTGCTCAAGACCGGCGAGACGGCGCTCAATCTGGGCGGCGGCCTCGATATCACCCTCGTCAACGGGCTTGCCCTGCGTATAGCAGGCGACTGGTTCACCTATGACACCGAGCTCGAAGGCTGGAGCATCTCCGGCGGCATCGGCGGCTCGTTCGCCGCCTTTGGTCTTGCGGGCCTTGCACCCGCAGGCTTCGTCTCCATAGATCTTTCCGCCAATACGGATGGCGCGAGCGCCATGGGCCGGATCAGGATCACGTTCGGGGGTGAGTGAGCAGGGCCTCTCACCCATCCCTAGTCCGCGCACATAAGGGCTGATAGTCTCCCGCGATTGATTCGGCGGGATAATTTGAAGCCATGCGCACAGCACCACGCATTCTCGCATATCTGCATGCCCTGCTGCTCCTTGGCGGCATTGTGCTTGTGCCATTCGGTTTAACACCCGCCCTGGCCCAGAGCACGGCTTTCGAGCGTTGGGTCGAGGAGCTGTGGCCTCAGGCGCGCAAAAAGGGTGTTTCGAAAAAAATCTTCCGGCGTGCCTTCAAGGGCGTGGCACCCGACCCCGAAGTGCTCAAGCGCGCGGAGCATCAGCCCGAGTTCGTCAAGCCGATCTGGAAATATCTTGAAAGCGCCGTTTCCGCCAAACGTATAGAGACGGGCCGCAAGATGGCGCGCAAATATCCGCGGTTGTTGCGCAAGATCGAGGCACGTACCGGTGTCGATCGCCACATCGTGCTCGCCATCTGGGGTATGGAAACGAACTATGGCTCGTTCATGGGCAAGGATTATGTGATCCGCTCGCTGGCAACGCTGGGCTTTCAGGGCACGCGCCGGAAATATGGCCGCACGCAATTGCTTGCAGCCCTGCAAATCCTCCAGAACGGCGATATTACTGCAGCGAAGATGACCGGTTCCTGGGCCGGCGCCATGGGGCACACCCAGTTTATCCCGACGACCTATAATGCCCATGCGGTCGACTATACCGGCGACGGGCGGCGCAATATCTGGGGGTCTATCCCCGATGCGCTGGCGTCCACCGGAAACTATCTCAAAATATCGAAATGGCGGCCGGGAGAGACCTGGGGCTATGAAGTGGACTTGCCCAAGGGATTCAATTACGCGCTGACGGGGAGAAAGCGCATCAAGACACTGGAGCAGTGGCAGGCGCTGGGCATCAGGCGCGCCAGGGGCAAAGGGTTTCCCCGGCCCGATGACCGTGCCGCGATTATTCTCCCCACCGGGGCCAACGGACCTGCCTTCGCGGTGATAAACAATTTCCGCTCCATCCTGCGTTACAACAACGCCACCTCCTATGCCCTCGCGGTGGGCCACCTTGCTGACCGTATACGCAATCCTGGAGCGAAAGGGTTTGCGAAAGCCTGGCCGGTGGATTATCTGCCTCTGGCGCGCACCGAGCGTTTTGAACTCCAGCGCCTGCTTGCCGCGCGCGGTCTTCTCAAGGGGAAAGTTGACGGCATTTTGGGGTCTGGAACACGCGCTGCCGTGCGCGCCTACCAGAAGGCCAACGGAATGGCCGTGGATGGCTATCCAAGCGCTGTCGTCCTGAAACATTTGCAGCGCGGAGGTTAGTTCTCAGCGCTGTTTGCGCTTGTGGAAAACTTTGCCATGCCATCACAGCGCCATATCATTTTGTCACAACGGGACAGACATTCACGGTTTGGAAAGCATTATCGGGCACCAATTGGAGCATATGTAATTTGGTGGATTCGCCAATATCCGTTAGGACTATCCCCCGCGGGGATATCAAGTACGGTCAAAGGGAGGCCGAAGTAGTAATGTCCAGTTGCGTGTATAAACACTGTAAAATAGTTTTTAAAGATCTCCTGCAAATAACCGCTGTACTTGCCCTCATCCTGACCGGGTTTGCAGCAACGCAGCCTGAAGCCAATGCGCAAGGGCTCAAACATGTTTCAAACAGCTATGTGACGCCGTTTCCTGAATCCAACCGCTACCGTCTCTACGTGTTCGGGGATTCTCTCGGGGATGGCATCTGGGCCGGTCTCTACCGCGCCTTCAGACCTGATGGAAACATCGACGTGGTGAAGAAGTCGCGCGTCTCGACGGGCTTCGTGCGCACCGACTATTTCGATTGGAATAAAAAACTGACCGGCATTCTCACCGCCGAGAAGGTGCATATTGCCGTCATCATGGTTGGCGCCAACGATATGCAGCCCATCCGAGTGGGGAAGAAGAGGAAGTGGCACAAGATCGACTCGCCGGAATGGCGCGATGTCTATTCCAAGCGGATCGACCGTTTCATCAAACGCCTCAAGGGGTCGAATGCATCCGTTTACTGGGTCGGCCTGCCCATCATGCGTTCGCCCAAGCACAACAACCAGATGCAGATCATGAACGAGATCTTCCGCGAGCGAGCGTTCATCAACGGCGTAAAATTCGTCGATACCTGGAACGGTTTCGCAGACCAGTTTGGCCGCTACAGCGCATTCGGGCCTGACCTGAATGGGCAGGTGGGCCGGCTGAGGGCTGGGGACGGTGTACATTTTACCATTCGTGGCTATCGCAAACTTGCCCATTTCGTGGAGCGGGAAATCCGGCGCGACATGCGCCAGGCGCGCTCGGAGCGTGATATTCCGCTGGCCGGCAGCGAGACCGAGCAGGCCCGCGCCATTCGCCGCACGCTGCCATCGCAAAAAGCCTCCAAACGGCAGTCGAGCCTCGAGAAGCCGAAGAAACCGGCTGGCCGGATGACGCCCCAGGCGGCGGCGCGTGAAAGAGCGGCGATTGGACGCGTGATATCCAACCGTTCAGCCGACCCCGCGGAAAGCGCCATCGCATTGCCTTCCGCCGACGGCAGCGTTGCCGGGATCACGCTGGTGCGGCCAAAGATTTCCGAAGCCGCCCTGGCCGCGGTCAGCACGCGGTATACGCCGCAAGGCGAGGTGATTGCCCGCGAGCTGGAAAGCGGTGTTACCGCGCTCGCGTCGATTTCCCCGATCAGTGACAGCAGTCTGGCGGCGGCCCAGCGGCGTTTGCCTTTGTCGCAGAGACCCTATTACCGCGTGCTCATAAAGGGGGAGGAATTGCAGGCCAAACCGGGCCGCGCGGATGATTTCAAATGGCCGGCGGGCTGAGGATTTAAAGGACCGAATGCCGTCTTTCTAGTGTTTTTGAGTGTGAGGCGTAAGATGCGCTGCCAGAGAGTTACGTTGCGAACGGGGGCGAGCAAGCCCCGAAGCGGTCCGCCTCAAAGGGCGTGGCTCCTTCCAGCCTTGGCATCCCTCCTGCTTGCGGGTTGCCTTGAGGGCGAGAGTGATAATCGCCAGGCGGATGCTGGGCCGGACAATTTTCTCTCCATCAAAGAACAAATCGATCGCTCCATGAAGGGCAATCGTTTGCTGGCGAGCAAGCCCCCGGCACGAAGGTCGCTGGCCGAGGCGCGCGCGGCAGCACTCGACGCCATTCAGGCCGGGGCACCGCTGGCACGGTTTTACCGCGCACTGGCAGGTCTTCAATCGGGCCTGCGGCAGGAGCCCGTCACTATCCTTCATCTGGGCGACAGCCATATTGCAGCCGACAATTTCTCCGGCGACCTGAGAGCGCTGTTCCAGGCGCGATTTGGCGATGCGGGGCGGGGTATGATGATGCCCGGATTTCCGTTTCCCTATTATAAGGCGCGCGGGGTTTCCTTTGCGCGCAAGGGAACTTGGAAAGCGGCCAACAGCCTCAAAACGGACCTCGGGGCCTATGGTTTGAGCGGGGTACGTCTGAGCACAAAGGAAAAGGGTGCGCGCCTGACGCTGACCAGCCGTAAGGGGGCGTTCGAGTGGGCCGAGGTGGCGCTCCTGACGCAACCGAAAGGCGGAGAAGTAGAGGTGTCATTCGGCGGGGCAAGACGCAGCATCGCGACGGCCTCTTCGGAAAGGTCCATTAAGCGTGTGCGCGTTGAGCGCAAAGGGCGCGAACTCCAAGTGACAACAAAAGACAAGGGAGCGGTCTCGATCCTGTCCTGGTCCGTGGGTCAGAACCGGCCCGGACTGCGCTACATTAATTTCGGTATTCCTGGTGCAACCGCTGATACACCCCGGCGTTGGGATAAATCCCTGGTGGCAGATGGTCTCGCCCATCTCAAGCCCTCCCTGATCATATTGGGTTACGGCACCAATGAAGGGTTTAACGACAAGCTTGATGCGCAAGCCTATGAGACACGCGTAACAGCGCTGGTGTCGCGGCTGAAGAAGCACGCGCCGCAAGCAAGCATTCTTATACTTGGGCCGCCGGACGGCGCGCGCTTTCCCCGCTTCGCCCGGGCCGCTGATAAAAATGCGGCATCCAGCGCGCCGTGCCGGGTGCTGGGTAAGCGTGAATTGCAACGCTACGCAAAACTTAAAAGCACGAGGTCAATTCAACTGGCTCTGTGGCATGCACCACCCAAACTGGCCGTGGTGCGAGATCGCCTCAGCCGTGTGGCGCAAACGCATGGCGCCCATTTCTGGGATTGGTCGAAGGTTATGAACGGCCCGTGTGGAATCCATGCCTGGGGCAAAGCCGAGCCGCCGCTCGCCGCAAGCGACCATGTGCATTTGAGATCGGCAGGAGCGAAACGGTCTGCGATGGCGCTCTTCGATGAAGTTTCGGCTGGCTATGACGCCCATGTGAGGTTGGCCAGCCGGTAAAATTCAAAACCCGTTTAAATGAGTAGAGTTCCGAGTATTACAGATGTTGTTTCCCACTCTTGATTTTGCGTTGTTCTTCCTGGTCGTGTTCGGCATCAGCTGGGAAATGCGCCACAGGCCCGAGCCGCGTAAAGTGTTTTTACTGGGTGCGTCCTATTTCTTTTATGGCTATTGGGACTGGCGCTTCACGGCCCTGCTTGCGGGTAGCTCGCTCATCAACTATGTGGCGGGCCGGCTTATAGGCTTGAGTGAGAATGGGCGTGATCGCAAGCTGCTGCTTGGCATGGCCGTGGTGCTCAACCTCACAATTCTAGGATTCTTCAAATATTACGGCTTCTTCCTCGATCAATTGGCGGAGATGCTCTACAAGGCCGGGCTTGAGCGCGACCTGCCGTTCCTTGAGATCATCCTGCCCGTCGGGATTTCCTTCTTCACTTTCCAGGGTATTTCCTATGTAACCGACGTCTACCGGCGAAAGATCGAGGCCGTCACCTCTCCGCTAGATGTCTTCCTCTACATCTCTTTCTTTCCCCAGCTTGTCGCCGGGCCGATTGTCCGGGCGGCGGATTTTCTGCCCCAGCTCAGGGCGGAGCCAAGATTGAACCGGTCGCTGGTCAGCCTCGGTATCTTGCTCATCCTGCTCGGACTGCTCAAGAAGATGGTGATCGCCAACTACCTGGCAACGGAACTTGTGGACCAGGTCTTCTTCGATCCTTCCATGTATGCCGGGCCTGATCTGGCACTCGCCATTTATGCCTACGCGGTCCAGATCTACTGCGATTTTTCAGGCTACAGCGATATCGCCATCGGCGTCGCGGCGCTGCTCGGTTATCGCTTCAGATGGAATTTCAACCAGCCCTACCGGGCGGCCTCCTTGAAAGAGTTCTGGCGGCGCTGGCATATCTCTTTGTCGGAATGGTTGCGCGACTATCTCTACAAGCCGCTCGGTGGCGCGCGGGGGGGAAGTTTTCTCACCTACCGCAATCTGTTTCTCACCATGATGCTGGGTGGCATCTGGCATGGCGCGGCATGGACCTTTGTCATCTGGGGTCTCATCCACGGTACGGCCCTTGCCGCGGAGCGCCTTGTGATGAGTTTGAAAAGCGTGCCAGCTACTGCAATGGCGGTCGCCGGGCATGGGTCGGGAGTCATGACCACAATCGATCCTCCCGCACGGGCTGGGTTTATAAGCCGCACGATCGGTGTGCTGGTGACGTTTCACATAGTGTGCCTGGCGTGGATTTTCTTCCGTGCGGAAAATCTCGTATTCGCGCTTCAATATGTGCAGGGGCTGGCAAACTGGTCACAGCCCGGCCAATTCACTTCGCCTTTCCTTGTTGTGATGGTTGCCGCATCGCTGGCGGCACACTTCTTGCCTAATGGACTGGTGACAGGCACGGCCAAAACCCTGGAAGGGGTTGGACCAATCGGTCTGGGGTTCCTTCTGGGTTTCGGCATCCTGTTGATCCAGTCGGTCGCGCCTGAAGGCGTTGCACCGTTTATCTACTTCCAGTTCTAGCCCGAGGAAGACCTGAAAAATGTCGTTCGCCCTGCAATACCGCAAAAAGCTGCAAGACCAGCAAAGCGAGGCACAGGCTGTCAAAAAAGCCAATGAAGGTTTTGTCTCTATGCCGGCGGAGCCTTCCACCGACACGTCGAACAATCGCCGTCGTGTCTTATTGGCACTGGTGCTGGCGGGTGGCATCCTGGCCACGTTCAACTCCGGGGGACTGGTGAGCTACACCCAGGAGTTGGCTGACAACCCGGTTGGGCCCAGGCTGATCATTGCCAGTGAGAAATGGCATGAATTAATGCAGGAGAAGCAGGTGACGCGCGTTGTGGATCATATTCGCGGGTCGCTGGCTAAGGCCCGCGAGGCGAGCTGGCAGGATTTGACGTTCGGCCTGGAACTGACGACTGCTGAGAAAAAGATTGAACGTGAATCGCCCAGAGTGGTCCCGGCAAAATTGCTCGACACACCAAAGCGGGAAGAGTTGAACAAACCGAAGATTGCAAAACCCGCCGGGCCGGTCATGAGGGCATCAGTCGACAAGCTCCCTTAATCCGACCAGACCCTAGGCTTCCGGATCGGGGGGCAGGTGTCGGCCCGTCTTGCCTTCCATCTGACTGGTGAAGTCGCGCAGTTGCCGCTCGGCGGTTTTGAAGGCGTCGCGGATGGCGATATAGACATCCTCATGGGCGTGGTTTTCCTCCCGCTCGTTGGAGACCACGAGTTCGGGTTTGCGCGGCACGCCCATCTCTATTTTCACATGATAAATCTTACCCTTTTGGTGGTGGCGGTGCGGCGCCTCGACCACCACACGGCAAGAGGTGAGATGGTGAAAATACTGCTCAAGCTTGGCCGCCTTTTCACGCACACGGGTCTCAATGGCGGGTGAGGGTTCCATATTCCGGAAATTGACTTGCATGGGGATGTCCATGAGTGGTTCCTCCTTCACGCGTGTCTGCTCAGGACAGTATAGCCGTGTGATTGGGAGATAGATTGACCTTGGTCAAACTGGCGTTTCGCCGGGGTGACGGGTTCTTCCTGCTGTTTATTGGTACTCTTGGGGAAGAAAGGCATGGGCGGGAAGGTATCAATGTTATGCGCCGCCTGGCGGCCCACACGGATTCCCCCAGCAACCGATGACTTCAAAGGTGGGATTGCCTGAAACCCCAAGAGATATCCAGCCTTACGTTATGCGTCCTAACCGGGCCTTCAAAGTCATTGCTTTGCGAGTTTGTTCTCCACGAGGTTGCCCCAGAAAGCCACGCCAAGCGGGATAATCTCGTCATTGAAATCATAGCCACTATTGTGGACCTGGCAGCTGTCCTCGCCATTGCCGATACGGATATAAGCGCCTGGGGTAGCCTCCAGCATGAATGAGAAATCTTCCGACCCCATCATCTGATGGAAGTTTCGGTTGATATTTTCCTCGCCAACGAGTTCAGCCGCGCAATCAGCGGCGAATTCGGTTTGCTCGGCATCGTTGACGAGCGGGGCAAATACAAACCGGAAATCCAGTTTCGCCGTGGCGCCCATGCTCATGGCTATTCCTTCCGCGATTTGGCGCAGATGCTCCTCGACTTTTTTCATGATGTCGCTGGAAAAGGTTCGCGCGGTGCCCATGATGAGTGCCTCGTCGGGAATGACGTTATAGGCATCACCCGAATGCACCTGTGTGAAGGAGAGCACGGCGGCATCCTTGGCGCCCACGTTGCGCGATACGATGGTCTGCGCCGCGGTAATGATATGGGCGGCGACCACCACCGGGTCAACACTGCCTTCGGGCCGTGCGCCATGGGCACCGATACCTGTGATCTTGATGTCGAACAGCGCGCCGCCCGCCATCATCGGTCCGGTACGAATCCCGAAATTCCCCACTGGAACACCGGGGTGATTGTGCATGCCGAAAACCGTGTCGCAGGGAAAGCGCTCTAGCAGACCATCCTTGAGCATGGCTTCCGCTCCGCCGAGACCTTCTTCAGCCGGCTGGAATATAAAATGGACGCAGCCCTCGAAATTCCGGGTTTCGGCCAGATAACGTGCCGCACCTAACAACATGGTCGTGTGGCCGTCATGGCCGCAGGCATGCATCTTCCCGTCATATTTGGAGCGATAATCGAAATCGTTGGCTTCGCTCATGGGCAGAGCATCCATGTCGGCGCGCAGGCCAATCGAGCGCGTGTCATTGCCGATGCGAAGCGTGCCGACAACCCCGGTTTTCCCGATGCCGCGCTGCACCTCCAGTCCCCAGCCTTTGAGTTTCTCAGCGACAATTTCGCTGGTCCGCTCTTCTTCCATTCCCAACTCGGGGTGGGCATGGAAATCCCTGCGGATTGCTGTCAGCTCGTCATGATATTTCCGAACGTGATCGATGATTGACATGGGTGATTTCGCCTGAAGGTTTCTTGAGAGTTACCTATGTGTATTCAGATCGGAGACGCATATTACGGGAAAGTCAGGAAGTCGCCCAGTCCCAATGGCGTTCCTGTGCACGGAGGCAGAGGGAACCTGGTTCAATACAGTCGCTGGTTTCTATGGGTCCTAACGCGGCAGATCACTCCAGCCCATCAGGAAGGCATCAATGGTATTGGCGGCCTGGCGGCCTTCGCGGATGGCCCAGACGACGAGAGATTGCCCCCGGCGCATGTCGCCTGCGGTGAATACTTTCTCCAGTGAGGTCTGATAGCTGATTTCATTAGCGAGCACATTGCCCCGTTCATCAAGCTCCACCTTGAGCGCCTCGATCAGGCCCTCATGCACAGGGTGCACGAAGCCCATGGCCAGCAAAACAAGCTCGGCCTTGAGTTCAAAGTCACTGCCCTTGATCGGTTTCATGTCGTCATCCACACGCACGCAGTGGAGCTTCTCGAGCTTGCCATTCCTGCCGGTGAGCCTGGTGGTCATCACGCTCCAGTCGCGCTCGGCCCCTTCAGCCTGGCTGGAGGAGGTCCGCATCTTCATTGGCCAGTGCGGCCAGACCATGGATTTGTTTTCATGCTCGGGGGGTTTGGGCATGATTTCAAGCTGTGTGACGGAAATTGCACCTTGGCGAAAGGACGTACCGATACAGTCCGAGCCCGTATCGCCGCCGCCGATCACCAGCACATGCTTGCCTGCCGCCAGGATGGGCTCCACGTTACCCAGTGGCTCACCCGACACGCGCCGGTTCTGCTGGGGGAGAAAATCCATGGCGAAATGCACACCTTCAAGACCTCGGCCCTCGACGGGCAAATCACGAGGCGCCTCGGAACCGCCCGCGAGCAACACCGCGTCATGGTCCCCCTCGAGGGTCTCCACACTCATATCAACGCCAACATTGACGCCATAGTGGAAGTTGACGCCTTCGGCTTCCATCTGTTCGGCGCGGGCATCGATAAGCTTCTTTTCCATCTTGAAATCAGGAATGCCGTAACGCAGCAAGCCACCCGGCTTGGCGTGTTTCTCATAGACATGAACCTCGTGGCCGGCGCGGGCCAGCTGTTGCGCCGCCGCCATGCCGGCCGGGCCTGAGCCCACGATTGCGACGCGCTTGCCCGTTTTCTCCTCCGGTGGAATGGGCACAACCCATCCCTGCTCCAGAGCCCTGTCGGCAACGGCGCATTCGATGGTCTTGATGGTGACGGGCTCGTTATTGATGTTCAGCGTGCAGGCTTCCTCGCAGGGCGCAGGGCAGATTCGTCCCGTTATTTCGGGGAAGTTATTGGTCGAATAGAGATTGCGCGCGGCCTCTTTCCAGTCATCGTTGTAAACGAGGTCGTTCCAGTCGGGGATCTGGTTGTTGACCGGGCAGCCGGTGTGGCAATAGGGGATCCCGCAATCCATGCAGCGTGCTGCCTGGCGTTTCACGCTCGGCTCATCAAGCGGGATGACAAATTCATCATAGCTGCGGACACGATCACCGGCCGGGCGATATGTCTTGTCCTGGCGGTCAATTTCCAGGAACCCCGTTACCTTACCCATGGGCTATTTCCCCCCGCGCAGGCCGATTTCGAGCGCGTCGAGGCCCGTCTTGTCGGCTTCCTGATGCTTGGTCATTTCCTGCAATGCACGACGATATTCGACCGGCATGATTTTTACGAACTTGGCCAGCGAAGCATCCCAGTTGTCGAGGATGTCTTTCGCGCGCGCCGACCCGGTGTAGTGCCGGTGGTTTTCGATGAGCTGACGCAGGCGCTCAGAGTCAAAGCGGGTCATATCACTCAGGACATCAACCAGCCCATGGCTCTGCAGGTCCGGCCCCTGATGTGCGAGGCGCTCCATGCGCTCGCTCTGCTCGGCTACAGGCTCCAGGTCAACCATCGCCATGTTGCAGCGGCGATCGAAATCACCGGCTTCGTCCAGCACATAAGCGATACCGCCTGACATGCCGGCGGCAAAATTGCGTCCCGTCTGGCCGATAACCACCACCACGCCGCCGGTCATATATTCGCAGCCATGGTCGCCGGTGCCTTCCACCACTGCGACAGCTCCGGAGTTGCGCACGGCAAAGCGCTCGCCCGCGATGCCCCGGAAATAGCACTCGCCATTGATGGCCCCGTAGAGAACGGTGTTGCCGACAATGATACTGTCTTCAGGCACGATGCCGCTGTTGGCCGGAGGCCGGACAACGATGCGTCCGCCAGAAAGGCCCTTGCCCACATAGTCGTTGGCCTCGCCTTCAAGATCGAGCGTAACTCCTGAGCTGAGCCATGCTCCGAAGCTTTGTCCCGCTGTGCCCTTGAGCGCGATATGGATCGTGTCTTCAGGCAAACCCTCATGGCCATGGCGCTTGGCCACCTCGCCCGAGAGCATCCCCCCGGCCGTCCGGTTGGTGTTGTTTATCTCAAAGTCCATACGCACCGCGCTGCCCTTTTCCAATGCGGGCTTGGCTTGTCTGATGAATTTGCGGTCAAGGACCTTGTCGATGTGATGGATCTGGCGTTCGCAATTATAGATCGCAACGTTGTCCGGCACATCGGGTTTGTGGAACAGGCGGGCGAATTCAAGCCCCTGAGCCTTCCAGTGTTCAATGGCTTCCTGCTTGTCCAGCCATTGGGTCTGGCCGATCATCTCGTTGAGCGATGTGAAGCCCATTTCCGCCATCATCGTGCGCACCTCTTCGGCCACGAAGAAGAAGTAATTGATGACATGCTCGGGCTTGCCGGTGAAACGCTTGCGCAGGACCGGGTCCTGGGTAGCGATGCCGACGGGACAGGTGTTGAGATGGCACTTGCGCATCATCAGGCACCCGGTGGCAATCAGCGGCGCGGTTGAGAATCCAAACTCATCGGCGCCCAGAAGTGCGCCAACGATAACGTCGCGCCCGGTGCGCAGTCCGCCATCGACCTGCACGGCGATGCGTCCTCTCAAGCGATTTTCAACCAGCGTCTGGTGGGTTTCGGCCAGGCCAATTTCCCACGGGGATCCCGCATGCTTGATGGACGTGAGAGGGCTGGCGCCCGTGCCGCCTTCGAAACCTGAAATGGTCACATGGTCCGCGCGCGCCTTGGCGACGCCGGCTGCGACTGTTCCGACACCAACTTCAGACACGAGCTTGACGGAGACATCGCCAGAAGGATTGACGTTTTTGAGGTCAAAAATGAGCTGCGCCAGGTCCTCAATGGAATAGATATCATGATGCGGCGGCGGCGAGATCAGCCCAACACCGGGCGTCGAATGGCGTACCTTGGCGATGACAGCATCGACCTTGTGGCCCGGAAGCTGCCCGCCCTCGCCGGGCTTGGCCCCTTGCGCCATCTTGATCTGCATCATGTCTGAATTGACCAGGTACTCGGTCGTCACCCCGAAACGTCCCGACGCCACCTGCTTGATGGCCGAGCGCATGGAATCGCCATTTGGCAATGGCTCGAACCGGTCCGCCTGTTCTCCGCCTTCGCCGGTATTGGATTTGGCCTTGAGTCGGTTCATGGCGATGGCCAGCGTGGTGTGCGCCTCACGCGAGATCGAACCGAAGGACATAGCGCCTGTGGCAAAGCGTTTGACGATTTCAGCCGCCGGCTCAACAGCGTCGATTTTTATCGGCTTGCGCCCCATCTCCTTGGCGCTGTTGATCTTGAACATGCCACGGAGGGTCATCAACTGGCGATCCTGTTCGTTGATGCATTTCGCATATTCCGCGTATTTGCCGGGCAGGTTCCCGCGTACGGCATGTTGCAGGTCGGCGACCGTATCGGAGGTCCAGGAGTGGGACTCGCCGCGTATTCGAAATGCGTATTCACCCCCGACATCAAGGGCATTCCGGTATATGGGCGCATCGGAAAACGCCAGTCTGTGGCGCTCGACTGTTTCACGGGCAATCTCGATGAGACCGACGCCTTCGACTTGAGAATGGGTGCCGGTGAAATATTTTTCGATAAAATCACTGTGCAAGCCAACCGCATCAAAAATCTGCGCGCCGCAATAGGACTGGTAGGTGGAGATGCCCATCTTGGACATGACCTTCAATAACCCCTTGTCGATGGCCTTGATGTAATTCTTGATCGCTTCATCGCGGGTTAGGTCTTCTTCAACGTCGTCGGCCATAGCCTCCAGCGTCTCAAACGCCAGATAGGGATTTATGGCCTCCGCACCATACCCGGCAAGGGTGCAGAACTGGTTTATCTCGTTGGCTTCGCCGGTCTCGACGACAATTCCAACGGAGGTGCGCAGGCCCTTGCGGATCAGGTGATGGTGGACGGCGGCCGTCGCCAGCAGGGAGGGGATAGGCACCGCCTCGGCACTGAGCGCCCGGTCAGAAAGAATGATGATGTTGTATCCATCACCAACGGCCTTTTCCGCGTCTTTGCGAAGCCGGTCCAATGCCGGCTCCATGCCATCCGAGCCAGTTTTGGCAGCGTAGGTGATATCGAGCGTGATGGTTCGGAAATCATTATCCTCGATCTCGCCAATCATGCGAACCTTTTCAAGCCGCTCATTGTCGAGGATGGGCTGTGACACTTCCAGGCGCTTGAGTTTTGAGGTCCCCTTGAGGTCGAGAAGATTGGGCCGGGGGCCGATAAAGCTCACCAGAGACATGACCAATTCTTCGCGGATAGGGTCGATCGGCGGATTGGTTACCTGCGCGAAGTTCTGCTTGAAATAGGTGTGGAGCAGTTTCGGACGGCTCGAAAGCGCCGAGATCGGCGTGTCCGTTCCCATGGATCCAATGGCTTCCTGTCCCATATAGGCCATCGGACCCATCAGGAATTTCAGGCTTTCCTGGGTGTAGCCAAAAGCCTGTTGACGGTCGAGCAGGGCGACGTTGGTGCCGGGCGGCTGCACTCCGGTATCCGGCAGGTCACGAACCCGGATTTGCCCTTTGTTGAGCCAGGTCTGGTAAGGATGGGAATCGGCCAGTTCCGCCTTGATTTCCTCATCGGAGACGATGCGGCCCTTTGCCAAATCAATGAGCAGCATTTTTCCCGGCTGGAGCCGCCATTTATGCGTGATGGTTTCTTCAGGCACGGGCAGTACGCCCGCTTCTGATGCCATGACAACGAGATTGTCACTGGTGACGAAGTAGCGTGCTGGCCGCAACCCGTTGCGGTCAAGCGTGGCGCCGATCTGCAGGCCGTCGGTAAAGGCCACACCAGCCGGGCCGTCCCATGGCTCCATGAGGGCGGCGTGATATTCGTAAAATGCACGGCGTTTTTCATCCATCAGAGGATTGCCGGCCCATGCTTCGGGGATCAGCATCATCGCCGCATGGGCGAGGCTGTAGCCGCCGCGGATGAGAAATTCCAGCGCGTTATCGAAGCAGGCCGTATCCGACTGGCCCTCATAAGAAATAGGCCAGAGCTTCGAGATGTCATCCCCGAACAAGGGAGACGAGACACTGGCCTGGCGCGCAGCCATCCAGTTGACGTTGCCGCGAAGCGTGTTGATCTCGCCATTGTGGGCGATCATGCGGAAGGGGTGCGCCAGCTTCCATGACGGGAAGGTGTTGGTTGAAAAGCGTTGATGCACCAGCGCCAGCGCGGACACGAAACGGGTGTCCGACAAATCCTTGTAATAGGGTCCGAGCTGGTCAGCGAGGAACATGCCCTTGTAGACGGTGGTGCGGCAAGACATGGACACGATGTAAAACCCGTTATCGCGCCCTTCGGTTTCCTTGAAGATCGTGTTGGATATGACTTTGCGCAAGAGATAGAGATGACGCTCGAAATGCGTCTCGTCGCGGCTATCTTCTCGCGGGCCGATGAACACCTGCATATGCACCGGCTCGGTTTCGATAACCGGCTCGGAGAGGCAGCTGTTGTCGACAGGCACTTCGCGCCATCCCAGGAGGGTGTGGCCTTCCCCGGCAATCGCACGCTCCACGATTTCGCGGCAATGATCGTGCAGCTCTGAATTTTGCGGCATGAAAATATGTGAGATGCCATAGGCACCTGGCCTGGGAAGTTCAAAGCCAAGCGCGGCGCATTCCTCGCTCAGAAATTGATGTGGAATCTGGACCAGCATACCCGCGCCGTCTCCTGCGCGCGGGTCGGCGCCGGTGGCGCCTCGATGTTCCAGGTTTTCCAGTATCTGGATACCCTTGGCGACGATATCGTGAGATTTTTCATCCTTGAGGTGCGCAACGAAGCCGACGCCACAGGCGTCATGATCCAGGGCCGGGTCATACAGGCCAAGGCTTTTTTGTCCCTCGCGCAGTTTCCTCAACGTCATTTACTGCTCCCAACCCATCGTCATTTTCTCCCCTTGGCGCAGCCTGCGCGCGTCTCCGGAGCGCCTTTTTTTGGCTGGAGAGCGTGCGTGCAAGAATGCATCTGGGGCCTAATGCCCGGCGGGTTTGCATTCCCCGCCTTCAGGCTGCTGCAAGTCCAGAGTTTCCATCACCTATGTGCGAAACTGCCGCAATTGGACCGGTGCCCGGGTGCAAAGGGACAGCAACACTGTCCTATGCCGGTTCAAAATGCCAGATTTGCCATGGCGACACAAGCTATTGAATGAAGCAAGTCTTTCCACAGCTCTCTTGCGGCCTCGACGCGCGCACTTCCCACCGGCTATAGAGCGCCCATGTCATCAGCATCACGACCCTATGGAACCTGGCGCTCACCGGTGAGCGCGCAAGCGGTGGCCGGCAAATCGCTCCGCTTCGGCGCGTTGCAAGCGTCAGGGGCGCACCTCTATTGGTCGGAGAGCCGACCTGATGAAGGAGGGAGGGGCGTCATCATGCGCATGACGCTTGGAGGACAAGCTGAAGATATTCTTTCCGCCCCCTTCTCAGCGCGCTCGAAAGTCCATGAATATGGCGGTGGAGAATATCTGGCCACGGGAGACGGTGTGTATTTCGTCGATGCGGACACGCAGGATATCCACGTCCTTTCACCTGGCCAAGGGGTGTGCCGGTTAACCCGTGAGGCCGATACCCGGTTCGCGGATATGAGCCATGATGCGCTGCGGGGGCGCCTCATCGCCGTTGCCGAGCATCATGAAGCCGGGGCACATGAGCCTGAGAATTATCTTGTTGTCATAGCGCTTGGTGGCGGTGGTGAAGTGCGGCCCGAGATCGTGGCCCGGGGGCATGATTTTTACGCTTCTCCACGCGTCAGCCCTGACGGAGGGTCCCTCGCCTGGCTCGCCTGGGATTTGCCCGACATGCCCTGGGAAAGTGCGGCACTTTATATCGCTGAGATCGGGCAGGACGGATTGCTCGCCAATGAGCGCAAAATTGCCGGGGGCGATGGCAGCGCGGTGTTCCAGCCTGAATGGTCGCCTGGTGGACGGCTGTTTTTTGTCTGGGACAAAAGTGATTTTGGCAATTTGCACGGGTGGGATGGCGAAAGCATCACGCAAATCAATGCGCGGAAGAGTGAGCTGATGCGCCCGCAATGGGTGTTCGGTATGCAGTCTTACACGGTGGCGGACGAAGCGCACATCGTGGCGGCTTTTCTTGAGGACGGTGAAACAAGGCTCGGCCTCATCGACGTGAACAACGGTGAAGTAACACCTGTGGAGTGTGATCTGCGTTCAATCGACTCACTCGTTCCTTACGAGGGCGGCGTCGCACTCATTGGTGCGAGCGATACAGCTGCAGCGGCGGTTGTCGCGATAAAGCCGGATGGCGGTTTCCAGATCTTGCGCTCGGCAGGTGATACCGGTATTGCGCCAGATGATATTTCAAAGGGCGAAATGCTGCGCTTCCAGAGTGGACGGCAAGAGCTTTACGCGCTGTTCTACCCCCCGGTGAATGCGTCCCATTCCGCGCCAGCAGATGAGCGCCCGCCACTGATCCTGTTTGTTCATGGCGGGCCGACGGGCATGGCTGACCGGGGGCTGAAGTTGAAAATCCAGTACTGGACCAGCCGGGGCTTTGCGGTGTGCGATCTGGATTATTCCGGCAGTGCCGGATATGGCCGCGCCTACAAGGAGAGATTGAACGGCCAATGGGGTATCCGTGACGTGGAGGACGTGGCGGCACTCACCCAACATCTGATCGAAATGGGTAGGGTGGATCCCGAGCGACTGCTAATCTCAGGAGGCAGCGCGGGCGGTTTCACGGTACTCATGGCCCTTGCAAAGCTCGACATCTTCCGTGCCGGGGCATGTGCTTATGGTGTTTCAGATCTCAACCAGCTCCAGGTCATCACGCATAAATTCGAGAGCGGCTATCTCTATGGCCTCACGGGCACCACCCCGGACAATTGTGAAACGGAATTCACCTGGCGCTCACCGCTCACCCATGCCGATGGGATCACCTGTCCAGTGATTTTCTTTCAAGGACTGGAAGACAAGGTTGTGCCGCCGGAACAGTCACGTTCCATGGTCCATTCCCTGAAGACACGAGGCGTGCCCGTGTCCTACAGCGAATTTGCCAATGAAGGGCACGGGTTTCGTAGTGCTGAAACCATTATCGAAGTTCTGGAAAGCGAATACGCATTTTACGCACGCGTTCTAGGGCTCGAACCGGATCAAGTCCTGCGGGAGATCAAGATCGATAACTGGCCTGATTGAGACATGCAAAAAACAGGTGCTCTCCTATGGAGAGCACCCGTTCTGGCTGATATTAGAGAGATTTAGTCTTTCGATTTGGCCTTGTTCTCAATCACCTTGGCGTCCTTGCCGCCGCCATTGATGGAAATTGCGCGGGGCTTCATGGCCTCGGGGATTTCACGAACGAGGTCAATATGCAGCAGCCCGTTCTCGAGGGCAGCGCCCTTCACCTCGACATGCTCCTCAAGCTGGAAGCGTCGCTCAAAGGTGCGCGTGGCAATGCCACGATGGAGATATTTGCTGTCATCCGATTCAGATGAGCTGGTTTGTTCACCGCGCACTGTTAATGCGTTTTGCTTGGCTTCGATTTCGATATCTTTCTCGGCAAATCCTGCGACCGCCATGGTGATGCGGTAGTGGTTCTCGCCAATGAGTTCGATATTGTAGGGCGGGTAGGTCGGAGCATCGCTTTCAAGCGATCCTGCTGAGTTAATCAGGGAAGCAAGCCGGTCAAAGCCGACAGTGGAACGGTACAGGGGTGCTAAGTCAAAATGCCTCATCACATATCCTCCTTGTGAAGCAACATGCGTTAC
>JAJFHP010000060.1 GCA_021775555.1 Hyphomicrobiales bacterium | reverse complement strand
CCAACAAGCCAAATGGACCAAAGAGGGCCTTGGTCATTTGACTTGGTGGCCGGCCGGTGAGCGGCGTTAACGAGGAGGCCACTCAAACCGATCACCGACCAGCCAAACCCTACGGACCCAGGAGATGCGGCGGACCTGAGCACTCCGCAGGGTTATCTCTTAGCGGGAGACTTGATTGAAGGATGCACCAGACTAATAAATTTGGAGCGGCGATCCCTTATCCCTCATGCGCCTCCCCGTATCTCAGTGCAGGCTGGATCACCATGTATAGCCTAACCTGAGTCCCGCGAAAATCAACAGTTCTCATCTCGCCATTACACGAAAAGCCGTGTCAAAGTAAAGTGTTAACCTTAAACTTTCACACAACAGCTGAGGAAGCGCTGCAGTTTAATACCGCAGTTATCCACCAGTTTTTTTGAGGATATGGCGCAATAAATGCGCCTCAAAGAAAATTGAAGACCGTCAGGCAGCGTCCGCAACCACTCGGTTGCGTCCATCACGTTTGGCACAGTAGAGCGCCTGATCGGAGCGTTTAAGCAAGGCATCGGGTGTATCTTCAACGCCCTCATGAGACGCAATACCAACGCTGGCCGTGATTTGTATCTGCTTATCTCCGGACAATTGGAACGGTTTTTCGGCAATACACTGGCGCAGCCGCTCGGCCACGACATATGCCTTGGTCAGGTCGGTATCGGGCATCATAACAACGAATTCCTCGCCGCCAAGGCGGCAAGCCAGGTCAATTCCCCTGATATTCTGTCTGATCCGCTCAGAGAAATCCTTGAGCACCTCGTCGCCAGCATCATGTCCATGGGTATCGTTGACTGATTTGAAAAAATCAATATCCGCAACCAGCAATGAAAGAGGTTTACCGCGTTGCACAGCCTCATCAACAAGGGTCTTGAGATGCCCTTCCATATAACGGCGGTTGTACAGGCCGGTAAGCGGGTCGGTAATGGCCATCTCGACATTTTCTTCAAGACGGCTGCGCAACAGGTCAGAGTAGCGCTTGCGTTTAATTTGGGTTTTGACCCTGGCCAGCATTTCATTCTTGTCGATGGGCCGGACAAGATAATCGTTTACGCCCATCTCCAGCCCGCGTAGCAATCGTGCATCCTCACCTGGTTCGGTTATGATGAGTATTGGCAAGTGACGGATGCGGTCCAGCGACCGAACCTGGGAGCACAACCGCAGCCCATCTGTGCCCGACAGGCTCAAACTCACCATCAGCAAATCGTAATCGCTTTCCGGTAATTTGATCAGCGCCTGTTGTGGATCGCTTTCCACATCAATCGATTGTTCTGTGCATAACGTTTCCACCATGCGCTGGGCAGAGCGCTCATGGTCTTCAACCAATAATATTTTTCCACCCAGTCCCGCTTGGGCGCCACTTGCGGACGGATCAGGGCCCATACCCATCTGTTCGCTGGTGGAGGCTCTCATGAGCATCTCATCGGAGAGTGTTTTCAGCCTTGAAAGATTCTTCACCCGCGTTATGAGCGCAATATCGTCAACCGGCTTTGTGAGAAAATCGTCGGCACCCGCCTCAAGTCCCTGCACCTTGTCTGAGGGTTGATCCAGCGCCGTCACCATAATCACGGGTATATGCTGTGTTTTCGGGTCGGACTTGAGACGCCGGCATACTTCGAAACCGTCCATTCCCGGCATCATGACATCAAGAAGAACCACATCGGCGCCTTCGCTGGTGCAGATTTGCAGTGCCTCCTCACCGCTGCGCGCAGTAAGCGTTTCAAAATATTCCACCGTCAGCCGCGCTTCCAGCAGCTTCACGTTGGCTTCAATGTCATCAACGACGAGTACTCGGGCTGTCATAGCGCTTTATCAAGCTCCTCAGGGCTCACGCGTCGCCAATAAACTGGCGTACCGTGTCCATGAATTTCGATACAGAAATGGGTTTGGAAATATAGGCCTCGCAACCGCCTTCGCGGATGCGCTCCTCGTCTCCCTTCATCGCAAAAGCCGTTACGGCAACGACCGGGATAGAACGAAGCTTGTCGTCATCCTTCAGCCATTTTGTAACTTCCAGCCCGGAAACCTCGGGCAGCTGAATGTCCATTAGAATGAGATCCGGAACATGTTCCCGCGCAAGTGAAAGCGCCTCCATCCCGTTTCTTGTTTGCAGCGTCTGATAGCCATGCGCGTCCAGCAAATCGTGAAACAGCTTCATGTTCAGATCATTGTCTTCGACAATCATTACAGTTTTTGTCATTGGTCCGGCCTTGGTCAAATCTGTGGCCCCATGATCGGCTAAACTACCGGAATATTCCATGCCATCCATTTCAATTCGGCTTCCCTGTGCTTGGGCAAGACGTCCCCACCTTGATGATCCACGCCTATTTGAGCTGAAAACCCGTAACTAAGTCTTAAAGCCGCAGGCCTGATTCTTGCCAAACGGGCAGTTAAGCGGCAACAATTGCCAATGAAAAAGAACCCGGCGCCTCTTAACTCCGATGCAGCACGAGACATCTCGATTCGAGCCCTGACCTTCCTGACCAGCGAAGCTTCCATACTTTCGCGATTTCTTGATATCACCGGCTGGACACCAGAAACTCTCACAATCCCCGGCTCAAGAAGCGCAATTCTGGCCGCTTCGCTGGATTATTTGATGAGCGAGGAAGACCTGCTCCTGACATTCGCCGCCAATTGCGGGCTCGACCCGAGCGAGGTGGCCCTGGCGCACCGCACATTGCAAAGCGGGAACGACTCCAGCGCTGATACAGGTAACTGAGACCAATATGAGCGGCAATGCACGCATTGGCATTGATCTTGGCGGCACCAAGATTGCCGGCATTTTTCTTCAACCAGATGGTGCTCCTGCAGCGCGAGAGCGGCTGGAATCTCCAAAAGGAGACTACCGCAAAACAATTGATTCGGTTTGCGACCTGGTGATGAGCCTGCAAGAAAAGGGAGGAAGCGAAGCCAGCGTCGGTATCGGGATTCCAGGTTCGGTGTCCCCAGCGACGGGCCTTATACAGAATGCAAATTCCACATGGCTCAACGCTCAGCCGCTCAAACGGGATTTGGAGACATCTTTGGGCCGTCCGGTGCGCTTGGCGAACGATGCCAACTGTTTTGCCTTGTCCGAAGCTGCTGATGGGGCAGGCCGAGAGGCGGCAAGCGTATTCGGTGTCATACTCGGCACAGGATGCGGCGGTGGACTGATTCTCAAGGGTCATATTATCAACGGGCCTCGCAGCATTGGAGGCGAATGGGGCCATAACCCCCTTCCCTGGTCAGAACAGGATGAGCTTCCAGGGCCACAATGCTGGTGCGGCCGTAGGGGTTGCGTGGAAAGCTGGGTCTCCGGCCCCGGCATGGCTGCTGACCACGCCAGAGCTTTCAGTGAAACTTTCTCTGCTGAGGAGATTGCGAAACGTGCAGGTGATGGATGCCCAAGAGCAAACAAAACCCTGGAACTTCACGCCTCAAGACTGGCGCGGGGTCTTGCGGGCGTACTCAATATTTTCGATCCAGGCTGCATAGTGTTGGGAGGCGGCCTTTCTAATATGGACCATCTCTATGGGCAACTTCCCGGTCTGATGGCACCATATATTTTCAGTGACACAACCGCTGTAGAGATTTATCCCCCCGTTCACGGGGCTGACAGTGGCGTGCGGGGTGCGGCCTGGCTGTGGGGCGGACCTGATTGAAGTAATTCTGAATGGATGTGAACCCCCCCGTGAGGGCTGATCTCGGGGCCTATTCGCATTTCGAAAGGGGCATGAACTCAAGAGAACTCAAGTCGCCCTTGATCGCGAAATCTCCATAATCTATTACAAGATCTCGGCTTACGCCGTTGTTGTACATGCGAAAATTAAGCTGATAAACGGGTGTCTCTTCGCTGCCTTCTTCCGTTTCAAAATAGCTGATCGAAACCGGCCAGGACTCCAGCACGTCCAGCGCCTTGTCATTTTCTACCCGTTTGGAGTGGCGTTTGGCGCCCGGCTTCAAACGTTTCCCGATAAATGCAGTTGTTGAATAGACCTTGTCGCCCTTACTGGAACCGTCATAGATTCGCGTCTGAAGCACGGACTGCCCTTTCTTGGCTGAATCAAGAATGGCCAGAGAATGCTGGGTCGGGAACATCACTGGGCCGGAGACTTTGAGTTTTTTCGGCTTCGGCACGCTCACCTGGATATCGACATGATCATTGGCGCCGGAGCGTTCGGCATCGCCGCTGGTCGACTCATCCAGCTTTTCACCCTTGTAATGGCTGGAATTGAAGCGATAGCGCTCTCCAGCACCCTGTTCCCAGGTTGAGGAGCGTAAATCCGATACGATTGAGCGGCCTGTTGACCCTTCAATACGGGTCACGAGCCGCATGTTCATGGTGTAGCCGTCGCAGCCTGAACCGGCGAATTCGAACACCATCCGCCCTTTTACACCTGATATGCCGGATGCAGGCCGGCTGGAATCCAGCGACATATCATACACGGCCCGGTGCGGTACGAGCTTGGCAACCCCGCTTGGCGCAAGAGCCTGGGAGGCTTTTGAGGGTAGGCTGATCGCAAGCGCAGCCAGCAAAAAAACACCATATTTCGACGAGTTTCGATACATCTGGTTCAGCCGTTCCAAGATTCTCTGCCACCAGTCGCGAATCGGCCCGCAACGGCAGGGTAATAATAAACAAGATTGCGGCAAACAAATGCGCTTCTTTAATCTGCTGCGCAATGCCGATTTTTCATCGAGAGACTCGCCTGCTTCCTGATAACCCATTACAACCAGAGCAGCATTCACATTATTTCAAAACATGTAAAGGGAGGCCAACCCATGGCTGGTAACATTGAAGCCAGGCTTCAGGAACTCGGTATAGAACTGCCTACTGCCGCTACACCAGCGGCCAACTATGTTCCGTTTCATATCTCGAAGAATCAGCTGTTTATTTCCGGCCAGTTGCCTCTCATTGCCGGTGGTCCCGACTTCAAAGGCAAGGTGGGCACTGATATCGATGTCGAAACGGCAGCCAAGGCTGCAAAGGCGTGCGCGATCAATATACTGGCGCAGGCCAAGTCCGCACTTGGCGAACTGGACCGTATCGAGCAATGCCTGAAGCTGGGCGGATTCGTAAATTCCACACCCGATTTCGCAGATCACCCGGAAGTTGTGAACGGGGCATCAAACTTTCTCGTCGAGGTTCTCGGCGACAAAGGGCGCCACACCCGTTTTGCCGTAGGCGCAGGTTCTCTGCCACGCGGTGTGGCGGTTGAAATCGATGCCCTGTTTGCCATTCAATAGTCGTGGAGATCGCATCACGTGGCCAATCTCGACTGGCTGATGCGGCCAATCGCCCATCGCGGCCTGCATAATACGGCAAAAGGCATAATCGAGAATACAGCATCAGCCATTCAGGCAGCCATTGATGCCGGTTATGGTATTGAATTGGATGTTCAGGAAACGAGCGATGGCGAGGCCATTGTTTTTCACGACCACACGCTCGAGCGGCTGACCAAAGGCAACGGACTGGTCCATTCTCTCAGAGCAGCAGAGTTGAAGCGTATCCGCTTCAAGGGTACATCCGACTCGATGCAAACCCTGCCCGAGCTGCTGGAACAAATTTCCGGACGCGTTCCGCTTCTTATCGAGATCAAAAGTGATTGGCGCACGCATGGCAGGTTCGAGCGCCGTTTGGCTGACCTTCTTAGTGCCTATAACGGACATGTGGCCGTGCAATCCTTCGACCCCCACGTCATCAAGGCATTCGCCCGAGCAGCCCCTGATATACCCCGTGGGCTCATAGCTGGCCCATTTCTCAATCCGCATTTCTGGGGCCATCTGTCACCCTGGAAGCGTTTCTACATGCGTCATCTACTGAGTGCCTTCATCGCCAAGCCGCATTTCGTGGCCTATGATATCGGGGCGTTGCCTTCAGTGGCGACCTGGATTTGGCGACGGGTGCTTAAGCGACCGTTGCTCACATGGACCATACGTGACGATGCGCAAAAGCAACTTGCAAGTCGCGAGGCCGACGCGATGATCTTCGAGGGGTTCAAACCCTGAAAAAGCGACGATTGACAAGTTGATTTATGGGTGATGCAGAACAAATTCTTGTCCGCATTGAACCAGATATTTCTGCGCTCGACGCAACCCAATGGGATGCCTGTGCCAACCCGGTTGATTCAGATACTGCTCGATCAAGGGCCTATAACCCATTCATAAGCCATGCATTCTTGTCTGCCCTTGAGCAAAGCAGCTCAGCGAGCGCGGAAACCGGCTGGGCACCACAGCACCTTGTTCTCGATGATGGAACGGGTGGCATTCTGGCCTGCATGCCCTGTTATCTGAAATCTCATAGTCAGGGAGAATATGTTTTCGACTATGGCTGGGCCGACGCCTTTGAGCGTGCCGGCGGACGCTACTATCCAAAACTTCAGGCCTCGGTTCCATTCACACCCGTGACCGGGCGAAGGCTGCTCGTTCCAGACGTGGATGATACGGATATGCGCGAGCGCTACCTGCTGAATGCGTCAGCAACACTGCTAGACCGGCACCAGGCCTCCTCTCTCCATCTCACCTTTCTGACAAAAGGAGAATGGGACCGTGCGGGACAGATCGGTCTTCTGCGCAGAACAGACCAGCAATTTCATTGGTTCAATCAGGGCTATGACAGTTTCGATGATTTTACGGCTTCCCTCACCTCCAGAAAACGCAAACTCATCAAAAAGGAGCGCCGTCTGGCATGCGCGGAAGATATTTCGATCAGGTTGCTCACAGGCAGTGATCTGAGCGAAGCCCACTGGGATGCATTTTTTGCTTTTTATACCGATACAGGCGCACGAAAATGGGGACACCCCTATTTAACCCGGGAGTTCTTCAGCCTTGTGGGGCAAAGCATGGCGGACAAGATTTTGCTTATCCTTTGCGAACGGGCCGGGCAGCCGATCGCCGGCGCGCTGAACTTCATCGGTGGCGACGCCCTCTATGGTCGATACTGGGGGTGCCTGGAAGACCATCCGTTCCTGCACTTCGAGGCCTGTTACTATCAGGCAATCGACTTCGCAATCGCCAACGGATTGACGCGCGTTGAAGCAGGTGCCCAGGGGCAGCACAAACTTGCACGTGGCTACATGCCCCAGACGACCTATAGCGCGCATCTGATTTCCGACCCATCACTCAGGTCAGCGGTAGAGAGTTTCCTCAATCGGGAACGCGACTATGTGGAGATGGAAAAACAGGAACTGTCCCGTTTTACGCCCTATCGCAAAAAAAGAGATAATGGTCGGCAGAACGATGCTTGACCCCCGCCATCAGACTTGAGAAACAGGCGCCTGGCAAAATTGTTTGATACTCCAGTGATCAGTGAAGGGCACCTCATGACATATGACGATAGCAACGTATTCGCCAAGATCCTGCGTGGCGAATTGCCTTGTCACAAGGTTTATGAAGATGATGAGACGTTTGCGTTTCTCGACATCATGCCACGAGCCGACGGCCATACTCTGGTCATACCCAAAACCTCCGCAATGAATATTTTTGATGTTGATACCGAGACCTTGTGCACAACCATCAAAACGGTTCAGAGGCTCGCCCCCGTCATTCGCAATGCTATGAAGGCCGATGGACTCCTTATCCAGCAGTTCAATGAAGAAGCTGCTGGACAAACAGTGTTCCATGTCCACTTCCATATCATTCCGCGTTGGGCGGAAGTTGCGCTCAAACCTCATGCCGGCGATATGGGTGATTCTGAAACACTGGCTGCCAATTCCGAAAAAATTATAGCGGCGCTTGAAGCCGCCTGATTGAGCCAGTGCTAAGGCTGTAGAAAATATTGCGCCAGGACAAGGGCAGCACCGCCAGAAAATACGCCGGCCGCAAGAGATTTCCGGGCCAGAAAAAACATACAGCACCCGAGCAGAAAACTGCCCAGACGCATTTCCAAAGGAACCGAAGCAAGAGCGCCTGCAGGCAGCAGCAGCATACGGGTCACGAGCCCGGCAACCAACGCGGTTGAGACCAGCCTAACCCAGACCAGCACTTCACTATCGGTCCTGATATTGATGGACAGAATAACGCCCAGGTAGCGCCAGGGTTGCGTGGCGCAGAACCCGGCCAGGAAAAGCCAGAGATAGCTCCAATTCCCGTGCACAAAGCCACTCATCTGCTATTCCACCAGTAACTGAGCGCATATGCAGCCGTACCGCCGATCAACCCGGTAAGAAACAAATCCAGGCCCGGCGTCATCACGAACAGGACGGGGCCAAGAACTGCGCCTATGGCAACTGCCAGCAAATCAATGTGGGATTTCGAAACGGCAATGAGTGACAGGAAGAAATAAATCGGAGTGAGGAAAATCAATCCGGCGCCAATTTCTTGCGGAACCTGGCCAGACAGCAAGAATCCCAATGCCGTGGCGCACAGGATACCGGCGAAAAGGGCAGAGACAAATCCTCCGTAGAAAGGCGAACGCAATCTTTCAGGTAGCTGGGGCAAGCGCCGCATGCTTTCAATCCACATAGTGATTGCGAGCATATGGGCAAATATAAACTCCACCCAACGGGGCGTGATCCCGTCGCGCAGATAGGGCATGAGCGATAGAGTCAAGGGAAGCAATCGCACCGAGGTAAGCGTCACAGCAAAGGCCGTCGAGAAAAGCGCCGTCCCTTGAGCGATCTGATCCACGAGCACAACCTGACCCGGAAGCGCAAAAACGGAAACAGTGACAAAGACCGCCTGGGCCATGGTCAGCCCCGCGCCTTCGGCAAGCGCACCGAACCCGACAAAGGTCGCGAGAACAACAATAACCGGCACGCTGGGCGCCGCCATGACGCCGCGATAATAGGCGTCTTTCCGTGAAGCCCCCCGGCACCATTCAGGCGCCTGCAGTTCACCTGGCTTTGCTGCCAAGGCGAACCCTATTTCGCCGGAAGGGGAACTTTAGGAACCGGGCTGGATCCGCGAGGCTTTGGCTTGCTAGATTTTAGCTTTGGTGTGTTTGATTTGGCCGCGGTTTTACGCCGGGCTTTTGACGGAGCCTTGCCGGGACGTTTGCGGGGAGAGCCCTTGCCCGGCTTGCTCTTGGCATCGGGCCCTTCAAGGAACTCGAAGCCCAGGCTCTTGTTTTTCCCTTTGCCCTCGACAACCACGCGCACAACGCCACCTCTCTTCAGTTTGCCAAACAGCAACTCGTCAGCCAGCGGACGTTTAATGTGCTCCTGGATCACGCGCGACAAGGGTCGAGCACCGAAATTTTCGTCAAATCCCTTCTCGGCAAGCCAGGAATTGGCAGACTCGGTCAGCTCGATTGTAACGTTACGATCCTGTAATTGGGCCTCAAGCTCGAAGATGAATTTCTCGACGATCTTGGCGATGACCTCAGGCGGGAGACTTGAGAAGCCGATGACTGAATCCAACCGGTTCCGGAACTCGGGCGTGAACATGCGATTTATAGCTTCTTCGTCATCGCCTTCCCGCTTGGTGCGATTGAAGCCTATAGGCGGCTTGGCGAGGTCGGCCGCTCCTGCATTCGTGGTCATGATCAGGATCACGTTGCGGAAATCGACCTTTTTGCCGTTATGGTCTGTCAGCGTCCCGTGATCCATCACCTGGAGAAGAATGTTGAACAGATCGCCATGCGCTTTTTCGATTTCATCTAGCAGCAGGACACAATGAGGGTGTTGATCGATGCCATCTGTCAGCAACCCGCCCTGGTCAAAGCCCACATAACCCGGGGGCGCGCCGATCAACCTGGATATGGTATGACGCTCCATATATTCAGACATATCGAAGCGCAGCAGTTCGACACCGAGCTGAAGTGCAAGCTGGCGCGCCACTTCCGTCTTGCCGACACCCGTAGGCCCGGAGAACAGGTAGCAACCAATGGGTTTTTCCGGCTCGCGCAACCCTGCCCGCGATAGTTTGATAGCCGAGGCCAGCGCGGCAAGCGCCTCGTCCTGCCCGAATACTACGCGCTTGAGATCGCGTTCGATATTCTCAAGCACCTCGAAGTCGGATTTGGAAATTGTCTTGGGTGGAATGCGCGCCATGGTCGCCACCGTGGCTTCGATTTCCTTCACGCCGATTGTCTTCCGGCGCCGACTCTCCGGCACCAGCATCTGTGAAGCACCGGTTTCATCGATGACGTCGATTGCCTTGTCCGGCAAGCGGCGGTCATGGATGTATTTGGCCGACAACTCAACCGCAGATTTGAGCGCCTGGTTGGTGTAGCGGATTTTATGGAAATCCTCGTAATAGGGTTTAAGACCCTTGAGAATGGCAATGGTGTCTTCAATGCTTGGCTCCTGCAAATCGATCTTCTGGAACCGGCGCACCAAAGCCCGGTCTTTCTCGAAATGCTGGCGATATTCCTTGTATGTCGTCGACCCGATGCACCGCAGTGTCCCGCTCTGCAAAGCCGGCTTGAGCAGGTTCGACGCATCCATCGCACCGCCAGAGGTGGCGCCCGCGCCAATCACGGTATGAATTTCGTCAATGAACATGATGGCGCCCGGATAAGCCTCGATTTCGCGCACCACCGCCTTGAGACGCTCCTCGAAATCTCCCCGATAGCGCGTTCCGGCAAGCAAGGCTCCCATATCAAGCGAAAAAATGGTGGAACTCGCCAGGACTTCGGGAACCTCACCGCGCACGATACGCCGCGCGAGGCCCTCGGCGACTGCTGTCTTGCCGACGCCTGGATCGCCAACGAATAGCGGGTTATTCTTCTGCCTCCGGCACAGAACCTGGATGGTGCGGCGAATTTCCTCGTTGCGCCCGATCAGCGGATCGATGCCCCCCTCGCGCGCCTTGACATTCAAATTGACGCAATAGACTTCCAGCGCGTCGGCGCGGCGTTTCTTGTCGTCGGCGCCATCCATGGTGGCAGCATCTTCGTCCACACCGCGCACTTCGCGCGGTTCTGACATGCCGGCGCGCTTCGCGATCCCGTGGGAGATATAATTGACCGCATCGAAACGGGTCATGTCCTGTTCTTGCAAGAAGAAGGCTGCATGGCTCTCACGTTCTGCAAAAATGGCCACAAGAACATTTGCGCCGGTCACTTCCTCGCGGCCTGAAGATTGCACATGCACCACTGCGCGGTGAATGACGCGCTGGAAACCCGCAGTGGGCTGGGCTTCAGAGCTGTCGTCCAGAATCAATCCTTCAAGTTCATTGTCGATATATTCGATCAGCTTTCTACGCAGGTCATCGACATCGACATCGCATGCACGCAACACGGCAGATGCATCGCCATCATCGAGCAGCGACAACAGGAGATGCTCAAGCGTCGCATATTCATGGCTGCGCTCGTTGGCATATTCCAGCGCTCTGTGCAGCGCTTCTTCAAGACTGGACGAAAATGACGTCACGGGTCGATCTCACTCCTTTTCCATCATGCATTGCAGCGGATGATCATTCTGCCGCGAAAAATTCATAACCTGGGCCACCTTGGTCTCTGCCACTTCAAAAGTGAAGACTCCGCAGACACCAACGCCCTTCTGGTGAACATGCAACATCACGCGTGTCGCGTCTTCCCCCGACTTGTTGAAAAATCGTTCCAGAACATAAACGACGAACTCCATCGGCGTATAGTCGTCATTCAGCAGCAGCACCTTGTAGAGGCTTGGCTTTTTTGTCTTTGGCCTGGTTTCCGTAACAATGTCCGTTCCGGCATCGTCCGGACGCTGATTTTGATTCTTGCGCGACATTCCAAAAGTCTCTCTTCAGGTCTCCAGCTGTTGCCTTGATTTGTGCAGGGAGTTCTGCACGGACTGTGTTACTGGCATTCTGTATTCGCTGCCGGGCAAATCACATTGTAACGGTATCTGCACCCTGCCCGCAAATCACACTGTGAAGATATATGCATGCTCCAGCCCATATACGACCCTAATGTGGCTCAAGGCAGAATTTGAGTATAAAAAAAGACCCGGCTGTTTAGGCCGGGTCTGAATAGTCTAGGAGGAAGGGCAATGCTGCCCTCAATTGCCAGAGGACATTAGTCCTTTTTGGCAAATGCCGTTTCGACCGGCTTGTAAACGTCCTTGGCAAGGCCCGCATACATCTCGCCAATCTTGGTCGCCTGCGACACATAGTCGTCATAGACCTTCTTGGCATATGTGGTCTGAATTTCAATCGCCTGCTCGACAGACTTCACGCCGATGAGCTGCTCAAATGCAACGGTGCCGTCCTCGATTGCCTTCTTGGTGTATTCAGTCACTTCACCCGCAATCGCCTGCACGCCCTTGTTGACTTCACCGATGCTTTTGACCGCCGTATCAAAGTTTTCCTGACCAGCTTTTTGAATGTCTTCGTAACCCTTAACGTCCATTTCACTCTCCATCTGTCGATCTTTGCCCGGACCGCATTTTAGAGTCTGCCGGGCTGCTAATTTTGCAATGCAACAAGATATATATGCGCTGCACCATTTTTGTCAATATAAAATATTGCGCTGCACCATTTTCTTTTCGCGTCGGACCGATTAACGGATTGGTAACACGCAATCCCCTAGGTTTGTGGCTATGGACGCTTGTTGTGGAGGCGTTCATATGGCGGGGTTCAGGGCCTGTCATAAATGAACGAATTAGGGGATCGAGGCCGACAGGCCTTGGGGTAAATGTGTCAAAATGGATGCCGTTGCGCCGGTCTTCAGCCGCGCGCATGACAAATGCAGTTGCTGCTAGCCTGCTCGCTGTTGTTGCGTTGATCGCAGCTTCTGCAAGTCCGGTTCTCGCGGCACGCTATTCAGCCATGGTGGTAGACGGCCACACAGGGAAAATTCTCTACTCCAAACATGGTGATGCGCTACGCTTCCCGGCGTCCCTCACAAAAATAATGACCCTCTATGTTCTGTTTGATCAAATGGACGAGGGCAAACTCCATCCACACTCTCTGCTGAAAGTATCTAAAAACGCTTCAAAACAAGCTCCATCAAAGCTGGGCCTGAAGCCTGGTAAAACAATCAGGGTGAGCGACGCTATCAAGTCGCTGGTGACCAAGTCAGCCAATGACGTGGCGGTTACGGTGGCTGAAAACATCAGCGGGTCAGAGGCCAAGTTTGCAAAATTAATGACCGCCAAGGCCCGTGAAATCGGAATGCGAAAAACAGTCTTCAAGAATGCATCCGGACTGCCCAACAAGAACCAGGTGTCGACCGCACGCGACATGATAACCCTGGCTAACAGGCTGATGTTCGATCATCCGGAAAAATATAAAAATTTCAGCCGGAAATATTTCAAATACAAAGGCAAGAAATACCGCAATCACAACCGCCTGCTGTTCGACTATAAAGGCACTGACGGCATCAAGACCGGCTACACCCGTGCTTCGGGGTTTAACTTGCTCGCCAATGTCCGGCGTGGAAACAAGCATCTGATTGCTGTTGTATTCGGAGGGAGAACGTCTGGAAAACGCAACGCCGCCATGCGGTCTATTCTCAACAAAGCCATGCCCAAGGCGATCGCAAGACTGCCGCGCAAGCACAGACCAAAGCCAAAAAAGAAGCCTGTAAGAGTTGCCGCATCATTGCAATTTCCAGCAAATGCTGCGGCCAACGCCCTGCCCGAACCGGTCAAACAGAAATCGGAAAAGCAGAGGGAACATCAAGACGAACCGGAAACCGTTGCCTCTCTGCCATCAACATCACAAATAAAACCGCAAACAGCACCAGAAGGCAGATTCCATATCCAGGTGGGGGCCTATTCACGACAAACAGATGCTATGGAGCGACTTGCCACGATACAGGTGGAAGCGGGTGATGTAATCGGCGGTTATGCACCATTGTCGGTGCCTCTGCGTGAAACGAAGCGCAATCTGTACCGCGCCCGATTTGCCGGATTTTCCCGAACATCAGCCGACAGCACATGCAACCAACTCAAGCGCCGCGCCATCACCTGCGTGGTCATGTCTGCGGAATAGATCCAGGGCTAGTGGGGAGCGCTCACTGATCGAGCAACAGATCCTTGGCTTCGTTTATTTTTGCCGCCAGATAGGTGGAGCCACCCTGATCGGGATGCATCCTTTTCATCAACCTGCGATGTGCGCGGCGGATATCAACCTTGCTGGCGCCTGGCTCAAGCCCGAGTATTTCATAAGCTTCCTCTCTTGATATCGGACCCTCTGACCTGCTCCCAGACATGCTGCCTTGCTTCGCCTTTGCTCCGGCACCATCCCGCCAATCCGGTGTAAGACGATCCATATACGCTTCAAGCAGTTGTGCTGCCTGAGGATCGGGTTTCAGACACTCATTCCAGAGTTCGATCAACTCGGGTTCACTCATGGAAGACAGCATCCGTGACGCGAATTTCCCCCTGATGACCCGGCCCTCCATTTCGCCGGTGTCGTGGTCCAGTTTCATTTCGACAGTCCGGGTGCGGACACGCGAGTGCTGGCCTGCACTTTTGTTGGCGTTTCCGGGAAAGGGATTGAAGCCTGAGAAATTTCCCTTCAACAGGGATATGGCAATGAATCCTAAGGGAATGGCGAACGGAAAGCGGCCGGTCGCAGTTAAGAATAACGCCAGGAGAAGCGCTGCCAATCCCGCTATTTTACTCATATTCTGGGCCATGGTTTTCGGGTTGGCATTGAGAAAGGAACGCAGCGCCACATAGACGATGAGCAGGAGAAGCACTGCGAGGATGATATAATGCATATGCGCTAGTTCAGTTGCTCCAGCAGCGCCCGGGCGCTGCCCGTTTCACCGCTATAATTTTCCAGTGCCTTGCGCCCTCCCGCTGCATAGACGGCCACGGCGGACAGCAACTCCCTCAGTTGCGCGGCGGAGCCGGTATCGAAACGGCAATAAGCACCGCCGGTCAAGCGGGCAATCTCGCGAAAAGCTGTTTCCGCGGTTGCATCAGTGCCTTCCTGAAACAGGAATACAGGCAGACCCAATATCCCTAATTCCCCGGCAGTCACGGAAAGATCATCTATATTCTCTTCCATGCAGTCGCCCACGTAAACGAGCGCATTGACTTTGGTCGAGCCGGTTTCTTTCAACGCATGGCTGAGAACACGTGCAATTTGTGTATGGCCGCCACGGCAGGAAACCTGTGTCATCAGGTGCGCCAGACTTTCCGGATTTTTCACCCATTTGCTGGACTTGCATTCCCCGAACCCGCGAAAATAGATGAGTTGCACATCAATGCCCCCAACCGCCTTGACAGCTGAAAACATGCCGGCCTGCAGTCCAAGTGCCATGTCCCATGTGGGCTGACGGCTCATCGTGGCATCCATGGCGAAAATCAGGCGCCCGCGCGCGCCTGCTGTATCCGGCCGCGCGAGTGATTTTACCTTGTCCAGAAAGACACCGATTTCAACAGCGCTGGAGCGGCTTTCCGGCAGGCTACCCTGATCGTTGCCTACTCGTGACGCTGGTGATTTGTTTTTAGGCATTTGGTCTTTGTCTTTACCAGTATGCCCTTTCCAATTGCAGGGCTTTTGGATTTAATCCTCATCGTATAAATGGTGGTAAACCACTTCGCCTGCAATGGCGCACTATATAATCTCCACCAACAAGCCCGGAACAGCGTCCATGACCGACAGCATATCAGTCCTAGCAACAATCAAGGAACTGAGACAAACGGTCGGCGATTGGCGAGCAGCGGGTGAGAAGATTACCCTCGTCCCAACCATGGGCGCGTTGCATGACGGACATCTTTCGCTTGTCAAGCTTGCCAGCGAGACCGGTGACAGGACGGTGGTTTCGATATTCGTCAATCCGGCCCAGTTCGCACCTCATGAGGATTTTGACAGCTATCCCCGTGAAAATGAAAAAGACCTGGAACAGCTGGCCGAACTTGATGTGGATCTCGTTTTCATGCCGCCGCGAGATGAAGTCTACAGGCAGGATTTCTCCACCCGCGTCACGGTGGAAGACCTGAGCGAGGGACTGTGCGGAGCTTCCCGGCCGCATTTTTTTGGAGGCGTGGCGACCGTCGTTGCAAAACTGCTCAACCAGTGCCGCCCGGATGTAGCGATTTTCGGCGAGAAGGATTACCAGCAACTGCTGGTAATCCGCCGCATGGCGCGCGATCTGGACTTGGATGTTGAAATCATCGGCGGGCCAATCATCCGTGAAGCCGATGGCTTGGCCATGTCCTCGCGCAACGCCTATCTGAGCGCCGAAGAGCGCGAAAAAGCACCATTGCTGCACCAGGCCATATCTGAAATCGCCGAGGCACTCTCAAACAACGTCACAACCGGCGATTTACTCAATAAAGGCCGTAAGAACCTCACGCAATCGGGATTCGATGTGGATTACCTGGAAGTGCGCAACGCGGACACACTGGCGCCCATCGAAGGTAGGGTGAAGGGGCAAGTGCGGATTTTTGCTGCGGCCATCCTCGGCAAGACTCGGCTCATCGATAATATTGCGGTTCCCACACCCAGGAAATAGGGAATCACAGCAACCCCAACTCGATTAGTTCACCACGCATTTTTTCCGGAAGCGCATCAAAGTCGGAACCGGTCAATCCCAAATCCCCAGGCACATCTTCACTGGTCAAATAACGCCAGCCCTGGAATGCCCGCCTGGGATGCGGACGTGTCGGCACAAGCCCGGAATCAAGAATGATGTCACAGCGCCGAATTCCGTCATCCCCACGCACCTCTCTCAAATCGAGGATGGACTGGCGAACAAGCACAACCCCCTTGATGACCCAGTAGAGTGACCCTCCATCGAGCAGTTCGTCACGCCGGCGGGGCATCTGGCGCGTCCGGTGAAACAATTCACGGCGCCCACCATTCACTTCGGCTTGAGCCAAACGGAACGCCTGCCGCTCGCTCAGATGTGTAAGACTGTCGATGCCAACGCATAATTTGATGAGATGAATACCCATAGCGCAAACGCCGTTTCAACCCCGCTTCTGTCTACCATGCACCATAATGACTCAATACAATGACGCAGCGCTGATATATAGGCGGGATGGGGACTCTTCTGAGTCATGTGCATAAGATGTTGACGTAATATGAAACCACGACAGAAGTCTGTTCTGCTCAGAGGCAGTGTGGCTCAGCAAATAAGGCTGTTCTCGGGTCTGATCCTGTTTGCTTTTGCGGCGACACATTTTCTCAATCACAGCCTTGGACTGTTCTCAATCGATGCAATGATGGAGGCGCAGAGTTGGCGCACCACGGTCACCCGGTCATTGCCCGGGGGAATTGTGCTCGGGCTTGCGCTGATTGCCCATATCGCTTTGGCCTTGTTTAAACTGGTGCGGCGCCAAACCTTCAAAATGGCCCCGTGGGAACTGATGCAAATTCTACTTGGGCTAGCCATTCCCTTCCTGCTGTTTCCCCATATCGTGAACACCCGCGTAGCGCACACCTTTTTCGATGTGAACGATATCTATTTTTACGAACTCGTGAAGCTGTGGCCAAACAAGGGTTGGAACCAAACGATCCTACTGCTACTGGTCTGGACCCATGGCTGCGTGGGCATCCATTTCTGGCTGCGCCTAACGCGCTGGTATAGCAGTGCTTTCCCAGTGCTGTTCGCGATCGCTATTCTTGTTCCCACCACGGCGATCTCGGGTTTCATGGTTGCCGGGCGATACGCCAATATCGCCATTACTGACCCCGCTATTTTTGAAAACCTGAAGGCCGTGTCAAACTGGCCGAATGCTGCAGATGGCAAGGCTATTGCCGCATATGGGACCCAGGCCAAATATGCCTTCTACATTCTGTTAAGCGGCGTTTTGCTGATTTTCGTCGGACGCCTGATTGCCAGTGGACAGCGTCCAAAAATCGCCGTGAACTATTCACCCAAGCCCACTGTGAGCGGAGTGAGCGGCGCAACCCTTCTTGAAATCAGCCGCATGAACAATGTCCCGCATCTTTCTGTTTGCGGCGGCAGGGGGCGGTGTTCCACGTGCCGTGTTCATGTGATTTCGGGTGGTGAATATCTCCACCCGCCATCACGAGCAGAAGCAGAAACCCTGAAAAGCATCGAGGCAGGCCCCGATATTCGCCTAGCCTGCCAATTGCGCCCTTATGCGGAAGTCACGGTCAACCTGCTGTTGGCACCCGCCAGTACGGAAACAAAGGCCAATAGCATGGAGGTAAAGGGCACCGAGCGTGACCTTGCCATCCTGTTCTTCGATTTACGAGGGTTCACGACACTGAGTGAAGGGCGCCTGCCCTATGATGTCGTATTTCTGCTCAACAGGCTGTTTGATACCGTCGGCACGGTTATCCACGAGGAGGATGGCTGGATTGATAAATATCTCGGTGATGGTCTCATGGCTGTGTTTGGACGGGATGGAGACCCCGAAACTGCCTGCCGCCAGGCCATAAGAGCGGCCCACAGGATAGACCTTGCCCTTGATGGACTGAACCTGACGCTTAAAGATGAAGTCGCCCAACCCTTGAGGATTGGGATGGGGCTGCATGTCGGCCCGCTGGTTCTCGGAGAGATTGGACATAAAAAAACCGCTGCCATGACCGTCATTGGCAGTACCGTCAATGTGGCGGCCCGCCTTGAATCTGCAACGAAAGAACTTGAGTGCCAGATGATTATTTCTTTGGAAGCGGCCAAACGTGCTGACCTGGACATCTCGGGGCTTGAAACAAAGCGAATAAAGGTCCGCGGTGTTAAAAAGCCTATGGAAGTTCTTCGGGTCAAACAAGCGCGTGAACTTCCTGTAGAAATGCTTCCTGAAGTGCGCATTGAGCCCATGTCAAAACCAAAATGAACACGAGCCTTTGCAACATCTGTCAATTCGCTATATCCGTTAGGCAATAGCGGCCCCAGAAAAACGGACACTATTCGCCCTGTGATGGCCCAATCCGAACTCGAACAATTGCTGAGCGCCACCGCCAAGGGCGATAAAGCAGCATTTCATGCACTTTATAATGCAACGAGTGCGAAACTGTTTGGCGTAGCTGTGCGTATCTTGAAAAGAAGTGATCTGGCTGAGGATGTGATTCAGGATGCCTATCTCAAGATCTGGGATGCAGCGCCCAATTTTCGACCTGCGCTTGGCTCGCCCATAAGCTGGATGGTTGCGATTACACGCAATCGCGCTATCGATGTCTTGCGAAAAAGAACCGAAGTTGGTGTAGAGGATCAAAAAGACGGTGGCGAGAGGGAAGATGATGCCCTTGATCCTTATGAAATGACGGCTCAAAACAGAGAGTTGAAAGCGTTGCTCAGTTGTATGGAACGGCTTAATCCTGACCAGAGACAATGCCTGCTGATGGCCTATTATTACGGTTATACACACGAGGAAATATCTGAGCGCATGTCGACACCTGTTGGCACAGTGAAGAGCTGGATTCGCCGTGGTCTGGCGCGGGTCAAGGAGTGCCTTGGTGATGGTTAGGCGCGAGATGGATATCCTTGCCGGTGAATATGCACTGGGAACGCTCAATGCGGATGAACGCTCAGAAGCTGAGCGTCTGAAGGTCTCGGATGCAGCTTTTGCTCGCGCCGTCAGCGAATGGGAAGAGCGCCTCAGCCCCTTGAGTGAAGCTGTTCCTCCAATAGAGCCACCTGATTCTGCGTGGAATAAGATAGAGGCATCTCTTGTCGCCCCGTCTCCTGTTGTCAGCACTGCACTCACAGACCTCGCTGAACAGATGGTTGACCTCAAGCGAAGCTTGTCTTTGTGGAGATATGCCACTATGGGGGCCGTGGCAGCGGCTCTTGCGCTGGCCATCGTCTGGATGGGTGGCCTTGATACTCCCTTCAGACAGGCTGCACCTGAAGAGCGTTACGTGGCTATGCTGCAAAGCGAAAAGGGCGAGACCGGGTTTGTAATAACCATGAACATGCCCGGAAAGCAGTTTGCGATCCGTCCTGTTTCCGTGCAGGAACCCACGTCAAAGAGCTATGAATTGTGGGCCATCATGAAAGATGGCAAAAAGCCGCCCATGACTTTGGGGCTTGTTGGCACGGGTGCTTACGCCATGATGGATGCTCCGGCGGAAATTGATCACAAAATGCTTGAAGAGGGTGTACAGCTTGCCATCAGTCTTGAGCCTAAAGGCGGCGCACCCACCGGAAAATCAATGGGTCCGGTCATGTTCGCGGGCCTTCTTGTCAAGCAAACACCGTAATCACCTGCCCGGGCCGCGAGTGGCAGGATGACACATTCAAAACGCCTGTCATTTTTGTTGCCGGCAACATTCGCTTTGCTGTGGGCTTCGAGCTATGTCACCACACGTATCGGGTTGGATGACATTTCACCGATTCTGTTCGTCGCAATACGCCTTGTCATTGCCGCACCGCTGATGCTGGTTCTGGCGGTGCTGGTGCGCAAAGAGCCACTGCCCGCCCTGCATCACTGGCCTCACCTGCTGATTGGTGGCGCACTTGTGCATGGGGTAACCCTCGCAGCCGCCCATATCGCCCTGGTTTCTGTTGATGCGGCGCCACTTGCCCTTGTCCATGCCTTTCATCCGGTGCTGACCGCAGCACTGGCCGTACCTATGCTCAATGAGCGTTTTACGCCACGCCAATGGACTGGAATGGCACTTGGTCTTTGCGGTGTCGTCCTCGCTTTCCCCTTTGCCGCCACCCAATGGTCAGTCATCGCGCTTGTCGGAATTTCTCTTGCAGGTCTCACCGGCGGAACGCTCTATCTCAAACGTTTTACATCCGATATCGCGCCCTTTCCCGCCACGGCATGTCAACTGGCCGGGGGAGCGATTGCAAGTGTGCTGGGAGTTCTGGCATTCGAGACACCCCAAGCGATCTGGACGCCCACCCTCATTGCCATGATGGGCTGGAATATCGTGATGATTTCCATTGTCGGAATGGGGATATATTCACTGATGCTCATGCGCGGACAGGCTGGAAGTGCCGCCTCCGCCTTTTTTATTGTTCCGGGTTCCGCCGCCCTTCTGGCATGGTTGGGTTTGGGCCAGACACTCGGAGCACTTTCACTTGCTGGTCTTGTGCTGGCCAGTTTCGGCGTTTGGCTGGTGTGGCGGCGCACTGATTGATATGGAGCAATAAGCCTAATGCTTTTCTACCGGACCGCCCGCCTTCTTCCATCCCGAAAAACCACTATCGATATGCGCAACGGGTTTCAGACCCATGCGTTGCGCCACATCCGTGGCCAATGCAGAGCGCCACCCCGATGCGCAATGGAAAATGAACTTCTTTTTCTTAGCGAAAATATCCTTGTGATAGGGGCTCTCAGGGTCGATCCAGAATTCAAGCATGCCGCGTGGGCAATGGAACGAACCGGGAATTTTTCCGTCACGCTGCAACTCCCGCACATCCCGGATATCGACGACAACGACATCCATGTCGTCATGAATTTCCATGGCTTCTTCGGCGGATATTTCCTCGATGGCCTTCTTGGCATCTTCAACCAGCTGTTTCACGCTCGTGGTAATGTCTTGCGCCATTACGGGCCTCCCTGAAACAAATTAATCCGATATCCTAAGGTCCGGGAAAAAGCGCCGTTGTTCTCCCCGTGATCCTGTATATCACCAACCCGGCCCATTCACGCACCGCGCTGTCAATCCTGCGCCAGCCTTCTGACACTTTTGGAAAGAAACGGTATAAATCCTCAAGCCCGCGAGTTCTATAGTCAACGGACCAGGGTTCTACCTTGAAACCAACGTCCCTAAAACAGCCCATGGCGCGCGGCATATGGTAGGCAGACGTCACCAGAAGCCATCGTTCCCGGGACTCCGGCTTTAGCAATTCCTTGCTGAATAGAGCATTCTGGTACGTGTTCTTTGCGCGCGTTTCCAGTATCAGCCGGTCGCGAGATATTCCCAGCCCCGTGAGAAGTTTCACGGCGCCCTCAGCTTCACTTGTTTTATCTCCGAAAATCTGGCTTGAGCCCCCAGTAAATACCACTTTGGCATCCGGGAAACGCTTTGCCAGCAAAGCTGCCTCGACCAGCCTGTCGCCTGCCTCGTTTATAGCCACTGCGCCGCGTGACCGCGTGATGGACATGTCCTGCGCACCACCGAGTATGAGGATTCCGACGGGCGGCGGACCAGCTTCAAGCTGGCTTCGGTCGAAACGATTTTCCAATGGAAGTATCAATGCATGCCCCAACGGCGACAACCCGCCAACCGCCAAAATTACTCCTCCGGCTAAGACCATCCAGTGTCCTTTACGGGCCCAACGGCTCCACAGCAGGGTGATCCCTCCCATGAGCAGGAAAAGGACGGCATTCGAGGGTTGCAGAAAAAACCAGATGAACTTGGAGAGATAGAAAAACATCGGGCAAGGCACCGCGTGTTCGGGTTTCAGTGCGGCTGATTTATACCCGATCCCGGGCGCGTTTTTCAGATTCGCGTTTCAGCATCCGGTTCATGGCCTGAAATCCCGTATTGAGCGCCTTGGATTGTCGCGTATACATCGCACCCCCCAAAATCCCGCGAAATACCTCAAACTGTTCAAACCGGCATCGACCCGTATCTTCGGGAACAACCCGGAAGCCATGTTCGGCATCGAACATTCCAAGAAATTTTTGCACACGCCAGCGAAATTCCCTGCCATCTTCAATCATCACGATTTCAGGACGCAATGACATTCCCTGCTTCCCGGGCGCTGCTATGGTCACGTCAATCTGCCCGGCACTGGCAAGCCTGCCAGAGGCTTTCATGACCGGGTTCCAGGCCGCCCAGCCATCAAGATCGCTGATGACTTCCCAAACGACGTCGGCGGGTGCGCCAATTCCAATTTCCGTGTGCAGTGATTTCAACCGGTTCGCCCCGTTGATGCGGATATGGCGCGAACCCTAACCGCAGGGCAACGGTTCCACAACTTCTTCTGCGCGGATTATTGCGCTGTTTTCAGCGCATCACGCCAGGCCCGCAATTGCAATGCACGAGCAGCCTTCACCTCAATCGTGCAGGCTGGCCCAACGAACTCGGCCCTGTCTTGAGCAAACAGAATATAGGGTATTCTGCAATCCTCCGACTGGTATTTGATCCACAGGTTTTGAGACTGCTGCAATTTCACCTGCTGGGCCGGTTTAAGCTGATTGTGAAGAGCCGCAAATTCTTTTTGAACAAGCTGGCTCCACAAGACAAATTCGCGTTCATCGCATTCCATCTTGTCGTCGCGGTGGGCATTACCAGGCTTGGCTTTGCACGGCGCCGTTACGCGCCCGATACAAGCGCGGCCGCTGCGTGCAGCAGAGCGTTCGCTATCAACGCAGCTATGGATGATGGCGTTTGTTGCATTCGGATCGCCGCTGATTGCTGGTTCGAGCCAATAGGCATAGGCAAAAGCAGCGATCAATGGCACAGCAATAGAAAACCCCCGGCACTTGCACAGAGTACGCTTGAACATTGTCTCCATCCTTTCCAAAAAAGACACACAAACAGTTGAGCACCCCTTGCGTATAATCGCGTCAGGAAGGCCTGGCTAAATCAAGAATAGTTGAAACAATATCGATTACTAGCATGCGGATGGTCCGGCAACTGATGAATTGGGGTTGTGCAAGCGAGCCAGAAACAAACTTCACCCGGCAGCCTAGTCCCAGTCCGGCGCAAAGTCGAAATCAACCATCCGGCCATCGGATTGCGCCAGGCCGGAAATGCACTTCATCTCATCCTCACCGAGCCTGAAATCGGCAATATCATAGGCAGCAATGATATGATCGGGTTTTGATGAGCGCGGAATGGCGATCACTTGCTCCTGCTGCACCAGCCAGCGCAAAGTTACCTGTCCCGCGCTCTTGCCATGATTTTCACCGATTTCTCTCAAGACCGGCTCATCAAACACGCGCCCCTTTGCCAGTGGTGAATAGGCGGTTAGTGCCAGACCATGCTTGCGGCAAACCTCAAGCACTGGAGACTGTTCCAGGTAGGGATGATATTCGACCTGGTTTACTACAAGCGGCACGCTCGAGTGTGATACGGCTTCCTCTACCAGGGATACGGTAAAGTTTGAAACGCCAACATGCTTTGCCAGCCCTCTTGCCTTTACATCCATCAGGGCCTGCATGGTTTCCTGAACCGGCGTTCCCTTGTCGGGCCAATGAACAAGCACCAAATCGGCATAATCCAGCTTGAAGCGACCAAGACTGTCTTCAACCGAGCGCTGAAACGGGCCAACGCCGACGCTGTCATGCCAAACCTTGGTGGTGAGAAAAATCTTTTCACGCGGCACGGAACTGTTACGTATCGCTCTTCCCACCTCTCTTTCATTGTCATACATGGCAGCGGTGTCGATATGGCGGTAGCCTGCATCGAGAGCTGCGGAAACGCAGGTTTCGCATGTGTCTCCACGCAAATCCCAGGTGCCAAGACCAATCGCCGGGATTTCAGCCCCATTTGCTTCCACTGTGTGAATCATTCTTATTCTTTTCTGTGAGGTTTTATCCCCGTCACCGGCACTAGGCTGGTTTAAACCAGCCACAGTGCGGCGAGCCCCAGAAAGGCGAAAAACCCGACCACATCCGTCACGGTGGTGACGAATACCCCCGACGCAACAGCCGGGTCAATATCAAGTGTGTCCAGTGCCATTGGTATGAGGATTCCAAACAGGCCCGCCACGAGCATATTGATGATCATGGCCAGTGCAATGACCATTCCCAGCAAGTCACTTCCGAACCAAAAATAGGCCACGACGCCGATAATTACGGCAAAAAGCAAGCCGTTCAGCAGCCCGACCAGGACTTCACGTGAAATAACACGTGTAGCGTTGACCGGCCCCAATTCACGCGTTGCCAACGCGCGAACTGCGACCGTCATGGACTGGGTGCCTGCATTGCCACCCATTGAGGCAACGATGGGCATTAGCACCGCGAGCGCCACCATCTGCTCAATTGTGGCATCAAACAGGGAAATGACCCAGGATGCGAGTACCGCGGTTGCAAGATTGACCAGCAACCAGACGAACCTGCTGCGTGTGATGCGCAACACGGAATCAGAAATTGATTCATCACCGACGCCACCAAGGCGATGAATGTCTTCCTCTGCCTCGTCTTTCAGAACCTCCATGATGTCGTCTGCCGTGATCACGCCGAGCAGGCGGGCATCCTCATCGACAACCGGGGCCGACATCAGGTCATAGCGTTCAAATTCCAGCGCAATCTCTTCTTGGTCCTCCTCGGCCGTGACCTGATGGACCTCAAGATCAGCAATATCCTCTATCTTGACCGGGCGCTTGGTTCTGAGCAGCCTGTCGAGTGGCACGCGTCCAATCAGATGGTGAGAAGGATCGACGACCCAAATCTGGGTAAAGGCGTTGGGAAGATCGTCTTCCTCACGCATATAGTCGATGGTCTGGCCAACGGACCAGAATGGCGGGACGGAAATAAAATCCGTCTGCATGAGACGGCCAGCCGAGTCTTCGGGGAATTCAAGCGAGCGCTCCAGCGCAACGCGTTCGCTTTTTGGCAGCTTGGCCAGGATATCGGATTGTTCGCTCTCCTCAAGATCTTCCAGCAGATAGATCGCGTCGTCCGACTCCAGCTCCCGGACCGCCTCGGCCACCTGGTCATTGGGCATCTGGTCCAGCACCTGGTCGCGAACTGGTTCTTCCAGCTCGCTCAACGTGCCCGGATTGAAATCCTCGCCTAGCGCCTCGATTAGCTGTCCTCGCTGATCGCCACGCAAATGTTCTATGAGATCAGCAAGGTCAGCGTCATGAATGTCGCCGGCAAGAATGCGAACCTCATTCCCCTTGCCCTCTTCCAGGGCAAGCTCAATGGCGCGGACAAAATCAGGCAGCAGCGCGCCCTCTGAATCCCGCATTTCGATCTCGCCGGGTACATCCTGCATTTCTTCGCCTAGCTGTTTAGCGTCTGTCTTTTGGCCTGTGTCAGCACTCTTTGACACCCGCAGGAGTGTCTCCAAACCACGGTATGAAAGCCCCTTTCAAGAGCAGGTTTGGTTAACCACGCTCGACTGTGGCCGAATTAACTCTTGTTTTCTGCGATTCTCCAGACAAATATAGAAGCATTAGTATGCGTAACCCAGCCACCGGGGGGAAAGTAATGCGTAACTTGGTGGCTAGCCTGCCTGTGTGCGCGCTCGCGTTGATGAGTGTGACACCTGCAATAGCTAGCTATTGTGTGAATAATCCGGACGCACTTGGCGTCTCGCGTGTTCTGGAAATCGATACTTCGGACGGGCCGCGCTTCGGCACTCTTCAGTATAAGAAAACGCTTGATCTTCAGCCCAAGGAAGTGGTGCTGACGTTCGACGACGGGCCTCATCCCATAAACACGCAGCGCGTGCTTGAGGCCTTGAAAAAGGAGTGCGTTAAAGCAACTTTTTTCACTGTTGGAACTATGGTCCAGAGCTATCCCGAGACACTCCAGAGTATGGCGGATGAAGGGCACACCATCGGCACGCACTCCTGGTCCCACCCGAATATTGGGCGCATGTCCACGGCCAGGGCGACCAATCAGATTGAACGAGGATTTCGTACGATCAACGCGGCTGTTGACCAGCAGATTGCGCCATTTTTCAGATTTCCCGGGCTTAATGACAGCAATGTCATGAAGGCCTATGCCACAAAGCGCGGATATGCGATTTTCTCTACCGATGTCAGTTCCGATGACTGGCGCGGGATCGGTGCGACTACCATCATCCAGCGCACCATGTCCCGGCTCAATCAAAAGCAAAGTGGAATCATCCTGTTCCACGATACCAAATTCGCAACAGCCGCAGCAGTTCCTGCTTTTTTGCGCGCCTTGAAAAAAGGTGGCTATAAGATCGTGCATATCGTGCCAGTAAATAACTATGGCTCGTTACAAAGCGCTGCAGCGGAAAATGGTGGTGCGGAGCTGGCGACGATTGCCAAGCTCGAAAAACCCGGAAAATCGGATGGCGGCGCAGGGGATGCACCGATCAAGCGTTAGGCATAATTGTTAGAGCCTGATCCCGGATTAAAAGAAAGTGGTGCGGTCGAGAAGACTCGAACTTCCACGGGTTTTACCCCACAGCGACCTCAACGCTGCGCGTCTACCAGTTCCGCCACGACCGCAATTTCTCTCTCCAAGCAGAGAACAGCGTTCCATGTAGCAAACACAAGCCATGCGGGCAAGCAGGAGAGCGCATGATGAGCCTGCACGTCCTGCGGATGCCTACAGGCTATTTCTTGCGCATGTCCCGATTGATTTTTGAAGTAATGGAGACGGCAATCTTGTCACCCTTGACGACCACATCGCCTTTGGCGATTGGCATATTGTTGGCGAGGACCTGCACTTCTTCGTTTTCAAGCGTGGTGAGCTCGATAACAGCCCCTCGGCCCATCTTGAGAAGATTATTGACCGGCATAGTCGACTCACCGAGAACAACGGTAAGCTCAATTGGTACTGTGTTGATTGATTCCATTGCGCGTCCCAAACTCCATTGCCTGCCTGGATATTTATAAAAAGGGGCGACGCAGTACCTTATAGTGCCCAACCAGTTGACTTACACTCTTCACGATTGAGGTTACCGGTTGGTAAAGCCGAATAAAATAATCAGCGGAATCGAATATTCCAGCGACATGATCCATGACATTGAATGGCGTGTCAGTGGGATGCCAGTCGACTATGCGCAGGCTGTTTGCGAGATGGAATGCAGGGTTGCGGAAATCCGGAAAGGTATAGCAGCCGAATGCATCTGGCTGCTGGAACATCCTCCCATTTATACAGCCGGAACCAGCGCAAAGCCTCAAGATCTGCTGACACCAGACCGCTTTCCGGTCATTGGGACAGGACGCGGTGGCCAGTACGCCTATCACGGACCCGGGCAGCGCATCGCCTATGTGATGCTGGATTTGAGCAAACGGGGAAAAGACGTCCGCGCCTTTGTATGCACACTTGAAGACTGGATTATCGCGGCGCTTTCCACTTTCGGGATCAGGGGCGAGAGACGAGGCGAACGAATCGGTGTCTGGGTTTCACGACCCGAACGGGGCCATGGCCATGATGACAAGATCGCGGCCATTGGCGTACGCGTTAGACGCTGGGTTACATTTCATGGATTCAGCCTGAATGTAGACCCCGAACTTGAGCATTATTCCGGGATCGTGCCCTGTGGCGTGACAGACCACGGCATCACAAGCATGGCTGACCTGGGCAAACCAGTATCGCTTAATGAGGTGGATGAAGTACTCAGGGCGTCATTCACGACGTGCTTCAGGCCTACGGAATAGTCAAAACTCAAACCGAACGCTTTACTCTAAAACCTGCATCGACATGGCTGTTGTGAAGAATATACTCAACAGAACTGACTTCTGCTGCGGGTGGCCCGTCAGAACACAACTTCAACATTTCATCCACGCGAATGATCGGTCCTGAAAAAACCGCCTGCACCGAGCCATCACGCCTGTTACGAACCCAGCCATCAAGATTGAGCCGCCTTGCATTTTCCACGGTCCAACCGCGATACCACACGCCCTGTACACGCCCCTCAATCAGCACCTTAACAGCTTTATTGTCTTGTAATGGTTGTGGCGACCCGTCTTTGCTCATCGGTTCCGAACACTGCTCTGTTATCGGGGCTTTGAGACCCCCTGGCCCTGTTCGCTACCATGCGATCATAAAGCTCTGCAATAATTCCACTTGCCGTACGCTCAAAAAGAAACGGGAATAATGCATGCAGCAAGCAACATATCGCGCCTGCGAACATCCGGACTGAAAACGTAGCCGCGGAAGCCATATGCTGGAAATAATTTTCGCCCACTGATCTTGGATGCTCGGTAAAAAGTTTCATAAATAGTTCCTCCCTGTTCTGATGGGCCGGACCCTAAGAAAATAAATGTAGAAAGTGTATTTTTTTATTTCTAATTATAACGTATTAATTAGCATATATTCTTATATATAATTTAATTTTTAGTTTTTATTCCTAATATTGCTATTTGTCTAAAAATATTTTTTCTAACGTGCCTTATCTCGGAAAGCGAATAGGTTTGGCTCGGCCGCGTACGGGTATGCGACTTTCACCGATCGGGCGCTCCGGAAGCCAGGACTGTAATTCGTCAATATAGTCATCTGGCAGTCCGAACGCCTTGGCGCCCGGCAGCACTGCGGTCGCCATATATCGCACCCTGGCGCGACCGTCATAGGTGCGCGTACCAGCGTACACGACTGCCGGAGTGCGCGTTCCACACACCATGACAATATTGACATGACGCCTCCGGTAATTGCCCCAGGCAATGCCTTCATATTTGTCGAGTGCATGAAAATGCGCGGCAGTGCATCGCCACAACACCCCATGCACGAGAGCCCCCTCATCTGGAAGTATCGATGCAGATCCACGGGTGTTTACGTGAAAACGCCAATCGCACAGCTGAGCCCGACCCACGGCCCGTGCACCGGGGCATCGCATCGCCATTTGAGCTGGAGACATATTCGAACCGTAGGCGAAATAGAGACGCATGATCTGGAACCGAAATTGTTCAGTCTTGAGGACCTATCAGTGCCAGAATAATGACCGGGATGAACCAGAAACTGAACCCCAATACGCCCCAGAGCATCACGTTTCGCCGTCTTTTTCTGGCCATGGAGACGCAAATAGCGGTGAATGCGATACAGATCGCAAAGACAATCACAAATCCCATTGCCTATTCAAACTCCATGATCGTTGCATCCACCGCCAGGCTGTCTCCTGGAGTCGCGAGGATTTCCGCAACCGTAGAATCACGCTCTGCTCGCAGGATATTCTCCATCTTCATCGCTTCCACCACGCACAGCGTCTCACCTGCCTTGACCTGCTGGCCCTTCTCAACATGAATGGACACAACCAGTCCCGGCATTGGGCATAACAGCTGTTTTGAGGTGTCGGGCGGTTCTTTTACCGGCATCAACGCAGCGAGTTCAGCCTCACGCTGCGTATAAACATAAGCGGAGACATGAACCCCGCGATATGAAAGGTCAAACCCGTTGAGAATGGGGCGCACCTGGACGGACAATTCCACACCGTTGAGTTTTCCAATCCAGATCGGCTCACCAAACCACCAATCATAAGTGACCGTTGTCCGTTCATGCTCTTGTCCAGAATCATCCAGAAGAGCAACTTCGATATCTTCGCCAAATTTCCCGCTCACGATTACTTGCTGGCTGTCATTACCAAGTCGAACAATTCTCCGATGCGCAAACTTCACCCCGTCGCCGCCCATTTGATCGGTAATTTCACGGCGGCGCTGATTGGCGAGATGGTCAATTGCTGCCGCAACGATTGTGAAGGTTATGCGCTCTTGACCGTCAGGCAACCGATGAAAGAACCCATCGGGATACTCTTCAGCAATAAAACCCGTCGAGATGGTCCCTTCACGCCATCGGGGATGTTCCATGATGGCCGACAGGAACGGGATATTGTGCTGAATGCCACTGATATAAAATGCATCCAGCGCCCGGATCATATGATCGATGGCCGCGTCCCGTGTCGCACCATGGGTAATCAGCTTTGCGATCATCGGATCATAGTAGACCGAGATCTCGCCCCCTTCACTCACACCGGTATCGTTGCGGATTGTCAGCCCGGCATTTGTTCCTTCTTCCGGTGGGCGATAGGAGGCCAGCCGTCCTGTTGAGGGCAGGAAATTCCGGAACGGATCTTCTGCATATACGCGGGATTCAATGGCCCAACCATTTATCTTGATATCTTGCTGTTTGACTTTCAGCTTTTCACCTGCGGCAACCCGGATCATCTGTTCAACCAGATCAATCCCCGTGATCAGCTCTGTAACCGGATGCTCCACTTGCAAGCGTGTGTTCATCTCCAGGAAATAAAAATTCTTGTCCTTGTCGGCGATGAACTCGACTGTGCCAGCGCTCGCATAATCCACCGCCTTTGCCAGCGCGACCGCCTGTGCGCCCATCTCTGCTCGTACTTTTTCATCGAGAAATGCGCTGGGCGCCTCCTCAACCACTTTCTGATTGCGGCGCTGGATTGAACATTCTCGTTCGCACAGATGAATGACGTTGCCGTGGCCGTCTGCAAGCACTTGAATTTCAATGTGTCGAGGCTCTTCAATAAATTTTTCAATGAATATTCGGTCGTCGCCAAAACTTGATTTGGCTTCAGACTTCGACGAAGCAAATCCTTCCGCCACTTCATCGGCGGAATTGGCAATCCGCATGCCCTTCCCACCCCCGCCGGCGGAAGCTTTAATCATCACCGGATATCCGATATCTCCGGCAATCTTTTCCGCTTCTTTCGCGTCCTTGATAACGCCGAGATGACCCGGGACGGTGTTGACCTTGGCCTTGGAAGCAAACTTCTTAGACTCGATCTTGTCGCCCATCACCTCAATGGCTTTGATGTTGGGTCCGATGAAGGTGATGCCGGCCCTGGTAAGCGCCTTTGCAAATGCTGCGTTCTCGGACAAGAACCCGTAACCGGGATGGATTGCTTCCGCACCAGTCTCCTTCGCGGCAGCTATAATCTTGTCGATAACCAGATAGGATTCTGCTGCGGCGGGTGGTCCGATCAGAACAGCCTCATCGGCCATTTCAACATGAACCGCATTGCGATCGGCTTCGGAATATACCGCAACCGTCTTTATGCCCATTGCCTTGGCAGACTTGATAACGCGACAAGCAATCTCACCGCGATTGGCTATAAGGATTTTCTTGAACATATCCGGACGTGCGCCCCTTTTCCTTCAACACACGGATTTTAGCGCGTGTTACCTGCTTTGGCGCTTAAAACTTATAGCCGAATGCCGAAATGTCAGGCGCGTACCATTCGGCCATCATATCGCGTGTTTCATCGGTGAAATGCTGACGATAGCCATGAGTGTCTTTCTTTGTCGAAACATTCGCTTTTGGCAAACTTATTATCTCTTTAATACCAATCTCTTTCATGGCTTTATTAAAGTCATTATTGACATTCTCATACATGCCCACGAAATCCACAGCGATGTCCCCATCAATGGCATATATGTCGTAGTTCCCCACATAAGCCTTGGTTCTATTCTTTAGAAATTGGTCGAAAGTGGGCGGATTGTCTTTGCCTCTTGTCTTGTAAAAGTAGAATGACACTTGGCGGTCCCACGGATTGCGCTCAAAAGCGAATTTGTAATAGCTGTTCCAGATGTCCTCTCCCAGATAATCCCGCACACGCCAGCCGGGCATGTGTTCATAATAGCCAACCGTGGGATGGTAGTAGCGTTCGGGTCGGCCCAGCAGACGACGCCACAAGGCGCGCCTTGGTACATCGGGATGATCCAGCCGGTAATTCTGCCCACCCACGCCTTGTTCACGCTGGCTTTCCAGGTCTGGGCGCGCCGGGGTGATGATGTCGTCTGGTCCAAGAAGTTGAGACAGCGCGATCTCCATACTGGAACTCGCAGTCTTCATGGTCTTGAGATAAATGAACTTATGTTTGTGGGAAACTATCACGGGCAGGAATAATCCACTCCAGGCGGGCGTCAGTAATCCTGGCCGTCAGCATCCTCGCGGAACTGGGTCAGGATCGAGTTGCGCACGCCGGAACCTGATGGAAGCAGTTCCCTGCCATGCCAACTGGTGCGGTCTGGCCGCCGGTTGATGACAAAAGCCATGCCGGAATTAGGCCGGTAGGGAAAGCGTTTCACTTCCTCGAACTTATCGCCGAACAAACGTTTCAAAGGAGGCCGCTTCACATAGAGAGATGTGCCGAGGTCTTCCTGACTCATATCTTTTGGCAGGTAATACATCATGGTCACGATCCGGCTGGCTCCGTCCGGATGCGGCTTGATCCTGTATTCATCCGTGTCGCGGAACAGCACGCCTCGCGGATGCCCCACAATGTCAGGCACATCGTTCTGCCCGAGATCGAAGCGAAGCGCTATGTCCTTCCACAGTTTGGCATAGACCGCGCGTTTGACCTGCTCGGACAGAATGACATCGGTGACAGTTGACCAGAACTTTCGCTGATCATTGCCAAGCGGCTCAAGACCCTCTTTTGAGAGGAACATACGGTCGCGCGTGCTTTCGCCATTGGCCCGCGACCAGGCCTTCAGGTTCAGCGCGTGATATTCTTCCGGACTTGGCAGCCGCTCGAGAATTTCCTTGTAAAAGTCTTCAGGGAACACATTCTCGAAATAACAATGCCCGAACGGCTCATCATGCGCGACGCTCTCATCGATGGACGCGATGACATGCTCTAGAATCTTGCGCTCACGAGGCGATTTACGGGACCGCGATATTGCTGTTTCTGCTGTTGCCAAGCTCATTTTTGAGAGCCTTTAAATGTTGAAAACGCGCCCATCAATTTGGCGCATAGTTAGCGGTAACCCGCACATATAAGTCAATGCGTCAGTTTGTAGTGATTTACGCGGCTAGCTCAGTTTGACGGCCGTACCGTTGCACGAAACCATCAGCATGGAATTGGTTTCGCCCAGGCTCTCATAATCGATATCCATACCCAAAATGGCATCAGCACCCAGTTCACGGGCTTCCTCGACCATATCAGCGGTCGCCATATGCCGCCCGTCACGCAACACTTTCTGGTAGCCCCCGGCCCGACCCCCAACGATGTCACGGATTGAAGCAAAAAAATCACGAAATATATTTGCGCCGAGGACGCACTCCCCGGCAACGGGCCCGAGATATTCGGCAACTTGCTTGCCTTCAAGCGTATGGGTGGTGGTGACGATCATGGATTTCCTCCTTGTCCTGAATATTTAAATTCTGCCGGGCTGAAGGCGTACAACCAAACCTCGCCTAGGTGAAGATGGGTTTGCCGCCATTTTGATCAAAAAGAAATTGATGAGATGAGAAGCAAATTACCGTGCTTCTCGCCCAAGCGTCTCCATGTTAGCAAGCCAGTTCTCCCGCCTTGTTCCGCTCACGCCTTCCACATATCCATGGACGGTTGAACGTATCGGCGAGACACCGACAAATTTCAGGATATTGCGTTTGAGCATCTTCAATGCATGCGCGCCAAAAAACCACCGGTAGACAAAACCTGGCATGCCCATGGTAATCACCACTCGCGCGGACTTGCCTCTCAAGGGTTTAGGGTATTTTCCCTGCTTGAGCGGCTCAGCAACTTCGGCAATCAGGATCCGCTCCAGAAAGCCTTTTAAGATCGCTGGTAGAGTACCAAGCCAGAGTGGAAAGACAATTACCAGATGGTCCGCAGCAAGGATTGCATCACTTGCAGCCTTCAGGTCAGGTTCCAGTGGCTGCGGCTTCTCATAGCCGTGATGAAGGATTGGATCGAATTTCATCCTGGAAGTCACAAACAGACTGACTTCATGGCCTGCAGACTTTGCACCGCGCACATAAGCCTCCCCTAGCGCCTCACAGAAGGTATTTTTGCGTGAATGCCCGACAACGACAGCAATTCGCGCCATTGGATGCTCCTGCCTGACCCATGGTCTTCAAGGCACAAGACTATTATGCCTTCCCCACATGGGTACATTGACGTGGCTCAAGCCAACAGCTCTGCCCTCCACTTATCCGGGCCGCCTTGCCACCATGTCGATTTCCACAAGCGCGTTCACGGCAAGACCCGAGACGCCAACGCAGGTGCGTGCCGGACGACGGTCGGGCGGGAAATAGGACTGGTAGGTTTCGTTCATGACCGCATAATCCCTGTCAAACTCGGTGAGGTAGACCCGCGCCTGCACCACATGGCTCAAATCCAGCCCCATGCCTTCCAGCACAATGATGAGATTGTCCATTGTGCGCCGCGTCTGCGCTTCCACGCCCTCATCGAGAGCCCTGTCCGGTTCGCCCGGATAGGTGGGCATCTGGCCCGTCAGGAACAGCCAGCCGTCAACTTCAACCACATGGGAGAATGGCGCGACCGGGTTCGGTGCGCCGTCGATCATTTTGAATATGGGTTCGGACATGATTTTTTCTCACTCACTCGACTTCGATACCTTTTTCGCGCAACTCTTTGATCGCGCTATCACTCTTTTCCAGTCCTCCAAGCCCCATGGATTCGAGCACGGACTTCGTTTTCATGAACTGGATGTTGGAATATTCAACGATCTGGAACTGGTTGCCCCAGGGATCGTAGAAAGTGTTCTTGCTGCCCTCAACAAACACGGCCCCCGCATCCCTGGCGTTCTCAAGTGCTTTCGCCTGATCATCCACGACCAAACCAAAATGGCGTTCTGCATCACGATCCGCCTTACCGGTTGCAGCAATTGCCAGAAACTGATCGCCCATGTCGATAAACGCCATCTTCCCACCTCGCCCGCGCAGCTTGACCTCGAAAATTTTGGCGTAGAAGTCGAGAGCGGCATCTATATCTCCCACCTCGAGCGCAATATGGTTGAAACCGAGTGCTCGAGCCTTTTGATTACTCATATCAAATCCTCATTTACCGTACTTGTTTCGCATCCAGGCAACGGAGGCTGTAATCAGTTCCTCAAGCACGGCCAGATCTATATCAGCCAGCTTGTTGATATAGAGGCAGGCCCTGCCGGTCTTATACTTACCAAGCCGCACCATGATATCATCGAACTGGCCGTAGCCCGGCATGATGTAGAGGACGAGCGAGGCCTTGCGCGGTGAAAATCCGGTCAGGAAATAGTCCCCTTCGCGGCCACTGGCATATGTGTAGTGATAGTTTCCAAACCCCACCATGGTCGGCCCCCACATGGTGGGTTTCTCACCGGTGATGCGTTTCATCATCTCATTGATTGTGAGCGCATCGCGCCGCCGTGTTTCATTCTCTACCGCCTTGAGGAAGGCGGGGACGGAGGCGTTATGGGGTTTGGTTTTGTTCTCGGCCATGGGGTTCATTGTATCCTCATTCATACCACTTCGTCATTCCCACATCTCACTCGTCATTCCCGCGTAGGCGGGAACCCATTTGGGCCGTAACAGCTAACGTCATTCCGGCGAAAGCCGGAATCCAGAAGTGGCTTCGCCAAATGTTGCGCTGGGTTCCGGACTACGCGATTGCGCTTTACAAGCGCACGCTATCCGGAATGACGGAGGTATATGAATGACAAAGAGCCGAGTTCAAGCGCCGCACTGGTTCTCACCATGCGGGTTTGAGTCATCAAGGGCTGCGGGGCGCTGAAGGGCGACCATATCCGTAGCTTTAAGGCCGCTATTATGCGCCCCACGCGGCGTCTTATCGAATTCCGCCCGGCGTCTCATCTAAATTGTCCTACCGGCTATCGCCTACTTGAGGACGTGGTTTGATGAAAACAAACCGCGCTCATGTAGCGAAACGGTAGCGCAACCTAAATTGCACTTCGGCGCGGGGGCCGTAGTACCCCCGGGTCCGGGACGGCACGTTCGGAGCCAGAGAGCCGTTATCCCTCTTACCGCGAAAACCGCATCCTCTCCACCCTGCCGGACGGTCCGGACACGGTCCCTTGGATGAGAAAGGATGGCGGGGAATTTAAGGGAAGTTGGGGAAGAGGGGATTAGTTTTCTCCACATGTCCGCTTTCGGGGGTAAAGCGGACATGAAACGCGACCTCACTGAATGTCCGCTAATGACCCAAAGCGGACATCAGACACCCTGCACTTTATAAGATCATTCGCTTCTAATTCGGCTTGGGGGTGTTTATCCGCGCCGGCGTCTTTGTCGATGACACCGATATACCGAACAGTCTCCAGCTATGCGCGATCCGTTGGTAGGAAAGACTGAAATTTACACGCTGCGGGCTGGTCGGGAAGAACCCATTCAGCCGCAGCATGCCATTCTTATCGATTGCTGGCGGCTGGGTGAATTTGGGGTCAAATAGAACGATTGGGCCGAGGTCAAGATCAAGCCGGCGGAGCTTGGAAAAAATCACGGCTAGCTTGGCAGCCGTATTAGCCTTTTGGAAACCGGCTGAGCCGAGGTCACGGAACACCGTGTAATTGCCAGTCCGATTGGCATGATTGAGTGCTGTTATGGTGGTTCGGACAAGAATGGTAAGGACGTTATTGTTCGGCACGCGCGTCCCGGATTGCGCCAGCACAGGCCCGCACCACACTAGCAGAGCAAGTGCTGAGAACGTCAGGACAATGAACCGGCGGCGTCCTTGCCTTACCATAGAGCCGTAAAACCCGCCCGCCCGCCGGTTGTTCCGCGTCTAAGCCCGGCGCCAAAGCCGGCATTGAAGTAGATATTATTCGTGATACGCGCCGTTCCGCTAAAGCCGATTGCATTGTCACCTTGAAAATTGCCCCAGTTGCCCGTAAGTGCAAAATTTATGCCCTGCGGCAAAGTCAGCGTACCCGCAACCGCCATGGCCATAGCCACGCCTTCACGGTTCTCGGCGATGTCCTCGGAGTTCCGGTCGATGTCCCTTCTAAAATTATTGGTGGTCCCGGTAGTCGCCTGAAGCGCGGCGATGTTCGCTGTATTGGTATTCGCCTGGGTTTGCAGCGCCCCTCCATCGGACGCCAGATTGCCTGCGGCGTCTGTGGTCACGATCCCCTGGACCGCCCCTTGCGCGGTCGTGCTTGCAGCGGAGGGAATTCCCGCCATCGTATGGGTGTTGGTTGCGGTGCCGTACGTCATCTGGCTGGCGCGAGCCACGACTGCGCCTTGCCCAAGAGCAGTTGAATTTGCGAATCCGGCCTGAGCCGCCTGTCCTATAGCGGTAGCGTTGTTTCCTCCTGCACTGGCGCCGCTGCCGACGATTGTAACATTGCTGTTATTCGCATTCACGCCGGCGCCGATCGCAATGCTGCTGGTTCCGCCAGCATTCACATTGGCATTGCTGCCAATCGCAATTCCGCTCGTAGCACTGACATCCGCCAATATGCCAATAGCAATACCGCTGGTTCCGCCGGTGTTGACATTGGCATCTTGACCAAGCGCAGTGCCGCCATCTGCGTTTATGTCAGTATCCACGCCGACTGCGGTTCCGTTGGTGTTGAAAACATCCGAATCATGGCCGATTGCCGTCCCGCTGACTGCAAGTGCATCAGCCCCTGCGCCGAGCGCCGTTGCGGAATCTTGGTTGGCGTCCGCGCCAAAGCCAACCGCGGTAGCACGGGGCGCAAGGGCAGTCTCAGCATTTGTGCCGCACTCTGTTGAGGAGACTGTTAAGCCATCCTGACAGGCCTGTGCGCTGGCAGAACGTGAACCCGTTGTTAGCGTCAGGAACGCGACAACCATGATGGCCAGAAACTGAACCAGCAGTGCGGACGCTGAACCTCGCCTCGTTGACCTTCCCGCTTGGAAGTTTGCAACATAACTGCCCCAATAAAACATGACGATTACTCCCCAGTAATTTTTTACCCAACAGATCGTCAGTCGACTGAGAACGTAATTGACTTCAGTCAATATTGTTGTTTTCGTTTCTTCTTCTGACTCCGTATCTTGTCTATAGCAGCCAATGAACTGGCCAATACATATGTATCCTATCTATTGGGCTGTCTGGGGTCAAAACTGCTACGATACACACTTGCATAATTGCCGCGACCGCATCATGCCATTTGACTGGAGAGCGTTTCCAAGCATCATCACGGGAGCGCTGTAAACACAAGGACTGTAAGTTCCAGGCTGTTGACCAAATAGGCACCAGCATCGCGATGTGCCAAAGCGGACATGAGCCAATAATTTTCTACCGCCCTCACAACTCATCATTTTCAGGATTGCGACCCTAGAGAACGATGAAGTTGATTGTATGTCTAGCGGATCGTCAGAGGGATTGGCTCCTTACTGGATGGATCGAAGTAGCTGAAAAATTTCACAAAGTCTTCAGGCGTACCTGTCGTCAGAGCACGCCCTTGACCGCTGCGGCATGAACGGCGACATTCGGCGGCTAAAGGCATGTCCGGCCACCGTTAATGTGACAACGCCTTTGGCCGCAGTTCTCGGGAAGAATTCACGCTCAATTGATCAAGTCTTGGGCGGGATGATTGCGTTTCTGGCAAGATGATCTAATCTTGGGCTAGATGGCGTGGTCTGCGGTCAGGCGGCTGGATGCCGCTTGTCGTTGGGGGGACTTGCACCTTCCGGATCAGGCTCGTCGATTTGTACTCAGGCCTTCGGGCCGACGCGTTGGGGGGATGTCGTGTGCTGGATGACGGTCGGTGCCGCCCCGGAGGGGCAGGCTAGACTGGAACGCAAGGGTGGTGCGCCCGCGCCCGCATTCGCGTCTGTGCTGTGGCCGACGAAGGACCGCCTCGGGCCTCCGACTGCCTTCACGAGCGATCCGACATCCCAGGACTTACTCTCGCAAATCCATCTCTTGCAAACCTATGGCTGGCTGTGTCGCCGCCGCCGGGATTTTCCGGCGGACGCTGACGCCTGGCCGCTCCGGCCGCTTCTCAACCCCATACCTCCGGCACTGGCGCAGTTGGGCGAACGGGGGAGAATGTCGTGAGGTCATGGATCACACGGTATCTGGTGGCGGGCCTCGCCCTGATCCTGTGCGCGCTGTCTATGCCTGACCCGGCCTTGGCGCAAACGTCCTGTCCCACACCCACAGCAGTCGCTGGCGAGATACCACGACTTAGCGGGCAGATAACGCCTGGTGTCATTTGTCAATCCGCCAACACCACAGGAGGACTTGCCGGCCTGGAGTACGACAACGCCACTACAGTCAACATCGATTTCAATCCATTCGCGCCCCCCGGCACGACTACCGTAATATTCAGAATATGGGCCCCCGACGACGCACCAAGACCTGCAGGGACAAACCCGGTCAAAATAGTCTTCGCTCCCACGGGCGCCACTTCGCGTGCCGCCATAACCACGGCAACGTGTCCCGGCGCAACAATCAACGGAGTTGGAACAACTCTCGTAGAAGTGGCCCTGGCCAATTTCAGCACCTGCACTCTCTTCGTGTCTGCGCCGGCCGGTCCGGGCGGTGCGCTAATCTCATACACGGCGACGCTGGTGCGCGTGAATGACGTCTATACCCTCTCCCCCGGGACGCTGACAGGGGGTCTCTTTGGGGGCACCGTTGCAACCTCAAACGTCGCTGCCGACGTGCGCCAGGAGACCCAGGAGCGCATCGCGACGTTCCTGCACCGCCGCTCCGACATGCTGCTCGAGGCCGAGCCGGACCGCGGCCGCATCCATAGTCGTCTCGCGGGGCCGAACGGGGGCCAGGGCACCGGCACGAGCTTCGCCGGCGGTCCGGCGATACCCTACAATCTCGCCGTCTCCGGAGATGGCGTCGCCCCCAATCTCAGCTTCTCGACCAGCCTGAGCCAGGTTGCGCGCTCCAACGCCGCGGCGGATCAACGCCGCCGGAGCAAGGCCCAGGGACACGCCATGTCCCTCGGGCAAATGGCCACCCCGACACAGTCTGCTCCGGCTCTCGATGGCATCGATGTCTGGGTAGACGGCACTTACACCGGCTTCCACGACGACACGGGAGGGGGTGATCGCAACGGTCATCTGGGCGTGTTCTACGTGGGCGCCGACCGTCTGATCAACCCGGCGCTGCTGATCGGCGTGCTGGCCCAGTTCGACTCGGCGCAGGACGACTCGACGCGTCTCGGCTCCAACGTCGAAGGCAAGGGATGGATGGCCGGACCCTATGTGAGCGCCAAGCTGAGAGAAAACCTGTTCTTCGACGCCCGTGGCGCCTGGGGCACGTCTGACAACGAGATCAATCTGATAGGCCTCACCAAGGACAGTTTCGATACAACTCGCTTGCTGGCGACCGCAAGGCTGACGGGCAACTATCAGCTCGGGGGCTTGCGGATCTCGCCGAGCGTGGCGGTAAAATACATCAAGGAGGAGCAGAAGAGCTTCACCAACTCGCTCGGCATCTTCATCCCCGGGCAGAGCGTAACGCTAGGCCGGCTCAGCTTCGGCCCGGAGTTCAGCTACCGGCACCAGGCGGCCAACGGCACGATCATCGAGCCTCACGCCTCGATCACAGGGCTGTGGGACTTCGACGATGCCGGGCCTCTCACCCTGGGCAACACGGTCGCCGGCGGCAACGACCTGCGCGCCAAGGTGGATGGCGGTGTGCGGTTGACTCTCCCCAGCGGCATCTCGCTGGGCGCCAAGGTGTCCTATGACGGCATCGGGGACAATGACTTCTCCGCCTACAGCGGCAAGCTCCAGGTAAACATCCCGCTGACAAGGGACCGCGCATCGCCGGGCAACCTGCACCGGCGGGAGGATGCGCCGTCGCGGCCGGGATTACAGGTGCGAGAGCTGGTCCAGAGGCAGTTGCTTGTGCGCCTCAGCGCAGCGGAATACGACGCCGTCAGGATGAGGGCAGGCCCGATGTCGGTGTCAGCCTACCTGCGCTGGTGGCTCGAGGACAAAGGGTTTTTCGACTGAGAATGCGGCCGACTCCCGCCTGACATACACCTCAAGCTGAGAGACGGCTGAAACTATCCTCCCCTTCTGCTCATAAAGCAGAGAAGCCCAATGTCCGCTTTTGGCACAAAGCAGACATTTGATGCGGTGCGAAATAATGTCCGCTTTCGGGTGTAAAGCGGACTCTGGGAATCTCACTTTTCCCACTTCCTCACAAAGGCATATTCCCGTGCTTCTTCCACGGGTTTTCGGTCTTCTTTGTGCGCAGCATGTTGAGGGCGCGGGCGACGCGCATCCGCGTATTGCGGGGCAGGATCACCTCATCGATATACCCGCGTTCCGCCGCGATGAACGGATTGGCAAAGCGGTCCTCATAGTCCTTGACGCGATTGGCGATCTTCTTTTTGTCGCCAAGCTCGGAACGATAGAGAATTTCCGCCGCCCCCTTTGGACCCATCACAGCAATCTCGGCAGATGGCCAGGCATAGTTGATGTCCGCACGGATGTGCTTTGATGCCATAACGTCATACGCCCCGCCATAGGCCTTGCGCGTGATCACCGTAACCTTGGGAACAGTGGCTTCAGAGTATGCATACAGCAGCTTCGCACCATGCTTGATCAGCCCGCCATATTCCTGAGCTGTACCGGGAAGGAACCCGGGCACGTCGACAAAGGTGATAATCGGAATGCTGAAGCAGTCGCAAAACCGCACGAAGCGCGCACCCTTGCGCGAAGCATCCGAGTCTAGCACGCCGGCTAAAACCATGGGTTGATTTGCGAGGAAGCCAACTGTGCGCCCTTCCATACGACCGAACCCGGTCACGATATTCTTGGCGTAATTTTCCTGGATTTCAAAGAAGTCCCTTTCATCAGCCACCTTCTGAATCAGTTCCTTGATGTCGTAAGGCTGGTTCGGATTGTCGGGGATCAGCGTATCAAGTGAATTTTCCACCCGGTCAGGCTTGTCGCGCGTGGGCAACTCTGGCACGCCGGAGATGTTGCTGGAGGGCAGGAAGTCCATCAGACGGCGAATTTGAAGAAGCGTCTCCACGTCATTTTCGTAAGCCCCGTCGGCAATGGAAGATTTCGTGGTGTGAATGCTGGCCCCGCCAAGCTCCTCCGCGCTCACCTCTTCGTTTGTGACGGTTTTTACAACATCGGGCCCCGTCACGAACATGTAGCTCGTGTCTCTCACCATGAAGATGAAATCAGTGATAGCCGGGGAATAAACGTCACCGCCGGCGCATGGCCCCATGATGATGGAGATTTGCGGGATAACACCACTCGCCTGAACATTGCGCCAGAACACCTCGCCATAACCGCCAAGCGCATCGACACCTTCCTGGATGCGTGCACCGCCTGCGTCAAACACGCCGATAATCGGCGCGCGGTTGCGCAGCGCCATATCCTGAACCTTGTTGATCTTCTCTGCATGGGTGCGCGAGAGAGAGCCGCCAAACACGGTGAAATCCTTGGCGAACAGGTAAACCACGCGGCCATTGATGGTGCCCCACCCGGTGACTACGCCATCGCCAGGAAACTTTTGGTCCTCCATGCCGAAATCAGTACAGCGGTGTTCGACATACATATCGAACTCCTCGAACGAGCCTTCATCCAGCAACAATTCAATGCGCTCTCGCGCCGTAAGCTTGCCGCGTTTATGCTGGGCATCGATACGTTTCTGCCCACCCCCCAGCCGTGCGTTGGCGCGGCGCTGTTCCAGTTCGTCGATGATTTCTTTCATTTAGTCATGCCCCGTTGGTTTGTGACAGTGTCACAACATAAACGTGAATAGCACGAGGCATCGCTGAAGCGAAGTGACGCAGCTATGACCGCACTAACGCCAGGAATGCAGTGTCCATGTCCAACTCGGAGCGGCGTATTGCACGACGCGCCTTCGCTTCCGCATCCTCGCCCCATTTCGTGATTTGCCAGTCTTCATCCACATGGGCCGCGTCCCAGACCTGATCAGCATCCAAATGGCCCCTTGCAAGCGCCAATGCCAGTAATGCCGAGCCTGTCAGCGTTGTCATGGTGTGTAGAGGCGTGAGTTCAAAAGCATCAAATGCAGCGAATGCACCACTGACTAGCGCCAGGGATTGCTCCGGTTGTGCAATATGGGAAACTCCTTTCTGTGTTTTAAAATCTGCGCCGATGTTTGATTTCATCCACGCCAGAACAGGATCCCAATGGGTGCATTGCAACTGGACGAGATCCTCCGGGCTTTCAGCCCGGTAGCACAGCAGATCAGCTTCGCCATATTCGACAAGTTCCCGCACCACTTCAACTTCGCGACCCCGAACGCGATCAAGCGCCGTATTGGCGCGTTTGGTGATCGGCATTGCAGCCGGATCAATAGTCTCCTTTTGGGCGTCCCATTCGCCTAGGATTGCCTCAGCCAGCGCCTTGCCAGGGACGCAAAGCTCAGCACGCGCGGGCGTGCGCACAACCCGTCCATCAAGCAGGATTGAGACCCCGCCCGGCCCCTCCTCGAGAGTGACCGTTTTGTAAAAACGTTTGGGAAGCGGGCTTTCAGACACGGAACCGTCACTCGGCCGCGCTTTTGGCTGCGAACATGCCGTCCAGCATGGTCAGCAACTGCGCATAATTCTCGGCGATACCATGGACATCATGCTCGGTCAGAAGATGCACCGGGTGATACCCCCACGACACACCAATAGCATTGACCCCGGCATTGCGGGCCATTTCCATATCGAACGTGGTGTCTCCAATCATCACGGCGTGCGCGGCCTGTGAGCCAGTCTCGGCAAGGGCCTGCGCGATCATGCCGGGATGGGGTTTGGACGGCGCATCGTCGGCTGTCTGGATGGTTGTGAAACAGTGGGTGAGATCAAACCGTTCAAGCAAGTTATCGACACCACGGCGAGATTTGCCCGTCGCAATACCAAGTTCAATTGTTTTGTCCTGCGCCAATTGAAGGACCGCATCGCGCGCGCCCTCATACATGGGCTCATTATGTTTCGGATCCTGGCGCATTGCACCAAAGGCGTCCCGGTAACCGTCTCTGATCTTCAAAACGGTTTCCTCGCCTTCTCCATCCGTTAACCGCCCAATGGCTTCGGGCAGAGACAACCCGACAATACCAAGAATTGCCTCTCTTGCCGGCGGCGGGCGTTTAACCGCCTCAAAGGCCTGCTCCATGGCTGCCACGATCAGATGCTGGCTGTCCACAAGGGTGCCGTCGCAATCAAAAATTACGAGCTTCCGGGCCATGTCCTAAAATTCTTCCTCGCTAAGCTCGTCTTCCAAACCGGGGTCAAACCCGAACAGGCCCCATGTTTTGCGCATATGGCCGGGCAGATCAGCCATAATTTTCAACCGACCCCTGCCTGATGGATTCGAAATCTCTATTTTGCGTGAGTGCAGATAGAGCTTCGCCTCTATTTCTCCACCTGGATGCGCCTCCGCTCCCCCATATTTCCCATCGCCTACAACCGGGTGGCCAATTGCTGCCATATGAACGCGCAGCTGGTGGGTGCGCCCGGTCAGCGGCCACAAGGCTGCCCAGCAGAGTTTACTCCCAGCAGGCTCAATCACCGCGTAACGGGTTAGCGCATATTTTGCGCCGATCTCATCTTCATCCACCACCTGTACCCGTTCGGACTGTGCCCCACCCTTTTTTAACAGTGGCAAAACTATCTCGCCGCGCTGCGGAGATGGCACACCATTCACAAGCGCCCAGTAGGTTTTACGGGCTTCGTGTGTTTTCAGCTCATTTCCAAGGGTTGATGCGGTTGCCCGATCCCGCGCCAGCAGAAGTACGCCGCTGGTGTCTTTATCCAGCCGATGCACAAGGCGCGGCCGCTCTTCAGCGTCAAATTGCAATCCATCGAGCAGGCCATCCACATGCCGGCTTGTCTTTGTCCCTCCCTGGACGGCAAGACCGGCCGGCTTGTTGATCGCCAGGACGTGGCGGTCCTTGTAAATAACAAGACCCTGAATGAAACGCGCATCCTCTTCTGAAAGGGGTGAGCGTGTAGCAGCGGGGCTTCGTGTGTTACCGGTTATGTGCATGGGCGGCACCCGCACTTTCTGTCCAGCTTCCAGTCGAACATTAGCTTTGGCGCGACCGCCATCCAAGCGGACCTGGCCCGTGCGCAACAGTTTTTGCAGGGCTCCGTGTCTCAGGGCTGGATAGTGCGCCTTGAACCAGCGGTCGAGCCGCATTCCGGTTTCCGTTGAGACCACTTCCACCAGCTCAACATCGCTCATTGAAAGAGTGTCCTGGCGAGATACAGACCGGCAAACAGGGCAAGGATGGACAGGCCGACAGACGCCCCCAGATACACCAGAGCCAACCCTTGAGCCTTGCGCTCCATCAGCACCGCAAAATCAAGAGAGAAGGCGGAAAATGTGGTGAAGCCGCCAAGAATGCCGGTTGCGAGGAACGTACGCACTTCGTTGGAGACGGAATAACGCAGGGCGAAGGATGCGATCAGCAACCCCATGATGAGCGACCCGGCCACATTGACGATCAATGTCCCCCATGGAAATCCGGGTCCAATAAACCGTAGTGCACCAACGCCAACGAGATAGCGCGCGCCAGCGCCAACGGCACCGCCCATGGCGGCCATGAGCACCATCTTCATGATTGCCGTTCTCTGGCGCTGCGCAACTTGCGCCATTCTGCGAGACGCTTGCCTATTTCAAGCTCCAGGCCGCGATCCGTGGGTTGATAATAGTCTTCCGGGGCTACACCCTCCGGGAAATAATTCTGCCCGGAAACACCCCCTTGCGCATTGTGGTCATATTCGTATCCCGTGCCATATCCTTCATCTTTCATAATCTGCGTGGGCGCATTCAGGATGTGCTTGGGTGGCGGAAGGGAACCGCCATCGCGTGCGGCCCGTCCTGCTGACTTGAAGGCGGCATAAGCGGCATTGGACTTGGGTGCCATGGCCAGATAAACAGTCGCCTGCGCCAGAGCAAGTTCGCCTTCGGGGCTCCCAAGGAAATGATAAGCGTCCTTTGCCGCATTGGTCTGCACCAGGGCCTGCGGATCTGCCATGCCAATGTCTTCAACCGCCATGCGCACCAGTCGTCGCCCGATATAGAGCGGGTCTTCACCGCCGGCAAACATCCGTGCCAGCCAGTAAAGTGCTGCATCGGGATCAGAACCACGCACTGATTTGTGCAGGGCGCTTATCAGATTGTAGTGCCCATCCTGCCCCTTGTCGTAGAGAGGTGCACGACGCTGCACCAGCTCTGTCATTTCGGCCAGGGTCAATGGAGCGCACTCAGCCCTGGTGGCAATTAAAACCTCTTCCACCAGATTCAGTAAAGCGCGCCCATCACCATCTGCCATGGTTTTCAACGCGTCGCGAACATCTGGTTCAAGCGGAAGCTTTCTCTTCTCCTCAGTTTCGGCGCGGCCAAGCAACATCTCAAGCGCCTCATTGTCGAGACGATTCAGCGTGAGCACGCTGGAGCGTGACAAGAGAGCGGAGTTCAGTTCGAAAGACGGGTTTTCGGTCGTAGCACCTATGAGCACGATCGTCCCGTCCTCCATGACGGGCAGAAATGAATCCTGTTGAGATCTGTTAAAACGATGCACCTCGTCTACGAACAGCACTGTTCCAATACCATCCTGCCTGCGGGTTCGCGCAGCCTCGAACAGTTTTCTCAGATCCTGCACACCTGACTGGATCGCCGACAGTTGCTCGAAATGATGGTCTGTATGTTCTGCGAGCAACCTAGCAATAGTGGTTTTACCAGATCCTGGCGGTCCCCAGAACATGACCGATGAGAGACGGCCCGCCTCGACCATCCGTGTGAGTATGCCCTGAACTCCGAGCAAATGCGGTTGCCCCACAACATCCCCAAGACGGTTTGGCCGCAGCCTATCCGCCAGCGGGCGCGGTGCGCTATCGGCTAATCCGCCTGCCTCGAAAAGTGAAGCTGTTTCTGAGTGCGCCATTTATCAGCCGCCAATTTCGACATTAAGAATACGCCCCTTGCGCCTGAGACTGACTCTCCATCGGTGCGTGCGCAGGTTCAGAAGTTTTGAAAGATGCCGGACCGTCTCCACCCTCTCGCCGTTTACGGCAACGACGATATCCCCCGGTCGAAGGAACCGCGTTCTACCAGCAGGTGATTGGCGGTGAATGTTGAGAACGATAACGCCGTAAGCCTCTTCATCGATTGAAAGCTCCTCCGCGAGCTTTGGAGACAGGTTGGCCACATTCGCACCGGCGAAAGGATTTTGACCATCAAGTTTAGTTTCATTACGCGATGGAATTTCTGGCGCTTCGCGCAGCGGCACGGAGAGGGTTATGGCGCTTCCATCACGCACAATGCCAAGGGGAACTGATCCGCCAAGTGGCTTGGTTGAAAAACGGTAGCGAAATGCCGTGGGATCGGAAACCTGTTTTCCGTTTACGCCGACGATGACATCGCCTGGACGCAATTTTGCTTGAGAGGCGGGGCTATTTTTTCTCACCTGCTTTATCAGAGCACCTGCGGGCCGGTCGAGACCGAGAGATTCAGAAATATCAGGTGTTACTCTCTGTAACGTTGCGCCAAACCAGGGCCGCTTGATCTCGTTGCCCTGCAAGGCCGATTTTACGACCTGGCTCACCATATTTGAGGGTATGGCGAACCCGATACCATGCGACCCGCCAGTCTTGGAGAAAATAGCTGTATTGACGCCAACGAGCCTGCCTTCCACGTCAACAAGTGCCCCGCCGGAATTTCCCGGGTTGATAGCCGCATCGGTCTGGATGAAAAACTGGTAATCCGAAATACCAACTCGTGTACGAGCAAGAGCGGAAACAATACCACTCGTTACCGTTTGACCGACACCAAACGGATTACCTATGGCCAGTACGATATCGCCAACTTGCAGGCCTTCGGAATCTTCAAACTTCAGAAATGGAAATGTCACGCCAGGCGCGTCGAGCCTGAGCACGGCCAGATCAGTGCGCTCATCTTTAAGGATCACACTGGCTGGAAATTCCCGCTTGTCGGACAATGCGACCTTGATCTCGGACTGACCACGCGCCTTGATCACATGGTGATTGGTGACGATGACCCCATCGGGACTAACTATGACACCAGATCCAAGGGAATTCTCCACTCTTTTACGAGGGGGACCGAAACCTCGCCCGAATAGCCGTCCAAAGATGGGATCATTCATGAATGGTGAGGAGCGCCTGCTGACCTCCCTGCGTACATAGACATTTACAACCGCCGGAGCCGCCCGTTTTACTACCGGCGCAAAGGAAAGACGGACTTCGGTGCTACTTGACGGAATGCGGCGCTGCTGCGCGTTCAATGAGTTGGTCAAGCCTGACGCTGCAAGAACTGCTATCGCCAGTATGACCGAAAAATATCTGATCCACGGAAGTTTCAAACTCTTGATCCTCATCTCCTGGAACTCGTCAAATTTACCGGTTTTGAGCAGCCTTTCATAGCGACAGAAATATCGTTCAAAAACCACTATCGGGATACAGGATTCGCGGACAAAAAAGGGCGGCACAAACGCCGCCCCAAAAACACCGATGAACAAAACCCGTCAAGCCGCGGCTTGATCGCCGGTATCGTCGTCTTCATCCCTGTCCTGAGTCGGTCCTGAATCCTGTCCGCGTGCCTCGAGGTCCCGATCGACAAGCTCGATAACCGCCATCGGTGCTGAATCACCATAGCGGTAACCGGCCTTGAGAACGCGGGTGTAACCACCTGAACGTTCCTTGTAGCGGGGGCCAAGAATATCAAACAGCTTCTTGACCATAAGCTCATCGCGCACCCGTGCAACGGCCAGACGGCGCGAGTTCAGATTGCCGCGCTTGGCGAGTGTAACAAGCCGGTCCACGACACGGCGAAGCTCCTTGGCTTTCGGCAATGTCGTGACAACCTGTTCGTGCTTGATCAAGGCTGCGGCCATGTTAGCAAACAGGGCCCGGCGATGACTCGCGGTCCTGTTCAGTTTACGGCCAGCTCGACGATGACGCATGGCTACTTTCTCCTGCGCGGGGACGCTAATTCAGGCGTCGCTGCGGTCTAGTAATGGTCCTCAAAACGCTTGGCCAGTTCCTCGATATTTTCCGGCGGCCAATTAGGCACTTCCATACCGAGATGAAGGCCCATTCCAGCGAGTACTTCCTTGATTTCATTCAGCGACTTGCGCCCGAAATTCGGGGTGCGGAGCATTTCGGCTTCCGTCTTCTGAATCAAATCACCGATATATACGATATTGTCGTTTTTCAAGCAGTTGGCAGAACGAACCGACAATTCCAGCTCATCCACCTTCTTGAGAAGCGCCGCACTGAATTCGAGCTCGGGCTGGCGCTCTTCCACCGTCTCTTTTTTCGGTTCTTCGAAGTTGACGAAGATCGCGAGTTGGTCCTGAAGTATACGCGCGGACAAAGCGACGGCATCATCGGGATTAATCGAGCCATCGGTCTCAACTTCCATGATGAGCTTGTCATAGTCGAGGATCTGCCCTTCGCGGGTGTTCTCAACGCGGTAGGAAACCTTTGTCACCGGGCTGAACAGACTGTCGACGGGCACCAGGCCAATGGGTGCATCGTCGGGCCGGTTTCGATCGGCAGGCACATAGCCCTTGCCCGTGTCAGTGGTGAATTCCATTCGGATCGAGGCACCCTCATCAAGCGTGCACAGCACATGATCGGGATTGAGGATATCTACATCAGAAGTCCCCTCAATATCAGCGGCGGTTGCCACTGCAGGGCCCTCTTTTTTCAGCACCAGACGCTTGACGCCCTCCGAATGCTGACGCAAGGCGATTTCCTTGATGTTGAGAACGATGTTTGTCACATCTTCGCGCACACCGGGAATCGATGAAAATTCGTGCAGCACACCATCGATATGTACCGATGTAATTGCAGATCCCTGCAATGAAGACAGCAGCACGCGTCGCAACGCATTACCAAGCGTGAGACCAAAACCGCGTTCAAGCGGCTCCGCAACGACGACGGCTGTACGGTCAGCCTCGCGTCCCGCGGTGATGTTCAGCTTGGTGGGCTTAATCAGATCTTGCCAATTTTTCTGAAGCACCTAAGCACCCTTCTATTCTTCCCGGCATTTCGAGTCTGGAAGGAGCGACACGAATGCTGGGTAACCAATGATAAACCGCAGCCCATGCCGCGGCATTAAAACACTCTAGACGCGGCGCCGTTTACGAGGACGGCAGCCGTTATGCGGAATTGGCGTCACGTCACGAATTGACGTGATAACAAAGCCAGCAGCCTGCAATGCCCTTAGGGCTGATTCCCGGCCTGACCCGGGACCGCGAACCTCTACTTCGAGGTTCTTCATGCCATGTTCCATTGCCTTTTTACCGGCATCCTCTGCTGCCATCTGGGCCGCGAAAGGTGTGGATTTGCGTGATCCCTTAAACCCCTGCGCACCAGCTGACGACCAGGAAATTGTATTGCCCTGTGCATCGGTGATTGTGATCATGGTGTTGTTAAAGGTCGCGCTGACATGCGCCACGCCAGAAGTGATGTTCTTTTTCTCGCGGCGTTTGACGCGGGTTTTTTCGTTAGCCATGTCTAAAAATCTCTCGTCTCAATCCGCACCTGCTCCAGCAACACACTCAAAACAGGCCGAACCAGCTTGAACTCTATTTCTTTTTGCCCGTGACCGGTTTGGCCGGACCTTTTCTGGTGCGGGCATTGGTATGCGTGCGTTGCCCCCTCACCGGAAGTCCACGACGGTGCCGCAAGCCCCTGTAACAGCCCAAATCCATCAGCCGCTTGACGTTCATCGAAGTTTCACGTCTCAAATCACCCTCGACTATGTAGTCGCGGTCGATCATCTCCCGAACCTGGATGACTTCCTGATCGGAAAGCTGATTGACCCGGCGCTCATAGGGAATGGACGCATTCTCGCAAATCTGCTTTGCAAGGGTGCGGCCAATGCCATGAATATAGGTCAGCGCGATTTCCACGCGCTTGTTCGTCGGAATATTTACACCAGCAATTCGGGCCACTCTCGTATATCTCCGTTGAAACGCAGCGCGTGACGGTTCTTAAGTCCTTGAAATGGAATGACAAATCAGCAAACGCAAAATTATCGGTTTCCGGTAGCTGCCGCGCTCCCGGGACCGATTCATTTTTCCAGTACAAGAGAAATGATTTCTAGCGGATTCCTGATGATTTCGTCAACCCGCCAAACGTTTGATAATGCTTGCTTTCGCCGCCATTTAAAGTTCCGTCAGTGCCACCTCTATTTGCTTTGCGACAGAATTAATTTCAAGCATTCCGTCAACTGATTTCAATCTACCGCTGTTCCCGTAATATCCGATCAGCGGAACCGTTTGCGTGTGATAGGCCGTCAGGCGGCTTCTCACAGTTTCCTCATTATCGTCCTTGCGCCTGGAAAATTCGGTTCCTGCGCATTTATCGCAAATGCCGTCTTTTTCCGGGCGGCGAAACTCTTCATGATACCCTTCGCCACATTTTGCGCATGTGTAACGCCCGGTGATACGTTTGACCAGCCGTTCATCATCCACCTTAATCTCAATAACCGCATCAAGCGTTTTGTTTTTCTGAACCAAAAGCTCATCCAACACTTCAGCCTGGGCGACTGTTCTCGGGAACCCGTCGAGTATAAAGCCGTCGCGGCAATCAGGCTCGTCGATCCGCTCGGATATAATTCCGATAACGACGTCGTCTGATACCAGCTTGCCTGCTTCCATGGTCTCCTTGGCCAGTTTTCCAATTTCCGTACCCGCAGCAACTGCGGCGCGTAGCATATCTCCGGTGGACAGCTGGATGAGTTTGCGAGCTTCCCCAAGCATACGTGCTTGGGTGCCCTTACCAGCACCTGGCGGTCCAAGGAGAATAAGGTTCATCTGCGCCGTGCTCCGCGCAGCTTGGATTTCTTGATCAGTCCTTCATATTGATGCGCCAGCAAGTGGCTTTGCACCTGCGCGACCGTATCCATGGTCACAGAGACAACGATGAGCAAGGACGTGCCGCCGAAATAGAACGGAACGGCGGCGTAGGAAATCAGCAATTCCGGCAGTACGCATACCACGGCCAGATAGGCCGCGCCGATGACCGTAATCCGGGTGAGCACATAATCGATATATTCGGCCGTGCGTTCGCCCGGGCGGATGCCGGGGATGAAACCGCCATACTGCTTCAGATTGTCCGCCGTTTCTTTCGGGTTGAACACAACCGCCGTGTAGAAGAAGGCGAAGAAGACGATCATCGCCACATACAGGACGATATAGAGCGGTTGGCCATGGCCAACCAGGGCTGTCACGGATGTCAGCCAGTCCGGGCCCTGTCCTGATGAGAAATTGGCAACCGTAATCGGCAACAGAAGCAGGGAAGACGCAAAAATCGGTGGAATGACACCGGCTGTGTTGAGCTTCAGTGGCAAATGCGATGAATCGCCCTGGAACATCCGATTACCCATTTGCCGCTTGGGATATTGCACCAGGAGACGCCGTTGCGCGCGCTCCATGAAAACGATGAAGGCGATGACGCCAATAGCCATCACAAACAGCCCCAGAATGAGCGGTGTGGCCAGCGCACCCTGCCGACCCAGTTCAATAGTACCAACAAGTGCTGAAGGAAGTTCCGCCACGATGCCGGCGAAGATAATCAGCGAAATTCCATTGCCAACGCCGCGTGCGGTGATCTGCTCGCCGAGCCACATCAGGAACACAGTGCCGCCTACAAGCGTAATAACCGTCGTTAGGCGGAAGAACAAACCAGGGTCCGTGACCACGTTCCCAGCGCCTTCAAGGCCTACGGCAATGCCATAACCTTGTAGCGTTGCGAGCACCACAGTGCCGTAGCGCGTATACTGGTTAATTTGCTTGCGTCCCTGGTCGCCCTCTTTCTTTAACTGTTCAAGATGGGGCGAAACAGTGGTCAATAGCTGAATGATAATCGACGCCGAGATATAGGGCATAATGTTGAGCGCAAAGATAGCCATTCGTCCAACTGCGCCACCGGCAAACATATTGAACATTCCCAGAATGCCGGACTGGTTTTGACGGAAAATGTCAGCCAATGCCTGGGGATTGATGCCCGGAATCGGAATGTAGGTGCCAAGCCGGTAAATCAGTAGCGCGCCAAGGGTGAACCATATCCGTTTCTTGAGTTCCTCTGCCTTTGAAAAGGCGGAGAAATTCAAATTGGAAACCAGTTGTTCAGCAGCAGATGCCATTTGCGCGCTCCAGCGAATTGGGACGGTTTGAAAACCACACGGTTTCCGTCCCGGTTAGGAGTCCTTTTTGGTCGTCTTAGCCGGTGATTTTGCTGAAGATTTGGCCGAGGCTTTTGCGGGTTTCTTTTCCGCCGTTTTCGCACTCGCCTTTTTTGCTTCAGGCTTTGCTTTGTCCTTGTTTTCCGCGGGCTTCGGCTGGGCCGGTTTTTTTGGCATTTCAACCATGGCAATCTTGCCACCGGCCTTCTCAACTGCCTTAACCGCACCGGCCGAGGCGCCCGTAACCTCAATTGTCAGCTTCGTTTTCAATTCGCCTTGACCCAGAAGGCGCACGCCATCTCTGACCCTGCGAATAATGCCTGCTTCAGCGAGAGCTTCCACTGTCACAGTTTTCTTGGGATCGAGCGTTTTCTTGTCTACGGCAGCTTGCAGCCTGCCAACATTGACTTCATTGAAATCCTTGGCGAATAAATTGTTGAAACCACGCTTGGGCAGCCGGCGATGGATTGGCATCTGCCCGCCTTCAAAACCCTTGATGGCAACGCCCGAGCGGGATTTCTGCCCCTTATGGCCGCGACCAGCTGTCTTGCCCGTGCCAGAGCCTGGACCACGTCCGACCCTTTTGCGGTCCCGCGTGGCACCTGGGTTATCTCTCAAGTCATTCAGTCGCATAGCAAATTTTCCTAAGCTTTTTCATCAACGACACGGACCAGATGCTGGACCTTGCCGATCATGCCGCGCACCTGGGGCGTATCGGTTAAGGTGCGGCGGCGGCCGACCTTGTTCAAACCAAGACCAACAAGTGTCGCACGCTGATCCCGAGGACGGCGGATTGGACTTCCAATCTGCTCAACCGTCACGGTTTTTCCGGATTTATTCTCTGCCATTTTCCCTGGTCCCTTACCTGTCTGCTGCCATCACTCGATCAGGCTTCGGCCGCAGCTTCAGGCGAGTCGATCCCATCGCGGCGGCGGGCGACGATTTCGCTAGCTTTCTTGCCGCGCCGAGCAGCTACGCCGCGAGGACTGTCTTCATTTTTCAGCGCGTCGAAAGCCGCCCGCACCATATTGTAAGGGTTTGAGCTGCCGAGAGATTTCGCCACAACATCCTGGATGCCCAGGGTTTCGAATACGGCACGAATAGGACCGCCTGCAATGATTCCTGTGCCTGGAGGTGCAGCACGCAAGATCACCTTGCCAGCCCCATGCCTGCCAATCACATCATGATGCAGTGTGCGCCCTTCACGCAATGGAACGCGAATGAGATTGTTCTTCGCTGCATCAGCTGCCTTGCGAATGGCTTCAGGAACTTCTCGTGCCTTGCCATGACCAAAACCAACCCTGCCCTTCTGATCGCCAATGACGACCAGTGCGGCAAACCCGAAACGCCGGCCGCCTTTTACGACCTTGGCCACGCGATTGATGTGCACGAGCTTATCAACAAATTCGTTATCGCGATCGTCGCGACCCCGTCCCTGCTGGCGTCCTCGTTGATTTCCAGGTTTGCGTCCCACTGTTCGTGATCCTTTTAAAATTCAAATTTTAAAACTTCAGTCCGCCTTCACGCGCGGCATCGGCAAGGGCCTTGACCCGGCCATGGTAGAGATATCCCCCACGGTCGAAAATCACATCCTCGATACCAGCCTTGACGGCACGTTCCGCCACCAGCTTGCCAACTGATTGCGCCGAATTCACGTCGCAGCCCTTAGAACTGGACTTGCGTAAACCCTTGTCCAGACTGGAGGCTGCCGCAATCGTCTTTCCTTGTACATCATCAATGACTTGCGCATAGATGTGCTTGGACGAACGGAACACGGAAAGCCGCGGTCGTCCATTCGCAACACGTCTCAGCGCCCGTCTCACACGGTTTGTACGGCGCACAAATCTCTTCTTAACAACGCTCATCGGAACGCTCCGCTATTTCTTCTTGCCTTCCTTACGGAAGACATATTCACCCGCATAGCGGATGCCTTTGCCCTTGTAAGGTTCAGGCGGGCGGAACCGGCGTATTTCTGCCGCAACCTGACCCACTTTCTGTTTTTCAATTCCCGACACAATGATTTCTGTCTGCGAAGGGCATTTCACGTCTATTCCCTCAGGAATGGCGAATTTAACGTCGTGACTGAGGCCAAGCGCCAGTTGCAAGTTCTTGCCCTGAATCTGGGCGCGATAACCGACACCGATAATCTCGAGAGATTTTTCGAAGCCTTCGGTGACGCCATCAACCAGGTTGGCAATGAGTGTGCGCGACAGGCCCCACATGGAACGTGCCCGCTTCGTTTCACCGCGCGGAGTTAACTTGATGCCTCCATCGGTCATCTGAGCCTCCACGTCATCGACAAGGACGATGGAAAGCTCACCTTTGGGTCCCTTGACGGAAACCTTTTGGCCCTCAATCGTCGCATTGACGCCGTCCGGCATTGCGACCGCTTTTGTTCCAGTGCGAGACATAAACCTAAACCTTTATTCTCACGCAGCGCGTGCCCGAAACGGCACAGCTAGAATACGCTGCACAAAACTTCACCACCCACATTTTCCGTACGGGCTTTTGAATCCGACATAACACCTTTTGGCGTGGATAAAATGGAGACACCCAAACCATTATGCACCGTCGGTAAATTTCGTACTGAGGAATAGACGCGGCGGCCCGGTGTGGACACGCGCCTTAATTCCTTGATGACCGGTTGGCCATCATAATATTTCAGCTCGATTTCAAACTCGGATTTGCCGCCATCATAGTCAACCTGGGCATAACCCCGGATATAACCTTCTTCTTGCAGCACATCGAGAACGCGGCCTCTGAGTTTTGAAGCCGGCGTAGCGACCTTGGATTTGCTCCGCATCGCTGCGTTGCGTATCCGTGTCAGCATATCCCCAAGTGGGTCTGTCATCGTCATCGGAAGCGTTCTCCTACCAACTCGACTTAACCATGCCGGGGATATGTCCCCGTGAGGCCAGATCCCGCAACGAGATCCTCGACATTCTCAGCTTGCGATAAAACGCGCGCGGCCTGCCCGTCACTTCGCAACGGTTGCGAATGCGCGAAGGCGAGGAATTGCGCGGCAGCTGGGCAAGCTTCAGACGCGCGGCAAAGCGCTCTTCAGCCGGCAAAGAACGGTCGCAGGCGATCTCTTTCAAACGCGCACGGCGGCTGGAATATTGAGCCGACATCTTGCGGCGTTTGTTGTTGCGCTCAATAGAGCTTTTTTTGGCCATCTCTTATGTCTCCTTGTTCCTGAAGGGTTTCTGGTGTGAAACCTTCAAGTACGGAACGGAAAATTAAATCCCTTGAGAAGCGATCTTGCTTCATCATCGGTCGGTGCCGTCGTGCAGACGATGACATCCATTCCCCAGATGTCAGACACCTTGTCATAGTCAATTTCAGGGAACACGATGTGCTCCTTGATGCCGAGTGCGAAATTGCCCCGTCCATCAAAACTCTTGGGGCTAAGCCCACGGAAGTCCCTCACTCTAGGCAGGGCGATGGTGACGAGCCGGTCGACAAATTCAAACATATGGTTTTTGCGAAGCGTCACCTTGACACCAATAGGCATTCCCTCGCGCAGCTTGAATGTGGCGATGGATTTGCGCGCATTGACGATGACAGGCTTCTGACCGGAAATTAGCGCCAAGTCATCGGCCGCAGCTTGCACTTTCTTGGTGTCAACCACCGACTCACCGATACCCATATTCAGAACGACCTTGGACAGGCGCGGAATCTGCATCGGATTGGTGTAACCAAACTCCTTGGACATTGCCTCACGCAATTCAGCCTCATATTGAAGCTTGAGGCGCGGAACATAGGCGTTAGCCATCGATCACCTCCCCGGAGCGTTTTGCATAACGCACCTTCCTGCCATCCTTGAGTATCTTGAAACCAGCACGGGTGGGCTTGCCATCCTTGGGATCTTCAAGCGCCAGGTTTGATATATGCACGCTTGCCTCACGAGTAATGATTCCACCGTCCTGCTGCTGCGTCTGCTTCTGGTGACGCTTGATCATGTTCACGCCCTGCACGAGGGCCCTGTTTTCCTTGGGCATGATTTTCAGCACTTCGCCACCCTTACCTTTGTCCTTGCCGGTGCGAAGCACGACATGGTCGCCCTTCCTGATTTTGAGTTTGGTCATGTTCACAGAACCTCCGGCGCCAAAGACACGATTTTCATGTGCTTGCGCGTACGCAATTCCCGGGTCACGGGGCCGAAGATACGGGTGCCAATCGGTTCGCCCTGTGCGTTGACCAGCACCGCGGCATTGCGATCAAAGCGAATGAGGCTGCCATCGGCACGACGCACGCCCTTTGCGGTGCGCACAACAACGGCGCGCATCACTTCACCTTTCTTGACACGCCCGCGCGGGATCGCCTCTTTCACAGAGACGACAATGATGTCGCCGACAGAGGCATATTTGCGCTTGGACCCGCCAAGCACCTTGATGCATTGGACGCGGCGCGCGCCGGAATTATCGGCAACGTCCAAATTGGTCTGCATCTGTATCATGGCACTCGACCTTTATTTCCTTTGGCGTTCCGCCAAAATCCTTCACCGGTTGCGATATTCGCGCTCGGCATTAAAACCTTCGTCCGCCGTCAGCCCGCTATCAGCGTCCAGCACTTGTTTTTAGAGATCGGCGGGCATTCCTGAATGCGCACCTTGTCACCCAGTTTCGCCCCATTGGCTTCGTCATGGGCGTGATACTTTTTGCTCCGCCGCACGGTCTTTTTGTAGAGCGGATGCGTGAAACGCCTCTCGACCCGTACGACGATAGTCTTGTCATTCGTGTCGCTGACTACGACACCTTGTAAAATTCGTTTTGGCATCGGTTCCTATCCTTTTGAGGCTGCTGGAGCAGTCTCAATCCGTTTCGCATGCTCAATCGTCTTGATCCGCGCGATATCGCGGCGAACCTGGCGCACCCGCGCCGTATTTTCCATCTGGCCGCTCGCCGCCTGAAAACGCAGGTTAAACTGCTCTTTCTTCAGCTTCAGCAGCTCGTCGGTGAGCTGGTCCGGCGTCATGGCCTGTATATCGATCGGCTTCATCTCTTCTTCCTCGCCAGATACCGCTAGCTGTCGCCCAGCCGGGCAACGACCTTGGTCTTAAGTGGCAACTTTGCAGCACCCAAACGCAACGCTTCACGCGCCACCGCGTCAGACACGCCGTCAATCTCGAACATGATCCGTCCGGGCTTCACTTTAGCGCACCAGAATTCCACGGCGCCCTTACCCTTGCCCATGCGAACCTCGGTCGGCTTCTTGGTAACGGGGACATCGGGAAAGATGCGAATCCATACGCGTCCGATACGTTTCATATGCCGGGTCATGGCACGGCGAGCAGCCTCGATCTGCCGGGCGGTAACCCGCGAAGGTGCTTGCGCCTTCAAACCATAGGAGCCGAAATTCAAATTCGACCCGCCCTTGGCGACACCCTTGATGCGACCCTTGTGCATCTTGCGAAACTTTGTCCGCTTCGGTTGCAGCATCTTCTAATTCCTCTTACTCGCCTGTTAGCTCTAACGCTTGGGCGCCTGGTCTTCACGGCGCATCCGTCCGCCTTCTTGCGATTCCATGGACCGGCGTTCCTGGGCCATCGGATCATGCTCCATGATCTCGCCTTTGAAGACCCAGACCTTGATGCCGATGATACCGTAGGCTGTGCGTCCAAGCGCCGTGCCATAATCAATATCAGCGCGCAATGTGTGCAGCGGCACACGACCCTCGCGATACCATTCCATGCGTGCGATTTCCGCACCGCCCAAGCGTCCCGCGCAGTTGATGCGAATCCCGAGGGCCCCAAGACGCATGGCTGACTGAACGGCGCGTTTCATGGCGCGGCGAAAAGCAACACGCCGCTCAAGCTGCTGGGCAATGCCTTCGGCGACCAGTGTTGCGTCAATTTCCGGCTTGCGAACCTCGACTATGTTCAGTTGCACCTCTGATTCCGTCATTGACGAAAGCTCGCTGCGCAATTTCTCGATGTCGCTGCCCTTTTTACCGATCAGTATGCCCGGGCGTGCAGTATGTACGGTGATGCGGCATTTCTTGTGCGGCCGCTCGATCAGGACCTTGGAAATACCTGCCTGGCTGCGCATGTTCAGAATGCGCTCACGAATTCTGATGTCTTCGTGCAGTAGCTTGCCATACTCGCCCTTGTTTGCGAACCAACGCGAGTCCCAGGTCCGGTTGATGCCGAGCCTCAGGCCGATTGGATTTACTTTTTGACCCATTAAGCGGCCTCCTCGACCTGCCGGACCACAACGGTCAACTGAGAAAAAGGTTTGATGATCCGGCCAACCCGGCCACGTGCGCGTGGTTTCCAGCGCTTCATCACAAGGTTTTTGCCCACATAAGCTTGCGACACGACCAGGGCGTCCACGTCCAGGTCGTGATTGTTCTCCGCGTTAGCGATTGCCGACTGCAGCGTCTTCTTGACTTCCATAGCAATACGTTTGCGCGAAAAGGTGAGGTCAGCCAGAGCCTTGTCGACCTTTTTGCCGCGGATGAGCTGCGCCAGCAGATTGAGTTTTTGCGGCGAAATACGCAGCAGGCGCGTTACCGCCTTTGCCTCATTCTCGGGCAATACGCGTTCTCTTTTGGCCTTACCCATATCCCTTAAACCCTTTTCGCACGCCGGTCGGCGGTGTGCCCGTGATAGGTGCGCGTCGGTGCAAATTCACCAAATTTATGCCCGACCATGTCCTCGGTCACCAGGACGGGAATATGTTTGTGCCCGTTGTGAACACCGAAGGTAATCCCGACAAATTGCGGCAAAATGGTCGAACGCCGGCTCCAGATCTTGATAACCGAATTGGAACCGCTTGCGCGGGCCGTTTCTGCCTTTTTGAGCAGATACCCGTCGACAAACGGGCCTTTCCAGACTGAACGTGACACGGACGCGCGCTCCTATCTCTTCTTCCGCAGATGACGACTGCGGACAATATGTTTGTCAGTACGGCGGTTCGAGCGGGTGCGCTTGCCCTTGGTTGGCTTGCCCCATGGAGTCACGGGGTGGCGTCCACCCGATGAGCGCCCCTCACCGCCGCCATGGGGATGATCTACCGGGTTCATGGCCACACCGCGCACAGAGGGGCGCTTGCCCATCCAGCGTTTGCGCCCGGCCTTGCCCAGCTTGATATTTGAGTTATCGGGATTCGAAACCGCTCCAACCGTCGCCATGCATTCTGCGCGCACCATGCGCGTTTCGCCTGAATTGAGCCGCAGGATCGCATATCCTGAATCGCGGCCCACAAGCTGCACATAGGTTCCAGCTGCCCGGGCAAGTTGCCCGCCCTTGCCGCGTTTCATTTCAACATTGTGCACGATGGTGCCGATCGGCGTATTGGCCAGCGGCATGGCATTGCCGGGCTTCACGTCGACTTGCTCGCCGGAAATCACCTTGTCTCCCACGGCAACGCGCTGGGGTGCCAGAATGTAGCTTTGCTCACCATCTTCATATTTCAACAGAGCGATAAACGCGGAGCGGTTGGGGTCATATTCAATCCGCTCGATCGTTGCCGGTACGTCCACCTTGATGCGCTTGAAATCAACCACCCGGTAAAGACGCTTATGTCCACCACCCCTGCGACGCGCCGTGATCCGGCCAGCATTGTTGCGCCCGCCTTTACTGATAAGACCTTCTGTAAGCCCCTTTACGGGCCGGCCTTTCCAGAGATGAGAGCGATCAACCAGCACGAGATTGCGCTGACCAGGCGTCATAGGTTTATATTTTTTCAATGCCATCTTATTCGTCTCGCCTATAGACCCGTCGTAATGTCAATACTCTGGCCATCTTCAAGCGTGACGATGGCTTTCTTGATATCAGAACGCTTGCCCAGAATCCCCTTGAACCGTTTGATCTTGCCCTTCCGGTTCAGCGTATTCACAGCCTTGACCTTTACGCCGAACAGCTGCTCGACCGCCGCCTTTATTTGCGGCTTGGTCACATTACGGCGAACGTTGAAAATCACCTGGTTATGTTCTGACACCAAGGTTGATTTCTCAGTGATGGACGGGCTTACAATCACGTCATATGCGTCTATGAGGTTCATTTGAATCGTGCCTCCAACGCTTCAACCGCTGCCTTGGTCAGAACCAGCTTATCGCGGCGCAGAATGTCGTAGACATTGATGCCCTGAACGGTGAGCACATCGATACCGACAATATTACGCGCGGCAAGTGAGAAGTTTTTCTCAAGCTCGGCACCATCGATAATCAGGGCCGAGTCCAGTCCCAACTTGGAAAGTTTCTTCCTTAGCGCACCGGTCTTGGCATCTTTCAATGCAGCATTGTCCAGCACAACAAGCTCTTTCGCTTTCGCCTTGGCGGAAAGCGCATGGCGCAGGGCAAGGGCTCGCACCTTTTTAGGCAATGAAATCGAATGATCCCGGGGTTGGGGACCAAAGGCCTTGCCACCGCCACGGAACAGATTGGCCTTGCGCGTGCTGTGACGCGCCCGGCCAGAACCCTTCTGGTTCATGATCTTGGCCGTACTGCCGGTGATCCGGGAGCGATCCTTCACCGATACGGTTCCAGCGCGTCTCTTGGCAAGTTGATACCGCACCATGCGATGCAGAATGTCCGAACGCGGCTCGAGGCCAAATACGTCGTCGGACAGATCGACCGTACCCGCCTTCTTGGCCTCCAATGTCGTTACATCGGCCTTCATTTATCCTGACCTTCTTCAGTCTCGGGCGTATCTTTTTTGCCAGCTTCCTCAGCCTTGTTTTCGGCTTCAGGAGCTGTTGCCTCTTTAACCGGCGCCTCGACGCCCTCTTCAGCTGCCACTTGCTCGATCTCGGGAGCATCTGTGTCTGCGTCTTCAGAATCAGTCTTGGGCTTGGCACCGCCATTATTTCCACCACGGAATGCGCCCGGCATGGGCACATCATCCGGCAAAGACTTCTTCACCGCATCACGCAGCAATATCCAACCACCCTTGGCACCTGGAACAGCGCCCCGAACCATGATCAGGCCGCGCTCAACATCCGTCTTGACGACACGGAGATTGAGCGTCGTAATCTGCTTGTTGCCCATCTGACCGGCCATCTTCTTGCCCTTGAACACCTTGCCTGGGTCCTGGCACTGGCCTGTGGACCCGTGGCTACGGTGAGAGATGGACACGCCATGACTGGCCCGCAAACCGCTAAATCCATGGCGCTTCATGGCACCGGCAAAACCCTTGCCGACGCTGGTGCCGCTGGCATCCACATACTGTCCCTCAATAAAGTGGTCAGCGGTAATTTCAGCGCCGATATCAATCAAATTATCCGGGCTTACGCGGAACTCCGCGACCTGAGCTTTGGGCTCAACCTTGGCTATGGCGAAATGTCCGCGCTGAGCACGGCTGACATTTTTCACCTTTGCCAAACCCGAACCGAGTTGAACAGCCGTGTAGCCGTTTTTCTCTTCCGTTCTCTGGGCGAGAACCTGGCAATTGTTCAGATGGAGCACGGTCACAGGGATATGCTCGCCTGTTTCTGTGAACAGACGGGTCATCCCAACTTTGCGTGCAATCACGCCTGAGCGCATCGCTTCATTCCTCAACTACGCCGGAAAACCCGGTCGTTAGAGTTTGATTTCCACATCAACGCCAGCGGCAAGGTCGAGCTTCATCAGCGCGTCCACCGTTTGCGGCGTCGGATCGACAATATCGAGCAACCTTTTATGCGTACGCATTTCAAACTGCTCACGGCTCTTTTTGTTGACATGCGGCGACCTGTTGACCGTATATTTCTCGATCCTCGTCGGCAGCGGAATTGGACCGCGAACCTCAGCACCTGTGCGCTTTGCGGTGTTCACGATCTCTTTTGCCGACACATCGAGAACCCGGTGGTCAAAGGCTTTCAGCCGTATCCGGATATTCTGGCTTTGCATGTCTATCACCTTGTAAAAAACCGGCTGCCAATCAAGGCATCCGGTTTTATCTGTTCTATCTACTCAATTATTTCCGCCACTACGCCGGCACCCACGGTGCGGCCGCCCTCGCGGATGGCGAAGCGAAGGTTCGCTTCCATCGCAATCGGCACAATCAGCTCAACATCAACCGTCACATTGTCACCCGGCATCACCATCT
>JAJFHP010000059.1 GCA_021775555.1 Hyphomicrobiales bacterium | reverse complement strand
TGCCGAACCGCATGACTGCATCATCGTCCGTACTGATATCGTCAATCCGAAGAATGCCTGGGACCGCAATGACCCGACGTGGGAAGATGCACGGATACAGGCCAAGAAGGATAAGGTCGATCTCGACTCGGCCGAGCATGTGATCCGGGACGGCAACAAGGTGCGCGTCTATATGTACTCGGTCGCACCTTCCTTCAGCCTTGAAAAATTCACGGTGAAGCAAGGCGACGAGGTCACAGTTTATGTCACCAACATGGACGATGTGGACGATCTCACTCATGGCTTCTGTTTGGCGAACTACGGCATTGCCATGGAGGTCCCCCCGCAGGCGACCGCCTCGGTAACCTTTACCGCCGACAGGCCCGGTGTTCACTGGTTCTATTGCCAGTGGTTCTGCCACGCTCTGCATATGGAAATGCGTGGCCGCATGCTTGTGGAGCCAAGGAGCTCGTAATGAAACATCTGCACCCGCGCATGTCTGGCACCGCTGCTGCTCTGGGCTTTGCGGCCTGGCTTGCAGCCAGCGTGACCATGCCATGCGCGGGTGCGGCAAAAACATGGACTATCGAACCGGGCAACGGGCATCTCACAGAGGCGCTCACCCTTGCTGGGTCCGGAGATGAACTAATTTTGCGTGCCGGGACGCACCACGGCCCGGTGATGATCGGCAAGCCCATTTCACTTAGCGGCCAACCCGGCGCCATCCTTGATGGTGGCGGCGCCAGCCGAACAATCACGGTGGATGCACCGGATGTGACCATACAGGACATGGAAGTGAGAGGTTCCGGCGGCCTCCTGGAGACCGAGGACAGCGGGATATTCGTGACCCCGAAAGGAGACCGCGCACGCATTACTGGCAACAGGCTGACCGGGAACCTGATTGGTATATATCTCAAGGGTCCGGAAGATGCCCGCGTGACCGGAAACCGGATTGAGGGCCGGCAGGATCTTCGACTCAATGAGCGGGGCAATGGCATCCATCTCTGGAATACGCCTGGCTCAATCGTCGAGAACAACGAGATTAGCGGCGGGCGCGACGGTATTTTCGTCACCACGAGCAAGCGGAATGTTTTCCGGCGCAACAGTTTTCGCAATTTACGCTTTGGCGTCCATTACATGTACACGAATGACAGCGAAGTGAGCGGGAACCTGTCGCAAGGCAATCACCTTGGATACGCAATCATGTACTCTTCGCGCATTCGTATGACCGGCAACCGCTCGGAAGGCGACCGCGACCACGGTATTCTACTCAACTATACAAACCGCTCGGAGTTTTCAGGTAACAGCGTCAAGGGTGGCGCAAAAAAATGCGTGTTCATTTACAACGCCAACCGCAACCAGTTCCTCAACAACCGGTTTGAGGGATGCGGGATCGGCATTCATTTTACTGCCGGTTCCGAACACAATGTCATTTCGGGTAACGCCTTCCTGGCGAACCGCACCCAGGTCAAATATGTCGGCTCCCGACATGTGGAGTGGTCCCATAAGGGCCGTGGCAACTACTGGAGTGACAACCTGGCATTTGATCTCAACGGTGATGGCCGTTCGGACCGGCCATACAAACCAAATGATATTGCTGATCAACTGATCTGGAGGCACCCTTCGGCAAAGCTGTTGCTGACGAGCCCTGCGATGCAGGTCCTGCGTTTGGCCCAGTCGGCATTGCCGGCACTCTTTCCCGGCGGTGTGACTGATAGCGCACCGCTGATGCTTCCGCTGGCCTCACTGCCTCATGAGGAGCAGTGAGATGGCAGCGGACCGCAGAATGATCACCACACCTGAAAACATACGCTCCAGTCCCGTGGTGAAAGAGCCGACAGGTCTTCGGATCCGGCTTGATCGCGTTTCGAAGCAATATGATCGACACCCTGTCATAGAGGATATCAATCTCAATATCCGACCAGGTGAGTGCCTGGCGCTGCTGGGTCCGAACGGCGTTGGCAAGACGACACTGTTCAAGCTGATGCTCGGGTTGGTGCGACCAAGCAGCGGCACGGTCGAGATCGATGGACTGGACCCGACCACGCGCGCTTTTCGTTCTGTTCGGGCGGACATCGGCTTCCTGCCGGAAAATGTGTCCTTTCATCATGCGATGACTGGCACGGAAGTGCTGGCCTTTTACGCCCGGCTGAAAGGCGTACTAACTTCTGATTGCGCTTCGCTGCTGGATCGTGTTGGCCTCACCGACGCTGCGTCCAAGCGAGTGAGGACCTATTCCAAGGGTATGCGGCAGCGTCTTGGTCTTGCTCAGGCTCTTCTTGGCAATCCGCGGCTTCTCATTCTGGATGAGCCAACGACCGGACTTGATCCCGCGCTGCGCCGTCAGTTTTTTGATATACTGCGCAACTTCAGTGAAGCAGGCGTCACCATCGTCATTGCATCCCACGCGCTCACCGAGCTGGAAGCGCGCGCTGACCGGTACGCCATTCTGCACAGTGGCAGTCTTGCGGCTTTCGGCACTTTGAGCGAGCTTCAGAACAAGGCCGGTTTGTCAGTTCATATCAGGCTAACGCTGCCACCCGGCAAGGTTCAATCCGTGGTCCGGCAGTTCTCTAAGCGATGCAAAGTGACACCCGCCGGTGCCGGTTTTGTCGAGCTGGCCTGCCCGGAAGACCAGAAGATGTTACTGGTCCAGGAGATTTTGAGCTCTGACATACCCGTCACGGATATTGAGGTTCACTCATCGCGCCTTGATGATATCTACGCGCATATCACCGCGGAGGATGGGTGCAAATGAGAGCTGCCATCATATTCGCCGTGAAGGAATTTCGTGACGGGCTGCGCAACCGCTGGGTTGCAGCAGCCATACTGCTGCTGGCTGGCCTTACTTTCGGCGTGGCCTTTCTCGGCTCGGCACCGGTCGGCACGACCAATGGCACGAGTCTCAGTATAATTGTGGCCAGCCTTTCCAGCCTGTCGGTCTATCTCGTTCCCCTGATTGCGCTCATGCTGTCCTATGATGCAATCGTCGGAGAAGCTGAACGCGGCACTCTCCTCTTGCTGCTGACATATCCGGTATCGCGCTGGCAGATGATTGTCGGCAAGTTTCTCGGCCATCTTGCCATCCTCGCAGTCGCCATCCTCATTGGATTCGGCGCAGCCGCCTCGGTTGTTTCCACGCTCTCTGATACAGCCCCAGGAGATTTCCTCGCCCTGTTTGCATTGATTGGCAGCTCGATATTGCTGGGTGCCGTTTTTCTGATGCTGGGCTACTTGCTCAGCGTGCTCGCCAAGGAACGTGCGACGGCTGCAGGTCTGGCAGTCGGGCTCTGGCTGGCCATGGTCCTCTTATACGACCTGGTACTTCTCGGCATACTCATGGCGGACGAATCCCATGTGGTCGGCGAGAGGGTTTTCTCAAGCCTGTTGATCCTGAATCCGGCGGACGCTTTCCGCGTCTTCAACCTGACCCAGTTCGATAGCGTCAGCATCGTTGCTGGCCTTGCGGGTTCGACCATGACATCAGCGCCAGCCCCATCCCTGGCTCTTTGTGCAATGGCGGCATGGGCCGTGGTGGCAGGCCTTTTGGTCTGCCTGCGTTTTGGAAAGTTGGAGCCATGAGACGAGCTGCTTTTAATTCTATTCTGTGCATGGTTGCGATGCTGGGGCTTTCGGGCTGCTACGGTGAATTGGACGCCGAATTGCCGGCACCACAGGAACTGACACGTAATGCGATTGGCCATTATTGCGGGATGATCGTGGCGGACCATGTTGGTCCCAAAGCGCAGATATTTGTGGAAGGCAGCAAAGAGCCGGTCTGGTTTGCCTCTGTACGCGATGCATTTGCCTTCATGACATTGCCGGGTGAAGCCAAAAATATCAGTGCCGTCTACGTCAACGATATGGGCCGGAGTGTCACCTGGAAGTCGCCGGAGGCTGGAACCTGGATCGACGCCCGAAAGGCATATTTCGTACTCGACAGCGCGCGCAAAGGAGGTATGGGACTGAAGGAGACCGTCCCGTTTGGAACCGGTGAGGCTGCCGCTGCCTTCGCCGCCCAACATGGCGGGTATGTCGTCAGTTTCTCGAAAGTGCCCTCGGACTATGTGCTGGGCGATGACAGTGTTCCGGCGAAAGATGGCCCGCATATTGGCCACCATGGCGCAATGAAGAAGGGTGGAAAAAGCTGATGCAGCGCATAACACCGATCACGCGCCGCCGGTTGCTGCAAATTTCAGCCGCTGCTTGTGGTTCGACACTGATGACCTCAACGGGGATCGCAGCGATGGACGGGTTTAAACCTGTCTCATGGCGCGGTATTGCACTCGGTGCGCCTGCGGAAATCAGGCTCTATTCAACAAACCGCGAAGAAGGGACGGGGATCCTGTGGCGAGCAGTTACCGAGCTGCGCCGGCTGGAAGCAGTGTTCAGCCTGCACCAGAGGAAGTCCGCGATTTCACGGCTCAACAAGTTTGGTGAGATTCGCAATCCCCCCCCAGACCTCATCCGCCTTGTAAGTTCGGCGAAGGGGATCAGCGCAGCCACGGGCGGTGCATTCGATCCGACCATTCAGCCTTTATGGGTGCTGTATGCACAGCATTTCGCGCACCATCCAGAACAGGATCAGGGGCCTTCCGCCAGGCAGATTGCAGGCGCCCTCGAGCTAGTTGATTGCCGTGCTGTTACCCTTGATCCGGACCGAATTTCATTTAACCGGCCCGGCATGGGCCTCAGCCTGAATGGCATCGCGCAAGGGTATATCACCGACCGTA
>JAJFHP010000058.1 GCA_021775555.1 Hyphomicrobiales bacterium | reverse complement strand
ATAACCATCAGCGCTATCACGAAAGCCTGAGTAACCTGACACCTGCCGACGTCTACTTCGGGCGTGGGCAATCCATTTTGCTACAAAGAGAAAGGATCAAACGAAACACGCTACAGACCCGGCGCTTGCAACATCGCAGATACGCCGCCTAACATAACAAACCAGATGAGCCAGGCACTCACTTAGCTCAAGCTGAAGTCTGTTCCAAAAACTCTGACGACGGACACTTGAGCGTTTCGCGCTCAATTGCCTGCAGGAAACCGCCTGCCAGCCGGCCCGCAGCTTGCGCCGGGCTTAGAATCTGCCGACCATGCGCGCTCACCCGCGCAGCCTCAAGGAGTGCGTGACGTCGCACCAGGCGGCTGGTCACCAGATATGTGTGCCGTGCCACCATCAGCCGGTCTCCCAGACGCGTTCTGAAAAGCGAGTTACAGCAGTAATCTTGTGGAACGGAATGTCGGCCTTTGCGCCATAAATTTCGGCCCTAAGCAAATCAATTTCGGCTTTGGGATCGGTGGTCATCGTCCACCACACTTTTCCATTCGGAAGACCATCAGGACGCCAGCGATACCCCCGCTGTTTGAGCTTGTCGCGAAGATCGTATGGCGCGTCGACGGCGCGCACGAGATAATCATCGCGTAATGCCGCCTCACGCACTGCCTCCATTACCCGCTGGCCTGATTTGGGAAGTGTCTGCGCCAACAAGGCTAGACATGCCTCGCAATCACCGAGTGCCCGATGGCCATCATAAAACCAGCCAAACTGCATGCCGAGATAATCAAGTTTACCGGCAGCAAAACCTTCGCGTAGCCAGTCAATGCTGGTCAGGGTGCACGCCCAGGGTTTCCCGGCAAAACAGTCCCAGTGGCGTTCGGCCATCGCTCGATCAAAATAGGCATTATGCGCGATCACTAGATCTGCGTCGGTGATGGCTGCAGCCACATCCGCCGCGTCAATCGATTTTCCGGTCACCATTGCATCGGTAATACCCGTGATCAGTGAGGCCTCTTCAGAAATCGGCACTGCTGGCTCGCGCAGACCCTCGAAGGCCTGCTCTTTGTGGACTGTCAGGATGCGACCGCTTTCCACCTCATAGTCAAAGGGCAGCACAGCAAGCTGGATGATGTCGTCATTCTCAATCGACAGGCCAGTAGATTCCAGATCAACAATGACAGCTCGTTTGCTTGGGCCTTTTTGAGGCTCGTTGAACTTCTCAGGCAAGCGGAGCCGCCGCAGCAAATGCCAGTCATTGGGATCGACCTTTGTTTGAGGGTTGATGATTTCTGCTTCCTCGAACGCGAAAGGACTGTACAGATTCATTGTTCAAGGTCCTTCCCGGTGAGCATAGTCATGTCAGTATATGCTGTACTCACCTATGCCGCCTCGCCAAACCAGACACAAGCCTGTCTGGCCTGTTCAAGCTCAGCTGGCCCCAGGTTGATCCGGGAGAGTGTTGACGACGATATGCTCACTCTGCCGGTCCGGGGCAAATTGATATCCAGATTGGCCCTGCCAAAATTTCCTCTGATGGGCGTTAAATAGCACCACTGTTTATTTGACCGTCTAAGCAAACTTTCGTTTGTTCTGAGATATCCAGGAGGCTAGAGCCCCTGCTTTTGTTTCAACCTCAATCTTTTGCTCGTTCGGCAACACTTTGGCATGGTAGTTTAAATTACCGTCAAACCTGTCCAACGGTTGGGGAGTAGCTTATTCATCCAGGTTAGGTCATTCTTGAGGGGCAGGTCAGTATTTGTCCGATGTGGCCAATGAAGCGGGACAAAATACATTTTTCTTTCTCTCCGATCTGCCGCATGGATGCACATTAACTTGCGAGTATGAGTAACGGACGCTGTTTGTGGAACAACAAATTAACATGCGTGGCACGAATGGTCGGCACGTTGGACAGATATCCAAGGTGGCGCGTTGGTTTAGGCCGGGCGAAGCCGCCCCAATTGGTCAGTGGGTTATTGCTGACGGCATGGTGTACGTCGGAGTTTCGGATGTTGAAAAACGAGCATCTGGACAGGCAGCACCAGACGGGTGTGTGATCGATCCAGACCTTAGCGTTGCTACATCGTATGCGGATCGAGACGGATCGCTGATGTCGTATTGGCCTCGCTATGACGAAATTGATCCCCGAAGCCGCCTAGCGTATCTGGAGTGGCTTTCAACGGGAAAGAGCAATCCTAGCATCAATATTGGATTCGTATTCCTGTATTTCTACGGAATCGAACGCCGCGTTTTTATCGATGGCGTCGAAAATAATATTGAACTCGATGCATTAACGGGCGAGGTTCAACGCCTCCTACAAATTTACGGATCGAACAATTCGTTTCACGGCTACGCAAAAAATCTTCTTGAGACGATTAATTTGCTTCACGATCTAGTCAGCAAGAAACGCTTTGAGCCCAAATTAAATCCGGAGCAAAAAGGGATTTCTGCCGCTACAAAAGTGGCCATTGGCCGGTTGCTTGCTAATGGTCAGGCGGTGCCATTTGACTGGATGATGTCATGGTGGCTGGAAGACTCGAGTACGCGGTTGCGTGTAAGTGGCACACGATGCTTTGCTGAATTTACAGACCTAATGCGCACCCGATTTGGCCAGCATTATCCCAGCGGAATGCGGATTGAGGTGCCAAACTCAAGACTGACATTATACTATAACGGTGCAAGCAGTGGTATTTCAGGGGATTTGTCGCACGTATTTCACGAAGCAGTTCCGGACATAGAAAAATCAAGCGGCCCAATAGACAGGGTGGGAGAGATCGCTGAACGAGCAATGGATGATCTTTCAGCCTTCGCACGTTTTGTTGGTCGGAATCCGAATCAGCGAAAGAGTCTACTCGCCGCTAAACTACTCCCAATCGACTGCAAGCCAGAGTGGGTACAAGAGAAACTTGTGGCGCTAGCAGAGGTGGTTGGGTCTGATAACGAAGCATGCCGCATAATCCCGCTGAGCGATTTGGCAAGAGCGTGCGGATTGGAATGCGATAAGAAATTGAACCGTGACGGGTTGGAAATAGTTGCTATGTCCTTGGCCCGGCTAGGAGTTGGAATTGAGCCTGATCCCCTTTATGGCAGCACCAGTACATCTCACGATGAGAAAGCCCACGTCTTTTGCGCCTCAGGGAAAATCCGCGCTGAACCGAACGAGGCTTACAGTCTTGCGGTAGCAATGACCACTTTGATTGGGGGAATAGCTTCAGTCTCGGATACTGGACTGGGCTCAGCCGAGAGACACTTCTTGAGCTGGATAGAACAGCGGCTCGGACTAAACCCAGTGCAACGACAACGTCTTGAGGCTCATCTAGATTGGCTAATTTCAAAGAAAACAAAGTTTACGCACGTGCGTAAGCTGATGCGGCAGCTTCCGGGCGAGGAACGTGCCACCTTCGCGGCGCTTGCAGTGGTGATTGCGAAGGCCGACGGGTTCATTGAGCAATCGGAAATGAAATTCCTGGAGCTGCTTTTTGATGAACTGGGGATTGAGCGGCAGCATTTTTATGGTGTGATCCACCAAATGGATGATGGTGCCACCCCGTCCGCTGACGAGCCGGTTGAGATTCAAAGAGGCTGGGGCCAGCGAGGCCATACGATCCCGCAACCGTCGGACCATGAAGAGGCATCAAATGGGGTCACTCTCAACGAGGATCGGATAAAGCAAATCTTGGAAGAAACGCATGCAGTCTCGGATATTCTCATCACCATTTTTGCTGAGGACGATGATCCCGAGGAGGATGAGGAATTTCTTGACGGACTAGACCTGGAGCACAGGGCATTACTCCAGGCATTATCATCACGTGAAACGTGGGAACGGGCAGATATGGAGCGGCTTGCTCATGCATGTGGCCTGATGCCGGATGGTGCTTTGGACACAATAAACGAGTGGGGATGGGATGCCTTTGGCGAACCCATCTTGGAAAACGGTGCACAGATTCTAGTATATCGTGAAGCGATTGAGGTACATGAAAGTGCGCATACGAGAGGGCATTAAATGGCTGCGGCAAAAATTCGCCCAAATGAACGCGAGGTAATCATACAGGCTCTTCGCGCGGGGGTCGTGCCAAGTGTTGGGCTTCACCATGTCCAAGTCGGTAGGGTCGGGGAAGTAAAGGAGATGGTGCGGGACATAGAGCGCGTGGAAAAGGGCGGTGCGACCGTCCGGTTCATTATTGGTGACTACGGCTCTGGCAAGACATTTTTCCTAAGCCTGACGCGACAGGTGGCGATGGAGAAAGGCCTTGTGGTCGCCAGCGCTGATCTTTCGCCTAATCGCAGATTGCACGGAAGTAGCGGCCAAGCTCGCTCATTGTATGCGGAACTGATGCAGAATCTATCTACACGTACCAAGACGCAAGGAGGGGCGCTCGCCAGTGTTGTGGAACGTTTTATCTCTCAGGCACAGAAGGAGGCCAAGTCTAACAAAGGAAATGTCGAGAACATAATTCATGCCCGGTTGGAAGAGATCCAAGAGCTTGTTTCTGGATATGATTTTGCATTGGTGGTGCAGCGTTATTGGGAGGCGTTCGAAGAGGGAGACGAGGAAAAAAAAGCAGCTGCTTTACGCTGGCTGCGCGGCGAATATGAGCTGAAGACACAAGCGAAGGACGCCTTAGGCGTTCGCTCAATAATCAACGATGCTTCAGTGTATGACTACCTAAAACTCATGGCCAAGTTTTCGACACTGGCTGGCTACAAAGGGTTGATCATTTTCCTTGATGAAATGGTGAATCTCTTCAAGTTGACTCATAGCCAATCAAGAAACCAGAATTACGAACAAATTTTGCGTATGGTGAATGACGTACTCCAGGGGGATGTCGAGCATTTTGGCGTGATGTTTGGCGGCACACCTGAATTTCTCATGGACAGTAGACGCGGCCTCTATTCGTATGAAGCCCTCCGATCACGGCTTGCTGAAAATACATTTGCGAATGAAGAGCTTGTGGACCTTTCGGGGCCGGTTATCCGGCTGCAAGGTCTTACCTCAGATGAGATTTATGTATTGCTGATGAAGCTCCGGCACGTTTATGCAGGGGGAAATCAGCGGAAGCACCTTGTGCCTGACGACGCGTTGCAAGCATTTCTCACTCATTGTGCGCAACGTATCGGGGACGCGTATTTCCGTACACCGCGACATACGATCAAAGGGTTTCTCGATCTGCTTGCGGTTCTAGAGCAAAATCCAGATGCAAATTGGCAGCAGTTGGTGGGGAGTACTGAAATTGAAGAGGACAAACCTGAGCCCATGAATGTGGACGGCCTCGAAGATGAGGGTGATGAGCTAAAAGAGTTCCGGCTTTAAGGGATGTTCGATGCGAGAGAATCGCGCTGATCCGAAAGGGATAAAATATGCTAAGCAGGAAGCTGAGCGAGCATCGTCAAGTTTCGGGCTGCTAAATGAGAAGGTTCAGCGTTGGATTTGGTCGAAAAATTGGAATGAACTCCACAATATTCAGGAAAAAGCAATCCCGGCAATCCTGGATGGTAAGAAGGACATTATCCTTGCGGCAGCGACGGCAGCGGGGAAAACCGAGGCAGCCTTTTTGCCAATCACGTCGCGGCTCATTGGCATAGAGAAAGAGCGCACTGGTTTTGAGGTGCTCTATGTGAGCCCATTGCGGGCTCTCATCAATGACCAGTTTGGCCGCATTGAAGACTTGTGTGCCGACCTCAAAATTAAAGTCTGGAAATGGCATGGTGATGTTTCGGCCTCACACAAAGCAAGGGCGAGAAAGACGCCATCGGGGATAGTCCTGATTACACCCGAGTCCCTGGAAGCTATTCTTGTCAGGCGGGGGTTAGAGGCGCCAGGCCTGTTTGCCAATTTGCGGTACGTCGTTATTGATGAGCTTCATGCGTTTATGGGCTCAGATAGGGGTAAACAGCTGCAATCGCTCCTGCGACGAGTCGACGTGGCTACGGGTAGAGATGTTCCCCGTATTGGTCTTTCGGCAACGTTGCCAGACTTGAGCCTTGCAGCAGAATTCCTGCGGCCAGGGTATGGATCAGGAGTGCTGTGCCTACAAAGCCATGATGCCGATATTACGATAAAACTACAGGTGCGTGGCTATCTAGACACTCATCCTGAAGATGACGGGTATGGTATAGGTCAAGCTAAGATTGCGGGTGATCTATTCAATAAGTTGCGGGGGCATCGCAACCTAATCTTTGCTAATTCGCGCCGAAACGTGGAGCTTTATGCGACCCTTCTCGCGGAGTTGAGCGAGCAAGATGGCGTACCTGGAGAGTTTTTCGCTCACCACGGCTCTCTTTCAAAAGAACTCAGGGAAGATGCTGAAGAGCGAATGAAAGATGAGCGCTATCCGGCGAGCATTGTATGCACGTCCACGCTGGAGCTGGGCATTGATGTGGGCGCGATCGAATCTGTCGCGCAAATCGATTCACCTTATGCAGTCTCATCTTTGCGTCAGCGATTAGGGCGCAGTGGTCGGCGTTCAGGCCAGGCAGCTGTCTTGCGGATGTATGTTATGGAGCAGCCGCTGCACAACAAGATTCATTTAGAAGATGCGTTACGTTTGAACACAGTGCGCGCCATAGGGCTCGTCAACCTCATGTTGGAGCGGTGGAACGAACCGCCGTACGGACCAGAACTTCATCTCACAGCATTGATTCAACAGATACTTGCTCTCATTAAGCAGTTTTGTGGCGTGAGCGCATCACAGGCGTGGACGCTACTAATTCAGAGCGACTGCTTCGCCAACGTAACCGAGGATTTGTTCAAGAATATCTTGCGAGATATGGGGACCTCCGAGCTTATTGAGCAGGCTCCGGATGGCACACTACTTCCTGGTGTGCTTGGTGAGCGGATTACCGAGCATTATGAGTTTTATGCTGTGTTCCAGACTCCCGAAGAGTATCGCCTGGTGCATGGCGACAAGACTCTTGGAACATTGCCTCTAGAAAACCAACTGTGGGTGGATGCCCTCGTAATTTTTGCGGGCAAGCGTTGGCGCGTAACGGATGTGGATGCTGGCAAACGAGTGGTGCACGTTAAACCCGCTTATGGCGGTATACCGCCGCGATTCGGTGGGGAAATAGGGCCTGTGCATTCGCATGTGGTGCAGGCCATGCGCAATATCTATCATTTGCCCGGAGCGTATTCGTACCTAGATGAACGTGCGCGGAATCTACTACAAGAAGGGTGCGAAGCGTACTCGAATGCAGGATTGCACGAGCGGCGCATTGTTCCGCATGAGGGCAAGCACCTCTTGTTCCCGTGGTGCGGTGGCCGGGAAAGTTTGGCGCTTGCTTTGGCATTGACGAAAAAAGGACTGAAGGCTGCTCCATTGCAGATTGCAATAGAGGTGGAGAAGACAAAGGGAACGGATTTGATAGCGGCGCTGGAAGAAATCGCAGGAGAACCAGCTCCCGATCCGGTGGCGCTAGCGCTTCAAGTTCCTGACCGAATTCTCGGGAAGTACGATATGTATCTGAGTGACCGGCTGCAGGCGCTGAATTTTTCTAGGGCGCGCTTGAGCGTGGAAGCGGTGCCAATGCTTGCGAAGGAAATCGTGGATAGCCAGTCTTGAAAAATCTTGGCTCTTGCGTATGTCAAACTTTCACAGGCGGATCTTTGACAGTGTAATTAGGGTCAGGATCTAACGCTTTGATCGGTTGCATTTGTCTTCTGGTTTGATGCCGTGTGCGCTCATCGGGACGCCGAATCTAAACTTAACCTCCTAAAGCTAACTGGCATATTTGCGAACGGCCACCATCGCCGCTAGAGATTCTATACGGAACAGGTTAGTAATATGAACAATAGAAAAATTATAATTATCCCAAGGTTTCTGCAATGTTTAAAAAGAATAACTCACCCTCATTGAGGTGTAAATTAGTACAAATATTCAATGGTAACCATCCGCGTCTGGGAAATAGTTTTGATATATTTATCACCGTTTTAATTTTGATCTCACTTATTGCGCTTACGGTTGAAACTATTCCCGATCTTCCATCGTGGCTCCGCCAATTTCTGTATATTCTAGAGATCATTATCGTATCGTTATTTACTGTCGAATATATTTCGCGGATTTTAGCGGCCCGTCCTCATTCCAATTATGTTTTTAGCTTTTGGGGTTGTGTCGACGTTCTGGCGATAGCTCCATTTTATTTTGGCCTTCTAGGGTTGGGGCTGGATCTTCGAGCAATCCGGGTATTGCGATTGTTACGTGTCCTTCGGGCCTTCAAGCTTTTTCGCCACGCTAAGGCAGCTGATCGCCTAAAAAATGCCTTCCAGAGCGTCAAGGACGAGCTCACGGTGTTTGCTGGAATGGCGTGTATGTTGCTCTATCTAAGCGCAGTCGGCATCTATTTCTGCGAGAATGAAGTTCAGCCAGAGATATTCTCTTCGATTCCAGGCAGTCTCTGGTGGGCCGTCGTTACGCTCACAACAGTTGGATATGGCGATGCATTTCCAGTGACGGTGGGTGGTCGTGTGTTTACGTTCTTTATCCTGGTACTTGGCTTAGGTATTATCGCGATCCCAACAGGATTGATCGCGTCAGCCCTCACCAATATGCATGAGTCCAGCAAAGAGGATTGATGAGGCTTACCAGTTATCTGAGTTTTCTAGCGAAACGGTGACTTGGTTTCATCTCCGTTTTGGGGAAACTCCAGACACTACGTCGGCCCCTGTCGTGAGCGTAGGTGCCTATACCCGGCCCCCCACACCTGAACACCGCTTCGCCCATTGTCGGTCACGACAAGCGTGAGAAATGGCATTTGAACCGCTTGCGTGTTTAGTATTGTAGTAATGGCGCCAGTTTTTTCGATGATGGATTGTGCAACCTCTGCCGCTACACTTTAAGATTCACGTTCGCTTTGGGTCATGTGTGGACGGCGCCCTTTGGTCAAGGATTATTCTGGCGGTCTGCGCTTGGGTTGGGTGCAAGTCATGTGTCCGGCCGGCATTGTCAAAGTAAAATTGAATACTTTGCCCGCACGCCGACTTCGTATTTCGCCGCCGTTGATTTCCCTATATTTTTCCGGATTGAACCAAGGGGTTCCATGACCACCTCGAGTATTAGGAATTTTTCTCTGACAATGCCGCCGTAAGTGTTGGCGAACGCAGAGATAGATTTTGCGATCGGCGTTGCGCTTGAAGTCTCGCTCTTGTACTCGACATACCAGCCTTCGGCGACGTCCTTGAGGGTGACCAAGTCAATTGCCTCAAGGTCAATAATGTTCTTTTCGAAAGGAGAATATGTTTTCAATTGCTAACTCTCAAAATTTCATTTTCATGTGATCAATATTTATATTATTTCGAATTAATTGGGGGACCTTCATTCATCTCTTTCGATAATCTGCGGACATTGTCACATTACCCGGCACCGCACGAGCCTTTGGTCATCGGACATTGTGGTTTATGTGACAACGCCGTCTAAGCTGCATCTTCCTGGGGCACGTCCGCTTTCTTGATAAATTCCTTCACCCATTTCTTCGCACTGGAAAGGCTTTGTTTGTAGTCATCAGCTGCCATCGTAAGTGATTCAGGAGAAGTCGCCCGATCAAGATCGTCGCTGGACCAGTCATCAGACAGGCGTTTGCTGATTGCATAACAAGTGGCCTTTCCAACCCTGAAAGCCATGAAGCGCTGCGAGGCCTTCAAGATAGCAGCGCGAACGACTTCGGGCTCTCCTTGGCCACGAACCTCTGGCTCCAGCTCGGCTGCCATGCGATCCACCGCCGAATACAGGCCGTTTACGAAAAGAGTTTGTGCGTCTTTGTAGTAGCGTCCCGCCCGGCCCTTAAGATTTTTTTCCTCAATTTCTTCCTTATCGGTCAGGATCTTGATTTCCGGAACGCGCTCCAAAGCTAGCGCCGACCGAGAAGCCTTTGATCCGTCTGGTGCTTTTCTCACCTTTTTGTGTTTTGCACGCTGGCTGCTTGGCTTTTCTGCTTCAGCATCCTTAGCATCGCGCTCGTCATCTTCTCCGGCGAAATCTGTTTCTAAGTCGGTCGGACCCGACGTGTCACTGCCTTCATCATTCGACTCAGTCGGTGTGGCAGATGAACGCCTCGATGGGCTAAGCGTAAACGTAGGCACTCGGAATTCATCCAGGAGCTTCTGAAGATCTGACCGAAGATCATCCAGGCTCTCGTCGGACTGCGGCGATTGCTCTCGGATAATGACCTTCACCCAATCAGGCATCAGTTCCCTGACATAATCATCAAAGTCTTCTGCCAACAAAGGCGAACGATCATCCGGCCAGACCAATCCATCCCGATACTGATTTGGCAGCGCCATATCATCTGGTATCTCAATTTCGATAGTCAGAACTTTTGAGCCGAAAGGAATGCCAAAATTAGGCGCCGCCGTCGACCACCCATTTTTTGTCTTAAAGTCATACCGCTCGCCCTTGTGGACCACCGCGCAAAAAGTTGTTGATGCGGTCGCGGGGTTAGCGAGGGCGCTCAGAGTATGGCTGTAACTCTCGTGTTTGGGGTCATGAATATAGTGCACATGCACTTCTTCGTTTTGGCAAGCGACGCGCTCGTGTCTCGGGAGTTTGTCGAGCACATCTTCCAGCGGTTTGAGCTGCCGCGTCTTTCCGGTTTCGTCCTTGCCGCCACCTTTCGTCATCGCGACATCAATACGCACATCTGCGCCTGAATAGAACGCCGCAAATCGGCGGAAAATTTGAGTCGCGATATAACTGCGGTCTACCTTTTTCCCTTTACCCAGCGGTTCAGCGACCGTGTCATGGTCTTCGCTTTCCCCGTAGAGCACGACTTCTGTCCAGTCGTAGCTTATGTCTTTCCCATCTTTCTGAGCGGCCTCGGTCACATCATAGACAGTCGCATATAAGCCGTCGGGCAGCTCCACCGGAAACCTGACATATGTGCCCTCATCGGGATCGAATCCGATCGTGACCTCATTAACGATGCCGTTCTTGCAGGAACGGTAGCGGATTCCCTCGCGAGACATTGTCAAACCGGACACCTTCGCGCCGATACCGAAGTTGCCGTCCATAGCCATCTGCTTGTTGATGGATGAAGACAGGTCAGTCGCCTGTTTCAGTTCCTCATCATCCATACCGATACCGGTATTCCAAAAGGCCAACTTGCGCATTCCATCAATCTCGACGGGATAGACATCAATTCGACGATTGCCAGGGGCTGCGTGAGCCGCATTCTCATCCGCGTTCTTGAAAAACTCACGCACAAGCGTGCTCTTTGGTGCCTGCTCGATAAGGCGGTTAATCAGGAAACGCTTGTCGCGGATTTGGAGCGGCTCGGCTTTCATACTCTCTGTCCCTTAGAGCTTGAACTTATTGACACCATCGCCAGAGGACGACCCAAATTTGTGCTCGACGGCATTGGTTGCCTCGCGGAGCGTTTTGATAATCTTCTTGATATCAGCATCACTGTATTCATAAGCCCGCCGGTTGGAGAGATTGCCGATCTTGCGGATGGCCTCGAGTGCGGATTGGGTTCTCCCCTCAGCTAGTCGTACAAATTTCTCCCGCTTATCAGAAATTCCAGCCATCAAACTACCTTCACCATAGTAACTTTCTGCTTAGTGTGCATGTAGATATTTAGGTCGTATTTGTCAACAATCTTTCGAATTTCTGAGAAATACGTCAACATATGTGTTTTTTTAATCACATTAACTACCAGTAATTCGAACACAAAGCCCAGCGCCGGACTGTTTCGTAAGAAACGTCAATGCCACGTTTAGCCAGCAGATATTCGACATCTCGATAGCTGAGCGGAAACCGGAAATACAGCCAGACAGCATGTTAAATGATCAGGAGAGGGAACCAGTATCGGTCATAGGAGATTTTCTGCATGCAAAGACAATACTGGATCGCCAACACCGCGGTCACTCAGTTAATGTGACAACGCCCCGCCGGGGCTTGTGTGTTGCCGTCAGATTTACTGTGGGCTCTGCAGATGTTTTGGAAGCACTCTACCCGTTGCAGGAAAGGCCAACCATGAACTAACATTCTAACTGGACCAATCAGGTTGGGCTGGTCAAAGCAGTGTGGACTAATTCAGTGGGGGCTGGTCAGTGAAACTCCCTACTAGCGGTGTTACCTTCCAAAACCTTCCTTGGGTAAAGAGGCGTCTCACGTGGATTGCAGTTTGCGCAACCCGAGAGTTCAATCGTGATATTTGCTTTTCTTCCGAGCAGTGCGACGAAATTATTTTTCGATTGGGTTTAATTATCGGATCTACCCAGCAGCAAGCCGAGAGACCAGATGCCAAGCAGGTGGTCAGTTTCTTACGGTCCAAGAGTAAATCAGCTCGAGCACTGCAACCCTGCTTTTCCCTTTCACATGCAGGGATCGTCGAAATGTCATCTGCGGAAGCTTCTGGCGTGATCCTGCTCGTGGAAACGCTCGCACAAGCTCCAGATATTGGCAGCTCTGAAAGAGCGCATGAGTATTTAGAAGATCTCAGAGATCGCTGCACCACACTGGCGCACGCATGTGACATAGCCGCAGTACATACGCAGTCGTTACACGGAGGTAAGGGTGGTGCTCCAAAACTAGATTGGTATGACGAGTTCACACGGCTTGTTATGGAGCTTTGTGAGCGTCTCGATCTAAGTACCAGGCTTGGTCGCCATCGTGAAAAACAGACGCCAGATGGTCAATTCTATCGCATGGCTGAGGTCATGGAGAAGCTGTTACCGCTGAAACTGCGGTCCAATACCGCAGAGACACGGTATGATCGCTTGGAGAAATCCTTGAAGCGTATTTCCTGATGCCAAGGGAATAACCTAACCAGTAAAAATCAGGTTTTACCCCCTGTGACATCCACTTTTTCATGACGTAGCTCCTTGAGTGAGGATACTCAACCAAGGAGATCGCCGGTGGATTCTCGGCGCGACCATCTCGACGAAATACCCAACGCTTTGACGAGCCCGTCACCGCATGCGTTGAAGCAGCTTGCACGCCTGCTTGCACGTCAGGCGGCTCAGGAACTGGTCGGCCGCCAGGCTGAGCAAGGCTATTCCATCAAACCCGGTGATCCCACGGAGACACAGTCATGAGCGATGTATCAGATTATCTGCGAGCCGCAGCCATCGCGCAGCTTCTTGGTGTCTCTGAACGCACGGTCAGACGTTTGATCGCATCGGGCGAACTCCCCTCAAGCAAATTTGGCGGTGCGAGACTGGTCTCCAGAGCGGACCTTGAGGGGCTGCTTTCACCGGGCTGGAACCCTGACGAAGATCCTGATGAAGAGGATGAATAAATGGACCGCATATCAAATAGTTATTCATGTATCGGGAATGCTTAATACAAGTACTCGTTCCATTTATTGTGTGTTTGTATTCCCGAATGTCATTGATTGTCATGTTTTGACATAGTATAAATGAAATAGACAAAGGAAACCTATCATGAACATGCATATCTCCTACCCGGCTACGCTCGGCGACGTGCTGAGCAGGATCGAAACCACGCTGATGTCTGACACCCACCGTCGTGACAAGATCTCGTCGATCAAGCGGATCTGCGAGATGGCCGGCTGTTCTCCCGCATTGCACAGCACCGATGTTGCAGAACTCAGGACGATGCTGAGCAAGATTCACCCAGCCCGCCACGAGGTCACCAAGAAGACTTTCTCAAACCTGAAGAGCCTGTTTGGCTCGAGCCTGGAACTCGCTGGGGTCATTGACCCGATGCACCGTGGGATTGCTAGCAAGGATGCCCGCTGGGGACCTCTTGTGAATGCTATCTCCCATGACAAGCGCATGTCATGCGGTCTAGCCGCCATTGCCAACAGGTGTGCTGTGACCTCAATTGCTCCCCAGGCGGTCAACGATCAGACGGTCCAGGACTTTCTTGTATGGCTGGAAACGAGGACGCTTTGTCCCCAGCCACACAATATTGTGCGGCGTGTTCCCAATGTCTGGAACGACGCCCGCCGGCAAGTCGAAGGATGGCCGCAGATTGCGCTAACGCCAATCTCCTTCCGCCCGCCCTCCGAGCGCCTCACCTGGGAGGAGTTGGATGAGGGTCTGCGCCATGATGCAGAAGGCTATCTGGCGATGCGGGCCAAACCTGATCTGTTCGATGAAAATCCCAATGCACCCTGGCGCCCTCTTGCCCCAAGCACCTGTCACTTGCAGAGCGAGCAATTGAGACTGGCGGCCTCCATCCTTGTCCGCCATGGAACTCCGGTCGAATGCATCACAAACCTAGCCGGCTTGGTCGAGCCTGAAGCCTTCAAGATAATTTTGAGGCACTATCACGATCAGGCAGGCGGCAATCCGAACGCATTTATCGTCGGCCTTGCCATGACACTGATACAGGTTGCCAAATATCACACTGATGCCTCTGAAGAACATCTGAAGCGCCTGAAGAAAATCGCCTCCAAGCTTCCCTCTGTCTCCTTTGATCTGACCCCCAAAAACAAGGAGCTTATGCGGAAACTGGACTCAAGGAGATTACGTGCAAAACTTATCTTCCTGCCCGATACGCTGCTCAAGCGCGCGAACGATACGCTTGAAACACCCCAGCGTTGCTTTGTTGATTCCCAAATAGGAATTGCCATTGCCATTTTGCTGGTTGCGCCCCTTCGCCCAGAAAATCTGACCATGCTGAACTGGGGCCAGCATTTTAGCGAACCCGACGGTCCCAAAGGACCTTTGCGGCTGCGCATCCCAAAAGAAGAGACAAAGACAAAAAAGCACGAGCTTGTCTTTGAACTCCCTGACGAGGTAGCGACTCACCTTCGCTGGTACCGGCGCAATATGCTGCCGCGTCTCAACGCCGATATACATGGTCCACTATTTGTTACGGAGATGGGCCAGCCGAAGAGCCAGGAGACCCTTTCGCAGCAGATCACCCAGCGGATCGACGAACATGTAGGAATTTATATGACCCCGCATCAATTCCGCCATTTTGCGGCAAAGCTCAATCTCGATGCACACCCGGAAGACTTCCGGACAGTTACTGATCTGCTCAGCCACGCCTCCGCCAAGACCACCCAGATCTACGCAGGAATATCGAGCCAGAGAGCAAGCCGTGCCTATGGCGAGATCATTTATGGTCAGCGCGAAGCCCTGAAGCTAAAGCGCCCGCAGCGCAAGAAGATATAGGAGGCTGATCCGATGCGCACATTAAAGCATCTGCCTCTAGACCAATGGCCTGATGCAGACATGCAAGCCTTCAAGGCGGTCTATGCCCCAGGCAATATCTTTGATGAGACAAATGGGCCAGGCGCCCATTTGGCCCAGGGCACACGCTGTACCATCGAAACCACCTACCGGCGCTGGTTAGGATATTTGCACTTGAATAAGACAGATGACCTTCAACTTTCCCCCACGACGCGTATTACACCTGCAAGAGTGCGCACCTTCATTGAGCAGATCAGAACCGAGGTCCGCCCCACTTCGGTGACATTCAATATCAATGGCCTGTTCTATGCTGCACGGCTGATCGCACCACATAAGGACTGGCGTTGGCTCAAGGCCATCGGGTCCCGTCTAGCAGCTCAAGCAAAGTCTCTGGATCGGTTCAACCAGCTGGTTCCTGCCCGTCAGACACTGGATTTGGGTATAGAGCTTATGGATCAGGCGCTCGCTCTCCCCCCAGACCCTCACCACAGACGTGAGTTCCGCTATCGTGATGGACTGATCCTGGCACTGCTCAGCCTCTGGCCCATCCGCCGACGTTCCATTGCCGCCATCACCATCACCAGCCACATAAAACTTAATGAGGATGGGGTCACCGTGTTGCTGCACCCGGAAGACACCAAATCAAAACGCCAAGAGCACTACCGTGTTCCCGATCACCTCACCTCCTACTTCAAACGCTATTTGAAAGAAATTCGCCTGAATATCCCTGGTGCTACACGCCATGACGGTTTGTGGGCCTCCAACCAGGCGCGCCCTCTGTCCGAGGGAAGGATCTATGACATTGTGCGACATCACACGGGGGCGAGGTTCGGGAAACCCATGGGTCTGCATGACTTTCGAAGATCTGCCGCCACCTTCCTTGCCATGGATGAGCCTGACAAGGCTGGGCTGATCCCAGGTGTGCTTCAACAAACCTCGCCCGAGGTGAGCGAAAAACACTACATTTTGGCCCGCTCGATCAAGGCGAGTCAGCGTCACGTGGCAACAATGGAACAGATCCGAGCCGAGCTTGGTCCGCCAAGCATAATAAGGAGGGACTGAACAAATGCGCGCCGTCATCTACGCCCGTTATTCCAGCGACAATCAGAGTGACGCCTCGATCGAAGATCAGGTCCGTCTCTGCAAGGCCCGGATAGAGCAGGAGGGGTGGCGTCCGGGTGAGGTCTATTCCGACCGTGCCATCAGCGGCGCCACGACCTTGCGCCCCGGCTATCAGAAGATGCTGGAGGATGCGCGCGCCGGGCGCTTTGAGGTCCTCGTCGCCGAGGCCCTTGATCGCCTGTCACGCGACCAGGAGGACATTGCCGGGCTCTACAAGCAGCTCACCTTTGCCAGTGTGACCCTGGTCACGTTGTCGGAAGGAGAGATCAATGAACTCCATGTGGGCCTCAAGGGCACCATGAATGCCCTGTTCCTCAAGGACCTTGCCGATAAGACCAGGCGGGGCCTTGAGGGGCGAGTTCGCCAAGGCAAATCCGGAGGAGGGTTGTGCTTTGGTTATGACGTTGTTCACAAGGTAGATGCTGCAGGCGAACCTGTGCGCGGTGAACGCCGTGTAAATAAGGTCGAGGCTCAGATTGTTCGCCGGATCTTCAAGGAGTTCGCGCAAGGACACTCTCCAAAAACTATTGCACACGCCCTCAACAAGGAAGCGATCCCCGGTCCTGCCGGTAAGACCTGGGGGCCCTCTACCATCTACGGCAACTGGCGCCGTGGCACAGGGGTCATCAACAACGAACTCTATATCGGCCGCCTGATCTGGAACCGGCAGCATTTTGTCAAAGATCCTGATACCGGCAAACGCCAGGCCCGGCTCAACCAGCAGGCCAAATGGATCATCGAAGAGGTGCCACATCTTCGCATCATCGACGATGACCTTTGGAACCTGGTCAAGGAACGCCAGCAGGGATCCCGATCTCGTGTCATGACTGAACACGAAGGGATTCGCTCAGAACGCGCACGACGCCCACGCTATCTTCTCTCAGGTCTCCTCAAGTGTGGAACATGCAGCGGCGGATTCTCCAAGATCAGCCAGACCCACTATGGGTGCTCCACTGCCCGCAACAAGGGAACCTGTGACAATCTGCTGACCGTGCGGCGAGATGATCTGGAAGCCAAGGTCCTCGATGGCCTCAGGCAGCACCTGATGCACCCCGATATGGTCAAGACGTTCATCGAGGAGTTCCACCGGGAAGTAAATCGCCAAGCTGGTGAGCACGATATGGATCGCAACCGTATTGAACGAGATATAGAAAAGACCGAACGCGACATCCAAAGGGTGATTGAGGCTATCAAAGCGGGCGTCCCTGGCGCCGCCGTGAAAGATGAGATGGCCACTTTGGAGACCCGCCGTATCGATCTCCTCAGCCAGAAGGAGCACACGCCCGCGCCCATGCCACGTTTACATCCAAACCTGGCAGAGGTGTACCGCAAGAAGGTAGCCCATCTGGCCGAAGCTCTAAATGAGGAGAACACTCGTGCGGATGCTGCTCAGGCTATCCAGGGACTGATCGAAGAAGTCCGGCTTGTGCCCGAAAACGGCACACTAAAAATTGAGCTATTTGGCCAGCTTGCTGCTCTAATCAGCCTTACAAACAAAAAAACCCACTCAAATGAAACGAGGGCGCAAGTAACGCTGGTTGCGGGGGTAGGATTTGAACCTACGACCTTCAGGTTATGAGCCTGACGAGCTACCGGACTGCTCCACCCCGCGCCAATTGTTTGAAACCAGGGCCATGCCCCGGGTGCGGTGAATGTCTTCGATGAAATGCCATCAAAGTATCATTTCAGGGCGTACTCCTAGGCCATGCACCGCGGCGCGTCAATGACCCCCGGTACCAGTTTCACTCACAGCACACGATTATCGCTCTACTTCGCTCCCAGTGCGCGGTGATATGAGATCCCGACAGGTATCTGGTGAGTCCACATATCGGTGTCGATCGTGCCGCCGCCATTCAGTTTCGCATGGTTGGATGAGTGGTTGAGCTTGTATTCTGCAAAGGACGACACCCGGCCTGTTTTCCCTAGCCGCCATTCAATTCCGCCCAGCGCCTGGAATGTCAGCCCGGTGATCTGATGCACATAGGTGCGACTCTCAATCGGTGCACCCGCGCGGCGCGTGTCCACATGCGGCACAGACAATCCGATGCCGACGCCCGCATAGGGCGCGAAGCGGGCATGCAGTCCCCGTGCCTTGTATAGCGCGTTGAGCGTGAAGAAATTCAGTCCATGGGTGAACTCAAGCTTGCGGAAAGTCTTGTTGAAGGGCTCAACAGGAGGAACTTCAACACCATCCCGCTTGCCCGATTGTTTGACTTGCTGGGTTTTCAGCGCCGACGCCTTGGCGTGGGAATAATCGAACATGAAGCCAAGACCGCGCAGCTTCGGGTTCCAGTAGCTCGCGCGCAGGCCCCAATAAGGCTCTGGCCTGAAGGACTCACCAATCCATTTTACATCGGTGAAGGTGAGGTCCGTACCGCCGGGCTGCACCATATGAACCTTATTCGGCATGGTGCGGTTGAAGCCGGCATAGAAGCCGAGCTGGACTTCATGCCCGGCCCTGGCAGCCTCCCCCCCTTGGGAAGACGACGCCACGCCACCACCCGGGCCTGCGACTTGCGCAAAGGGAAGGATGGCCGCGAGACTGGCTACACCCGTCATCCTGGCAATCGCTTCTACTGCCGCCATGACCTGCGCCAGCGGCCACAATACGCCCATGAGCGCGAGGTAAGAGACCGTGGCCAGTGCCCCGCACGCCAGGAGACCGTGAATGGCCGTGAACGGCCCTATCAGTTGGGGCGACAAATCGGGATGAGTAAACAGGAAAGTAGCCGCAAGGGCGCCAACAGCGCCCAGTGAAGCCGCCACGCTCAGAAGACGCACACGGCGCGCCCAAAAGCGGATCGGCATGTTTTGTAGTGATGCCTGGTTCATGAAACACTCCTTGCCTTTTCCTGGACGGGCTTACGATGATGCTAGTGCGCCGCGACCCCGGAACCCTGACGCCAGGGCGTAAAATAACCGCCGATATTAAACTGGTGTATCAGGATATTTGTCGTCAACCTGCGGCCCCTCTTCAGGTCTACATCATGGGTCGTATATGTCAGCTTGTATTCAGTAAAGAGGGAACGCCGGTCCGACTTGAAAATACGCCATTCAATGCCGCCGAGCACCTGGTAGGCAACGCCACTCAGTTGCGCCTCGAGAACCTGCTCACTTTTTGGCTTGCCCGTAAAGCGGGCGTGTACATACGGAACCGTGAAGCCGAGCCCGAGGCCAACATAGGGGATGATACGGCGGTGCAGGCTGGCGGACCGGTAGATCCCGTTGATAGCCAGGTAATTCAGCCCGTGTGTGAATTCGAGCTTGCGCAGTGTGACACCGAACGGCTCAGTCTGAGGCAATTCCTTGCCCTCAAACTTACCCGTCTGCGTGAGAATTTGTTTGCGGTCAGCCGTGGCCTTCGCATGGGTGTAATCCACCATTGCGCCAAATGCCGGCATCCGTGTGTTCCAGTCGATGGCCCGGCCGCCGTAATAAGGCGAGGGCCTGAAGGAATCGGATTTCCATTTTACTTTTTTGAGGGTGAGGTCTGTGTCGTCGGGCCCCTTTATCCTCACATCTGAACGCGGCGCAATGCTTTGGCCCATGTAAAAGCCAACCTGCATTTCAGGTCGCGCGACGCTTGAGGCCTGTCCCGCACCTGGTTTACCCGCTGGCGCATCGGAAACCTGTGCAAAGGGAAGTATGCCCAGAAGAGCCCCGCCAAATGCAATCCGCGGGGCTGCTTCGGCCATTACCAGAATAGCCGAAGCCACGCCTGAAAATGCAGACAGGCCTGCAAGTAGAAGGCCTGACACAAGTGCCATACCGAAAAATGCGTGAATGGAACCAAAGCGGTTCAACAGCGCGGAGAGAGCGGACAAGTCATTGATGCTGTGCCAGATCAGCCCGCTTGTGAGCCCCACACCGAGAGCGTAACCACATGCCTGGACCAGACGGCCCCGGGCATCATTGTCTGTCGATTTGCGCCGCGCACGAACACGCCAGCCAACGCTATGAATTTTTGAAAGAACCATGTTTGACAGGCCGCTGAAGTGGGCGCTCCTAAACTCCATCAGATCGGAAGCGAGCTATAACATGCAGCACGAGAGTTTGAACACAGCCTGTCCGGGACCGGAACTGAAGCTTATTGTCGCGGTTCTGTTCCCCCGCTGACCCGTTCCTTCAATTCCGCGCCAAGTGCTTCCACTCTGGACGTCAGGCTGCGGGTTGAAGAACTCAATAGCGCCTGTCCACGAAGCCTGATCGAGCCATCCTCATTTCTTCTGAAAAGCCAGTCCCTGAGTGCCAGGCGATCCCGCAGGAAATAGGCAGATGCTACGCCGATGGCACAACCCACCACGGTGTCAGAAAAATAGTGCGCACCGATCAGGAACCTGGTCGATGCAATCCACGCTCCTGCGATGAACAGCGGCACCCGGGCTCCTGGCCAGACAATCGCCATCACACCGGCCACGGCCCCCGCAGTTGTCGCGTGGCCGGAAGGAAAGGATGCAAAACTATGGTCAAAGGTGAAGGGTTGAAATTCGAGAGGTCCCAGTTTTTCAAAATATTTTGGACGCGCCCGGCCCAGGATATTTTTCAACAGGGATACGCCCATACCGGACAGGGCTACCGCAGTAAACAAGTACAGGAACAGTTGCTGTACGAGCCGGTATCCGGCAGATCGGCGACGGCTGATCTGTTGCGCCCCCAGCCAGGTGAATAACAGGACCAGCACACCTGAGATCGAAAGAACCCAACCGGATTTCCCGAGATTTGTCAGGCTTCGGAAAAAGGAGCGCGTTCCTGGGTTGAATTCCCGGGCAACCGTGTACACCAGCGGATCGATAATGAGAAATGCACACATCAGCACCGACAGCGCCAGCACCACTTTTTCATATGCGGCCAGACGCGAGAATTTATCAGGCAGGATGGGGCTCACGGACATCGTTAAATCTCTGCAGATCTGTTTTGCTGATGCCCGTCTCTTACTCGGCCTTGATGGCTACGCTCGTAAGCTTGTCGAGCGCACCGGTCATTTTTTTAAAAATCTCGTCTCGGCCGCTGACACCGTGACGCGCCTTCAGCGCCGCCGGGGTTGTGTAGCCAAGCCAGACCTTGCCACCATCATCCTGCCAGGCAAGCGCCTTGAGCGGCAGATCGACCCCGATTTCGCGCTTGGCCAGCATGAGCGGAGTGCCGAGTTTCGGGTTGCCGAAAATCAACAGCTCGGTGGGTTTCATATCCATTCCGGCTTTTTTTGCACCAGCTGCGTGATTCACCCGGGCGAAAATTGTAATGCCCTTTTTTTGCATGACGGCTGTCAGCCGGTCGAGTGTTTTGGAAACCGAATGGGGGCTTTGTTTCACAACGAGAAGTTTTTCCGCATGGGCCGCTGTAGTAAAAATCAGCAACGAGAGTGAAAACAGGAGCAGTGAACGCATGGGGTTTGCCTTTCCGTAATCGGGCCTCCTCCGGCCCCCTATCATTCTGGAGTGTTTGTAATATCTCTTTATACCAACATCAATTTTATGGCCAAATGAAGCAATAGCCCCGCCATTCACAAAACCGGGATATGAATATCCTTGTGGATAGGACTTGGTAAGCTTGCTTCACTGCATTACATCTCGGATATCCCAATCAGCCCAACGTAACGATCATCGTGAAAACCCGCATCCTGATAGACAATGCCCGAGAACGCCCCGGCGTTGCCAGCCTGTTTGAGGACGCATGCAATATCATACGTGCAGACGAACCCGCAGACATTGAACCCGCGCTCAAAGCCATGGAAGCGGCACTTGCTTCGGGTGCGCATCTGGCCGGGTTTTTTTCCTACGAGCTAGGCTATGCGCTCGAATCCCGTATTGAGGAGTTGGTGCCAGCGGGCCGAACGGTCCCGCTCCTGTGGTTCGGTGTGTTCGAGGCGCATAAAACCCTGGACGGGCTGGAAATTGAAGATTTCCTCGATACAGCATCAGGTGGCGCCTACGAGTTGTCACAACCGGAACTCACATGGGATACCCCGGAGTATGTAAAACGCTTTGAAAGGGTCAAGGATTACATCTCAGCTGGAGACATCTATCAGCTCAATCTCACTCTGAAAGGCCGCTTGGCGTTTTCGGGTGATACTGCTGAGCTTTATCGTGATCTGCGGCGCAAGCAACCGGTTTCCCATGCTGCCCTCATTGAGTGTGATGAGTTCAAAATTGTATCCGCATCCCCCGAATTGTTTTTGAAGATCGAACAGGGTCATGCCCTCACCCGGCCAATGAAAGGTACCGCGGCGCGGGGTCTGACCCTGGCGCAGGATGAGAGCATTGCAGGCTGGCTTTCCGCCGATCTCAAATCACGCGCAGAAAACCTCATGATCGTGGACTTGATGCGCAATGATCTGGGCCGCGTAGCCAAAACCGGCAGCGTGCGCGTCACGGACCTCTTTTCTGTTGAAACCTATGAAACGCTACACCAGATGACATCGGGTGTTGAGGCGCAACTTGAAGGGGACACCGGCATTAAAGAGCTGCTCTACAGCCTGTTTCCACCCGGCTCAATTACCGGTGCACCCAAGGTCCGGGCCATGGAAATAATCAGTGAGCTGGAGAGCGAACCACGCGGAGTATATACCGGCGCCATCGGGACGCTTTCACCTGATGGGAAGGCCAATTTCAATGTCGCGATACGAACTCTCACGATTTTCCCCGATGGCTTGGCGGAGGTTGGTATCGGCTCAGGCGTCGTACACGACTCACAAGCCCGGGCCGAGTATGACGAATGCCTCCTGAAGATGCGGTTTCTGACTGATCCGGTACGCGATTTTCAACTCATCGAGACCATGCTGCACACACCCGATGACGGATATGTGCTGCTGGAACGGCACCTTGACCGGATGGAGGCCTCGGCAAAATATTTTAACTTCGGGTTTGAGCGCAACAAACTGCTCGACAGTCTCGAGGACCACGCTGCGAACCTTGGCGATAACGCCTATCGTGTCCGGCTGCTGTTGTTCCGTGATGGCAGTACAACACTCACCGAAACCCTGCTGCCCGAAGGGAGCGCGTTGACCCGGATGTCCTATACGGTTTCCAGGCACAGCGTAGATAGCGGCGATGTCTTTCTCTATCACAAGACGACAGAGAGAAAGCTCTATGATGATGAATGGGCCGCATGCCATGACCGGATTGGTTCAGATGAAGTAATCTTTCTCAATGAGCGCGGTGAAGTCACCGAGGGCAGTCGCACCAATATCTTCATGCGCATTGATGGCCAACTCCTGACACCTCCCCTGACAAGTGGCCTGCTTGAGGGCACGTATCGCGCCGAAATGCTTGCGGATGGACGGGCGGAGGAGCGGGTTTTAACGCTGGATGACCTGGCCTGCGCCGAGGGGGTTTACCTGGGCAATTCCGTTCGCGGATTATTGCCCGCACATGAAGTGCCGAAACTGGCTGCAAAAAGTGCTGTCTCCTGACTCAATTTAATTTGGCGACACCAAGGGGCACGCTAAAGGGGCGGCACCAGACGTAGATCTCATTATGTTTCGAGGCGTCAAATTTGCCCGGCAGCTTGTAGACTTGTGCACCCGTATTGGCATTGAGTTTGGAAAATTCGCTCTTCTTGTCATATTTTCCGCTCTTACCAAAGCCGAGATATGGTCCTGGCGCGCCATCCAGTTTGAAGGTACCGCCCAGCCGGACTTCAACACCCGTAGCCGTCTTGACGACTGAGACAGAACCAGAAGTTTTATGACCGGACTTGCCAGTGAAGGTACCCTGCTTGAGCACTTGCTCAGCCATGGCGGTCAGAGGGTTTATGAGCATAACAAGCGCTGCCAAAGTCGAAACAATCAGAATTCTTCTGCTCAGCATATCGTTCTCCAAGGTTTGTAGTCTGCGCGCCCGAACACCATATCTAATGTTATTCGCACCGCTCAGCATGACTGTCAGGTTTTTCTTATTCTACATACGCATGTAGGGCAGAACGGGATGCAAGAATTGCAGACAAATCAGGTCAGGTTATGTCAGAAATAAACTCACCTTCGGGCGATATGTATTCTCATCAGAATAGCGATGCCGACTGCTGTGGCTCGGGCCTCCGCACCAGGCAACGCCTATACCTTTCTCATGGCGGGCACTGCAACCGACTATACCGAGATCATGGGCCTGAAGGAGCATACCGGTAGCTGGAGGATTGCCCTCTTCCTGCCGCTCGTCACCGTGCCACCGGTGCTCCTGCTGGGCTACATCCTGAATGTTATGGGGTAATCCCTCAGGGCGATATGGCGCCCTGGCCGGGTATGGGTGACTGCTGCGCATCCGCAAGCTGCACGCCCGTACCGTCCCGGTCATAGATATCAGGGCGAAAATGCACAATGCCGTTGCCGGTCGACCAGGATGTGACATAGACGAAGTGCACGGGAACCGATTTTTTCAGTTTTACCGTTTCGCTTTTGCCGAGTGCTACGGCCACATTGACGCGCATCGGCGTCCAGTCTTTCTTCTTGTTCAGCAGCCAGCCAGCCAGGTCGAGAACCCTTTCAACGCGAACGCATCCGGAACTGAAGGCGCGGGAGTTCTGGTTGAACAGCTGTTTCAGGGGCGTGTCGTGCATGTAAACGATATGCTTGTTCGGCATGTTGATGCGAACAACTCCAAGCGCGTTATTGTGCCCCGGGTCCTGGCGAAACTTGCGCTTGTAAATATCGGGTGAAGACCAGTTGATCTGTTCCTGCGGGATCGGTTTGGCACCCCACGCCTTGAGGATGGAGAAATTTTCCTTGGTGAAGTAACTCGGATCCTTACGGATTTGCGGAATGAGATCCTTGTGAGCGATTGAATCCGGCACGCGCCAATAGGGGAAGAAATTCAGCTCCCTGATCCTGGCTGTAACAGAAGGCGTTGCGCGCGAGGGCTTTCCGACGACGACCTTGCTCTGCAACCCGATTGTCCCGCCTTCGACCGCCTGCAATGTGTAGGAGGGGACATTGACCAGTACATAGCGCTCCGATTTGTTGACCTTGAGCAGGTCCCGCAGCCGAACCAGGTTGGTTTCTATCTGGCGAAGTCGTTCACGTGCGGAGACATTGAGTGCCCGCCGGGTGCGCGACCCCACAAAGCCGGTGATCCTCAAGCCATGGCGCAGCTGGAATCGCCCAACCGCCTCTTGCAAGCCTGAATCGAATGCACGTGCACGTCGTGACTGAACGCGCAAATCTCCCGTCATGGCAAGATGGCGCCGCAGTTCGGCAACATGATTGCCGTGATCGTTAGGCTGTATGGTCATGCTGGCGGGAAATTTCCTCCATCCGCCGGCGGCGACAATCTTTCGGTAGCGCGCAATGGCCTGCCCCAACCCGTCTATAGCCTGCTGGCTGACATAAGGAATATTGGTCTGGTATTCAGGCCCAAGCCTTGCCTTAAAGGTATCACTGAATTGCTGCCGGCGTTTACGCCGTTCTTGCAAGGTGAATTCGCGCTTATTACTGAACCACTTGCCATCAGGATCAGCATGGACCTCACCGGGTAATATCAACGCTGACATTCCCAGGCTCAACGCCGTGAGAAAAGAGAGACTGACAATGTTGCAGTGACGCGGGAGCATGGCCTTTAATATATGTCCGCTCTTTGTACCGTCATGCATATCGATACTCTCTCGTCCGGTTATTTTTTAACGCGACTGTTTTCTGGCACCACGTGCGACCGTTTGTGCATGGTACGTGTTGTCATTGTTTGATGTCACAACAATGGCCCCAATAACAAGCCGGTACCAGATCAAACAATCATACGAATTCGCGAGCGTGGCGTGAGCCCTGCCCCGAGCGGGCACCAGGAATGATCACACAACTCGGAATATATATTTGAGATATGTGCTTTTTATATCGAAGAACAAGTTCTGAAGCATTAGAGCCGGCGGAAAACAACGCCGATGAACAGCAGCCCGTAGGCTACGAGCAGCACCTCGAACATACTTTTTTTCACGATAGGAGTGAGAACAGGGATATTCGCGCCAAAATATTTTGCTGCAATGACCAGCCCGACCATGATGGCAGAAATCAGGAATACGGGGAAAGATGGTGGTGTGAGGTTCATGTGACAGACCTGCTTTTTGAGTAAATTTGAGTAAAGAAGTGCGTTTGTCGCGCGTATCGCCACTCAATTCAAGGGGCTGTCTCCACGCCGCATCCAGATCATATCTCCAACAAAACCGCCATTTTTAGGGCTTTTGCAAAAAGAATTCAGACCAAATTGAACCTTTTATCACTCCCGAACGACTGATGGGTAACAGCAGACATAAACCGCTAACCCTCAATATCGCGAAGGAGCATAGAAATGACCAAATTGAACCAGACTAGCCTTTCCCGGAAAATCGCACTGGCACTGGGTGCACTCGTCGTCTCGACAATGACCCTGGCCGGAGCAGCCGAAGCCAAATCCAACATCCAGATTGATCTGCATTTTGGAAACGGCGGTTTCTCAGGTATCAGTTTCGGTAACGGCTTTGTCGGAAACGGCTGGAACTATTGCGACAAGTACTGGTGGAAATTCGAAAAAACCGGAAAGTTCAAATACAAGAAAAAATATATGAAGTGCATGGGCTACTGGTAAGCCATTTCCTTTCCTTCTCTTTCAAGAAAATCCCCTTGGGTCTCACGGCCTGAGGGAATTTTTTTTGTTGTAAGACCGCACAAAAAAACCGGCCACCTTTTCAGATGACCGGGTTGTTATTGATCCGGAGTACCGGTTAGGCCGCAGCGACCTCATCAAGGAAACGATCAATCGTCTGCTTCAACTCGTCAGTTTGAGTAGCGGCATTGGAAGACGATTGTCCCGCTTCCTCAGCAGAACGATTGGTCTCCGTCGCTGCACTGGTCATGGCTGCCATTGTTTCCGAGACCTGCCTAGTACCAGTTGCGGCTTCCTGGACATTGCGGCTGATTTCGGTTGTTGCAGAGCCTTGCTCCTCAACAGCCGCCGCGATGGTCGTGGTGTATTCGTTGACCTCTTCCATAGTCTTGGCGATTTCCGTTATGGATTCCACCGCATCGGTCGTCGAAGACTGAATTGAACTTATTTGCGAAGCTATTTCTTCAGTTGCCCTTGCAGTCTGTTCCGCAAGCGTCTTCACTTCAGATGCAACAACCGCGAAACCCTTGCCAGCATCGCCGGCCCGTGCGGCCTCGATGGTCGCATTGAGAGCCAGCAGGTTGGTCTGTTCAGCGATATCCGAGATAAGGCTCACAACATCGCCGATCTTCTGAGCGGCAATATCGAGACTTGCAACTTTCTCATTACTGTTTCGTGCCGCGTCAGTAGCCTTGCCGACAATTTCCGTGGTGTCGCTCACCTTGCGGCTGATCTCGTCGATGGATGCAGAGAGTTCCTCCGCTGCGGAAGCAACGGTCTGAACGTTGGCTGAAGCTTCTTCAGACGATGCCGCCGTATCTGTTGCCTGTTTCTCGGAGTTTTCCGCGATCTGGCCGAGAGACTTGGCCGTGGACTGCATCTGGCTCATATTTGAGCTAACAGATTCCAGCAGTTGCTGCACAGCGTCGCGGAAACCGGAGATCAGATCGTCGACCTTCTTCTGACGCTGCGCACGCTCCTCCTGTTCCTTCTCACTTTCAGACATCAACCGCACACGCTCGATTGCGTTGTCTTTAAAGACCTGCACGGCTGCGGCCATCTTGCCAATCTCGTCTTTGCGGCCTTGCGCGGGCACTTCAACTTCGTTGTCACCATCGGCCAAGCGAGCCATAGCTGTGGTCATGGCGCGAATTGGTGTGGAAAGACCACGGCCGATGAACCAGGCAAAACCCATGGCAATAATGATAGCTAAGGTGTTGGCACCAATCGTCATCATCTGACTTGACGAGATATCTGCATTTGTCTGCTTGCCAAGCGCTTTTTCATCCTCGATGGCGCTGGCCTTAATTTCAGCAGCCATGGTGCCGATTCCCTCGCCGAGCTTGTCGATGGTTTCGGTACGGATCTTGTTACGTTCGGCAATCAGTATACCGAGGTCAGCTGCAGCTTTTTTATACTCAGCAAACTGAGGCTCAATCTTCGCGAGAATTCCGCGACGGGTGGGGTTTTCGACACTCGCTTGAAGCTTCTCGGTTGCTGCGTCCGCCTTATCCAGCTCGGTCGCCATACGCTCAAGGTCTGGCTGGGCATTGGTCAACAAGAACTTGGCGACAAAAAGCCGACCTAGCATCAGGCTTTCCTGAACGAGTGCGGCGTCAAATGCGGTTTGCAGATCGCCATCCTTTGCCGCGGTGCGTGAAATTTCGGTCAATCCCTTGCGCACTTCCGGACCGATCGCATCAAGCTTGGTCTTCACAAGTTTGTCACGCACTGCATAGAGCTCGATCACTCGCTTCACACCAGAATCGTATGTCTCGATATCTGCCGCGATTTTGGCGACACGTTCTGCGCGATAGGGCTTTTTAATCTCGTCTTTCGCAAGGGTCACGCCTTCGCGCACCTCGCCGATAAACTGATTTGCCTTCGCCAGATCAGACTCGGCGCGCGTGCCAATATATTTGCGGGTGTTCAGCAGAGCTTTCGCCATATCCGCGTTGATTTCAGAAGCCAAAAGCGCATCTTCCGCCATGTCTTCGAACGTTACGAAGGAATTGGAAAAACTGAACATCGCGACAACGGCTATGATTCCAGCAATTGCAGCGAGTACGATGACGGCACCAAATCCTGAGAAGATTTGAGCAGCAATACCTAAACTCAAATTGATTTTTTTCATTTCTCGCAACCTCTTAGAAGCCCGCTATACGGGCGTACTGACCTACAGCTCATGGTTGTAGTGTGATTTTAGTTAATAAAAAAAGAACGTGTAGACGGTCTCGCACATCAACCATTGAGTGTAGTGAGATAGATATACATTTGCGCTGTATTTCAGAGATAATTTGCAGTTTCTGAGAGGTAAAATCCTATTGAACTGGCTGTAAAATACCTAATGATCCCAGAATAGGCTTAAAGAAAATAATTTCTACTATAAGTAAATTCAAACAATTCCAACGACCACATTTAAGGGATTTAAGCATGGGTTTATTTCACAGGTTTTATCTTTCCGCTGCCTTGTGTTTTTTTGCCAGTGCCACCGTCTGCTTTACCGGCATGGAAAGCGTCGAACCCTTCAAGGCCTTCATGAAACGTTCAGCCGCCGCGACGCATGGCGATTTTCTGAACAAAAAAGAGCGGCCTAAAAATCTCACAAAACAAAAAAGCCACCGGGCTTTCGCGCGGTGGCTTTTGGAATTCCGGATTCTGATTTCGTGAATGAGGGGATCTTGCGATCTCGATTATCATATAAACATTTTTGCTCTATCGCTTCACTACTTGAGCGCGATTGACTTGCGCTATCGCTTCGCTACTTGAGCGCCAACCTTTGATCTTTGCATGCCTGGCAACGACCTACTCTCCCACATCGTAAGATGCAGTACCATCGGCGCTGGAGCTTTTCACGGCCGAGTTCGGAATGGGATCGGGTGTAGACACTCCGCCATAATCACCAGGCAAGCGAAGATC
>JAJFHP010000057.1 GCA_021775555.1 Hyphomicrobiales bacterium | reverse complement strand
GCCCTTCTTCCCAATTCACCAGCAGGTCACCTCAAATTTGCCGAGGTTTGCCTCAAGTCAGAGCGGTATGATGAGTCCTTCGACGCGTATCAGCGCGCATTGGCCATCGACCCTGACGACCCGTCCATTTGGCGCAACTTTGCATGGGTCTGCCTGTTTGTGGGCGAGTGGGAGATGGCGCTGGAAGCCACTGACAAGTCGCTTCAAGACCTGGCCGGTGATACACCGATGCTGGTGTTCAAATCGATTGCGCTCCTTGAGGCCGGCAAACTGGATGAGCTGGCCAGGCTTGTCGATTTCGACCGGCTGATTGAAACAAAAACCTTTTCTCCACCTGACGGCTTTGCGGACCTTGAAAGTTTCAACAATGCCTTGTGCGAACATTGTCTTAAGCATCCAAACCTGATTTACGAGCCGGGCGGCAAATCGACGACGAAGGGGCACCAGACAACGCGCTTTAACCTGGACGAGGAACTGGGACCAGTTGCATTTCTACTGGAGTTGATAAACGAAGCAATCGTTGAGTATCAGACCAGTCATCCGATTGATGCCTCGCATCCCTTCCTGGCTCAGCACCCGAAAAATTGGGACATCAACATCTGGGGGACAGTCCTTGGCTCACAAGGACATCAGGCACCGCATGTGCACCCGGCAGGCTGGCTGAGTGGCGTTTATTATCCCAGGATACCGGAGGTCATCACCGCAGGGACAAAGACCCAGGACGGTTGGATTGAGTTTGGCCGTCCTTCAAAATATCCCAAGGCCGTCGCTGAACCAATTGTGCGCTCCTACCAGCCTCAAGAAGGCCTGGTTGTGCTGTTTCCCTCTTATTTTTATCACCGGACTGAGCCGTTTGAATCGAAGGAACGGCGCATATCCATTGCCTTTGATATCGTGCCAGTCGTCTGAGAATGAAGGTGTCCCCTTCCCGGGGCTGTGGACAAGAATTTGAACTTTTCACTCAGCCGCCCAATTTCGCACACATTGCAAGGCTTCTTTAACCCTGCCCGGTTACTCCTGTTGTTACCGGTTCGATTGTTTTGCGTAGAAGGACCGGTCATGGGGGCAACCGGAGATACGAATAAATGCGATTCAACAGTCAAGATCTGCAGCACCAAAATAGCGCGGACTCACTTTCTCAAAACCGGCACGAGTCGTATTTCAAACAATATTTTCAATGGCTTGATGAAGAGCAACCTGCCGATTTAACGGCCCGGCAGGTGACAATCATCGCCCGCTCACCAAGCTCACCGGTGATGCAGGCCCTTACATCAGCAGCCGATGACCTCAGCAACCGGAGCATTTCCATCCAAGTGGTATTTTCAGATGTCGACCCGGAAAAAGCACTTCGTGACGCCTGGAGCGTGCTCTCTGAACTTTCCAAGAATAGCGAACATGGCGACCTCGTTCGCTGGGCAAATGCACCGGGTGTTCTCGAAGCCCATGAGCAGATGATCCTTGGCCAGAATATGTGCTGGCTGGGCGATGCAATGCGCCGCGAACCGGGACGGCGCGATGGTTTTGACCTGTTCGAAACCGATGCGCCGCGCACATGCAGGATTGGCATTCAATCGTTTGCAGCGATGTGGAAATTTGCCAAGCCGGTCCCCAAATGGCTGTTGCAGGATAGCGGCGACCGGCGTCCCAACGCCACCTATGCCGGCCCCGACCACCGCGCCCTGGCGACCTTGTCCTTCTTCCGCCAGCTTGAGAAAGCTGACACCCTCTGTCATTAGGACATTCTATTGGGCATAACGCCCCTTTATCCCCTGCTTTAAACATCTCTAAACCTCAATCTCCTAGATTGAGCACCTGATTTGTTGTTGTCACCACCCAATCGAGGGAGAGCGTATATGCCGCGTACTAAAATCCTTTATTCAGCAATCCTTCTGGTCATGCTTGTTGGACCCAGAACCGCCATGGCTGTGGAAACAAAGGGCGCCAAGCCTGCAGAGGCTGCCCCGGCAGGCGAAGCCGTGGCTGAGTGTCAAAAGAAAGTCAGCAATAAGGGTCGTCCTCACAGGATCAGTTCTGTTGCAAACCTCGAAGCCATTCGCGCCTGGTCACAGAAGGCGATGAAATATGGTGAGCAATACTCAATGTGGCACAATGCAAAGAGCGCAACCATCAAGTGCGAAAAGCTGCCAAGATCTGACTATTTCGTGTGCTTTGCATCTGGCAAACCCTGCCCGGCCTCTAAAAGCGGCAAAACGGCTTCGAATAAGACCCAATAGCACACAGCGTCAGCGCTTCACGAGCACCAAGGGTACGCACTGTTGAACACAGCACGGCCCCTTTCATCTGATTATTGTCCTGAAGAGATAGGCGCTCCGCCTGACAGTTTTCTGGACAGGCAACAAAGAAGATATTGGTTTGCGGGATTTGCTCAAAATTGGTGCCTGGAATGGCACACTCATCCTGCTTGTGCTCCTCATCATCGATGTGGCACTGCGATGGACCCCATTCGACGAGGCGCGCCATCCGGCAATTCTCGATCCGCCTGGCTATTACATCACCGATACCGAACTCGGCACCACGCTGAACAGGAACGCCCCCATGCAACGCTTCAGGTTCCGCGGGGCATCCCATGATATTTACACGAACGAGATCGGCTGTTTCGATGCGCCTGTAAAGCTGCAACCGGATCAACCCTATATTCTGGCCATCGGCGACAGTTTCACCTGGGGCTATGCACCCCTGGAGATGAAATGGACCAGCCATATCGAGCGCAGAACCGGTATCCGGGTACTCAAATGCGGTATCAACGGCACTGGCACGCGCCACCAGCTGGCGCGCCTCAAGCGGCTGATCTCGAGACTGCCACATGCCCCGGCGCTGGTGATCCATCTCTACGACACCACCGACTTCAATGACGACTTCACCTTTCCCGGCTATACGCTGATCTCCAACCAGCGTATCGAGAATTTTGCAAGCATCAGCCTTTCCGATGGACATCGCGAACCATTGAGCGCGGCACGACGCGCGGAGATCGAGGACAGGATTTCGCGCCCTCACAGGGGATTTCTTGAAAAAAACTCCACCCTCTACAATATCGCGCTGACCGGGCTGGAGGTCGATGCAAGGGTTGAGCGCCGAAGGCTCCTCATCGAGGGCAAAAAAGAAACGCAGCTGACAGGCAAATATGATTTCAACCTGCTGCTGCTTGACAACAAGACCTATCCATATGTCGCCACTGCGCTGGAGGTGCATATTGGCAGGATCCGCGAGATGAACGAGTTTGTTCGTGCAGGGGGTGGCAGATATGTGATGTTTCACACCAACAGTTTCCGGCTGCCGAAAGACCGCCCGCTGGTACGGCGGTTCACGGCCTTCCTGGATACATTCGATCCATTTCTCGGCTGGATACCTGAACTGGACAAATACCGGTTCGATCCGCACTGGTCTCCCGAAAGCAACGGGAAAGCCGCCACCGTCATGATGGAGCGCCTCACGATCAGGGGCATTCTCCCCCTGAAGGAAGCGACAGCGCCGCGTTAATACAGCCCTCCCGGGAACCAGTCATGTTATGAAAAAGAATATACTTCTACTGTTGGGCTGAGACCCGGACCCCATTCATCATGCCGCCACTCAAACGAACACTGGATATAGCCGCCGCGATTGCGGGTCTCATTGTTCTGGCTCCCGTCTGTCTTGTCGTCGCCCTGCTCGTTGCTTTGACATCCAGGGGTCCGGTCCTGTTCCGGCAGGAGCGTGTCGGAAGGTATGAGCAGACATTCATCTGCAACAAGTTTCGCACCATGAAACAGGGCACAGCTCAGCGCGGCACTCATGAAATCAGCGCCAGCGCCCTGACGGCCGTGGGGTCGGTTCTGCGCGCCCTCAAGCTGGATGAACTCCCGCAACTGTGGAATGTGCTTGTGGGGGAAATGAGCCTCGTGGGCCCGCGGCCCTGCCTGCCAAATCAGAAAAAGCTGATCACCGAGCGGCGCGCCCGCGATGTATTTATCGCAACACCCGGGATTACCGGCCTGGCTCAGGTGGAGGGCATAGATATGTCCAGGCCCGAGCGGTTGGCGGAGGTTGATCAAACCTATATCCGCACCCGATCGATGGGCATGGATTTGACGTTGATCCTCAGGACATTGTTCAGAAAGTAACAGTCTTAATCAAGCACGACATATTCACCGCCGGGTGCCGTTTTGCCGCTTGCTCCGTCTGCAATCAGTCGCGCAAACCGGTCAGCAACGGACACTTTGTAATGAAGGGGATCCCAGTAATTCTCGTCATGGATGGTGATTGGAGACGGGATCATGAAATCCAGAACAACGCTGTTCGGGTGACGCTTCGCAATTTTGGCGACGCGCTTTTTGCATTCAGCCCATTGCGCCCCGCTCCGTGTATGAGGTGCGGGTTGACGATGCCGGTGATAGGGCACGAAGACCAGAATCTTGCGCGTATCGGCGGGTAGCACACCAAGGTTGCTGTCGAGCCGAACCAAGGCTGGATATGTCCATGAACGCGGCTTGAAATCGACAGCAGGTGGTGGTGTCTGGGCAGCCTTCACAGGCGGTGGGTATGATGCGCCATAGATTTTTCTGCGCGCCAACTCCAGGTCATATTTGCTGAGCTGCGGAAGAAAGTTAATGTATCCGTCATCACCGTATCTGGCGCTTCTCAAACCCAGCAGAAAGCCAAGCTTTCGCACCAGAACTTCGAAGGTCTTGAACTCCAGCATATGAAACGCGTCGTTCCATGGATTGTCGTCATACATCCATTCAGGAAACTTCCGGAACGTGTATTTCTCCAGTTCCGCCGAGACTTCGCACCACACGATGTCCAGACCCAAGAGCAGCACTTTCGGCGCGCTGCGATGGCGCGCGAAAATCTCCAATATGCGGGACTGCTCATAGGCGGTTGCGCTGTTCATCGAAAGATTGGCAAACTTCGCCCTGAACCCCTCGTTCAAGACGTCTGGCCGCAACAGGCGGGTGGTTGATGTGCCGACGACGAGACTATCGAACTTCTCATTCCGGGCAATCGCCGGGTAAGAAAATCTCTGGTTGGAGGCCATTGGCGCGCGTTTTAAGGGCGGCGAGAAGGGCAAATTATTATAAGGGTTCACAAGCCATACGGCACCCAGCAGGACTGTTGCGGCCACTATACCGCTCCAGCTCAACCATTTCCAGAACACCTGCCAGTTCATAGGATGCCGCGGCCTCAAAATTGAAAGTAAATGAATTCAGGATGGGCACTTGACCCGGCCATGATGACGCTGAAGGTCAATGCGGACGCGACCGCGAGCGCCCCCCAGGGCCGCGCGTAATCCCGTTCCAGCGCGAAAGCCTGACTGCTCGGCCCTATGAGCGCCACGGCCGCCGCGAGAGCAAGAATGGCGGGATGCGCTCCGTAGTTTGCCATGGTCAGCGTGAAGCCATGACCGCCAATCATGCTTGTGAACATGGACATGGCTTCGGGGAAGCTGGACGCGCGGAACAGGACCCAGCCAAGCATGACAAACACCATGGTCAGCGCCCAACCGGCGGGGTTGGGCAGGCTTATATTGGTGAGCCTCGACCACCATGCGTGTATGGCGAGCCCGGCCCCGTGCATCAGTCCCCAGACAACGAATGTCCAGCCAGCGCCGTGCCACAGCCCGCCAAGAAACATGGTAGCGGTAAGTGCAAGCGCCTGCATGGACAGGCCGTGACGCGCACCGCCCAGGGGAATGTAGAGATAATCGCGCAGGAAATGAGACAAGGTCATATGCCAACGCCGCCAGAAATCACGGATCGAAACCGCCCGGTAAGGGATGTTGAAATTGATCGGCAGGGTCAGCCCGAACATCAGCGCGAGACCTATCGCCATGTCGGAGTAGCCGGAAAAATCAAAATAGATCTGAAACGTGAAGGCCAGTGTTGCTATCCAGGCGTCGATCATGGAAAGAGCGCCATTGCCGGCGGCCTCGAACAGCGGGTCGGCGATGCGCGCCGCGGTATCGGCAATAAACACCTTCTTGACCAGACCGATTGCCAGCAGTGTTGCGCCGCGCGACAGGCGTTCATGCATGCCGTCCCTGCGTGGAGAAGACTCAAGCTGATAGATCAGTTCATTGTGCCGGACGATTGGGCCGGCGATCAGCTGGGGAAAGAAGGAAACATAGAGAAAATATTCGCGGAAGCCATATTCCGGTGCCTCGCCTTTGTAGCGGTCAGCCAAATATGAAATCTGCTGGAAAGTGAAAAAGCTGATGCCGAGCGGCAGGATGATATTCCAGGGCGTGTGCTGCGCACCGAAAATCCAGGCCAGAGATCCGGCGAAAAAGTCGGCATATTTGAAGACACCGATGATGACCAGATTGAGTCCGATCCCGAGCAGCACCCCCACCCGCGATCCGCGTCCTCCAATGGACCGCGCGAACAACCAGTTGGCGATGATGGACCCCGCCAGCAATGGCACCAGCCTATAGTCCCAATAGCCGTAAAAAATTATTGAAGCCGCGATCACCAGCCACTCGCGCTGTGCCCGGTTCTCCGAAATCCGGTAATAGGCCAGCAGCGTCAGCGGCAAAAACAGCAACAGGAAGATTTGGGAGTTGAACAACATGAGGAGTTATCGTGCGCCCGATTTCACTTCACTTGGTGCAAGAACGGTGACTCATAGCTGAAATCACCGCATAACACCTGCATAAATATCACTGCCCGTTGTCTGATTAACTGATGGTCCCATGTCTGAACCCAATCTCCCCCGCATAGTCATCTTCGGCGCCACGGGCCGACTCGGACTCCTGCTGGTAAAGAGATTTCACGAGGCCGGACACTCAATCCTCTCCGTTGGCAGAAAAGCCGAGACCCTCGCAGAATTGCCGGGCGCCCATGTCACTATGGACTTAGAGGATGACCTGAAAGGCTCATCATTTATCCACCCGCGGGACATCGTTATAAATACGGTCCATGCCCGCTTCACCAGGGCGATTGCAACGCTGTGCCCGGACAGCATCGAACGGTACATTGTGATTGGCTCAACGAGGTATCTCTCCCAAATTCCGGACCCCAAAGCTGATGAGGTGCTTGCCGCAGCGCGCAATCTGGAGAAGTGCGATCTGCCTTGGATACTTCTGCACCCGACCATGATCTACGGTGCGGCGGGAGAGAACAATGTCCAGCGCATGTCGGCACTCATAAGGCGGTTTCACATCATTCCCCTACCTGATGGGGGACAGGCGCTCATTCAGCCTATCCATGTGAAAGATGTTGCCGAAGCGGTAGTGCGCGCGGCCCACAAGCCGTACCTGAAACGAGTCGTCATTCACCTTGGCGGACCTGAAGCCGTTCCCTATCACGCTTTTTTACGGGCCATCGCTGGCGCATCCGGTAGCTGGGTCAAGGTGCCCTCTTTACCGATAATATTGTTGCGCATTGCGGCTCGCTTGACCACGCTTGTTCCCGGAATTCCAACAATAAAGGATGCAGAAGTCCTGCGTCTGCAGGAGGATAAGACGGTGGATGTGAACGTGATGATCGATGTTCTCGGGGTTACGCCCCGATCACTGAAACAGGGCCTCGCAGAAACATTTGCAAAAGAACTACTTTAATAGACCAAGGGTTTTGATCTGTCGCTGCACAACAAGCTGCTCATCATAAAGCTCGAGCGCGCGTTTGCGCCCCGCCCTGCCCAACGCATTGCGGATGTCTGAGCTTTCGATGAGATGCGTGATCGCAGCAGCCAGCGCCCGTGGATGCTTCACTTCGACGAGAGACCCGGTTTTGCCGTTGATCACTTCCTCGCGGCTACCGCGGATATTGGTGGCGACAACCGGAAGAGCGCACATCATCGCCTCGATGATGGAGCGCGGCATGCCTTCGCGGTGCGAGGCTGACACGAAAATATCGGCCGCGCGCAGCAGGTCCGGCATATCCTTGCGGTATCCAAGAAAATGAACGCGCTGCTTCAGCGACGGGTCGCTTTGCGCAAGCATCATAGCCTCGTCGATGCTTGTCGCATGGTCGCTCTCCAGCCGCTCACCGATGACCCATAAATCGGCATCCACATGGAGCATGGCCTCGATGAGTTCCGGGAATCCCTTTTCCGCCACCAGGCGTCCCACAGTCATGATGGCAACCCGGCTCTCAGACGTGCCGATACTGGCCCGCACGCGGTTCCGGTCCGCCTTCGACCCCGAGGCATGAAACCTCTGCGCATCGACGCCATTACCGATTGCCTCGATATGACTTCCCGATATGAGCTTGAGCCGCCGCGCGGTCTCGGCGTCTTCCTGTGACTGGGTGAAGAGTACGTCGGTGACACGCCCCGCAAGCCATTCAAGCGCGATAAACGCGCTGCGCTTGAGGAGCGGCATATGCTCATGAAAGTAAAAACCATGGGCTGTGTAAACGATGCACGGCACACCCGCGCGCCATGCAGCAGCCCTGCCAACCAGCGCCGCGACCGGGTTATGCACATGCACGATGTCGAACTTCTCGCGCCGGAACAGCGCGACAAGTTTTTTAATGCTTCCGACATGCCTGAAAATATTAAAACTTCTCTCGATCGGGACCGTTTCCACGCGAAAGCCTTCCTCACAAACCTTGCCGGCAAAATCCCCATCCGAGCAGACACCGACAACCTCATGGCCCGCCTCCCCCATGCCACGCATCAGGGGAAGAAGAAAATGGTAGAGCGTGAAATCAAGGTTGCAGAGCTGACAGATTTTCATGTGTTCAGGGACCCCGGGGTTACGGCTTTTGAGCATCGCACCATGATTGCAACATAAGCACGCTCCACAGCGGCAGCGGCCATGATTTGGCGCCGCTTAAATGTTCCCCCCATTTGCGCTGAACCGGCTCGGGATTTATCAACCCATGCTTGTTGAGCGCATCGGCTGAAAGCAGGTCACCCGCCCAATCTTTTAACGGTCCGCGAAGCCACTCATTGATGGGCACACCAAAGCCCATCTTCTGGCGTTTGATGAGATTATCTGGAACATATCGCTGCAACAGCTTGCGCAACACCAGCTTGCCGGTGCCATTCGCAACCTTCATATGACGGGGTAGAGTCCAGGCAAATTCAGCCACCCGGTGGTCCAGAATGGGAACACGCACTTCCAGTGAAACTGCCATGCTGGCACGGTCCACCTTCGCGAGAATGTCATCAGGCAAATATATGCTGCTGTCGAGATATTGCATCCGTGCCACAAAATCCGGGATGCGGCCAGACAGGTTCTCATCCCAGGCGGGCGTTTCATATTCCTGCGCACCAGAAACAAGCTCTTCCGGCTTGTCCCAATGTGAAATGACACGCCGGTAGAAAGAGTCGCGGTCTCCCCCCAGACAATCAGCGAGCTTGTGAAGTTTTTCACCAACAAGAGCAGGGCGAACATTGCTTGGGACTACCGAAGCCAGCTTGTCCCAACTGGCAGGAGACAGAGATCTAAATGCCTTCGCTGCGCCACATCGCATGACGCATGGGCTGTCGAACAGGGGCCACTCATATTTGTCGACCGAGAAATAACGCGTGTAGCCGCCAAACAGCTCATCCCCGCCGTCACCTGAAAGTGCGACGGTGACATGTTCCCTGGTCAATCTTGAGACGAGGTATGTGGGGATCTGGGAGGAATCGGCAAAGGGCTCATCATAAATGGTGGGGAGCGAGGGGATAACATCACGCGCGTCCTGTGCAGTGGCGGTGAGCCCGGTATGATCAGTGCCAAGATGCCCGGCTATGGCGGCTGCGTCATCGGCCTCGTTGAAGCCCTCATTGTCATAGCCGATTGAAAATGTGCGGACCGGTCGATCGGATTGCGCCTGCATAAGCGCGACCACAGTGGAGGAATCAATGCCACCCGAGAGAAAAGCTCCAAGCGGCACATCTGAAACCATGCGCCGCGAGACGGCATCGCGCAGCAACGCGTCTAGCTCATCAACTGCCTCGTCCTGGCTCCCCGCAAAGACGTTGGAGTGGCCAGACTGCACCACATCTTCCAGCGACCAGTAGCTCTCGATACGCGGTGTGCCGGATTGATCGGCAACGAGGATTTTTCCAGGCTCCAGCTTGTGAACATTACGGTAGATCGTGTGCGGAGCAGGGATGTAATTGTGCCGCAGATAGGAGGCGACGGCATTGCGGTCGATCTCAGGTTTAAAAGCCTCATGCGCCTTGAGCGCCTTAAGCTCGGAACCGAATATCAGCACGCCTTCGGTGAGCGTCCAGTAAAGCGGCTTGATGCCGAGCCGGTCGCGCACCACGAACAGGCGCTTCTCGCGCTTGTCCCAGAGTGCCAAGACGAACATGCCGATAATCTTTTTCGCGGTCTCCTCCACGCCCCAGACGGCGCAGCCCTCAACAATCACCTCGGTGTCGGAATAGCCCCGGAACACGCGCCCGGCCTTCTCAAGCTCCTTGCGCAACTCAGCCGCGTTGTAGATCTCGCCATTGTAAGCCAGCACATAGTGCCCACATGACGAAGCCATGGGTTGGCGACCCGCTTCAGACAGATCGATAATCGCCAGCCGCCGATTGCCAAGCGCTATGCCTGCATTTGCATCAAGCCAGACCCCACCATCATCCGGCCCGCGGTGATTGAGCGTATCCGTCATGGCGCGAGCAAGCGCCTCGCCCGGGCCGGGTTCAACTGGGCATGTATCGTAAAAACCGGCTATTCCACACATTTTCCATGACCATCAGCGAGCGGATAGTTTTTCATACGTGCGATTCATTGCAATACAAAGCGGAAAGCACTACCAACTCACCGAGCAAGACCGGTGGAGTTCCGATTCAGGCTCCCTTCCCTTTTATGCCGACTGCAAGTTGAACATCCGGTATCGAGCATGAGCAAAACCCGTCCCGTCAACAAGCCAAGCAACTCGGCTCGCATATTTGTCGCATTACTGTCTGGCCTGATGCTGGCTCTGTATATGCTGGCGCCAAATATGCCGCGCCCGAGCGTAGCCTTTCCATTCCTGCTGGGCGGGGTGTTCGTCTACTATTTCCTCGCTGTGGAAGGAAACTTGCGCGCCGCCCTGAAGGGGAATGAAGAACGATTTTTCCTGGCAGCCCTGGCAGGATTTGCCGGCTACCTCTTCCTCAACTCCCTGTGGTCGCTTACCACTCCGGCCGCACTTGGAAAATCGGTTTTCGTGCTGTTGATAATTCTGATCGGATTGCTGATATCGCGCGCCCTCGCACGGCAACCACGTGAAGTTCTGGAACGCGCCGCGCATTACGCCGTGATCGGTTGCGTGATCGGAACCCTGCTTGCCTGTTTCGAATTCTCGACCGATCACTACCTGGCACGCATGCTTTACACGGCCTTCCCGTCAATTCGGGGGGGAGACAAGACACTTGATGTTTTGGTCACCATCAATGGGAAACTCGTCAATCTTCCACAATCCGAATTCCAGAAGCATTACGACAATACCATCATCAGGGTTTCCTCCGCAGCCCTCAACAGGAACCTGTCACTGCTCTTATTGCTATTCTGGCCAGCTCTGTTCTTGGCGAACCATCATACCAATCAAAAGCTTGCCCCATTCTTTGCCGGTATCATTTCAGTGGCGGCAGCTGTCTCTATTTTCATCGGGCACAGCCAGACGGCTCAAATAGCCCTGATCCTCAGTACGGCAGCCTTTTTCTTCGTACGGTATTTTCCAAGCCTGTCACACAAGGCCATCCTCAGCGCCTGGTGTATAGCCGTGATTTTGGCTCTGCCTCTGGCGGCCGCCCCCTATAAATACGGTCTTCACAAATCTGAATGGATTACAGCTAGTTTCCGCGATCGCATGATCATCTGGGATACGACGGTTGAGCAGGCAAAGAAAACACCCTGGTTCGGTATCGGTATCCGCTCGACACGGGTGCTTAGTAAAGAGATGAAAAAGACCCAGGTTAAGCTACCGGGACACATCGCGCCGAGACGCCTGGGACTACACACACACAATCAATTTCTTCAGGTCTGGTTTGAACTCGGTGCCATCGGCGCAGTCTTGCTGCTGGTCATAGGTATCGGGCTATTAAACGGTATCCGCCGCATGAGTGATCAGGTGAAACCTTACACCTATGCCGCATTCGTTGCCGCGTGCCTTGTTGCGGCATTCGGTTGGGGCCTGTGGCAGACTTGGCTGTTATCGGGCTACGGGCTGTCCGTTATCCTAGTACGATTTGCGAGCGAATATTCCGACAGGGCCAATGCCCGCACTTAAGAGATGGTAATCACTTCCGATCTGCTCCTGCATTGACAGGACCCCATTTCCAATAACGAAGTGGCCTTACCGGCGCGCTCAATGCCATGCCAGCAAGCAACCAGAAAATGCGTTGATACATGAGTTCATGGAACAATGACATGACGGCCCAACCAACCAGAATCAGCAGAACTGCCGACTGAAACCATGCTTCTTCGCCATGTTTGCCGGACTTTGAGTGCGACAGGCACCAGACCTTGTGAAATATCACTATGAATATACCGGCCATGGCGCAAAAACCGGCCAGCCCGGTTTCCGCCAGGAGCCAGAGCGCCGTGTTATGTATTTGCAGGATAAAAGCCTCAGACTTATCACCGAGGCTCTGACCATGCAGGTGCACACCCAGTCCTGCACCAAAAAAAGGATACGCCTGCCACATGGCAAATGCTTCCAGATATCCTTCGATACGTACCGCCACGGTGGATTCATATCGCGCATACAGAAACGGATTGGCATCAGATCCGGATAAAATTATTCCAAAAAGCTTATGGAGAATGTTTATGAGGAGTGATTTCGATTGTGAGATGACTTGCGGTGTCAACCAGAGTGTTATCCCCACGACAACAACCTGCAGCAACCGTTTCAGCGTCACCACATGAATGATCGCGGCGAAAAATATCACGACTATAAGTGCGATAAGCGCTGCAATTGACTTCGTGAACAATATGCCTGCGAACAGTGAGGCCGCAGACACCAGCAAAACCCTTCGCAGGCGCGGTGACAAAGCGGAACGGCCGAAATAGGCAAGAGCCAAGGCAAAACCGCAAATGAGGAAAAACGCCATTGCATTGGTGTTGCCTGAGAAGCCGGTAAGCCTCCCATTCACAATGAATGACCAATTATGGAATGACCCACTATAGCCTAAAAATATGATGGCGATGAATGCAATGACCACCGCAAACTGAAAGAAGACAAGCCCCAGCGCGAAGCGCTCTTTCCCCTCTGGGCCAGCCACAATTGCGATGAGCATTCCGAGGGCAAGATAAAACAGGAGGATATACCAGCCGACATATTTTATGGCGGCCCAAATGCTCAATGCGGAAATGGATTCATAACCACGAAACATACTAAAGCTGAGTATCAGTGTCGCGCTTGCTGCAAGAACCAGCATATGCGTCCCAGCAATCTCTCTTAGCCGAGCACGATAGGTATATAGGGCAATGAGGATGACCGGTGAGAACACAGCAAGTGCAATATCTGCGGCGTTTGCCCGTAACTTGCTTGCATCAAGTTCAATGGTCGCCTGGATCTGGATTAAAACTGCCAGGAGTATCAGGGCGTAACTGACCAAAGTGGCGCGGCGATCATTCAGCACTTTTTTGCCCTTGCTCAGAACGAATGAAAATGTATGTTTCCGGTCGCTTATTCGATACTCCAATGGTCAGTTTCACTAAGCGCGGGCTTCATTGTGGCGGACTCTGATCAGCAGAAGTTTGTTACTTTCCGCCACGACAGGAATTTTCCGGATTTTTCGTTTTGTTTAATCCTCACTGAACTTAAAATTGTCTCTTGATGCACTGTCTCGTTTGCAAACCACTCTGATTCAATAAACGAGTCGAATTACCAAGCACAAGCCGTCAATCATTGCTAAAAAAAACCCCATGAGTTCAGCACCCGAAAATAATGCCGACAGGCGCGTTATTGAAGATTTCGGCCACGAATGGGCCGCTTATAGCAACTCTGCTCCTTCCCATGAAGAGCACCGCCGCCTGTTCAATGCCTATTTCTCAATTTTTCCCTTCGACAAGTTGGCAAAGGATGCGGAGGGCTTTGATGCTGGCTGCGGTTCGGGGCGTTGGGCCATCTTCGTATCGGAACGGGTAGGAAAATTACACTGCATCGATGCAGCAGCCAGCGCCCTCGACACTGCCAGGGAAATGCTCGGTTCCAAACGGAACGTGGAATTCCATCTTGCATCGATTGAGGACATGCCGATTAAGAATGCCAGTCAGGATTTTGGCTATTCCCTTGGTGTCCTTCACCATATTCCAGACACCGAGCGGGCCCTTCGCGATTGTGTTGCAAAGCTGAAACCCGGGGCGCCATTCCTTGTGTATTTATACTACCGCTTCGACAATTCTCCGGGCTGGTTTGTTGCCGTGTGGCGCATCTCCGATCTCTTGCGCCGGATGGTCAGCCCAATGCCGTTCCCGATAAAGCGGATGGTTACGGATTTGATTGCGGTTCTGGTCTACTGGCCGATGGCGCGTGCGGCCAAACTTGCAGAACGGCTGGGTGCCGATGTGTCCAATGTGCCGCTCAGCTATTATCGTGACGCGGGTTTCCGCACCATCCGCAATGATGCACTGGACCGTTTCGGAACACGGCTGGAGCAGCGGTTCACTCGCATTGAGATAGCCGAGATGATGGAAAAGGCGGGCTTGAAGAATATCCGCTTCCGTGAAGCGGAACCCTATTGGGTGGCACTCGGCACCCGTGGCTAGAGCAGCATCAAATGGGTGAAAACCTTTCAGATTTCAGAACATCATGGGATCGCAAACCGGTTTTGCGGACCATTTATTCTGATTACTTCACCCGTCTTGCGGAACATTGCATTCCCGGCCGTACACTGGAAATTGGCGGCGGGATTGGCAACCTGAAAGAACTGCTGCCAGACGTTGTTTCCTCAGATATTCAATTCTCACCTAGTCTCGATATTGTGGCTGATGCGCAATGCCTTCCGGCACAAAAAAACGCATTTGCAAATATCGTCATGCTGGATGTTCTCCACCATCTGGAATTCCCGGTCCGGTTCCTGAAAGATGCCGCCCGGACCCTTGAGCCAGGTGGGCGGATTGTCATGATCGAGCCGGCAATTACGCCGGGCAGCACGCTGTTTTACCGGTTCATCCACCACGAGCCTGTTTGTATGTCCGCTGACCCACTTATCGATGGGGTGCCAGACCCTGAACGAGACCCTTATGACTCGAACCAGGCGATACCCACCCTTCTGGCCACAAAGTACCGGTCAAAGCAGGAACAGATCGTGCCTGAACTCAAACTCATCCAGTCGCAATGGTTCTCTTTCGTGGCTTATCCCATGAGCGGTGGATTCAAGCCCTGGTCTCTGATCAGCGACGGGATTGCAAGACGCGTATTGAAGCTGGAATCGCTCATTGAACGACCGTTGGGCCGTATGTTCGGTTTCCGGCTTCTGAGCGTTTTTGAAAAGAAAGCCACCTCGTAGACATAGGGTTTCGCAGCCCTTATAAGCCACTTCTCACACATTAAATCAGCACCACTGCACAACAGTCTTCGAGAAAGACGCCTTGAGTAACCGGATGTCTCAGCCTGCCCAAAATGTGGACAATACGGCTCCGGCCACAACGTCCTGGTCCGACCGCAAGTTGGCCTATCATCGTGCGATTGAGAGACTGTCGCCGGACTGGGACAAATGGATACGGCGGAACAGTTTTTTCCACGACAACGATGTTCGTTACCTGAAATTTCTTATCCCGAATAATGCACGTGTGCTTGAACTGGGCTGCGCCACCGGGTGGCTGATGGACCGTTTGAACCCGTCAAAGGGTGTCGGCGTGGACTTCAGCGCAGAAATGATAAAGCGGGCGAAGGAAAAGCATCCGAAACATACGTTCCTCTGCGGGGACATCGAGGATCCAGACTTCATTGCATCACTCGCTGACCACGGGCCGTTCGATTATATTTTCCTGTCCGACACTGTTGGGTTTCTCGATGACATCATGGAAACCCTCTTGGAAGTGAACGGGCTGTGCCTGCCGGAAACGCGGCTTGTCATCTCCCATTATTCACATCTCTGGGAGCCGGTCCTGCGTGTAGCGGAAGCGTTTGGATTGCGCAAGAAAGTCAACGGCGATTACAGCTGGCTGTCACAGCGCGACATTGAAATGTTCCTCCGGCTGTCGGGCTACGAGACCGTCAAAAAGGAATACCGGCAACTCCTTCCCAAACGCCTGCTCGGCCTGGGCACGCTTTTAAACCGGTTCATCGCACCACTGCCGATATTTCGCGCGTTTTGTCTGAGAACCTTCACCGTGGCCCGCAGTCTCGAGGTTGACCGCGCCGGCAAGCCCTCGGTCACGGTCGTCATTCCAACCCGCAATGAGCAGGGTAATATCGAGCCAGCTCTTCGCCGGCTTCCGGATTTCGGCGCTAAAACAGAGATCATTTTCGTTGAAGGCAATTCTCAGGACGACACCTGGAATGAGATCCAGCGCCAGAAAAAAGCCAATCCGACCCGTGATATCGTTACGCTCAAACAGCCGGGCAAGGGCAAGGCTGATGCTGTATGGACGGCGTTCGATGCTGCCAAGGGCGATATCCTGATGATCCTCGATGGAGATCTCACCGTCCCGCCCGAAGACCTTGTTAAATTCTACGATGCCATTGCAAGCGGCACCGGTGAATTCGTCAATGGTACCCGCCTTGTCTATCCGGTTGAAAAAGACGCGATGCGTTTTCTGAACTATTATGCCAACCACACCTTTGCGCGGATTTTTTCCTACCTGCTGAACCAGCGCTTTTCAGATACGTTATGCGGCACGAAGGTGCTCTCGCGAGAGAACTATAAAAAATTGAAAGCCGGGCGCGCCTATTTCGGAGATTTCGATCCTTTTGGCGATTTCGACTTACTGTTTGGCTCTGCTAAGCTCAACCTCAAGATCGTGGAAGTGCCCGTGCGCTACAGGGCGCGCGCATATGGCGAGACACAGATTTCCCGTTTCCGGCATGGCGTGCTGCTCCTGCGAATGGTCGTGTTTGCCTTTCGCAAGTTGAAAATGATCTGACGCCTGAACCCATTGGTTGGCTAATGAAATGTGCTGGGGAGCAGTAAATTGACGGGTCGTGTACGAGTTTGGCTGGTGGTATTGGCAAAATTTGCCATTACCTTTGGCTTGCTGGCCTGGTTGCTTCACTCCATTAATTGGAGTGAGTTGCTGCTACACATTTCCGGTATCCCTGCATCACCTTTGATCCTGGCAATCTTCCTGCTGATGGCGCTTGTCATTCCCGTCGCCCGCCGCTGGCATCTCATTGTCGCGGCACTTGGTGGCAGCATCACCTATTTCAGCGCACTGCGAATGGTTTTGATGACGGTCCTCATCAATCAAAGCATACCGTCGAACCTAGGTGGAGATGCATACAGAGTTGTCGCGACATCTCGTGAAGGCATGCCCTGGATGCGGGCAACGCTGGCTGCAATTGTTGACAGGCTCATGGCGCTTCTTGCGCTGGCAATAGTTGCCCTGTTTGGCGTGCTAGCCTTGCTTGACTATACCGAGTTGGCAGACCACAGGCTTCTCGCCCTGCTCGGTACAGGCTTCATTGTCGGAGGCGCAGTAGTAACATGGTTGTTTTTCAGATCACGTTTCGCTGCAGAGCTTTCTGACAAGTTTGATATCCTGAGACGATTGATTGATGCCTTGAGCGCTCTTCTGCATAAACCGGCAAACTCCGCCTACCTGGTTGTGCTTTCAATCATGGTTCAATGCATCACAATTGCCGTTATGTGTCTGGTCGTAATAAATACCGGGCTTAAGGTGCCTCTGCTTCCAATGGTCGGGGTATGCGCATTGGGCCTGCTCATCGCAAGGTTGCCCGTATCATTTGGCGGTTGGGGTGTTCGTGAGGGAACTCTGGTACTAGGATTTGCACCGTTTGGTGTTTCGCGTGAAGCAGCACTCGCAGCATCAATAACCTACGGCTTGACAGAGTTGGCCGCGGCCATCATCGGCGGCATCCTTTGGGCTATGCTGACGGCTGCATCAGACAGCAAGTCCGGGCAGAAAAGGCACGTATTATGAAGAAAGCCCTGATCACCGGCATCACCGGACAGGACGGCTCCTATCTGGCAGAGCTGCTCATTGAAAAAGGATACGAGGTCCATGGCATTGTTCGCCGGAGTAGTGTCTTTAACACTGACCGTATCGACCATCTCTATCAGGACCCCCACGAGCGCAATTCGCACCTGTTTCTCCACTATGGCGATCTGACCGACAGCAGCTCTCTGCGCTCCATCCTGGAAAAAACCCAGCCCGATGAACTCTACAATCTCGGCGCCCAGTCTCATGTGCGAGTGAGTTTTGATTTGCCGGAATATACCGTCGATACGGTGGCCATGGGGTCGCTGCGTTTGCTTGAGGCCATAAGGGACCACGAAAAAGCCCACGGGCACAAAATCAGGCTTTACCAGGCAAGTTCATCGGAAATGTTTGGCGCGGCACCGCCGCCGCAACTGGAAACGACCCCGTTCCAGCCCTGCAGTCCCTATGCCGTCGGCAAAGTTGCTGCATTCTGGCATTGCGTAAATTACCGCGATGCCTATGGCATGTTTATCTGCAACGGCATCCTGTTCAATCATGAAAGCCCGCGCCGCGGCGAAACTTTTGTCACCCGAAAAATCACGCGCGCACTTGGCCGCATCAAACACGGCCTGCAAAAAACCTTGTATCTGGGCAATCTGGACGCAAAACGCGATTGGGGACATGCGCGCGACTATGTTGAATCCATGTGGCTGATGCTGCAGCAGGACACGCCCGATGATTATGCCGTTGCGACAGGAGAATCCCATTCAGTAAAAGAGTTCCTTGAAACGGCATTCAAATACAAAGAGCTCGATTGGGAAAAACATGTCGAGATCGACCCGCAATATCTGCGCCCCAACGAGGTCGATTATCTGCTCGGTGATGCAAGCAAGGCCCGCGACAAGCTGGGATGGGAGCCGCACATCAACTTTACTGAACTCGTTCACTCCATGGTCGATGCCGATATGGAGCTGGCAGCGCGTGAAAAGACACTGATGGATGCGGGTCACGATATACGCATATCAGGAGGCGCGCGCCGTGTCTGAGGGTGCAAGCGTCACCCCGGCAGCCCCTGCACCCGATAGCAGAATATACGTTGCCGGGCATCGTGGTCTGGTTGGATCGGCGATCGTCAGGAAACTTGAAGGCTCCGGTTACGGCAACCTTATCGCGCGCACCAGCAAGGAACTCGACCTTCGCGACGCTGGTTCTGTCGACGCATTTTTCGAAGCCGAAAAGCCCGAGTTCATATTTCTGGCCGCGGCGAAGGTTGGTGGCATTCTCGCGAATGACACCTACCGCGGCGATTTTATTCGAGACAATCTTCTCATTCAGCTCAACGTCATCGACGCGGCCCGGCGCCATGGCGCCGACAAACTCCTGTTTCTTGGCTCAACATGTATTTACCCAAGAGACGCTCCCCAACCGATCCGCGAAGACTATCTGATGACCGGCCCGCTGGAGCCGACCAACTCAGCATACGCCGTGGCCAAGATCGCCGGGCTCGAGATGATAGATGCCTACCGCACTCAATATGGCTTTAACGGCATCTCCATCATGCCCACCAACCTTTACGGCCCGCAGGATAATTTTAATCCTGAGACCAGCCACGTCTTGCCCGCACTTATACGGCGTTTCCACGAAGCAAAGGTCGATGGCGCGGAAGCAGTCACAATCTGGGGCACCGGCGCGCCGTTGCGCGAATTCATGCATTGTGACGATCTGGCCGACGCTGCGCTCTGGCTGATGGAAAATTATGACGACGGCCAAATGCTGAATGTCGGGACGGGTGAGGAAATATCGATCCTCGACCTGGCGACCCTTATCTCGAACGTGGTCGGATTCGAGGGAGATATTGGCACCGATACTTCGAAACCGGACGGCACACCGCGCAAGCTTTGCGATGTGACCCGGTTGATGAATCTTGGCTGGCGTCCAAAAATCAATTTGGAGGATGGGGTCAGATCAACTTATGAGTGGTTCCTGAAAAACACCATGGTGAGCAGCTAGCAACCTGGCCGTATAGTCCGGCATGCTATCATTGCCAGGGGAGTGCGTTGAGATTTCAGTACAGCCAATAATCCTCTCGGGCGGTTCTGGCACCAGGTTGTGGCCGTTGTCGCGCCACAGCCGCCCGAAGCAGTTTCTTTCTATAGGCAGCGGTGAAAGCCTGCTGGTGCAAACTGCCCGGCGGATAGATGCCCGAGAGGACTTCGCGAAACCGATTTACGTTTGCAACAAGGATCACCGTTTCCTGGTTGCTGAGGAGCTGCGTGACGCCGGGCTAAAACCGGGACTGGTAGTACTTGAGCCATGCCCGCGCAACACGGCTCCTGCAATCGTCAGCGCTGCATTGCTCGCAGTTGAGCGCGAGAAGGATCCACTGCTTCTTGTCTTGCCATCGGACCACGCAATCTCACCGGCATCGGCATTTCTGGAATCGGTTGACCAAGCCGTTCCGGCGGCGCGCGCCGGGTATTTTGTCTGCTTTGGCGTGACACCAACCATTCCTGAAACCGGTTTTGGATATGTGACGGGCGATGAACCGGTCGACGGTGCTCCGGGATGCCGGTTGGTGAAGCGGTTTGTCGAGAAACCGGATCTTGAGACCGCAAAACGCTATGTCACTGACGGGTCCTATTTCTGGAATGCAGGCCTGTTCCTGCTTCCTGCACGCCAGTTGCTGGAGGAAATGGAACAGTTTGAACCGGACCTTGTGGCGCATTGCCGTGATGCAGTCTCACGCGCCCGCAAAGACCTTGATTTTCTGCGACTGGATGAAGAGGCCTTCAGCGCGGCGAAGGACATATCAATTGACAATGCCCTGATGGAGCGAACCGGGCGTGCTGCCATTGCACCAGTGACATTCGACTGGTCGGACCTTGGATCATATTCGGCCCTGTGGAACGCTGGCTCAAAGGACAAGGAAGGCAATGTTACGATCGGCGACGTGGTGACATCTGGCTCGAAGAACAATTACCTCTACTCCGAAGAACAGCTCCTTGCGGCCACAGGTATTGAAGATATCTGTGTCGCCGCCACCCAGGACGTGGTGCTTGTCGCCCCCTTGGAGAACCAGGGCGATCTGAAGCGCCTGGTTCAGGACCTGAGGGCGAACGGTCGCGAGGAAGCCGATGCGCATGCAACCGTTTACCGCCCCTGGGGCAGTTACCGCACGCTGATTTCAGGGCAGCGATACTTGGTGAAGGAAATTGTCGTCAAACCGGGACAACGGCTGTCCAGCCAATATCACAACCATCGCGCGGAGCATTGGGTCGTCGTGGAAGGACAAGCCAAAATCCAGCGGGATGATGAAACCATGATCCTTGAAGAGGACCAATCGCTCTATATCCCTCTAAAAGCAGTCCATCGGCTGGAAAACCCCGGCCAAACACCATTGCGGCTCATTGAAGTACAGACCGGGAACTATCTGGCGGAGGATGATATCGTCCGGCTGGAAGATGATTATCAAAGGTCATCAGAAGACTAGGCATCACGCCAACCCGCTGCAGTGGTAATTGCTTTGAACCGGGTTATGAATTAGCTATCCGCCCGGATAAAACTTTCCGGTTTGGATTTTGCGGGAGCAAGAGAAATAATTCGTGCCTCTTTCCGGTCTGATCATATCGAGCTGCCTGGTAACTTTCGCCCTTATCTGGGCGTATACCACCCGACTGCCTGCGGGTTCGCCTCTTCGCCACGCGGTGCAAACGTTTGTCTCGTTACCCATTCAGATCTGGCTTCTGCTTGGGCTGGCAGCCTTTGCCCTTCCTGTTCTTGAATACTGGTTCAGCGCGCACAGCCATGGGAACGCGTTAGCGGGTTTTCTCCCCTGGGCGGATGCTACCGAGTATTTTCATTGTAGTGAAACATATCTGCAGAGAATGCCGAGCCCTGATCATTGCGGCAAGCGCCCCTTCTACATCGCCTTTTTTACCGATCTGCTCTGGATGACCGGGAACCGGCTTCAACTGGCACTATTGCTCCAGGCAATATGTGTGGGGGCGGGCGCTGTCCTATTTACCCGTGAAGTGAGCCGCAACTTGAACGGTCCAGCCGCGCTATCGGCTTACGCGGTCCTGTACATGTTTGCCGCGGCCTTATGTGCGGGCCTCGTCATGACTGAAAATATTAGCCTGCTTCTTGGCATACTCGCAATGGCCTTGCTGTGGCGATGCGCGGAAGCGCCACGGCTACCGGTCTTTCTCTTCGGCATCGCACTCATGGCTGGCGCAGTTAGCTCTCGCCCCGGACCAATGTTTGTCCTGCCGGCGTTGCTCGGCTGGTATTACTTTTATTCTGACGAGACCATCCAGAAGCGTCTTGTGATTGTCGCCCTTGGCATCGCCGTGGCAATGATCGCTATCGGGTTCACGACCACGCCGACCGTAATCGCCGGAGGGACTTTAGGTTCCACACATTCCAACTTTTCATATTCGTTATACGGGCTCGCAGTGGGTGGAAAATCCTGGCTACAAGTTACAATTGATCACCCGGAATTATTTAGTCAGAACGACGGCGGACGAACCGTAACAGACCGGGTTTATGAAGTAGCGATCGAAAGCATTTTGACCAGGCCACATTTGTTTGTTCTGGGTTATCTCAAGGGCATCGCTAACTATCTCGATGACCTTTTCCGCTTTGCGGCTGACTTCAAACCGCTGCGGCTGGCCGGACTCCTCATGCCCTGGATCTTCGGGGTTTGGCGCGCGGTCAGGAATTGGCGAGAGCCTCGATATGCACTGCTTCTCTGGATGCAGGCTGGCATTCTTATTTCCAGTCCGTTCATCATCGTTGATGAATCTAACCGTACTTTCGCGGCCAGTATGGGTGTTGATGCCCTCTTCGTCGGTCTTGGTTTCTTATCGATTTGCGACCGGTTCGCTTCCTGGGCAGGAGCAATTCCCCAAAACAATACCGCAAATGAGCAAGACATCACCCTGTTGGCTGGATTAGGCATGGCAGCGCTTTTTCTTCCGGTGGCTCTGTTCGCAGCTATACATCCGAACACAACTCTAGCCGGATACAAACCGCCAGTTTGCGAGCCGGGATTTGAGGCTATTGTTGTTCGCCCGGGTCGGGGCACGCCTGTATTACCGCTGGTCAGAACCGGAGAGGAAAGCCTTTATCCTCTGAGCGTGCGGGCTGACCATTTCGGGTCACGATTTCACAGGCGGGTGCACAGTAAAGAGGAGCTCCGACTGCCTGCAGGACATGCTCTTGTCTGGGCTACCCGTCTCGAAGAAGGATCTGTTGGCCAGCCGATCTACTTCTCCTGGTCGGGTGAATTACCTCCGGCAGGATCACTTGTTGGTTTTTGTGTGAAACGGCCCGGCCCCGGCAAACGAGTTGGCACCGCGACGTCAATGCATCATCGAACCGGATCAATCGACTGAGATTAGCTGATTTAAGGCCGCCCACATGAGTTCAGGATAGTAGGTATGCCCGTGCGGTGCCCGCACCAGTTTGAGCTGGTGCTCTGCATTCAACTCTTTCCAGGCCCGGCGCGCAGAGGCAACAACAGGTTCTCCCAGTGAAAAGGGCCAGATATGATCCTTTTCACCCGCGATAACGAGACAGGGACGAGGGGCTATGAGCGCCAGAAACGCATCGAATTCGAACCATTGAAATATATCTGGGATATCGTTGTAACCGCTTGCTCCCCTTGTCAGAAGAGTATCGCGAAACATGCCCACACAGCCACCAACTGCAATACCGGAAAATTGAGGGCATGCCGCAGATGCGGCGATAGCGGCAGTTCCCGCAGCGGAATAACCAGCTATATAAATTGGTGCGCCCGGTGCAAGTTCCGAGGCAATCCACTGTCGAAGCGCTTCCAGTTCGGCCACCGTTTGTCCCAACAATGTCTCTCCGAGCATAAGAGCGTGAAAGGCGGCATCAACCGTGGGACTCTCAGACTTTTTCGCCAGGTGCAATTCACGGCGCTCGCCGAAACAGGCGCGCTCGAATGAGACGGCTATATAGCCATTATCTGCTGCCTGAAGAGCCAGCGCGCTGCCGCTGGCGACCTTGTGCACGTCGGCAGGCATCCGCACCTCACCAAGATTGAGATGCGCGCCGGAATTTGTTCCTTGCATACAGATGATGACGGGTGTTGGCCCGGCATTGATCGAACGCACATCCTCGCGGCGAACAATATCCACCGGGGCGTCGCAATTCTCTCCGAAGCGCATATAGATCCGCTGGCGTGTATAGCCCTCGGCAATCGGCATCTCTGATCTTGAAAGAACCGTTGGCGGCGAAACTGTCTCGCTGATACCCAGAAGATATCGCAAGCGCTCCCGCGCCGTTTTCTGCCAGATTTTGACATCACCTGGGTGAGTTTCATTCCAGTCAAGCTGCGCTTCCATTGTGCAGACAACAGCCTGGGTGTGTTGGCTGGGACTGAAACGCAAACCATCCGGACGCGCCGGATAGGGGTCGAATTCGCCATGCCGGTAAATGGCCCACCGGCGCTTTGCGGCCAGCAACCGTGAGCGAATGAACAGCTTCAAACGATCAGGAGAACTCAAACGCTGGTGTCCTCATATATGTCTGCAAATCTTTGCAAAGCCCTGGCAAGCGCAAAATTGTCGACGATGCGCTGACGGGCCTGAAGCCCCCGCTCCTTGATGGTGCTGTGGGGAAGACTGGCGATTGCTTCGATGGCTTGCGCCAGCGCCACCGGGTCACCAGGCCTGACAACCGAGCCAGTATCGCCAATGATATTGGCGCTGTCGCCCACATCTGTCGCAACCGGCACAAGACCACTGCTCATTCCCTCGGCAACGGCATTGGAAAACCCTTCTCCATAGGCAGAGCTGGAGACGATGATGTCGGCGGCCAAATGGAGTTCCGGCACGTCGTCACGCAGCCCCAGCGCCGTAACATTCTCAGGTATTTCCAGCTGGTCCGTCCCCAGACCCACCAGCAGCCCCTTGACGCCACGCAATGCTCTCAGGGCAGTAAGTAATGTATCGAAATCTTTCATCGGGTTGACCCGGGCAACACTGGTAACCACCACATCACTGTCGGCAAATCCCAACTCCTGACGCATGGAGGAACGCCGTGCAACATCGGGACAATATTTGTCGGTCTCAATCCCATTCGCGATCACCATTTGCCGGCGCGGACGAAACCCGGAAGCCAAATGAAAATCCATCCCCGCCTGCGAGTTCGCGATAACAAGATCAGGCATTGATGACAGTCGCGCATTCCAGCGGATGATACGGGCGTATCTTTCATCATGGACGTTCGAGGCGCGGATATTCCAGTACAGGGCGCGCTTTGCCCGCCCGGGTGTAATGCGCTGCGTGACCGCCGCGGCAATATTGCCGTGATACATCCACCCCTGAAGAATTGTTGGTCTGAAACGATGGACTACGCGCATCAGCTCAAATTGGGCGCGCGCGATACTGCAATCCAGTTCGCTCACGGATATTCCAGCCGCTTTCAGGGCGTCGGCGTTAGGCCCCCCACGCCTCAGGCTGACAACCTGCTGTTCCATGCCTCGCGCGCTGAGCCCGGCCGCAAGCCGGACAAGCATCGCCTCGGCTCCGCCTGTCTCAAGTCCGGTAATGATGTGCAGAATGCGGGTCAAACAGCAGGCCCGGCAACAATCGCCAATTGTGTGTACAGGGCCGCATCGTCATAGCGTCCGCTCCACCATGGATGGATGCGCCCTCTAAAACTTTCCCTGATCACCCTGCTTGGGACCACATGCGCGCGAATGTTGCTTGCTTCAAGCAGCTCCTGAACATCGCTGACACGCAGCATGTTCATCGCCTTGCCGCGTTCCGCAATATAGTCCTCTGGAGGCCGTTCATAGAGACCGTCAAACGGGTTATGCGACAAGCGGTGATTGCCAAAATCAACCAGATGAAGAAACCACGTGTCCGGTTTCTGGATCTTTGCCAGATGGCGAACCGTTCCCTCAAGCGGGAAGACATGCTCCAGGCAAGACTGAGACAGGACAATGTCCGGCCTAGTCTCAAATTCAGCAGCTTCAAACCCGACTGGATAGACCTCAATTCGGTCCATCAGCGCATTGTAAAATTCATCGAAGCTCATACGAGGTCCATAAAGTGCCCTCAGATCAGCGTGCATGACGCGGAAATAACGCTCTGCGACTGAAGCATCTCGAAATAGATCTGCGTCCCATTCCGGCTCGGCGCTGACAAAGCTCCTGGCTCCGCGAAAAATTGCCAGCGGCCCATAGCCGGCGAGCGGACCGCAGCCAATCTCGACGACATTTGCATCCTCGAAATTGAGCGGTTCCCATCCCACTTCGCGCGTCAGTATCGCCTCCTGCCGCATAAGAAGTTCGGCAAACCGGATGCCATGACGGTGCTTTACCGAATTGAGCAGATCATTTGCCGTCCAGCCTGGCCCCTTTGGCACCAGTGGAAGCCGCCCACGGGCCAGCCGCCATGTTTCGCGTGGCGTCAGATCGAGCATAGCCCCGAGTTTCGTCATCAGCCTTTTCACAACGCGGCCGCCTCCTGTAATTGCAGATCGGAGAAAGCCGCTATCGCTTCGGCTTTCGTAAATATTGCGGGTAGAAGCGAAGGCCTCAATGCCATTGGGCTGTTGCCCGCCACCGCATTCATGGCAGAGGCGAATTCCGCTCCATGTTCAGCGAGAGTTACCGCGCCAGCTCCGGCCTCCCCGGCAATTTCTCCAATTCCCCCGGCCTGTGGCGCGGCAATGACCGGGGTTCCAAGGGCAAGGGCCTCCAGCGCCACATTGGGCAACCCTTCCCAGCGTGATGGCAGAAGCAGAGCATCAGCGCCCGCTACCCACGGAGCGCTGTCAGCATTGAAACCGGCAAGTTGTATTTTTTCCTCAAGACCCGATTGGGCGATCATTTCCTCAAGCATTGGGCGCTCCACGCCCTCACCCAAAATCGTGACTTGGCCCTCCACTCCATACTCTTTCATGGTCTGGATTAAAAGATCATACCCTTTTTGACGAAACAGCCTGCCAACCGCAACAAAACGCGGACCTGGGCCCGGATGGCGTTGGGGCCGCGTTGCGCTGTTGCGAAGAAATTGTTCGTCAACCGGATTCCGCAAAACCGATATGAGGTGTTCCGGTACGCCGAAATCCCGCACAAGTTCTCTCTCAATCAACTTGCTTGGTGAGATCACGCGATCGGCACGCGAGTACAGCAGGCCATAAGCCAGACGCAAACCCAGACGAGCGGCGTGTCCACTCACGGTTGACCAGGGCATGTTCGCTTCACGTACAAAAATCAGTGCTTTGTTTGCCAAGAATGGCCTGCATGCGAGGACCACGAAGTTCATATAGTTCATTGTCGATACAATGATTTCGGGCTTCTCGGCACGCAGCGCCCGGACCAGCGCAGGGAAGGCTGTGCGCACACGTGTTTTTTCCAGGTCGCGAACCGGCAGCCCGGAAACAAATTTATCCTTCCACGGCCCGTGTCCATCCAGCACCACAATGGATGGTGAAAATTGAGTTCGGTCGAGCCCGTTTGCAAAAGTCAGCAAAACACGTTGTGCACCCCCGGCCTGGAAGTCAGGAAGTACGAAAGTCACGCGATGTGTCACAGCATCTGCCTCGCACAAGCCCGCTCAATCGACTCCTTGACCCGATACGGCATGCGCTTTATGCGATGCATATACAGTTCACGATTGGATTTACGATGGCCTATAGTGGCAAGAAAGTGCTTGTAACCGGTGCGGACGGCTTTATCGGCTCGCATCTGGCTGAAGGGCTGGCTCGCTCTGGCGCCGAGGTGACGGCGCTTGCCCTTTACACCGGGCAGGACCGCTGCGGATGGCTTGATGACGTCGATGGCGAAATCCGCTCCCAGATGAAAATTACCCGCGGCGACGTGCGCGACGCCTCCCTGATGAACCGCCTGGTTGACGGCAAGGATGTCGTTTTTCACCTCGCGGCACTGATCTCTATTCCGCATTCCTACGAGGCTCCATTTTCGCATATTGATGTCAATGTGACCGGCACGGGGAACATCCTGGAAGCCGCGCGATATCACGGCACAAGCCGCGTAGTCCACACATCGACCAGCGAAGTCTATGGCAGCGCCCAGACCGTACCGATATCCGAGACACATCCTCTTGTCGCCCAGTCGCCTTACGCCGCGAGCAAGATTGCCGCGGACAAGCTGGCGGAATCATATGCATTGTCGTTCGATACGCCGGTTACCACGCTGCGCCCGTTCAATACCTATGGCCCGCGCCAGAGCGAACGGGCGGTCATCGCAACTGTAATCAGGCAGGCGCTCGATTCTGCATGCGACGCCATCAAGGTCGGCGATACCAGCACCGTGCGTGACTTCAACTATGTTGGAGATACCGTTGGCGCCTTTCTCAAGATCGGCCTTGTAGACAAAATTGACTATGGCCGCGCATATAATGCCGGTTCAGGAAGCAGTGTCACAATTGCCGAAATGATCGACACGATCCGGGATATCACTGTGACCAATAAGCCCGTGGTGGAGGAAGCCTCACGTATCCGCCCTGCGAATTCTGAAGTAAGGGCGCTCATCGCTGACCCTGGGGATCTCAATTCTGTTTCCGGATGGAAAGCTGAAGTTGATCTCAAGTCCGGACTGGGCAAGACCGTAGACTGGTGGCGGAGCCGCATTTCACAAGGCCAGGTGCGCGACGATACCGGTTACATCGTTTGACGATGCGCGGCATTCCACAGGCCAAGTAAGTCCTCCGCCCGTGATGGGCCATCACACAGTTTCCCGACACGCAAGGCTGCGGCAGCGCACAGGCTTTCAAGACGCGAGCTGTCATCCGACAGTGCGGCAATCTCTTTTGCCCACTCATCTGCATCAAATTCACGATGAAGAATTCCCGTGACTCCCTGTTCCACGAAACGGTCATAACTGCCAATTGTCATCGGCGGCACAGCGAACGCCATGGCTTCAAGTATGTCCCGTCCCCACGGATTATATTCGCGCGTGGGCTTGGCCAGGATGTCACAAGCCGCCAGGACAGGCTGGGGGTCAGATACATGACCCAGGAAACGGAACATGTCAGCCACACCGCGCTGTTTTGCATAATCAGCCAGATTGCCTCCTGATCGTGCGATACGGCCAAGCAGACCGGGAAGCGACCCTTTCACGTTGATATCGCCCGCGATTACGATCAGCACATCACGCCGCCCTCGCTCGGCCAAAGCGCAGGCAACATCCACCATCCGGTCTATGCCGCGTATCCATGCATAGTTGGACAGCACGGCAATCTTGAAACGCTTATCCGTCGCCAGATCTAGGTCGGCGGTCACTGATGTGCCGGGCGGGGTCACAATATTATAGATGACGTCGCCGGGAACCTCTCGTCCGGCAAGCTCACTGACGCGCTCGCGTTCATTCCCGGTGATATATGCAAGACGATCCGCTGCACCTGCAATTGTCCGGTATTGCCAGCGAGAGAAAACCGTCGAGGGCAGATGGGTGCGGATATGCATGGTCATCGGCTTCTGGCGCCCAAGCTGTGATCTGAGCCAGCGCAAAAGCAGAAACAAACCCTCGTGATTGAAATGGACCACATCGAAGCGCTCATCTGCGGCGCGCAACAACTCCTGGCGAAATCGACCACTTCCGCGCCAGTTCATCGCAAATTGGCCGAAGGCATAGAAGTTGCGCGAAAGCCGCGGTAGCGAACTGATATGGAGCATGGTTGGTACAACCCTACAGGGAACGCCAAGCGCTTCGTAACGAGGTTGGATCGGCCCTTCCCTGCGGCACCAGACCTCAATCTCCACGTTGCCGTGCAGATTGCGCACGCTCTCATACAAAGAGCGCGATGAGCCGCCGTAACCGCCCTCGATATCGAGACACAGGACACGCATCGCTAGGTGGAGGATAAATTCACTACGTATTCCCCAAAGTGAATGGTAGCAGTAGGCAGATGACTAAAGTCCATGATCAGCACCCAACTTCTGGTTCCTTCATCATAAGGACATACCAAAGCCGAGACTCTTCAACATGCATTTCAGTAAAGCCGAGGCGGCGGTAAAACTGCCGGGCACCGTGATTATTGCTTTCAACTTTGAGTGTAAGCTTTTGATATCCCTTGGCTGAAACCAAAGAGATCATCGATTCCGCAAGCATCTGGCCCACACCGAAACCACGCATCTGCGCCTTGACCATGAAATGATGCAGGTGGGCGTGGCCCGGTGCACGTTCTGAAATGATGGCATAGCCAACAGGTGTCACATTCTTCCAGGCCGCGAACGACAATTCCCATTTTTGGTCTCTCTCGGCCAAGAAATGGCTTTCATCCCAATATTCTCCGATAACGTCATCGGCTACGGCCAAAAAAGCTTCGAGATGCGCGACGACTTCCGCCCGATCCAGTTGCCGCACAATCAACTCAGCATTGTCTCCCGGCTCATCGGTTGGGGAAGATTTAGGGTTCATTTTGCATGTCTGACTCTATCCGGATAAGTTCGTAGCTCTGGCTTGAAAATCACGCCGATAATACGATCTCCAATGTCCGTCCGGTAATGGCTGACATCATAGAAATTACCGCGATCGGCGGTGTAGTCCGCATTGGCAGCCATGTCGTAGATGCGAAAACCATAGTTTGCAGCAAGGGTTGTCACTCGGACAAACCATGCCGTGTAGACTGGATCCTTACGCTGATGAGACCCATAGACGGGTGAGGTGAAAATTCGCAGATCGATATCGTTGCGTTTCGCAAACGCCAGCATATCATTGAACATCTTGTAGGCGTTTTCAAATGGCTTGCGTTGTTCTGCGGACGGACTGAGGAACGGCACATTGGCGGGATCGTAATGCACATACATTCCCGCCCTGTTGTGGGAGGGTTCAAGGCCACGAATGTTTCCCCAAAGGGTGTAGAGAGAATCTGTAACCGCCTGTAGGCTTATTGTATGACGCGAAAATGCCGCGCTCCTTCGCCAGGAGAAACCACCGCGAACATCCTGCACTTGTTTCGCCCGCGCCCGCGTCACCTTAGTGAAGGTGAAGAAGTCCAGTCCATACAAGGCCGTTTTAACACCGCACTCAACTGACGCCCTCAGAGCCTGATTTATTTCCATCAGATAGGCACCGTTAATGCCAAAATTATAGGCTGGGCCCGTCCGCTTCGAGAGGCTTGCGGGCCGCAGGCCTACCGCAGCCCGGGATGAACCCAGTATGACGGCTTTTGGCTTTCGCCGGCAGACTGTCACGGGCTTGGTGATGCGTTCAAAGGCGCTCATCTTATATTTGTTCTTAGTGAGCGATGGCGCGATGGCGCTCCCATAAAGACCATATGGATCAACAAGCACAACGAACACCAGAAGGAGTGCCAGAGTGGCCGTTGCGGAAGCCGCAATCAGGGCCAGAAAGCTAAGTGAATTCATCACCATCAGAACCTGAAATACACAAACTCAACCGCCTGATGGATACCCAGAAACCCAACGGCCGCAATCATCCCGAAGGCAATGGCATTCCTGGCAATGAATAAGTGAGAAACCTGGCGCTCGCGAAATAACTGTTCTGTGTTGGGAAACAGCAATGCAACCATCCCTGCAAAAAGTATCCACGCCACTGTTGGGACCCGAAGCAATTCAGATGAGGCAAACTTGATGACGGGTAGCCAATGAAGTGCCTGCCCCAGGAGAGCTTCAAGGCGCTCAGGAATGACAATACCGTTCAACCCTGCCATCCCGGCATAAATCCTGACAGCCGCACTCATATCATGTGTGCGGAAAACCACCCAGCAAAGTACAACTGCAAGAAAAGTCAAAGCCCAGCCCAGCCAACTGGTGACAGTCAGACCAAGCCGTCTAGCCAAATGGTTTCCTGCTATCAGTATTCCGTGCATGCCACCCCAGACTACGAAGTTCCATGATGCCCCGTGCCATAAACCACCCAGTAGCATTGTCACCAGCACGTTGCGCCAACGTGCTGTAATCCCGTCGTGATTGCCCCCCAGTGGTATGTAGAGATAGTCCCGTAGAAACCGCGACAAAGTCATGTGCCAGCGACTCCAGAACTCAATGATGGATGTGGCCTTATAGGGTGAATAAAAATTCGTAGGTATGTGTATACCAAACAAAGCAGCAAGGCCGATTGCCATGTCGGAATAACCGGAAAAATCGAAATAGAGCTGGAAGGTGTAGGCCAGCGCGCCGCCCCATGCCTCGAACAGCGCAGGCTCTGCACCAGCCTCGACACCCGCAAAAAAAAGATTGGCTGCAGGCGCCAAGCTGTCTGCAATGACAGCCTTCTTGAAAAGACCAACGGCGATAATTCCGGCGCCTATTGCGAGATTCCTGCTCTTGATGCTGCCCAGTGCATCGAGATCTTTCTCAATCTCGTCAAAGCGTACAATCGGCCCCGCAATCAATTGCGGGAAAAATGTTACGAACACGGCCAGCTTCGCTAATGGTGGGCATTCCCATTTATGACGCCAGCTGTCTATGATCAGGGCAATTTGTTGGAATGTATAGAAGGATATTGCTAGCGGCAGCTCAACTCCTGCCCGGGGGATATCCAGACCGCTCACCGCAGCAAAGCTTTGGCCAATAAAGTCCGCATATTTGAACACGGCAATCAGCGAAAGATTTGCACTAACTGAGAGTATCAGGATCAGTCGGCGAACCCGTTCTCCCTCGCTCGCGGCCATCCAACGCAATAAGACGTAATTCATTCCAAGGCTGATCAGCAACAGGCCAAGGCTGAGAAGACCGCTCGCCCCGATGAAGATACAGGACGCTGCGAATAAAGATATCTGGAGTGCAGTCCGGCCTGCACCGAAGCGCACTGCAGCGGCGAACCCGATCAGCACTGCAGGCAGGAAAACGAACAAAAATGTGAATGAATTGAACAGCATGTCAGAGAGACAGCAGGTCCCGAAAAGCATCTGGCCCGATATTCAGCAAGGCATCCACAGCAGAAAGCCCGGGTTCGAATTCTCCATGACGCTGGGGATAAGGAGCAAATTCGGTCGACAGGAACTCCGTTTGAATTCCCTGCTCAACCATACTCTCAATATCGAGGTGCCGCATCGATCCGGCTCCCTGACCAGTCAGATATTTGCTGGCCTCCAACTCCTTTAAAATCTCCATGATGCTTTCTGAACCGACAATGCCATGCTTCATTTCAGATGCCAGGACGAAGCGTGTCTCAGCCAGCCCTGAGAGACTGCACAACGCTTTGATGATGGAAATGTTCAGCGTTGCGATGCTCCCATCAGCAACTTGGTAAGCGTCTTCAAGAATGGAACAAACATCATCCAGACACTTGCTTCCGCCATACCAGTTTTTCAAACTTCCCACATGTTTGCCCGGCCAATTTCCCGAGACAATAGAGGTTTCCCGGATCAACCCGGGGGTGCCCGACTTTACAGTTGGAACAGTCAACCATTTAAGTCCTTGGGGTGATTTGAACTGGTTCCGGGATACCAGGCTTTTACCCATGGGCATCTGCACATTGTCGTAAAATACGAAAATATCAGATAAGGCAATTTTTCTGAAATAGCCCAGCCAAGGCATGTAGTTCGGTTGATGGATTGCTACTGTTGTCATGGTTTCTTGTTTTATTGGCCCGGCTATCAATTACCGGGAGACTGATACTGATAGCACTAGTATGTGCTCAAGAATTCTCCGCGTCATCTTCTTCCAGCACAGCTCTGTAGGGTTCGCAATTATCTGCCAATTGCTGCTTCAACCAGCGGTTCCGATCGGAGACGAACGACCGCAGTCTAGTTAGCGGTTCGCCTGTTTCCTGATCCGACCACCAGACCGGGTGTGTCAGCAATTGCATGGCACGCCCTTGACAAACGGCTGGATGATCGAGCGGATGACCATAGTGCCAGGCCCCACGAGAATCTGAGCAGTATCCCATCTCAGAAAAGAAACGGGGCTCATAAGCATGCCGGCGTCCTGCCAAAGTCTGTGCCAGACCGTGAAGTGCCTCAACAGGACGGTGGAAACTGACATATTTTACCGGGGCTCCCGTTATGACCTCAAGTATTCCGCATTCCTCCTCCGTGGCCTTATCGAGGGCGGTTATGTCGTTCCCGTATAGTGAAGCATCAAGATGCAGCCCTATGTCATGTCCCTGTACGGCAATGGCTGCCAGTGATTTTCCGGATGCCTCAGAAAACGGATTGTACATCTCGGTCCTGAGGAGAATGAAGTAGCACGCAGCTACCCCTAGCCCGTTCTCAATCTCGGCCAAGTCTTCAGCCGCTTGCAATGATATATCGATATCATGCCGCAAAATGAGATGGCGTTCTTCAGGGTTGGCGTCATCATAGCTGTGAGCCTGATATCCCTGCTCAAGCAAGGCATTTATCAGCGCCTTGTAGCCAACGTGGGTAAATTCACTAGGCATCTTGGCTTATAACCCCCCCATCATATTCCAGGGTATGTCTGGCAAGGTAAGCCTCGGTCAACCATGCAACGCCATGTCTTGCACATCGCCTGTCACTGGATACCTGCCTGTAGGATCGGATTGCAGATTGCGCCCCGAGTTCCATCCAGTAGCTGAAATACCGTTTTTCAAAATCATGCCATGCGGACTTGCCAAACGGAGCGTGAGCAACTTTTGCCAGGAAACGAAATGGGCGAACCCAGTTTGGTTTGATTGATCGGCGGTTAACTGGTACGTCCCGCCAGACATCACCCCAGTTCTCCTGTATTAGAGTGTCCGCATAGAGCCGCTGACCAACCTTGGCTTCAAGCGGCATTCTTTCAAAGAAATCGAGCAATAAATTATCCCAAAGCGGCAGTCGCCATTCGTGACCCAGAAACTCGTATATACGCTGACCAGAAATTACATATTTGCATTGCCGATCCTGGAACTCGGCATATTCATATAGTCCGAAATCATCAGCCGGATCAGCTACCTCTGCACCAGATCTGATGATTGAGGCTTTCAACAAATCCTCTATTTGCTGGCAATTTTCCGGTGTGCGAAGTGACTGCCAAAGCGAGAAATGTTTCTCGCACAAAGAAGCAGTGATGCGCGCAAGACGCTGTTCAACAGTCATTCCCTCAGCATCTTCACACATATCCGCTTTGATATGAGCACCACTAATATAGTCGCCGGAGTTGCCATTTGCGAAAACCGCGTCGTCAGGGATATAGCCCTCTTTCTTCAAGGATAGCGCCTGTGGCAGATCCTGAACGAACGGAGTCGACTGAAGTGAATCTGCAAAGCGGCAATAGGCGGGCCATTCAACGCTCTCATAATGACGCTTCATCGAAGATGTGTCAGTAGGTACGAATTTCCAGTCATATCCAAGCCGCTCGGCAATATACCGACTCGTCTTGGCTTCGTGATTGCCTTCCTGGCCATAAGCAAAGGTTCGGATATTTTTATAACCCAGATGGCTGGCCGCGCTGACGATAGCCCGGGAATCGCGCCCGGCAGAAAGCGGCACAACGAGAAGCCGGTCTCCTATGCCAGACATCATCTCGTCGACAATCTGGAGCAATGTATCCGCAAGCACCTTATTTTCTTTTTTTCGATTGTAAGATGGCTTGTCTGCGCGCCAGGGCCTGTAGCAATAATATCTCTGTCTTTGCGGTTCTTCCCCATCGCAGATTAACACCAGCTCACCAGGGCCAAGCTGATGGATGCCTTTATAGAGAGTGCCCACATCGATGGTGTAACCCGACATTGCCAGTGACAGCGCAGCGTCGGCATCGATATTTTTCTCACCTAAACCAAGTTGCAGGCGCAGGCGCTCTGCCTGGTCGTTAATCACCCAGCCCTGTGACCCTTCTCCATAGGCGACCGGCACTGAGCGCACTCGGTCAACCGCGGCAATCGTCCAGCTCCACCCTTGAGCAACGAGTGCGAAATGCCCATCCAGCGAATTGATGACTTTCTCAACATCAGCAACGGATGGTTTTGAGCCGATAAGCCTGAGCTTCCGCGCCAGTACATCTCTATCGCGTATCTTACCATAACCCTTGGTCCACAACTGGATGCCATCACCTTCAACCAAAGACCAGCCAAACTCCTTGGCCATGGAGATGCTCACGGTTGAAGATTTGGTCTTGTGATGTGTTGTCAACTGCGTACCGAAAATACGGGACGAATGGGTTCGCCGCGAAGAAGCAGCCACGGGTCTGGAGCGTCGAGCGCTTCGGCTACGCTCGCCAATGCCTTGCCGAATGCTGAAACCGTCTCATCGATGAGACCAGGTTCGGTGTGAGCAAGGCAGAGATTAAGCGTCGTGCCCATAAGAACACCGTTTGCTATCAGTTCCTGGCGCAATAAGCTCGTCAGCAGAATTGGATCCTTGTCGCTGTCCGGGTTGGGAACAAAACCGGGCCACCAGTCCCCGCCAACACGTGAATAGGTTTCACCAAGTCCGGCTTGTGAAAGTTTCTCTGTAATCTGGTTGCATAGACCAGAACCGATCGCTTTCAATTTTTGCGGCACATTCTGCTCTTCCATCTTGTTGAGCGTCGCAAGAGAGGCCGCTAGTGAAAGCGCCTCTCCGCCAAATGTACCCGAGATGAAAATATCCTCGAAATAGCGCATCAGATCGCGCCGCCCGGTGATGGCTGATATGGGCATGCCGTTCGCCATGGCCTTGCCGAAAACCCCAATATCAGGTGTCACGCCAAATTCGCTCTGGGCCCCGCCCATACCAATTCGGAACCCGGTTATGATCTCGTCGAAGACCAGCACCACTTCGTGGCGTGTAGCAAGATCCCGGACGGCTTCCAGAAAACCAGGTTCTGGCTGCGTCAAAGCCATCGGTTCCAGCACGATGGCGGCAACCTTGTCCTTGTTCTCGTTAAGCAAATACTCAAGAGCAGCAGCATCGTTATAGGGAAAGGTCTTCGTCAGATCGCGTACTGCTTCGGGCACACCCAGATGCCGCGTCGTTGAGCCGATATACCAGTCCTGCCAACCGTGATAGCCGCAGACGACAATGATATCCCGGCCTGTGGCGGCACGCGCGATGCGTACCGCGGCTGATGTGCCATCCGTTCCGTTCTTTCCAAAACGAACCATTTCGGCGCACGGGATGAGCTTTACTAGTCTCTCAGCAAGCTCGATCTCCAATTCTGTGGCGAGCGACAGGGTAATTCCCCGCTCAAGCTGCAAAGTGATCGCCTTATCCACGTCAGGATCGCTGTACCCAAGCACGATGGGCAGGAGCCCGAGTACGAAATCGATATAGAGATTATCGTCCACATCCCACAGCCGTCCTCCCTCTCCTCGATCGGCGAAGAGGGGACTCGCGCCTCGCACATAATTCATCGCAGATTTCGAAAATGTCTGGCTGGCGGTCGGTATGACCTCCAAGGCACGCTGGTAAAGGCGTTCGGATTCAGAAAAATTTTCTATCTTTCCGGTCACAGCTTTTTTTTCTCATCACTCGGGCGCAGAACAAAGTGATCGTCTTTCGTCTCGATAACAACAAAGCCGCAGGATTCAAAAAAACCAAGTGATTGCTGGTTATCACTTCTGACCCGCGCCACCACCGGGATATTCGGCCAACGCTGTGCAGCCTGACGGCAGCCTTCAAAAATTATGGCCTTACCAACATTTCTGCCACGGAATAGCTTGTCGACATATATCGAAATCACGGTCGTATTGCTTTCATGATCCAACCGCACCTGACCCGCCGGCAGACCATCATGAAAGGCTATCGCCAACCAGCCATGTTCATTCTCCAGATAAGTCTTGAGCCAGGCTTGGTGCTCCTTCCAGGAAACTGGCGACAGTGTTGACAGAGATGACCCAAGCCTGTCAGTTTCATTCAGCCACCTGAACAAAAGTTCTGAATAACTTGCCCTGGCTTCACGCAACTCAATGCTGTCGATTTCCATCGGAGGGCACGTAACAGGCAGGTTTTCAGGTTCACGTGATGCGAGAGCAACTGCGTCAAGCCAATGAAAACTATCCGGCAGTCTCTCAAACAGCCACCGCATATTCTTCAAATCATTTTCGGTGTCGATCGTAAAACGGACATGGCCAAAATCCGCCTCGGCTAGAAGGTCAACACGCTTGAAAGCACCTGTTCCAAGCTCCGGCATATTGCCCCGAATATAAGGCGTCACATGCTCTCTCAAAGTACTGTTCTGCGCTTCGCGGTGTGCCTGCCCAAGAGCAGCAAATGACATGACCTCAACATCCAGGCCGTCTGGATAAGTCCGTCTCATGCAATTCGAGACATAATCCGCTCCACCATCTTGATACAGCTCCAGAGCTGCATCTATCACCGAAGGATCCGACATCGGGCAATCCGCTGTGAGGCGGATGATCGGATCGGCTCCGACCTGGAGAGCAGTTTCGTGCATGCGGCCAAGGACATCCATCTCATCCCCACGAAACACGCCAGCACCGAAGCGCTCTGCAAGCCCCACAATAGCATCATCATCCGTGTTGGATGTGGTCGCAACGACGATACCCTTGAGTTTACGAGAAGTAGAAACGCGCTCCAGCATTCGTTCAAGCAAGGGCTTGCCCGCCAAATCGGCCAGGACTTTCCCGGGGAGCCGGGTTGACGTCATCCGCGCCTGAATGATCGCGATCGGCTTCATGCGCCTTCACCACGAAAGAAACCGGTTTGGCCTAATGCTTCCCTAGCAAGTACATGATTAAGGCTCCCGTTGTTATTGCACGACATCTCGGCAATCACGTAGAGCGGTTCCGACACGCTGTTATTGTGTCCTGCAATGGTCAGGCTATGTGGCTTACTCATTTAGATGCCGGAAGCTCATTGGTACTCACACTAGTATGTTCCACGATAGCATCTACTATCCGCCCAGCTCCCTGTCCATCGCACAAGGCTGCGCCCGCCGCTGACATGGAGGCCAACTTGTCCTCATCATTGGCAAGGGAAGCCAGGGCAACTGCAATCGCGTCTGATGATGAGGCATCCACCTCAATTGCAGCTCCGGCGTTCTGTAGACCGGATATATTTCTTTTTTGATTATCTGAGAGTTCAATCATCAGCGTCGGCAGTCCAAGGCACGCACGATCCCAGGTCGTCATTCCACCAGCTCCAATACAGATGTCGGCTTTTTCTATCAAAGCGGCAAGATTGGGAACATGGTTGTGTAAGACCGCACCCAAATCACGAGCACGCGTACAGACATCAGTGGCGGCTTTAACCCCCGTCAGAATCAGATCAATCTCAAATGTGATGCTCGATTTTGAAAGGCCCTCGAGCACCATTAATACAACATTCCGAAAATTCCCCCCACCAAGGGTTATCAGCAACTGTCTTGCTGGGCGCTTGGGCCGTGGCAAACAACGCGACCGTGCTTCTGAATATTCTTTTCGCAACGGCGCGAAGAGAGGGCCCAGGAGTTTTTTGCAATTAGAGGGCAGCAGACCTGTGATATCTGAAAGGCTCAAATCAATAGAAAAATTCAAATACAGATCGCAATCATGACTGCGATGGGTGAAGTCATCAATCACCATCAATTTTCCGCACCAGTCGCGTGCCGCCGTTTCGAAATCAGCCTCCAGTCCATAGTGATCAACAACGAGCAGGTCCGCGAATGATACTTCTGCGCGCATAGCTTCAAGCTGAGAAGCTGGGTCAGCTGCTGGATCAATCTCAATCGGTTCCAGCATCTTGTCATCGTCAGGAATGTTCGTCAGAGACTTGCTGACCGTCGCAAAGCGGCATTCATAACCATTTTGAGCCAACTCGTTCGCAATGATCGCGCATCGCATGACGTGGCCTATTCCTATGTCTGGCCCCGCATCAGCCCGAAAGAGTGCCAGTTTCTTCATAGTATAACTATTAGCGAAACAACGAGGGATTTCACAGTACGCATTCCCGCCAATCTCTCACACGCCAACCGCATCAGCCCCTTGAAGCTCCTCATAAACTACCTCGACACCAAGATTGAACGTGAGTATTTCAATCTGCTGTTCGATATCGAGCGTGATGCCAAAGGTTTCATCTATCGCGCTCATCAGATGAATATGATGAAGTGAATCCCAAGCTTCGCATGTGTCGGGCGAAAGCTCGGGGCCAACAGCCTCAGGCGACAATTGTAATACTGCCGCGAAGATAGTCCGTAGCTGTTCTGCAACTTCATCACGCGTCATGATTTTTCCATTCTGTCGATCAATCCAATTTCAAATATTCGGGCCAAGACGTAGTTGTCTCACCTGACGACAATACGTACTGGGTCTGACCCTCAGCCTCGCCAGATTGGGAAAAACCTATACGCCCTAATGCTTCTGGTACCTGCTGATTTCGAGGTCCTGCCACGAATTGCGTTTTTACTGAACTCAATCCCTTTTGCCTTGCCCTAATCCCAGCAAACGCAACAAGGGCATCTTCCACATGTCGTCCCAGGGCCCTGCAGCTAATAACCAAATTCCGTATATCAATTGCCTTGTCCTGTGGCTCCAGCTCAAGGACGGCGATAATACCGTAGTCGCCGAATTTGTCTCGAAGCTTAACGCAGTAGATTTCATTGTTGCCTTCAGCCCGTTGGAACAAATCGACAGGCGTTGGCCTCTCAAGGGTGAGATGAAACTGGTTGGTCTTATTCATCAACTGATGCGCCCGCTCACGGTTCTCATCATCAAGCACGTCAACAGTGAGTGTCAGGTCCAGAGACGCCAGGAAATCATTCACATTACCTGCTGTATTTTTAGCCTCGGATCTCTGCCGGTCGGTCTGATACCTGCCCGCCCGCTCTCTGTCATCATCTGATACAGACAAAATATCGAAGGCCCGGCTTGCTGCTATTCGTTCCGGCAAACCATCAACACCATCACCAGCCTGGATGACCGTAACCATTGGTAAAGCTTGTCTTACGCGTTCACACTCGACCGGGCTGTCATCAACAAATACGAATGCATCCAGCCCCAAACCCAGCTCGTCTGAAATCTGAATCAGGTTTTCAGCTTTGTCATTCCAGTCGATGCGGACCGCGCTGAACTTGTCCCAGCCAACGGACAAATCGTCGGCTCGCTCTCCAAAAACAGCACGTGCATCATCAAGATTGTTTTTGGAAGCTATGGCTAGCAATGTTCCGGTTTCACGTAACTGACAAAGAAATTGCTGGTATTTTTTGTAGGGTGCACCCTTGCCCTGGGGGCCAAGCAGAACCCCTTCTATCCCGTCTTCGCCAACGATGCCGCCCCAAAATGTGTTGTCGAGATCGGTCACAAGCACTTTGCGCGGTGGCACAAACAAAGGGCCAACCGTACGGGCTATATCTCGAGCCAGCACCCTCAGCCCCGAATGCGTCAGGTAAGACAAGTTTGCAGCGAAAGCTTTAGGATCATGCCAGCCTGCACCGAGTTCTGTCACGGTCTCGGGGAAATTGATCAGATATGTATCTTTCGCCTTATCAGTAAAATTCACCAGCGCTGAATTGGCAGCCTGGACCATGGCTAATGAACGACCGTTCTCAGCCACGGTTTGGGGCAAGGATCCATCGTGCGGTCGAGATGGCGCAGGCCCCAGGAATAATGGTATCTGCGAAGAATTTCGAAATGCCTCAAGCATTCCCAATAATGCAGAAGCAGCCTTGGCTGGCGTCTCTCCCAGACCCTCAATCAGGGTGGCGTCATCAAGCAACAACAACACCGCATCAACATCACAACTTTCGTCACCGGCCAGATCAAACAGTGCTGGTTGCCACTGACTGTATTGGTAGAACACCGGATCACAACGCCATCCTGACAGATAGCATTCCACATCCAAAAACGGACGGATCGTTTCAAGCGTAAAGGGTGTAAGCAGTGCAATTTTTCTTGGCTTCAGGGGCTCAGGCAACAACTGGCCATATTTCAGATAGGACAGCGTTGTAGGCGTGCTATCCAATTCCTTCATTAGCTCACAACGAGCAAGTGATTGCCGCTCGAAATCCAGCAGGAGCTCTTCCAATGATGGGCTGGGTGAAGACATTATTTTTGGTCGTTTGATAGGCTCAAGGATAGGAGGATTAAACGCAGGCTCTCTAAGCCATCGTGACTCCACCATCGACAATCAAATCATGTCCGTTGACAAAATTACTCGTATCAGAGGCGAGGAAAGAAACCATCGAGGCCACTTCCTCAAGGTTTGCAAGACGCCGCAATGGGGTTCGTGCCGAAGCCAACATGCGCGCTTTTTCGCTAACATGAGCATTAAGCCCCGTATCCAGAAAGTATGGTGAGACGATATTAGATCTCACTCCGGCATGGGCATATTCAAGACCAATCGAGCGTGCAAGCGACTTGCCAGATGCCTTGGCTGCCGTATAAGCCGCCAGTCCTTTGGGAGGAGGTCCCTGAGTTGCAGTCGAGCCAATATAAATAAACTGCCCGTCACCGCGTTGGCACATACCATCAATCGTTCCATTGAACAGGCGCAACAGCCCACCGGCCTGCACATCCAGATTTGCTGCGAGAGTTTCTTGTGTCAGATCTTTGGCCGCCAAATTTTCCAATCCGAGAGTCGCGCAATGTACAACCAGGGAAACGGAGCCCAGTGACTGGTTTGTAGCTTCAATGGCCGCAGCAACGGATTTGTCGTCTCTCAGATCAAGCGCCACCGGGAGACATTTGCTCCCTGTCGCATTGAGTGAGGTCGCCAATGCTTCAAGCTTTGATATGCGCCGGCCACCCAGCGCAACGCTATACCCTGCTGCAGATAATGTCTTAGCTATTGCCGATCCAAGGTCTCCTGATGCGCCAGCTAAAATTGCAACCCTGACACCTGACTGACTTTTATCTGCTGCCCCTGAAGTGCTCGCCTTGCCTTCGGGTAACAATTCGCCTTTTGAGCGTGGCATGACAATTTCACTTTCGCCCGCCATCAAATGTTCGCCATTCTGATTGACAGCTTCGACACTCATCCGAACGGTTCTTGTTGGTGTATCGACCCTTGTAACCGTTCCACTCAACTCGATTTGATCACCTATAAATGCCGGAGCGGAAAACCGGATGGTTTGAGAGGCCCACAAGGCTCCATGACCGGGCAGATGCATTCCGATCAATGTTGACAGGAAGCTGGCATAACTCATTCCATGGATCACCCTGCCGGCGAATCCCAGTTCTCGTGCAAAGTCATCATCAAGGTGGAGCGGATTTCGATCACCACTGAACTCTGCAAAGGCCTCAACAAGACCCTCCGACACATCAATCGAAATGCTCTTGCTGTCACCTATAGCTGGCAGATCAGTCACCCTCGTAGTCCAGTGCAGGAATATGGTGTGGTTTCAACGATCATTCGCTTAATGCAGCTGATTTATGAGGTCAGGAGTGGGTTGATTACGCTCTAACAACCATTCCGGTCATGTATCCCACCAGGAAGATAGCACCAACACCTTCGCCTGGGAGATAACCTGATTGTTTTTTGCCTCAGTAAGAGTGCTCGCCAGTGCAATGGCCCGTTGCGCCATGACGAGACGCGACAAAAGCCGAAATGTCCGGACGCTCAGAGCGTACTTCATACCAAATATTATGCGGATCTGACTCCGATCCGGTGTCTATATGCTCAGACACGAGCTCCGCAACATCCAGAATGATAGAGCCTGTTGGAGGAAGCTCGTAGTCCTGAACGAGGATTTCGCCAGCTTCTGAATAAAAACAGACCTGAACATTTTCTGTTTCGCCCTCAGGAAAATTACGGACAATGCCAAGCGTGGTGGAAACATCATCACCCACAGTAGCTTGTCCCCATGTGAGGCCTTTTTTCTTCTTGGGTTGAAAAATATTGGGATTGAATAGAGATACATTCACAGATGCCGCCAACTGACTGTTTTCACCCCGATCACAATAAACCAGCTGATGGTTCACACGGGTTGGTGTATTTCCGGACGCTGGAGTGGCGGTCACAACAAATCCTGTAATATCACTGCGTTCGATCCCCATAGAGGACGCGCCTTCATCGATTGAAAAATCGATATATTCTGAAGAGGGGTTTTTCAGTTTCCCAACATTAGCAGTTCCCAGTGATCCTCCTGCACCATTGAAAAATTCAACCGCGATTTCCAGTTCACCAGGCGACATGATCGGATACATACGCAGCTTGTTTTCGAACGCCTGAAAGAAGGGGTAGATCCGTGTCGAAGGCCGTGCATCGTCCCAATATTCCTCGACATGCGACATGTCGTAGTAGCTATGATTTCCAGAGAAGGACCCATCAGAACGTTCCATCGCGACAAACATCCGTCCGTAGAACATGAACTGTTGGGGTTGACGGATTTTTAAGACGCCGCCATCGGTATTGATGCCCGGAAATGCCTGCTTCAGCGAAAGCGGCTTGCGCTGAAAACGCGCCACGTCAACGGGAACCTTGGCGGTACGCGTTTCACCATTGACCGACAACTCAAGCTCGACATCCCCTTTGCAGGGCTGTTGACCCGCCATGAAATAGGCAACCGTGTCGATGTCATCTCCCAATGAAACATCGATGGATGCTTCCGCTATGGAGGTTGCATTGACTGAGTCATCCTCAAACACATCGTTGAGAACGCGGTTGAATGCGTGCACCGTATTGACGAAACCATCGCCGCGATGGTTCACCATGACCGCCGGGAACGGAATAAAGAGATTTTCGGCCGCAAAAAATTCCACCAGATATGTGACAACTTCAGTCTCAACCATACCGGTCAGAGGTATCGTATAGACACGCGGCTCCGTAACAGGATGGAGCCGGCTCTCGATACGATTTCCCTGCGCATCAATGGCTGTGACCCTGCAGGCCACCTTCTTGAAGTCCCGTTTTATCAGGAAGTGATTGAGAAAGCTAATCTCAACATTTGTATTGGGCAACTCAGGCACCAGAAGCGATGCACGATGCACGCTGTTGAGGGTGGCATCTGCATGATACGCGCGCCGGGTTGCTTCAACTTCTTTGAAATTTTTCATCGCTATGGTCCGTTTCTAAAATTTCACACAATAGGCTGTTGGCGTCGCACTGCTCTCAAGCATCTGCAATATCGGCGGGTTTTCGAGTGTTGCAAAAAACTCATCAACCGCGTCAGATTCACCCCAGTTGCCCACCGCATATTCATCAAATACGCAAATTCCTCCCGGCACAAGACGACCCCATGCCACATTGAGCGTCGACAGGGTTGCCGGATACACATCCAGATCACAATGAAGCAGTGAAATTCTGAAGCCCGGATTGTCCGCCACATATTTTGGCATGGTGTCGGTGATATCGCCTTTGACGATCTCCACCCGGCCATCCAAATCAAGGTTGCCCAGCGCCTCGACCAGATTGTCGTAGGCGTTGACATCATAAGTCTTCATATGATCTTCCGCGCTCTGCGCTTCGTCAGCACGCACACGTGGAAACACCGCTTCGAAGGTGTCGAAACTAACAACCTTGCTACGGGAATTCGGCTGATAGGTTTTCAGAAGATGCGCAAATTGGATAGTGCTTGTTCCCTTGTAAGCCCCAGCATCAACGATATCTCCGGGTAAATTGTGAACCATCCGCATGAGATCGGCGCGCGCAAATATTTTCTGAAAGCGATGCGTTTCGCACAGATAGTGGAATGCATTATACGCATCCCACATTTGTTGATCTTGATCTTTTATTTTATCGGACACTTATCACCTGTAGAGGGTTCAATTGGTTACGGCCTGTCGGGTGGAGCTATTTCCGGGCATGGAACACCACGCATCTTCGCCCAGTCGGCAATATCAAGGGTCCAATACATCCCAGACTGGTATTTCCCTTCACCCCAAAATAATTCGGGAATATTGGCCGCCAGCGTAAAACCAATGCGTTTGAAATTGAAATTGGACGCAATGTGGTTACCGGTTGTCGCTTCAAAAATCTTGCGTACCTTTCGCTCTCCAAAAGCAAAATCCAGCAGTAAGGTGCACATCTCCAATGCCGTGCCCCCTTTCCAGTATTCCTTGTCACCGATCATGTAGCCAAGATTGGAAAACAGATGAACAGGATTTACGCGAAGTGTGCAGGTGCCAATAAATTTCCCGTAAGGTTTTGTATAGATACCAAACAGAAAGCTGTCGATATGATCGAAGCCTTCAACGAATTGGTGCAAGGTGTCCGGGGTGTGATCATTGAATCGGGCCTGCAGATAGCGGGTAACCTCACTATCACCCAGAAATTCCAGATACTTCTCGGGTATGGAGTCAGAGAAAATTCGCCTCAAAACGATTTTTTCGCCTACCAGTTCCTCGGAGTATTTTGTCTTTTCAGCCATGCTCTGTATACGGTTTCACGGCTCTAAAAAACGAAATGAAAACATCCGCCTGGTGAAAAGATGGCCGAGGTCATTACCAAGGCACAACCTTTCAGATGCAAACCTGTTTCAATTTCAGAATGATTATTCAGTGCGATATAAATGGCCTGCGCATTCAGAGGTCAAACGAATGACCGCAGTTCCCCTGCAAATGGCGCTTCGTCCACTATCTCTGGATCGCGATGTACATCTGAATTTTCGTCTACTTCGTCCTCACCGCTGGCGTAACACCGAAACGCTTCAAGTATTTTTACAAATGTTTCATGATCGTAGCCCAGTTCAAAAATCGGGGCGAACACCGTCGGGATTTGCAATTCAGGATCATCAGAACTGACCAGTTCAGGGTCCAATATGATGTTCGAGACTGCGACGGTAGAAATTTCCTCCCCGATCAGCAATTCGATAACGAACTGTTTCGTCATTTCGAGAACTGTCCCACCCTTTTCATCTGCCTTTTCCGCCAGCTTGACCAAGGGCCAAAGTGACTTGGGCGAATGGAGATATACATTGAATGTCTGGCGAAGGCCCTCCAGTTCGTCCTCACCCATTTTCGAGAGTCCCAGCCGGCCACCTTTGGTCGCCTCAGGAATACGGCCATTTCTGTCTCTCAGCGGTATCTTGTGCTGGAGAGCGATAGGAGAACCCGGGTAAGGGTAAAGAATGTAAACATTACACGCGTCCGCCCCGAGATTGCGATTTAGCTCGACGGTGCGGAAAACCTGCTCACGAGATTCACCAGGAAATCCGATCATATTGAATGTTGAAATCCGGATGTCATGATCTCGCACAACTTTTAACCGCTCGATCAAATCCTCATTCTTGTATTTGCGCATAACGGTCTGGCGAATATCCGGATCACCGCTTTCAACACCGATACTCATGGCAACACATCCCATTTCGCGGGCAAGTGCAACCTTTTCCGGTTTGATAGTATTGGGCATCACGGAACAACCGAATTTGAGGTTCATCGGTTTGATTAAATCCCGGAGTTCCTCAAGATGTTCGACCGGCGGCAGCAAGAAAGTGTCATCTACAAATTTAAACCACGTCGCGCCATGCAGATCATAAAGATCCTTCAATTGATTGTAGGTCGTTTGCGGAGACTGATAGCGGAAGTACCCACTCCGCCCACCGGTGATATTTGCTATGGTCGGATCTACACAGTAGGTGCATCTCATGGGGCACCCTCTGGCTTGGGAGTACAGGGAACCCTTGTATATCTGACCGTCATACGGGCGGAATAAATGGCGTTCGTCAAAAATGGACCAGTCAGGTGTCGGCAAGCTGTCCAGGTCGTGGAATCTGGCTGAGAGTGGATTCTTCTTGATTTCACCACCTGGCATCTTGATGTACATGGAATGGACATTTGTATAGTCCGTTCCAGCAGCCATATGATTGCACAATTCCACGAAGGTATCGTCTGCTTCCCCGATACAAACGATATCTATGACGTCCTGGGCAAGGCAATCATCCGGGGCGATTGTTGCATGCACGCCACCAACAATGACCTTGGCGTCGAATTTCACCTTCCGCAAAAGCTCACATGCAAAGTCGAAGGTGGTTGTCATGGCCGAAACTGCTATGAGGTCAGGTGAGAAGCTGTCGATTTTTTTCTGAAATACTTCCGCATAATCAACAACGGGATCATCTGCGAGCAAGTCTTCCAGCGTAATAGCTGTTTGCTTGAAAACGCCAATCTGGTTTTTTCTCCCGGGTGATGCTTCATCGCCCGCAGCTATGATTTTTTCTGCCTCGTCCGCAGAAACATTGTGGCCGGCACCATCAGTCGTAGGCTTCAAAAGCGTCGTATCGAAGAGATCAACTTGATGCCCATGCTGTTTAATCAGAGCACTCAAAGTTGCTATGCCAGATGGAATGCCGATATTCATGTAGCGTTCGGGGTGGATAAATAAAACTCTCATGATACGGACATCCCTCTTAGCAGTCAGCCAAGGTTCTTTTACATCCAATGACCGGGCGATACCAGTCAATCTGCACAGCACAGCAAGCGTGTCGATCGCTGAATATCCTGATGCAATCCGTCATACTCACAGTGTGCCGCTCATCGTACTACACTCGGCAATTGTTTGAGTAATATAGTTTGCTGCACGCGCTCCCGGCTTTCCGCCCGGCCCAAAGATATAGTCATGGGCTATCTCTTCACGAATTTTGGCTTTATCACGATAGGCTGAGGCAAGTTCGTCATATGGCATTGTCACCAGTGACAACAATTCGGATTTCCAGTCTTTCTGTTCAGTATCAACGTAGAAAATCGCTTCGGAAAAGGCACGTGCAACTTCTGGTAAAAGACGGACCTGCGTATCCAGGTAAATGAGCGGCCGATCGAGCCCCCAGCACCACGCAACACCGCTGCCAGGTTCATCAATTATAGTTACGTCGGATGCGGCGCGAAAATTACGGAAATCTATCAGCATCTCTGAGCGGCAATTAGCCGGCAATTCCATTTTATTGGCGAAGGGGTCGCCATCGATATATCGCAACGTTGGATAGAGCTTGAAAAGAACATCGTAAGGCGCTTTCCCGAGAACGTCATAAACAATTTCTCGCCGCAACTCGTGATAAGGCCCATCGAGATAATAGTGTGGCTGGCGCTGCATATTGTTGGGGTAAAGACCAGACACCCAGCACAGAAGTTTGTCTTCGATACCCAGGTGACGGCGAACGAGACTTCGTTGAATTTCTCGAAAACCGATCTTTCGAAGTATACTCGGTGCGCCAGCAACGAGGCCATGATCGATATGATCACCACGCACATCTGCCATGACCTTGTGCTGCACTGAATTGTGTGAAATCGGAATATCAGCAACCGGTGAAAACCCTGCATCGAAATATGCTTTGTGATGCCAATCCAAACCTGGGCCAACGCCATGATCGAACACAAAGACGGGAATGTTTTCACTTTTCAATACATCACTCAGGAGAATATCCGCAGGACTGGAAATGAAGTTTGCTACCACTCCAAACGGGCCCTTAATCATCAGTTTCTCGCAACTATTCACATATCCCTTTGCTCTCTCCAATGCCGCTGGAACGTACCCCAAAGCAGCACCCAATCGCTCTGTAACAACACCGGGTATAGGATCCATGCTGGCAGTCCATCCAAGTTTGGCTTTGTGTACACCCTCCTTAATGGCCTCATCTATCTTAAGTGATCTGGCCACACCCTCGCTCTGGCGGTCATTTGATTGATCGGAGCCCATCATTCCAGCAGGTGCGAATGTGACGAATGCCCCTTCCCGGCTAAGTGCAAGAGCGGTTTCCTCGATCAGTTCATTACTTGAAAAAATGCCTACAATCGGTTTTTTGCTGGTCGGTTGGGCCCATCGTCTGAAACGCTTGAGAATTCTGAAAAAAACTACAGGTAGGGGCATGTTGATCATCGTTATGAACCGCGTCCAGGACGTCACTTGCAGGAAATCACCATTTGGCTGGGCACATTTGGGAATCTCCGCAACGTGCGGAATTATCTCAAGCCCGTGATGCGCTGCGAACAGAGTAAAAACCGTATCGAATCTTCCCAGACCCGTTGTCAGCCCTTTTACCGGAGTGAGATCGGCATGACCCACATTGACCAGATTCCCTTGAGATTTTGCAACCCAAGGATCAAAAATGCGTGCCTTGTATAAAAGGCAGCAAACGAGGCGTTGAATATCCGCCTTGAGTGCATCACCCACCCGGGACACGCCCAGGCTATCGGAGTTTTGGTTCAAACTTTCTGATATTGAATTAGCAGCATGGATGGCTGCATATCCGACACGGTCTGCTTCGTTTAAAGTCAAATCAGCATCCATGAACAATACCCGAGAACCGCTTGCTCGTAGATGCTCAAAAACAGAGGGAGATGTGGTGAGAAAGGTCTCATCCGCATTTCCGGATTTACCGTTCAGATAATGCTGTGACGCGCCGATGCTTTCCACAATTACGAAGTTTTCTTTTGGCATCAGACTCCGTCCAGAACTCTCAGCAATTGTTCAAAATCACCGGACCAGCATTGATTGTGATCCAGATCGACAATGAGCTGGTTTGGGTGCTGGTTTCTCAACGGGGAAATCACTTTTGCAGAATGTAAATCAGCGTCTCAACAACGCGGTCCTGATCGCTGTCCGTCAATTGCGGATAGAGCGGCAGGGACAAGATACGCTCATAAAATTGTTCCGCTCCAGGTAGCGAGAGCTCCCCATAACGATCATTGTAATATGGCTGCGTGTGGAGCGGAATGTAATGAACCTGGGTCCCTATGCCCTGCTCCCGCATGGCATTCATTAAGAAATCGCGGCTGCGCCCAATGGTGGAATAATCGATCAGGACCGGGTAGAGGTGCCACGCGGGAGTGCAACCGCTGACTCTTCCGATCGGGAGAACAGTGGGGGACAAGGGTGTAATCAAGCTGTCATATCTGGCCACCAATTCGGACCTTCGGGATACGAACCTGTCCAGTTTTCCAAGTTGGCTAAGGCCGAGCGCGCACTGAATGTCAGATGCCCTGTAATTAAAACCAAGTTCCACAAGTTCGTAATACCAGGGGTTTTCTGCAGCATCCTGATTCACAAATTGAGCCGGGTTGCGTTCGATTCCATGTGAGCGGAATCGGCGCAATCGCTGTGCAAAACTATTGTCCTTCGTGGTGACTGCCCCACCTTCTCCCATCGCAATCGTTTTCACGGGATGAAATGAGAATATCGTGGCAGATGAATGCGCACAGGACCCTATTGACCATTCGGTCCCATTGCCCTGATAACGCGTTCCGATGGCATGACTGGCATCGTCTATTACTGCAATATTCCGGGACTTGGCGATTTCGGCAATGGCAGGCATGTCAGCGCATTGCCCAGCATAGTGAACTGGCAGCACGGCACGAACATGATGGGCACCGGCCCGCTCAAGTGCTGCTTCGAAATCACCTGGTCGCATCAGACCGCTATCCGGATCGACATCGGCGAAAATGACCTCACCGCCGACATAGCGCACGGCATTTGCCGTGGCGGCAAAAGTCATGCTCGGTACGATTGCCCAATCACCTTTAGCCAGTCCGAGGGACAGCATTGCAAGATGCAGTGCGGCCGTACCACTAGAGCAAACGACCGAGTGGTCAGCCCATACGTGAGACGATAAGGCTGTTTCAAATGCTTCAACAGTTGGCCCTGTCGTCAGATAATCACTGCGCAGTACAGCAGCCACGGCACCCACATCATCGTCGTCGATGCATTGGCGTCCATATGGAATGAATGACACTGTTTATCTAATGCCTGTTAGGCGCTCTCAAAATATTTCGTGGTGGCGTAATAATTGAATGCAGAATAAATCTCTTGCAGCAAACCCTAGTCACTCCGCAGGAGCGTTGATGGTTACTCCGAGCATCTCACGAATATCTTTTTCGTCGAGCCAATGCTCATTGTTCTCGCTTGAATAATGGAAATCCTGCGGGACGGGCTTGGCATTCTCATATTCATAATCAGCAGCGCGCCAGTAACTGAAGTCGGGCTGGATCACATACCGATCACTCAATTCAATGGTGCGGCGCGCATCGTCCACAGTGATCATGGCTTCGTGTAGTTTTTCACCCGGACGAATACCCACCACACGGTGTTTTACACCTGGGGCCAATGCTTCCGCGAGATCAGAAACTCTCATGCTTGGAATCTTGGGGACGAATATTTCACCACCCTGCATCATTTCCAATGAGCTGAGAACAAAATCAACACCTTGGTCGATGGTAATCCAGAAGCGTGTCATGCGCGGGTCTGTAATTGGTATCTCTTTAGCACCTTCCCGAATCAGCTTCAGGAAAAGCGGTACAACGCTGCCCCGTGAACCAAGAACGTTTCCATAGCGAACAACAGAAAAGCGCGTGCCAATATCACCAGAAAGATTATTGGCGGCTATAAATATCTTGTCCGATGCGAGTTTACTTGCGCCATAAAGATTAATCGGGCTAGCCGCCTTATCTGTAGATAGGGTGATAATCCTTTTGACCCGGCATCGTAGGGCCGCTGCTACGATATTTTCCGCGCCATAAACATTGGTACGTATGCATTCGATCGGATTGTATTCGGCGGTCGGAACATGTTTCAGAGCTGCTGCGTGAACCACATAATCGACACCGCGCATGGCCATCTCCAGCCTGTCGACGTCACGGACATCACCGATAAAGAAGCGCAATGGGTTCTTCCCGAACTCGGCATCGATATCAGCGTGCATCTCATATTGCTTAAGTTCATCACGTGAGAAGATGATCAGCTTCCGTAGTTTGAACTGCTTCAAAACCATCCGCGTGAATTGTCGGCCGAACGAACCCGTCCCGCCAGTCAGCAGTATGGTTTTATTGTTTAGATCGGATCTTGGTGTATGGAATAAATTCATAATTGTCATTTCAGGTTTCTTGTTCTGCTGGCATAGCGGCATTCCGTTGAGTCTTAAAGGCGTGGGCGTACCAACCGTCCGATTTCATAAGACTTTCGTGACGGCCAATCTCCACGATTCGACCGTCACCCATCACAACAATCTGATCTGCTGTCATTATACTCGACAGTTGGTGTCCGATCAGAATAATGGTGATATCAGTTTCGCTGCGAATTCTCACCATGGCGTCACGAAACAATTCTTCGGAACGAGCATCAAGATTGCTAGTTGGTTCATCAAGGAGCAGGATTGGTGTTTGTGCTACTAATGCTCTGGCAAGATCGAGCCTTTGCCGTTGACCGCCTGACAAGCGCTCGCCTCCTTCGCCAGTCATAGTCTCATACCCTTCAGGCAAACTACTGATGAACTCGGCAATACAGGCCAGCTCTGCAGCCCGCTCAACTTCTGCCATGGACGCACCCGGCTTGCCGTAACGAATGTGCTCGGAGAGCGGAACGTTAAATATTTGCGGGGTCTGTGGGGCATAAGCGATGCCACTGCGCAAACTTTCAAGGTCGAATGCCATTATTGGTGTATCACCTACTATTATTTGGCCTTCTTGCGGAATCCGTATGCGCGGTAACATGTCGATCAAGGTCGATTTACCTGCTCCAGAAGGCCCCACCAGTGCCGTAGCTGTGCCAACCGGAAATTCGAGATTAACACCACTCAACGAAGGTGCAACTGACCCAGGATAACAGAAGGTCACATCCTCAAAGCGGATAGCACCCTGCACCCCCTTGAAAGTCATATCCCCGCCCTTAAGTTCTGCTGCCTGCTCATATTCATTCTTGCTCTCGACGACCGCGCTGAAACTGGGCATCTGAGCCAAACAGGACTGGCGGGTACGGCTCGCCTCCTTCACCACTGGCATCAGCCGCATGAGGATCAGAAGGAACAGTGCAATATGGGATAAAGGTAAATGTAGAACGGCGACTGCGACATACAGGAATGTGAACCCGGCGGCCACCACCACCGGTTCCATAATCACCTCAATATTGGACAATAGATAATGCACATTCTTCATAGCTTCACGCTGACGCTCCACCAAATGACTCATGGCCTCGACTTCAGCATTTTCCATACCTGCCAGCCGGATCAGCCGCACCTGCTGCAACCGCTCAACCAGAAAGCTGGACATGCGCTGGTTTGAGTCCGTCACCAATTGACCAATTTTCCCGCTCTTTACCATCTGTGTTCTGAGAAGCAATACAGCAGAGCCAAAGACCAAAAGCGCTGCAACCGTCATGCTAGGAGACAAAAACAGCATCGCGCACATGTAAAAGACAAATAGGATAGCTGAGCCGTAGAGCGTCACCAAAGCAACCAGATATGATGCAGCACGGTTAAGTTCGGTTGTCATGTCATTGACGATTACTCCGGTGGCATGCTTCTCCTGTGCATCAGTGCGTGCGCCAATAAAGGCCAAGAATATTTCCAGGCGCATCTGCGCAATGGCGCGTGTTTGCACATAGGCCATATAGCGCAGACGAGCGAACACGAAGCTTTGGCGCAAAACCAACAGGACAAAGCTGCTTACCAACAACAACTCCAGCCGCAATGGCAACCCCACCATCCCATAGAAATCGCGCAGTGCTCGCCAGTGATCGTGCTTGGTCAACAGACCCGCTACATCACCATCATTTTGCAGATATTGCAGGATAGGTATTAGCGAGAAAAAACCGAGCAGCTCGATCAACACACTGCCCAACTGGAAGGTCAGCAAAGCGAGAACACTTTTGCGCCCGAAGTGGGTCGCCTCAGCACTCTCAAAAAGCGTCTTGAATGATCTGTTAAAAATTGATGTCACTTAGAAACTTAGCCTTAACCAGCCCGTCCCTCATGGTCGCGCTGAGCCAGTTCCAAATCACCCGGATGCCCAACATCAGTCCAGTATTCGTGTATGGGAAAGAGACCAACTCGAAGACCAATCTGACGCCCTAACCTAAGAAGGTCTGGCATATCCATAGGCTTGCTTTTTGAGACCAGAGCCCTGAACTCTGGTGATAGGTAGTAAACGCCCGCTGCAATAAAGTTGCTGATACAGGGTTTTTCCTTGATATCCTGGAAAAGTCCGTCTTCGCCGTATTCCACGACCCCAAACGGCACATCAACATCGTAACGCGCTACGCAAATCGTCCCGTCCAAGCCATGCCGTACGTGGAAATCATGCACCCGAGCAAAATCAACTCTGGTAATCACATCACCGTTTACGACAAGTACCGGACCTGACAAGTCCGGTGGCATTAGGCCGAGCGCCCCCGCCGTACCGAGTGGCGCATCCTCTTCCAGAGTATGAATTCGGCACTTGCTATCTCGCTCTGTAACAAATTCACTAATCTGCGACGCAAGATAGTGAAGCGAAATATAGACATCGTCGAAGTTGGCGTCTTCCAGTGCCGAGAGAACATGATCAAGAATTGGCTTTCCGCCAACATCAAGTAGCGGCTTTGGCGTATCGCGTGTGCGCTTGCCAAGACGTTTCCCCATACCCCCGGCCATTACCAGAGCCATTCCGGAGTCCGCCCCACGATTGGCTGCGAGAATCTCACGGACTACATTTGATGTATCCACAATAGGCAGTAATGCTCGAGTACTGCCCAGTCCAACCAGTTTCTTACGGTTTTCACGCTCTCGGCCGACCTCACCGACTATTGGCTCATTCTGCATACAGACACTTGTCGGCGAATCGAGTGTTGCACCACTCAAAATTGAACGTCGGATATCGCCGTCCGTAACAGTCCCGAGTAACTGACCGTTGTCACCCACAACAATCTGGAACAGGTGTTCAGACCGGTTCAACTGTTCGAGAAGCACCCGGATTGGCGTTTGAGGTCCAATTGAATACCCGGATAAATCTTTGATCGACTCCACCATATGTCTCCGAACCAGTCTCTCTAGTCCCAAAAGTTGCGTTTCAACCAGTTTTTCTGGCTGTCTTGAACCCAGGCACGTGGTTCACGGAAGCTATTGCTGATTGTGTCAAACCAAGCTTCGTCCCGCCCAACATAGTCGTGCCATTGATAAAGATCGGATGACCGCACATGATCATATTTGCTGACCATCTCTATACCTTCGCGACTGCTCATATGGCCACCACGAATATCCTTCGATGCACGGGCGCTGGCACGTCCATAGCCAAATTTGATGAACTTGAGATAGTCGTGCACACCATTTTCATATTTGGGGCAATAATCCGAACTGTTATTCTCATGAATAACAGTTCAGTCATCTAAAATTTCTGTCAATCTGTCATGGTCGTCCGGGGGCAGATTTCCGGACTTGATCCGTTGGTCCACAGCGTTCACAAAGTTGCATAGTCAGGCGTGTCCGTTCCCTCGAATATCTCTGCAACCAGCTCGGTTGAACATTTGTCAAAAATCTCTTACCCCAGTGACTCAAGCAACTTCTGCCGAAAGCGAGGCCGATTACACAAATCGGGGTCATCGAATTGAAGAATGGGATCAGGATCTTTCTGGTCGGGTGGCAAACGCTGGCACCTCGTCAAAGTTGCACCTGTTTCGCATCGGCATCGATTTCCGGAAGCGATGCAAAGAGAGCACGATAAAGAGTTTCATTGAGCTCATCAGTAATACGATCCGGTGCAGTGATATCATAACCTTGCAGATCGAATGAGCATTGCACCACCGCATTTAGATAGCGATTGCCATCCCGGACTGCTTTGGCCTGGTCAAAATCACCAGCAAGCACCTTGGCAAGATAACCCTTCAGCTGAGACTCTTCCGTCACGACCGATACTGAGTCGAGAAAATTATAGAGATTGTGCTGGCCGAAGGCGATAACCGGCTTACCCATGACCGAGGCTTCAAAACCTGCCGTTCCTGTAATAGTGGCTACCGCATCGCAAGCCCTGATCACATTCGGGCCAAACTCCATCATCTCGAGCATCACGACATTCTTGAATTCCAAGATCTGCTCATAAAAGTCGCGCGGCCTGCGCCCGGTCGCCTGGAATGTTTCCTTTACGGCGAGAAGTACACCTGCGGGCAGATCGCGTGACAAAGCAGCAATGCAGGACAATTGATAAAAGTATTCAGGCGACAGGCACTGGAGTGCCATCTCGGGTTCCGTATGAAGCGGGTAGTACACGAAGGGCTGACCCTCCAGAGAGGAAAGTGTCCTGGTCATCTTCCCGCTAAGTTTTAGAGTATCTGAACGCCTGCTCCACGGATAACGGAGCCGGTCTGAAAGAAAATAACCCCGGGCCTTCTCGTATCTGCGAAGTTTCCAATAGTAAAATTGCAGAATGGTACGAAGGCTGTATTTCAGAATTGGCAGGAGGCGCACCTCATTGATAAAATTGGCGCGTATATCCATATGTGCTTGGTAAGGCTCCTTGATGACGGTTATTTCATCGGTTTCCGTGCCTTCAATACGGTCGAACTCTTCTTTGACGCGGGGGTTCTCAAGATATTCATTATCGGACCATTGATAAAAGGTCTTGTACCTAGAACCGGCCAGCAGCCTGTATGGCACAGCGCGCTGACGGGCCGTAAGAGCCTGCACCTTGCTATAGCCGAGAACCAGTGTTGGTGATTTCTCGTCAAATTCCTTGGCCCAGTATTCAATTTCGCTGACAAAGGCTGCAACCATCTGGTGATAGCTGGTGCGCTCGGATATCTGTGAACGCGGATGATGAAATCCGCCAAGTGCATAGCCTCGACCAAGATGCCGGTCGGTAATGGCCAGTTCATTAATTGTTGTGCCCAACTCCGTTTCGTATTTACGCGCCCGTTTCAGCAGGTCACCAGGATCTGTCACGGGCTGGCGCGCCGTATCGTAGAGTGTTCTGCTCACCAGCACTTCGGCGAAAACATCACCGCCCTTTTCCCAGTGAGTCTTCTCCTGTTCAGTGGCGCAATAGATGTAGATCCGCGAGCCATGCTCCGCCTTGAGACGCTTTGCCAGTCCCATCTGGAGGCCCCGGAACTGGGAATGAGCGGTCAGTAGAATGCGATCAATTACCATGATTTCGCACAACTTTTATGTGAACATGCTTGGAAATTATGGACCCTACTCTTCTTGTGTAGGCACCGGAGAAAAATCAGTCTGATCAGGTGGCAAGCCAGCTGCCAGCAAAGCAGCTGCAAGCGACCAGTCAGCCTGTGTGTCTATATCGATTGACCTAGCGGCATCGAAGACAAATGGCAGAATCCTGCTCATGTAAAGCGTACGCTCTTTACGGATTGCCTTTACGCGACCCAGATACAGCGCCCCGTTGGGAACATAAACGGGTCGACGATCATCGTCCGAGACGGGCACGGCCACCCCGTCGGGACCGGCATGAAAGAGTTTCGAAAGCGGCAAGTTAAGCGCTTGCATGCCTATTACGCCATCGATGGCATCATGTGTTCTCAGCAGTTGCGTCGCCTCGGTCAAACATGCGCTTCCCCGCAACGGAGATGTCGGTTGCAACAACATGACGCTGTCGGGATCATCACCATTGGTATCGCGGTACCAGTCCAGAGCATGCAACACGACACCAATCATAGGGGCTAAGTCCGTTGACAACTCAGCGGGTCGCCTGAAGGGTACGAGCCACCCAAGACGCTCGCCCTCCTCAGCCATAAAATCATCATCCGTGCTCAACAGCACCGGCGCATTCAAGCCTGCTGATACAACGGCATCAGCAGTATGCTGCAGAAGCGTTTTCCCGGCGAGACAGTTCAAATTCTTGCCAGGCAATCTTTTGGAGCCTCCACGAGCGGGCACTATAATGAGAATGTCAGGGCTGGGCATAGTTCTAGTCGGACGACAGGTTCTTTACCTTGTGCTGTAACCGCCATAGCTCATTGGTTTTCTTCCAAAAATGGGGGAAACAGAAGCTGTTGGTGATTTCAAAAATTTCCTGGAAATATTTCCACTTTTTTCCTCATCGCGACGGCGCACAAGTGCTACGACTTCTTCTCACAAAATGTGGCGTTTGTGGACTTCCTGACCGGCGTCATCTGTGGTCTTACAGCAAAAGAATTGGTGAGCCGTGCGTCCATTCTCATCTAAACACCCTGTTTGCGCCGCCAGTCGACGACACTGGCAATGGTCTTGCGGGCCGGCAGGAGGTAGCAGTCGGCTGCCCCCAGCAACGTCTTTTTGACGATCCCGGCATCGACAAGATAGCGTGTCACATCATTGAACCAATGATTGGGATATTCGATGTCCCGGTAGTCAACCCATTTTTTAACGCCATCAATCATCATGGGAGTTGATTTCCGCACTTCCAGCTTATCTTCGAGTTCGTGTTGGCTAAGGTAATATAGGGAGCAGGTCTGCGGCGGCGCGCCGAGCAACAGAGAGGTGCCGTCGATTTCACGCAACTTCCCAAGCGGCGATGAGAGACCGAACCTGATATCGAGTGGATGATCGCCGACAAGAAACTCAGCCTGTGCTCCAATTGCCGTGAAGGATGACTGCGGGTGGGAACTTCGTATTGCTCCTGGCCAATGGCGAAACAACTCAGCAACAGCCCCCATCCCGCGCGTCGGGGTCTTGAGCGGATCATAAGCTTGCATTTCCGTCCGTATAGTTTTGATCCATTCCTTACGCACTGGCGGGTAGCGCCATTCGGCTGGATTTGATAACTCTCCGGAATAGGTTGGCATCATTACCGTTCCGGTATGCCCCACAGACTCTAAAACAGCCTCAATTACGGTGCGCGCAGCACCAACAACGAAGCCCAAGGCGCTGAGAGATGTATGAACTAATACGACATCACCTTTCTTGATTCCCGCACGATCAAGGTCTTCCATCAGAGAGGAATAGGTGACCAAATGCCGGTCATCCACGGGCATTGTTGAGTCAAGGGATGACATCACTACCTCCTTCCAGCACAATTTCACTCGAATGGGTATGAAACCTTGTATCAGTAGCCATCTATAAACAGGTGATTTTGCTGTCAGTATGAACTCCTAGCCCGAAATGTCTCATCAGTGTTTTTCTAAGGTGTGGAATGATTTTTTGAGATTAATCCCATGTACCAGCGCACTACGGATCTCCTCCACAATCCTTTGTGATGTTTGTCCATCACCGTAGGGATGATCCCGTCGTGCCGCCACCTTCTGCATCTCCGGTTCAAGTGCCCGACGCATCGCCTCCAAGATAGCTTCATAGTCAGCCCCACAGTGAACAACCGATGGAGGTCGTACCCTCCCCCGTTGCCGATCGCCAATGTCAACTGTGGGTGTTCCAAACAATGGCGCCTCCAACAACCCGCTCGAGGAATTCCCAATCACAATGTCGGCCAGCGCCATACCGCTCATGTAGCGCTGTTGGCCAAGGGATGCCACAAACCGGCGATGCGACGGCTTTTCAGCACAGAACTTTCGCATTTTCCTGCTGATCGCGCTGTTCTCAATATCAGCATTTGGAAATGTGACAACGCAGGTCGCGTCGGGCCATTCACTGATCGCTCTGATTAGTGCTTCAACCTGCGGCTTGCTTTGTTCACCCTCCAGAGTCACCGGATGAAAAGACACCATGAAAAATGGTCGTTCTACCACTATATCTAGGCTGCTCTCAAATTCCGAAAGGTCCATGAGGGGGATGGTCTGTGCATTTTCCACAGACAGCGCCCCGACATTGAAAACCCGGTCGGGGCTTTCACCCAACTGAATAACACGCTGACGATACGGGTCCGTTGATGTGAAATGCAGAAAAGACATCTTGGTAACTGAGTGCCTAATAGCTTCATCAATCGCGGCTTCTGTAGCTTCACCGCCATGGATATGAGCAATCGGCAGTCGATGCATCATCGCAGCAGTTGCCGCCGCCAAGAGTTCAGAACGATCACCCAGACAAACAACAATGTCCGGTTTGAGCCCCTCAAAGGCATCGGCGAAACCAATTATCCCGAGCCCTGTTGATTTGGCAACTCCAACGGGCGTGTCGCTCGACAACAACATCTCTACACGAGCAGCAATTTCGAAGCCGTCAGCCTCTGCATCTTGAGCCGTATATCCAAACTCCGGAGATAAATGCATGGCAGAGAGTATGAGTTGCAGCTCGAGGTCAGGAGCCTCGTCGATGCGTTTGATTACCGGGTTCAACAATCCATAGTCAGCCCGTGTCCCCGAAACAACGGCAATCTGGAAACACCTATTGATCATGCGCAGGAATCAGCAGCGTCGATATCCACCTCCCGAATGGGCTCTTCCACAACAACTGACTGGAGCAATCTTCTACCAACAAGAGAAACCGCGGGGGTTATCCCATCTGCAGGGCGCTTCAGGACCATGTCCTCATCGGTCAAAACCGTGCCCGCAGCCAGATCCCGAGATGCATGCCAGCTGCGCCTCACTTTTTGTGATGTTTCCAATTCGCCTGGCATGGGCCTTTTTTCTCCATCACCCAGGGCGACGGATATGTCACGTATATGAGTGATCATTTCCGCCAGTTCATCTGGCTCCACAGAAGCGCGATGGTCTGGCCCGGGTAGTGTACGGTTCAAGGTGAAATGCTTTTCTATGACCGTTGCTCCCAAGGCCACAGCCGCAATGGTCGCATGACCACCGAGACTGTGGTCGGAAAAACCCACTGACAGGCTGAAATGCTCCGCCATAGTTTTGATTGCTAGCAGATTCAGCGTGTCCATGGGCGCTGGATAAAGGGAGGTGCAGTGCAGCAATGTGATATCCTTTGCCCCGGATGTGTTCAGTGCGGTTACTGCGTCCTCCACCTCCTGCAGAGTTGACATTCCCGTTGAGAGCAAAACTGGCAGACCAAAATTGGCCACGTCTTCGAGCATTGGCCTGTTGGTAATCTCGCCAGATGGAATTTTTATTCTATCCTGGCCCATTAAAACAAAATCGTCGATGTAATCTGTATCGAATGCAGACACCATGAAGCCTATGGCGTTTGAGCGACAGCAATCGCCAATCGCTGCAAATTCTTCGCGTTCCAGCTCCAGACCCTTCAACAATGAAATCTGATCGGTTTTACCGGTGTTGTCTGCCTGATAGCCCGCCGTCGGCGCACCTGCGGCCGCGAGCTCTTCAGCCTTGAAAGCCTGGAACTTTACATAGTCAGCGCCTGCATTCGCTGCCGATGCCACCATTTCGAGGGCTCGGCCTAAACTACCATTGTGGTTCACACCCGCTTCAGCGATGATACACACGGAGGAGGTCAATGGGCGGGCACCCCTTTGACCGTCTTGCTATCGCCAACGTCGCTATTGACCAGGGATCCTGCAGCAACCATTGCGTCTTCACCAACGCTCACACCATGAAGCACGGTACTTCCCGCGCCAATATGGCTGCGGGCCCCTATCTTGACTTCTCCGCAGATGGTGGCGCCGGGCGCGATATGGGCATCCTGTCCGATTTGTGCGTGGTGTTCGACAATAGCGCCTGTATTGACGATGACGTTTTCGCCTATTCGCACAAACGGATTTACCACTGACCCCGCCATGACCTGAACGCCATCACTAAGATTTACGTCGCCCGCGACAATTGCTCTTGCGTGTTGGATCGGAGGCAATGGGAAGCCTTTTGTCCGTGCCATATCAAACAGGCGGCGGCGTAATGATGTATCGCCTATGCTGCCAATGCCGATGGCAAAGCTTGTGGTATTTGGGTCAAGCGTCTCCAGCACCTCGTCGCCACCCAAATAGTCGCAAAAGGAAGGGGGGAAGTCCGGCTCTTCAGGACCTATCGATCCCAGAATATTAAACCCGGCGGATTTCAGAAGATCGATCACGACTGTGGCATGTCCGCCGGTGCCGAAAATGGCAAATTTGCTATCTTCGGTCACTGAGTTCGCAGTCCGGATCCGGACCATTTATTCAGACCTTCGATTACCCTGGCCTGCTCATCCTTCCCGAGAGACGATGAACTGGGCAGGGACACGACAGTTCCTGACAGGCTGGCAGACATTCCATTCAAGGTCCTCGGCGCATCGCACCATGGAGTTTGGGAAGACAATGAACGCCAGAAAATCCGCGCCTCGACGCCGCCATCCTCCATTGCATTGACCAGGCTTTTGGCGTCTGCTTCGCTCGGTAGCCGGACAGAATACAACCAGCATGCGCTATCGGAATGGGTGGGCCGCGGCATGGGGCATATGTCGTTTCGGCCTGAGAAGGCTTCGTCGTAGCGCGATGCAATCGCGCACTTGAATTCTACCATCTCGTCCAGCCGTTCAAGTTGGGCGAGGCCAATCGCGGCGGCTATATTCGTCATGCGGTAATTATAGCCGATGCGGTCGTGAATATAGTCAATTCCCGGGCGCGCCTGGGTAGCAACGTGGCGGATCAGACCCGCCATGTCATCATCGTCTGTCAGAACCATTCCACCGCCGCCTGTCGTGACGGTTTTGTTTCCGTTGAAGGAAAACATCGACAGATCGCCGAGACTGCCGCAAGGCCTACCATGATAGGACCCGCCGATTGCGCCAGCGGCGTCCTCGATGAGGGGTATGGAGTAATGTTCGCAAAGGCTGCGCAAAGGGTCCATGTGAGCGGCATGCCCAAGCGGATCAACCGCGATCACGGCCTTTATACCCTGATCACTTTCCAACGCCTTTTGGGTCAGTTCAGCATCGAGCGCCCAGTCATCTTCGCTCACATCAACAAAATGGGATACGGCACCAGCATGGGCTACGGCATTGGCTGAAGCAGCGAAGGTCCAATCGGGGACAATGACATGGTCGCCAGGACCCACACCTGCTGCTATCAGCGACAATTGTATAGCTGCTGTCCCATTGACAACGGCTACTGCGTTCTCCCTTCCTGTCAGCAGCGCCACTGCTCGCTCGAACTCCTCCACTTGTGGACCGGCAGAGGAAACCCAGTTTTCCTTAATGCATTGCGCGAGCATCTGGGTCTCACGCCCTCTAAGATCCGGTACCGAGAGCGGTATTTTTGACTTTGATGATGCTGAAGAGTTCACTGTAATGCGTGTATCTTAAATCGTTTTGCAAATTGGTTGGCGGATAGCAATGATACGTGTCTGCATGATCTCATAATATCAGCCATTGAACAGCTGAGGTTGTGAACTGAGAAAACACGCTACCGCCATTTGGGTGACGTTGCCGCCAACCATCAAATAGGCTTTAAGTTCGATACACCCAAGACGATGATCTTGGGCTGTCGGAAAATGCAGGATATACTGTTCATGATATGAACGGTATGGTCAAGGCATAATGTTCACGAGACGAACGGTGTGGTAAACGAGGCCGGATAGTTTGAAATGCCTAACCCTAATTTACGGCTGACCCTTGGTACCGCAACCCTGGGCATGGCCTATGGCGTTGCTAATCCTCCCAGCATGCTCGATACCGATATGGCGCTGTCTATTCTCGACCGGGCATGGGACGCAGGCATTACCAGCCTGGATACCGCGCCCGCTTATGGCGCGGCTGAAAACCGTATAGGTGCGTGGTCTCGCATGCGTGGGGTCTCGCCGACCCTGACGACAAAACTCCCCTCCCTCTCCGGGATCGCAGATGATGAGATAGGGGATGCTATCACATCCCATCTCGAGCGTTCACTTCTGGCCTTGGGCACTGACTGCGCTGACTATTACCTCACCCATGATGCGTCTGATTATCTGCGGCCTGCCGTGAGACGGCACATGTCTTCACTTGCCGATCAGGGCAGGATTGGAGCCTATGGTCCCTCCCTGTACCTGGCCGATGAAGTGTTTGCAGCACTGGAGACCGCTCCCCCCGGCGCAATCCAGCTCCCATTGAGCGTACTTGACCAGCGCATGGTGTCTTCCGGCGCCCTGTCTGCTTGCCAGCAGTCCAATGTCACCGTGTTTGCACGAAGCGTGATGCTGCAAGGGCTTATTCTTCTTCCACCCGATAAAGTACCACCTGAAATGCAGCCATGCGCCGGTGCGATCAGCGCCCTGCAGGAACTGGCTGGAGAAATGGGCACAACCCCGGCAAGTCTCTCCTTGCGCTTCGTCCGGGATATTCCGCAAGTCGCCTCAACCATAATCGGGGTTTACTCCCACGTGCAACTAGAGGAACTCGTGGTTGCCGCCGCCGAACCTGCAATCGAGGCAGAGGGGATTTACAGCATTCAAGAGATTGTTAGGAGCGTCCCAGAGAGCTTGCTTGATCCCCGTTCGTGGCAGGGGTGAGCGAAACACGCGAGACTGTGTCCAGCATGACAAAATTGACCAGCGCCTTGCGGCCAAACCAGCCCAGTACAGGTATGTTCAGCAAGTGCATCACAAAACTGCGCAATCCTTTTGGTCCTTCATAGTCGCGCAGCTCTGAATTTCCCATAAACCGCTCCATGGTGCGGTCTTCGACGTGACCCAAATGATGCCGGGCAAGCCTCCTGTGAACCGAAGGCCATCGCAAGAAGAGATGATGTTCCGGTGTGGTCATGTCCTGCCCCATGCGGCGAAGTATACCAAGCCAGATTTGCCGTGGCAGGTAATGAATAAACCAGGTCCGCGTGTGGCTGTCATAAGGGGAAAGGCGGTGAGGAACCTGATGGTAGGCCATGCCGCCGGCGGCCAAAACACGACGTTCTTCGGAATAGAAGGCATCAAGCACATCATCGTGGATATGTTCGATGACCTGATTTGAAAATACGAAGTGAAATTTGCCGTCATCGAAAGGGAGGTTTTTGCCATCATAGAGAAAAAAGCGCGTACCCTTGAGATTCAGATGCTCATTGAGCAACCGGTTCCAGCTTTCACAATCACCACCTAAATCTACACCATGAATGCCTTCATACCCTCTGGCCATGAGGTAGAGAAGTGACACGCACCCGCCACAGCCATGATCAAGTATGACAATTTCGGATTTTGAACGGCCTCCGCGCGCTTCCTCCAGAATGGTGAGCAAAATTTGCAGATGGTAGGGAGGGTTTGTTGCAGAGGCGGCAGCGACTTCGTAAAAATTTTCCCAACTATCCTTGAGGTCCTCGCCGGATAGACATGCGAGGCTCAACTCAACATATGATTGCCTGATATCCTGCCAGCTAGACATTAGCCAACCGGCGTCATGATATCAACGGACAACTGGGTTTTCACTATTCGACCCAGAACCGACAACAAAACAACAACCCGGTCCTCGTCGCGTAATGACTGGAAAATTGCCTCACATTCAGCGAATGGTCCTGACTCGATCCGGAGCTTTGCGCCAGCTTTCAATTGATCACTGCGCGCCAGAGCCACATACCCGTCATCTCCTGAGCGATCTTTGATCTCCTGAAGTAATTCAAAGGGCAATGGGACAGGATCGAGGCCACTGCGCACCAAATCAGCGACCCCTCGTGTAGATCTGATAACTCTCCAAGAGGGCTCGCTCACATCGAAGGCAACAAAAATGTAGCGCGGGAAAAGGGAAGCCGGCACATCCTCAACCCGGCGTGCATGTCGGCGCCGCTTGAGATAACGGGGCGCAAAAACATCAAACCCCTGCCGCTCCAGATGCTCTCGCGCCAGCATTTCCTTATGCGGCTGGGTATAGACGGCATACCAGCGCTTCATCCCGCAGCCTGTTTTACCTTCTCATCACTGATCCCGGGCCGCGGCGTAATTTTTAACAACCGCGGAACGAGCATATGTTCTGCCCCCACAGATGCTTCAATCAATTTGCACACTTCCTGCGGGCGAGACAGTTCAGTGACGATGACGGCATCAATATGATCAGATTTTGAAATTTTCGAGATGACAGGTAAACGGCGAAATTGGGTTTGTTCTGCATAGGGATCAATGATGGCAACGATCGTAATGTCAAATTCCTGCGCACATAGCATGCCCACCTCAGCAAGCTCAGATATGCCAGCGTATGCAATGCGCCGCCAGCCATTAGCCACGCATAGCTCCACAAGTTCATCCATCTGTTCGCGCGCCCGCCTGAAAAAATTGAATGATGCAGATAGATAATTTCCGGTAAGACGCGCTTTCTCCGAAAATCCTTTTGGTGTCAGATAATAGGCATATCTCCGGGTCGGGGCCTCCTGGATCTTGATCCAGCCCTTGCCCACGCAGCGTTTGAGATAAGCATTAGCCAGTCCAAGAGCTACACCAAGCTCGGTGGAAATCATTCTCTGGGACAAATTGGCATCGTGTTCGATCGCCGTAAGGACCCCAAGAGTAATCTCGTCCTGGTTACGAAATTCCTCTGATTTGCCGGCGCGCGCAGTCTTTGCCATTTGAAAATGTTTCCCTTAGTCTCTATCGTTCATAGCATGAACTATGGTTCCTGTCACCCTGCAACCAGCAACGTTTGACCCAGGATATCAAGAAATGCCTGCAATATTATCAAGCCATAGCGGTTTAAGAAGTATACGGAAAATACAATGACAAATTTTGCACTACTGGGAGCTGCGGGTTACGTGGCGCCGCGACATATGAGAGCAATCCGGGATGTCGACGGGACCCTGAAAGCAGCCTGTGACCCGAACGATTCTGTGGGTGTGCTGGACAGCTTTTTTCCCGACGCCAGATACTTCAGGGAATTTGAGCCGTTTGACAGGCACATCGACAAGATGCGCCGCGCCGGCCAGCCGATAGACTATGTTTCCATCTGCTCACCCAACTATCTCCATGACGCTCACGTGCGTTTTGCTCTGCGGTCCGGGGCGCATGCGATCTGTGAAAAGCCGCTTGTGCTCAATCCCTGGAACCTGGACGGGCTGGAGGAAATTTCTGAACAAACCGGCTTTCAGGTCCATACGATCCTGCAACTTCGGCTACATCCCGCAGTGGCAAAACTGCGAGAACGCGTGCTGGCAGAACCAGATAAAATCCATGATGTTGATCTGAGTTACATCACCTCGCGCGGACGCTGGTATCAAGTTTCCTGGAAAGGTGACGAAAGCAAAGCAGGTGGCATTGCTACCAATATCGGTATTCATTTCATGGACATGCTGATCCATGTTTTTGGAGAGATAAAACAAACAGTTCTACAAGCCCAAACCCCGACTTATGCTGCCGGCTATCTCGAGTTACAGCGCGCGAGGGTGCGATGGTTTCTCTCAATCAACAGCAGTCACCTGCCATCCGGAGCCGGAGATAAAACCACATACCGTTCCATCCTGATCGATGGAGAAGAGTTGGAATTCTCAGCAGGTTTCACTGACCTCCATACCGAAAGTTACAAACACATCCTTGAGGGCAAGGGATTTGGCATCGATCAGGTGCGTCCTTCCATCGAACTGGCCTCAGCCCTGCGCAATCTGGCCGTGACGCCCGATGAAGGCCAGCGGCATCCCTTGCTTGAAAGTTGCATGGAATGAGCGGCCTCATTGAAGACCCGCGCTTTCCCGGTGTCCGCATTCACGAGAGCGCCTATATCGATGATGACGTTGAAATAGGCCAAGGCACATCTCTCTGGCACTTTGTCCACCTGCTGTCGGAAACTCACATCGGAAAAAATGTGAGTATGGGTCAGAACGTCATGGCAGGACCGCGCGTCAATGTCGGGGATGGCTGCAAGATCCAGAACAACGTTTCGCTGTACGAAGGCGTGCAACTGGAAATGAACGTCTTTTGCGGGCCATCCTGCGTTTTCACCAACGTGATCAACCCGCGCTCAGCTGTGAACCGAAAGTCCGAATTTCTTGAGACGCTGGTTCGCGAAGGCGCAACCATCGGTGCTAATGCAACCATCCTCTGCGGCATTACCATTGGACAATATGCGTTCATCGGCGCTGGCGCTGTGGTTCTTTCCGATGTGCCCGATTATGCCTTGGTGGTTGGCAATCCTGCCCACCGGATCGGCTGGATGAGCCGCGCGGGAGAACGTCTCGGTCTTGAACTCATCTGTCCGGCAGACGATACGTGCTACCAACTCACTGATGATGGCAAGCTTGAGTTGATTGATGGGTGATAGAGCAGAATCCATTCCCTTTGTCGATCTTGCGAGCCAGCGCGCCCGGCTTGGAGAGAAACTTGAATCGGCAATAGCGCGGGTTCTCGAGCATGGCCAATACATTCTTGGCCCCGAGGTCGCAGAACTTGAAAAGGCCCTCCAGACATTTACCGGTGCTCGTCATTGTGTGACATGCGCCAACGGTACCGATGCACTGACACTCGTCCTGATGGCAGAAAACATCGGGCGGGGTGACGCAGTTATTGTTCCCTCATTCACCTTTGTGGCAACCGCCGAGGCCGTAGCTCAACTAGGCGCAGTTCCTGTTTTCGCAGATGTGAATGCCGACACCTTCAACCTGGAGGTGGCGTCTCTTCAGCGCGCGATAAGCTCAGCCAGTAAGGCTGGACTAAACCCACGGGCCGTGATTGCCGTCGACCTGTTTGGCCATCCTGCAGATTACAATGCATTAAGCGACGTAGCCGGAAAGCATGATTTGATTTTAGTGGCCGATGCAGCCCAGTCGCTTGGCGGTTGCTCAGCAAAGAGCAAGGTCGGAACTCTCGCACCCTACACAACAACCAGCTTTTTCCCAGCCAAACCTCTTGGGTGTTATGGCGACGGCGGCGCTATTTTCACGCACGATGAGGAGAAAGCTGAATTGCTGCGTTCACTGCGCTTTCATGGGAAAGGATCGCAGAAATACGACAATGTACGCATTGGACTGAACAGCAGGCTCGACACCCTTCAGGCTGCGATCCTGCTTGAAAAGCTCGGCATCTTTAACGATGAACTGGAAGCTCGCGATCGCATCGCACGGCGCTACAGCAACGCTTTGAGAGACAACATGCATGTCCCCGAAAGCACTAAGGCATATACATCTTCATGGGCGCAATATACAGTTCGGCTCGCTGACAGCCCTCAACGTGACACGGTGCGCAAACACTGCGCGGAGTCTGGAATTCCAACGGCAATTTACTACCCCGTACCTCTGCACAGACAGACCGGCTATTCCCACTACCCTGTGGACCCGGACGGCTTGCCTGTATCAGAACAGCTGTCCGAAACGGTTCTCAGCCTGCCGATGCATCCCTATCTGGATGAGGCAACACAGGACCAGATCATTGATGTAGTGAAAGGTGCACTGGGGAATAGGCAATAGCAGGAGAGAACAAACCAAAACCAGTCAGGTTGCCGTTCCAAAATTTATGGCATTATGGTAGGTTTGACGCCTGCCTGAAGACTGTTAAAAAATCAAATAAGTGTCTGCAAGGGCGAAGTTGATCGCTGGCTCGTTAATTAGATATTGGCACTCAGCCCGTCAGTTAGCTCTAGAGAAATCAACGATGAAACTTCGCTCCAACCTTCAGTAGGTACCTGGACATTGACAGGAATTTTGTTCACAGGCGGTGGTGGAGCCGGAAACGAGGCTATCTATCGGCTTTGGAAAGATAAGTATAACCTCTACTTTGCCGACGCGGATATAGACGGGATAGCACCGGCAATCCCGCAGGACCGACAATTCTCAATTCCTTTGGCAAACCATACAGCTTTCTCTGAATCCCTTGCCGCCCTGTGCCGAGAATCCGGCGTTGATGTGTTAGTTCCAGGTGTCGATGAGGAATTGCCAAAAATGCGTACTGTCCAAGCTCTCATGGAGAAAGTTCGTATCCTTGTCCCGCGCGCTGAGTTCGTCTCATCGACATTAGACAAGCTTGAGGCTGCTCGCGTCCTGGAAAAAGCTGGTATTGATGTGCCAATGACGGCGCCATTGAACCTCGACAGCATAGCTGCTTTTGAGTTCCCTTGCATCGCCAAACCAAAGCACGGCCGGGGATCAAAGGGCCTCAGAATTATAACCAGTCAAAAAGAAGCTGCATGCTTTTCCGATCTCTGTTCAATTAGCAGTGAGGACTATATTGTCCAGGAACTCTTGAAGGGAGATGAATATACGGTTCTGGTTGCCGCAGATTCACAAGATCGGCTTCGTGCCACTGTTCCCGTGAAAGTGGGAATGAAGCGTGGAATAACGATTTCTGGCGAAGTGGTGGATGACAGTGCGATTGTAGAATATTGCCAGCGCATTCATGAAGGTCTGTCAGGCAGTGCCTGTTACAACGTACAATTGATGAAAACAAACTCCGGGCGAATTGCTGCTTTTGAAATAAACCCACGAGTTTCGACGACATTCTGCCTTGGCATTATGGCAGGTGTGGACCCTGTTGATTTATTTATTTCCGAGACTTCGGGCCCCGGATTGTTACCAATACGAACCGGGGTCAGTATAAGACGGCATTACCAGAACGAATTTGATGGGTAACTGGATTTGACAGTACAGCTGAAACATTCCCCTGCGCTGGCGTTCCAAGAATTTCCGTTCTTCGTGGGTGTCCGCGATCCTAAGGACGGGGCAAAGCTCCCGAGCCATCTCCCGTTTTCACTGTATGTTGATCCAGCGACTGCGACGGTCCGGGCGACCATAACCGAAAATATCAATGCCGCCCTTGAGTTGGCTTATGAGCTTGGCAGCATGCTTTCAACCCCGCTCGGGCAAGGGGCTCTCGCAAGTGACCGGATGATGGAGTTTATCACCGGTCTGGAGACCGCCTTTCATCACAATATGACCGGAAAAAGGTTTCTTGAGATCGGTTGCGGTCAGGGAAAATTATTGAATGAGCTGAAAAAACGAGGAGCTCTGATAACTGGCCTTGAGATCGGACCGCAGGGTGAAGAGGCGGTGGCAAAGTACGGGATCGAGGTTGTTTCTAAGCCTTTAAGGCCGGATCTGTTCTCAGAACCGTTTGATTGTATCCTTTCATACGGAACACTCGAACATATTGTCGAATTGGAAGAATTCCTCGAAACTTGCCGCAATACTCTCGTAGATGGTGGGCTGTTCTTTCACAGCGTTCCCAACTTGGAATCCACCTACTCCCAATTCGCCGTCGATGACCTTTGCCATGAGCATGTCTCTTATTTTACTCCTGAGTCAGCGCGGCGCCTTTTCGACGCTAATGGGTTTTCAGACTCACAGGCTGTGCCGACCAAAGCCGGCAACGAGCTTCATGTATGGGGCTACCGAGACGTTGCCGCACAACTCAGTCAGCCAGGTAACAATGAACAAGCCCTGGAAAAAGAAGAGCTTGCATTACAAAATTTTGCCAATGGATTGAATGCCCGGCTAGAGAACGGAAAGCGCGAAATCCAGGGAATGTTGGATTGTGGTGAAACGATCGGCTTTTACGCAGGCGGATACGCTTTTGCCGAATTGTGCGGATTTAGTGATAAAATCCAATTCTATGACGGTGATCCAGAAAAGCAGGGCAAGATATGGCTCCAGGGATTGTCACCAATTCGCTCTCCTGCAGATTTGGTCGCGAATTTGCCAGATCATGTTGTCATTTGCCGGGAACATTATTCTGCTGCCATTCGCCAGAACCTGATTTTCGAGTTGGGAGTACCAGAGTCAGTTCAGTTCCATGAGCTGGCAACACTTTGCTCGCAGGACTCCCATGACCCCCAATGAACTCATGCCTGTTCGAATTCGGCGAACCGGTCGAAAGGTCGGGCTTGGACAAACCCCCTACGTCATAGCGGAAATTGGGACGAATCATAATCGTGACAAAGAAACGGCCAAAGAAATGATCCGCAAGGTGGCGGCCGCTGGCACCCAATGCGCGAAGTTCCAAATCTACGAACCGAGTGAAATCGTGAGCGCAAAAGTTAGCGCCTCTGACTACGGACTCGACAAATGGTATGGCGATATCGCTGCCCAGGAGATGTTTGCCCGGCATCTGATGACGCCCAAGGAATGGTTTCCTGAACTGAAAGAGGACTGTCATGAGCTCGGTCTGGATTTCGCCGCCACCATACATGGACCAGAAGGACTTTCCTGGAGCTTGGAGACCGAACCGGACATTATCAAGATAGCATCCATGGATCACACCAACTTGCCGCTTCTTGAAGCTCTCGTTGATACGGTCCCGGCTCCCATTCTCATTTCATTTGGCATGGCTCAGTTGGCGGATGTGGACGCTGCCATGTCGGTGCTGCGTGAACATCCCCCCGGCGTCGGGATGTTTCACTGCACGGCTATTTACCCACCACGTCCAGAAGAACTCATGCTCGGGAAGATTCCCTTTTATCAGGACCGGTACGGTGTTCCGGTTGGTTTTTCCGACCACTCCAGCGACACGATGACCGCCCTCGTCGCGCTTGGCCTTGGGGCTGGTTTTTTTGAAAAACACGTCACATTGGACAAGCGGCACCAAGGGCCGGACCATGCCTTTGCTCTGGAGTTTCCTATGCTACAGCAGTATGTGGATAACCTTCAAACGGCATCCTCATCGATTGGACCGCAAGAATTTCGCGAGCCTTCCGCTCGGGAACTAGACAACCGGGCCAAATATCTGAAGAGTTTGATCGCGGTCAGGGATCTCTCGGCCGGCGATATCATCACAGATGCCAACATATACGCCGCACGGCCTGGAACCGGCATTCAACCAAAAGACCTCAGCCGAATTATGGGGAAAAGCCTCGCCCAAGACGTTCGGGCGGGAACACCCCTGGTTTGGGAGGACATCGAAGAGAACGAGTGATGAAGGTTCTGGTTTTAGGAGGAACCCGATTTACCGGAAAAGCAGTGGTTCGGCACCTCGCAGAAGGGGGACACAAGGTAACCGTCATCTCTCGCCGTCCGGGTAAAGATAACGACAGAATCAGATATGTAACCGGCGAGAGAGATACCGGCCTGGCGCGGCTCCGCGGCTCAGTGTTTGACGCTTGTCTGGATTTTATTTGTTATGACGCCGATCAGGTCCGGCCCGTTTTTGATAATCTTGATCCGGGCCAGTATAGCATGGTGTCCTCCACATGGTTGCCTCGACTGGATATTTCCACCGGGAAAAGCACTTCGATTTTACCCGCCACGCGGGAATATCTGAACGGCAAGGCCGCTGCGGAAAAGGAAATCTCCAAGCTCCGGGACAGCGGAAAATCCGCCACCATTGTGCGACTTCCCCTTACCCTTGGTAAGGCCGACCATACAGGGCGTTGTAGATTTTATCTTGATCGGATGGCCGACAGCCAAGGATTGATCCTGATAAACGGAGGTCACAATTTAGCTCAGATCGCCTGGAAAGAAGACGTGGCGAATGTCCTTGTCCGATGGCTGGATTCCGGCCTCGCTGAAGGCCATCTCCTTTGGGAGGCCCTTCCCGACGCGGGGGCCTCTGTGAAGACCATTATGGAGGAAATGGCGGGGGAACTCACGAACCAATTCGTGGAAATCTCTGAACAAGTTCTCCTGCAGAGATTACCTCAATATCTTGAAGACGAACCCCTTTGGAGAGAATCCGAAATTCCCATAACAGATCATAATATTTTTCAAGCTGTTGGTCTCCAGCCCACACCTCGTCGTGAGTGGCTCTCTGCCTTGCCTAGATCCATAACGGGGGATCACTTTTTGCCGACCCGCAACATTGAAACAACTCTGATGAAGGAATTTGACCGTGCTTGAGGATTTAGGCCAACTCCTCAAATCGGTCGGCACGACGATCATGGAGCTTCGGTATTCCGCGGCCTCCGGCGGCACCTGGGAAGGCACACAGTTAAAGACCGAAGCTGACCGTTTGGCCCACCGTGAGCTGAGCACCGGTCTTCACAGCCTGGGAGAGGATATCCCCGTTATCAGCGAGGAAGACCTAAAATCCCATGCTGCAGACCGCCCAAGACGGTATTGGCTGATTGATCCAATCGACGGAACCGCCAGCTTTTCTGGCGGGTATGACGGGTTTGTCACTCAGGTAGCGCTCATAGAAGATTTCAGCCCCACCTTGGCAGCCGTGTACGCGCCGGCGCTTCAATTGACCTATTTGGCGGCGGAGGGCCGCGGATCAACCTTAAACGGTCGCAGACTGGATGTCGGAAATGAGTCCAAGCGAACAGTTCTCATCGATAACTACCCCGAACCAAAAGGAAGCGCGGCTGATGCGATTAAGGCCCTTAACTGCACCGACTATCTTGAGAGTGGTAGCATCGGCCTGAAGATATGTCGGATAGCCGATGGGCAGGCAGATCTGTTTTTTAAAGACGTTGTTGTTCGAGACTGGGATATTGCTCCCGGACACCTCATTCTCACCGAAGCGGGCGGTGAGATTTCAGACCTGCATGGAAGTTTTTTCCCGTTCGACGGCCCGTTTGAAAAGCCCGGTGTGATTGCATGCCGATGTGGTGATTTGTTACAAGCCACAGCGTCTTGGTTGGAATCTTATCATCAGGACGTACGGGATTAACGGAGAGTATGCGACTCCGGGGTATGTACTTATTGGCGTTACTGATCTGTTGAGTGGCTTTGGTGTTAGTATCGAGCCTGTGATATTCTACTGAAATTATGAACCCTGTTTTCTTCGCAATACTAATCCATAAGAACATTCTAATGAGAGTCTCCAATGCCTGACAAAACATGCTCATTCAGTCTGGATCACTATAGAGAAATTCTCCAAACCGCAAAAGAGTCCGGGTATGAGTTTCTGCTGTTCGACGAATTACTATCAACTGCTGAGCAATGCTGCCTGCTGCGGCATGACATCGATTATACTCCAGAAAAAGCAACGGAATTTGGGAAGATTGAGGCTGATCTCGGAATTCGGAGCACTTATTTTTTTCAGATCGTCGCCTGGACATACAATATACGTGAACGAGCAAGTTATCAGGCCATACGTGAACTGAGTGACATGGGTCACCAAATTGCCCTGCACTTTGACGTAACATGGCGAGGGGCCTCGCAATGGGAAGAACTGCCCAATTTGTGCACGAAGGAGCGGGAATTACTGTCTCACCTGACTGGTCTTGATATACCCGATATCGTCTCATTTCATAATCCGGGCACGTATGCGAACAAAGTGATCGATAAGGAAGTGGCCGGCATCCATCACACGTACGAACCCAGATATTTTTCTGCGTACAAGTACCTGTCCGATAGCCAAGGATGGTATGAGGGATGCGTGTGCAAGCTTTTCGAAAGCGGCAAATATCCAAGGATACAACTACTTACACATCCCTACATATGGTGGGATGATCCGCATTCTGATTTTATCGAAAATATGTCAGCCCTCATCAACATGCGGCGAGACCAGCTCACAGAATATATGATTGAACATCATCCGGTTTGCACAAAAAATCAGGACCAGTTGAGAAGCTTTGTTAAAAGTGATTTGAAGTGAGAGAGCCAAATCTGGGATGAAGTGAACAAGGGCATAGGTTATTTAATTAAGCACAAACACGCCAAAAGCTGTGATGTCGAGCCTCTCTACACAGTTCGTGACCGCGTGGACCAGAGGAAATTGATAGACTAAAATATCGCCTAAATCCTTCGATTTTCGTGCAGATCGACAACTGCCCACCACAAATTCAAGAAAATCTATTCCCTGTATTTTCCCTGCATCACAAGAATACACTCTTCAGGGACGAACACCCCATCAAAGGTTGAGATAACAAGGAAATTCAAATTTTATATGTGGTTTTTTTCGAACCCGTTCCACCCGTTCGATTGATGAAGGCGCTATGAAACTGGGAATAGAAAATCTTCTCGAAAATCGGGACCTGCGAAAACCGCTCGAAGGGCGCCGTGTTGCTTTGCTGGGACACCCGCCCTCTGTCACAAGAAGCTCAATTCACACGCTGGATGCGCTCGCCGGGTGTCCGGATATTTCCCTCTCGTCAGCCTTTGGCCCCCAGCATGGCATGCGCGGCGACAAGCAGGACAATATGATCGAGTCCGGCGACTATGCCGATCCCCGGCTTGGTATTCCGGTGTTCAGCCTATATGGCGAGGTTCGGCGCCCGAGCGACGAGATGATGCAGACATTCGATGTCCTCCTGGTGGACATCCAGGATATCGGAACAAGAATCTACACCTATGTGACGACGCTGTTCTATTTCCTGGAGGCCTGTAGCAAATACAAGAAACCCATCTGGATACTTGATCGCCCAAACCCGGCAGGGCGGCCGATCGAGGGGACCATCCTGGAAGAGGGGTGGGAAAGTTTCGTCGGCGCCGGGCCGCTGATCATGAGACATGGGCTCACATTCGCAGAACTTGCCAGCTGGTACGTCGCGTTGAAGAAACTGGATCTGGATATGAATCTCGTCCCGATGCTTGACTACGATCCCGACGCGGCGCCGGGATTTGGATGGCCCCTCCATGAGTTATCGTGGGTGAACCCCAGCCCCAATGCGTCCAGTCTCAACATGGCCCGATGCTTTCCCGGTACGGTTCTCATTGAGGGGACCACCCTGTCGGAAGGGCGGGGCACAACAACGTCGCTTGAAGTCATTGGGGCACCGGATATCGATTTCGATGCGGTGCTCGGACGTATGAATTCCCTGCAAAGTGAGTGGTTGGCAGGTTGCATAGTCAGGCCATGTCATTTTGAGCCAACCTTTCACAAGCATCAGGGCCAACTGTGTTCGGGCCTGCAAATTCACACCGACAACGAGGCGTACAGCCACGAACATTTCCGGCCCTACCGGCTTGTCGCCCTTCTGCTGAAGACGGTCCGCATGGAATATCCCGACTATGAAATCTTGCGGGACTTCGCTTACGAATATGAGACAGACAGGCTGGCGATCGATCTGTTGAGCGGGGGCACATTCTTGCGGGACTGGGTGGACGATCCGGCATCAGAGCCTGGTGATTTCGACAAACGCCTGAAAACGGACGAGCGGGACTGGGCCGGCATCAGGGCACCCCACTTACTCTATTGAGTCCCGCGAGGAGCTCTAAGCCCCGTAATACTCCCGGTACCACTCAACAAACTTCGCGATACCATCCTCCAATTTTGTCGCAGGCTGATACCCGATATCTCGCCTCAGATCGTCAATATCTGCATAGGTTTCCGGAACATCGCCGGGCTGCAGGGGAAGAAATTTTTTCTCAGCCTTCATGCCCAGCGCCTTCTCAATGCAGGCAATATAGTCCATGAGCTGAACGGGATCATTGTTGCCGATATTGTACAGTCGATAAGGTCCCAATGACGTGCCAGGATCTGGGCTGGCACCATTCCAGTCCTCATTTGTCACCGCAACACGGTCTACAGAGCGCACGAGCCCCTCAACGATATCGTCAATATAAGTAAAATCGCGGGCATGTTCGCCATTGTTGAAGACGTCTATCGGCTCGCCCGCGAGAATTTTCCTCGTGAACAGGAACAGCGCCATGTCAGGCCTGCCCCACGGCCCGTAAACGGTAAAGAAGCGTAAGCCCGTCACGGGGAGCTCGTAGAGATGCGCATAGGTGTGCGCCATCAGCTCGTTCGATTTCTTGGTCGCAGCATACAAGCTCAGTGGATGATCAACATTCTGATGAATGCTGAAGGGCTTGGCGGTGTTAGCGCCATAGACTGAACTGGATGACGCATAAACCAGATGCTCAACACCATTGTGCCGGCAACCCTCAAGGATATTCATGAAGCCGGTAAGGTTGGAAGACACATAGGCATGCGGGTTCTCAATCGAGTATCTGACGCCGGCCTGCGCTGCGAGATGGATGACGCGATCAAATTTTTCGCGCGCGAACAGATCCTCCATGGCGGTCCGGTCCGCGAGATCGTTCTTCGCGAAATTGAAGCCGTTACGCCCTTCTAGCTGCGCCAGGCGCGCCTCTTTCAAGGTGACATCATAATAGTCATTGAGATTATCGAGACCGACCACCTGGTCGCCCCTGTCAAGCAGTGCCCTGGCGGTGTGAAAGCCGATAAACCCGGCTGCACCTGTCACGAGAATTTTCATGAACTAAATCCTGACTCCGCCCGCCTGAACGGGAAGAATGGCCTTCAAATCGTAGAGCAACCCGCCCTCCCGAAGCAGTCCTTCTATACGCTGGGTGCCCAGCTCCACAATCTCGGTATGCGGAACCGCGAGCACCACCGCATCGAACGGCCCTTCGGGCAGATCATTGGTGATAACAAGTCCGTAGGCCCGTTTCACCTCATCAGGATTGGCCTGTGGATCATAGAGAATTGTTTCTCTCGCATATTCGTCCAGTTCCTGCACCAGATCCGCCACTTTGGTGTTGCGGATATCCGGACAATTCTCCTTGAAGGTGAAGCCCATCACCAGAATGCGCGCTTCATCAATGCGCAGCTTCCGCTTCACCATCATTTTGATGATGTCCTGGGCCACGAAGGAGGACATTGCGTCATTGATCCTCCGCCCGGCGAGTATCATTTCGGGATGAAAGCCGATGGATTCTGCCTTGTGGGTTAAATAGTAGGGATCAACGCCGATACAGTGCCCGCCCACCAAGCCTGGCCGGTAGGAGTGAAAATTCCATTTCGTGCCAGCAGCTGCGAGCACTTCGGATGTATCCAGATTTAGCTCCTTGAACAGCATCGCCAGTTCGTTCACCAGCGCGATATTCACATCCCGCTGGATATTTTCGATGACTTTCGCCGCTTCGGCAACGCGGATAGAGCTTGCCTTATGGGTGCCGGCGGTAATCACCCTGGCGTAAACCTCATCCACGAAATCCGCCACCTCGGGCGTGGACCCGGACGTGACCTTGATGATATCAGGCGGGCGGTGTTTCTCGTCTCCGGGATTGATGCGTTCAGGCGAATAACCAGCGTAAAAATCACGATTGAAGACAAGCCCGGAGTTATTCTCGATTTCAGGAATGCACACCTCTTCGGTGGCACCGGGATAGACGGTCGATTCAAACACGACTGTATCGCCCGCCTGCAAGGTTCTTCCCACCAGGCGGCTTGCTTCCAACAGGGCGGTCAAATCCGGTTTACGGTTGTCATCGATGGGTGTCGGCACGGTCACGATCAGGAAGTTGCAGTCTCGAAGCGTGTCTTCATCGGTTGAGAATGTCAGATCCTGCGCCTCGGAGAATTCCTGATCGCTAACCTCATGGGTGCGATCAATTTTCCGGTTGAGTTCCTCAATCCGCCCCTTGTCTATATCAAATCCCACTACCGGGAAGTGCCGCGCCATATAGACGCCAAGCGGCAGGCCGACATAACCAAGGCCTATAATGCCTATGCGGATTTGTTCTAATGATGGAAGCGGCATATTCGTGTCCGGAAACGCCAATTCTGAAGCTGGCGCGATGCTCTTATCATGTCCCGCCATCCCAATCTATAGGTGACCCGGCACCGGGTTAATATGTCGGCATTTGTTCAGTTATTGTCAGTGCAAATTCTAGCGCGACAGGCTACCCTGATGCTAATGAATCCAGAAGGAAGTCAAAGTACCGGGGTTTAAATGGAACATCGGACACCAGCGCAGGTTCCGGTGAAGTGCGATACGTGCGTCGTTCGGCATAAGGCCATATGCGCAGTATTGTCCGAAGCCGAACTGAAAGACTTCAACAAGATCGCACGGCAGCGGCTGATACCCGCAGGTCAGGTGATTGCGGCGGAAAGAGATATTGTTTTTGCCAATATCATGGAAGGCGTCATCAAGCTCACAAAAACACTGGCCGATGGGCGCCAGCAGATCGTGGGGTTGCAATTTCCACCGGATTTCCTCGGCCGCATCTATTCCGAAGAAACCCCCTATTTCGCCGAAGCAGCCACAAATGTTGAACTCTGCGCCTTCCCCAAGGACGGGTTCGAGGTCATGCTGAAGCGCTATCCGGGCCTTCAACACCGGCTATTTGAGAACACTCTCAATGAGCTGGACAGCGCCCGCGAATGGATGCTCCTTCTTGGGCGCAAGACCGCCCAAGAAAAAGTCGCGAGCCTTCTATTAATGATGGCCAAACGCGCGCCAACTATCGGATGCAGCCACACGGAAGAAATGAACTTTGCGCAATTTTCCCTGACACTGACCCGCGCTGACCTGGCCGATTTTCTAGGGCTGACGCTGGAGACGGTGAGCCGTCAGATCACAAGGCTGAAAACAGCAGGCGTTATCGAACTCATCGACAACAGGGAAATCGTGGTTCCCAACCTCGAAGCACTCGAGGAAATTGCGGGCAATTAAAATCTGGACCTTGTGATTTCCACGGAACTTTTCATAGCGATGCTTTCTTCAAATTTCTCAACAGAGAAGGTACTGAAATCCTTTGCCGAGAGCCTCAATCGTGCGAGCGGAAGCACGATTGCATCTTCCCAGGCGATATGGCGGCGGCGGCATTCGAAAAAACCCCGTAGCATATAGCCCAGCATTTCCGGATTCTCCACCCGCCCGCGCTCCAGAGCCAGTTCGAGCTGGTCCGCGGTGTCGTGTGCGAGACTTTCATCGGCAGCATGCTCACGCCTGATATGGTCCAGCATATTCTCTCCAAGATCTCCGGGACACAGGCGCTTCGTCAGCACCGGATAGAGATACTCTTCCTCCAGCGTCACGTGCCGCTTGAGGCATCTGCGCAATGTAAAGATGCCCGTTCGTGCCAGGTCCGCATCAAGCGGCTCCGGTAAGTTGTCGGCTATCCTCTCCAGCATGTCGCAGAGGTTTCGTTCCGACCGATGCTCTTTTTGTATGCTGGTGAGCAAATCATACGACTCCAGATTATTTTGTTGGCATTTTCGGGTCATTTCGCTGCTGCTCAGAAAAACCTCGCCACTCCTCCAGCCCATTGAGTGCGAGCCACGATTTGTGCAGAGCATAATGGCAACACTCGACCAGACCCTTCCCCCATTTGCGGGACGAACTACCCCAGCTTCACTGATTGCGAGAACTCGCATAAACTCAGGGAATGCTCATTGATCTGCGTCAAATTATTGCTGGAATGCATTTGGCAATCTGCTATGCGATAGAGCAAATGAGTCGCACAGGAGATCGCCCGGTATGAATTTGAGAACCTATCTGGCGATCACCATCTCCCTCACCGTGCTTCTTGTGCCTCGCCCCTCACATGCACTCGACGATCTGGCCAACGGCAAACGCCTCGCCACGCAATGGTGCGCGTCATGTCACCTGGTGACGCCGGATCAGAAACAGGCAAAAGCGGATGTTCCGCCCTTTATGACCATTGCCAATCGTGGGGAAGAGGAATTGCTTCGATTGCCATTATTCCTCGCAAATCCGGCGCATTCGAAACCAGGGACGCAAATGCCCGACTTCAACCTGTCGCGTCAGGCGATTGCGGATCTCGTCGCCTATATCCGATCCCTGAAACCCAAGCTGCCTTAAGTCCGCTTCCAAAAGCGGCGCAGCAAGGCAATAGAGGCCGGCAGGACAATAAGCTGCGCCACCAGTGCCGCGAGCAAGGTTGCCCCGCTCAACTGTCCGAACACCCGCAAGGATGGCAAGTCCGAGAAGATCGTCACGCCGAGACCAAGCGCCAGAACAATTGTTGTGAGGGTGAGGACCGGCCCTATCATACGGGCCGTGCGCGCCAGTGCTTCGCCCGTCTCTCGCAGGTTCCCTTTTTCATCCCGCTCCTCAATGTCATAACGGTTGAGGAAATGAATGGTGCTGTCGAGTGCCAGGCCGAACGCAACAGTCAGTGCAATGATGCTTGCAAAATGCAATCCATCCCCCGTCATCCATAAAAATGCGCCAGTGGCAAAGATGGGCAACGTGCTGGGCAGCACACTGACGATGCTTGCAAATAAGGAGCGGAATGCCAGCCCGAGGAAAATGATCACGACAGCAATATCGCTCACCAGCCCCACATTGAGTTCCCAGATCATTTTCGCGGAATTGCGTGCGGCAATCGCCGGCAGCCCCGTCACTGAAAATTCAAAGGCGGGATACTGCTTACGCAGAGGCACCAGACTCTCGTCGAGCTGATCCACGACGGGAAGAATTTCGCTGGCATCCACATCAGGCAATCTTGCCGACACGATTACGGCCATCTCATCGACGGCGATAAAGCGGCGCACCAGATGTTCGGGCAGCAGATCAATATATTTCTTCAAGGTTTCCACACTCGAATCCCCCGCCTTCTCCAGCCAGCGCCGGAGCGTTTCCACCGACCAGACATTGCCAAGCCCGGCCTGTTTCTCAACGGCACTATGGGCCGCGGCCACCGCCGCCAGAACGTCAGGCGAATAGATTGATTGGCCACCTTTCCACTCGATCATGACGTGGACCGGATTGGCCCCTGTGAGCTTTTCGTCAAGCCGGCTGGTCGCAGCCAGCGCCTGCTCCTGGTCGGGCACCTGGTCGGCAAGACGGTAATGCGGCTGAAGATTTACATAGGCAGCTCCCATGACGCCTACGAGGATGATCCCGGTTACAACATACCCGAGCGGTTTTCGTGCGAGATGCCGGAAAAGACTTTCCGACCACTTGCCCAGAGTGCCTATGGCTCTATCGCGGCCAACTCCCGGTGTCTGCTGCGTGCTTTCGCGTGGCAGCAACAGGGCCGACAATGTGGGCACGACAACCACGACCGCTACGTAAGACAAAAGCACGGCAATCGTCGAAGCACCGCCAAAGGTCCTGATAAGCGCGGACTCTGCGAAAATGAAGGATGCCAGTGCAATCGCCGCCGTCAACGCGGTGAGAAAACAGGCCGGCGCCACATTTATGACCGCTATGCGTGCGGCTTCCAGGCGGCCTACACCGGCCATGAGTTCGCGTCTGACATTGAACACCAGGTGCATGGAGTCGGAAAAACCGTTCACTATGATGAGCGGGGTAATCACATTGACGAACAGGTTGAGCTTGAAGCCGAGATAGCCAACAGCTCCGAGCGACCACAGCACCCCGGCCGCCGGCCCGGCCACAGCAATAAGCATATGCCGGAAGGAGCCGAAAAAGATAAAGGCTATGAGCCCCCCAAGGGCGAAACCCAGGCCGTTATAAACGAGACGGTCACGCTGGACGGCGTTCCGGATTTCCAGTTGCATCACTGGCGCCCCCGCCAGTTGGGCGCGCAATTGCGTTGGCTCGAGCGCTGCCTCCACCGTGGTTTCAATTTCCCGAATGGTCTTCTTGAGACCAATTTCAAGCACCTTGTCCTTGTCGAGGGATAAAACCACCAGCGCCAGAGTGCCGTCTTCCGAGAGGAGTTTTCCACGAATGATCTCGTTTTCACGCACCCGTTTCATCAAGACGTCAAACGCTTCGCCTGTTGGCAACTGAGTTGGGAACAGTGCGGGCGCAAAACCTGTTTCGTCCGGCGCCTCGCGGACTGAAAACATGGATATCTGACCCTTCAGCCCCTCTATCAGCTGCAGGTCAAGAATGACGTTGCGAACCGCATCAAGATTTCCCGGCGTGAGCAACCTGTCATTCTCAATGACGACCAGAACGTCGAACTCACTCGAGGGAAAGCGTTTGGAAACCTGCTCGTAGCGGCGGAACTCTTGCGTATCGGTCCGGAACAACTCGCTCAGGGAATCATCAACGGACATGGACATCATGCCGGGCACGGCAGCTATGGAGACCAGCGCAATCAGGAGGGCTGAAATCAGCGGTGCCTTGAGCGCAACAAGGCCAAGGCGCTCTATTCCGAAGCTGAACCAGAAGCCCTTGCGACTCTTACCACTGCTCATATATGCACCTTGCTCTAGATGATGGCGTCATAGACCAGCAGGAGAAGGCTTCCCGCCAATCCTGCAAGCGGAACCCACAACCTGACGGTGAAAATGCCTTCAGGCGATACATCTTCGCGCAGCTTTATTCTCAATAGCGCCAGGTTGACCAGAGAGAAAATGGTCAATGTCACCCGTGATGTCATCTCGGCCAGGCTTCCTATCGGAAACAACAGGGCGAGAATGAGAATTATGGCAACCACCAGCGCGGTGGCGATGAGCGGAGTCCGCGTCAGGGGACTGACTCTTGAGAGAATTTCGGGAAGATCTCCCTGTGACGATAATCCGTAGAGCACCCGTGATGCCATGATCATCTGCACGATGATACCATTGAGTGTGGCCACGATGGCAATGGCGCTGATGACCAGTGGCGAACCTCCCGTCACGCTTTCATAGACAAATCCGAGCGGCGCTTTGGAGGCCGCCAACCCCTCCACCGGCACAGACAATACTGCGACGGAGACCACCATCACATAAATGAGCGTTGAGAGAGCGAGTGTCAGGAAGATGGCCCATGGCAGCACCTTGAGCGGATGCTTTACCTCTTCGGCAATATTGACCAGGTCCTCAAAGCCGATAAAGGCGAAAAAAGCCAGAAGCCCGGCTGAAAAGATACCGCTCCAGATCACCGGATCAAAGTTGCTGGGAACAACTTCTCCCAAACGAAGTGTGATGGTCGGGTCATGGCCAATGCAGGCCACGACAATCAGGACCAATCCACCTATCTCGATAAGCGTCAGCACACCTGCAAAAGACACCGATTCCAGAATGCCCCAAGCGGCGGCAAGCCCCATGGCCAGGACCACCAGTGTTATGATCAGGGTTTCGGGAGCTGCAATAAATACTGCGATATACCCCGCCGCACCGATGGCAACCGCCGCAGCTGATACCGAGCCCGCCGTCACCACAAGCAAACCGACGGCCAGCGCGAGACCTCGTGAGCTGAACCCTTCGCGCACATATGCGGCTTCACCCGCGCTCACCGGCATACGCGAGGACAGCTCCGCAAATGAGGCGGCGGTCGGGGCCATGACAAGCGCTGCGATACCGAAGGACAAGGGGGCATACAGGCCAGCCTGTCCGGCTGTCGCGCCGATCAAAACATAAATTCCCGCCCCGATCGTAACGCCAAGCCCATACAGGACCACGAGAGTGAGACCGAGCGAGCGTTTGAGGCCCGGGGACTGCGACGTGCCGGTCTTTCTTTTCATTTGTTTGATTTCCCTTCGCGCGCCTCAAGGCCTTCACAACAGCACCTGTGATGCGTGTCAGTTCAATGACCCAAATCAAATTGATTGATGTCAATGCCAGCCCTCGTCGTAGCCGCTAATGTACTGCACAATTGCTTATCAAGCTTGTGAGGAATGAGATGTCTTACAAAACAATTGCAGTCTACCTGGCACGGCCGGACAGTGTCTCAAGCATCATGGATGTGGCCCTGCCGCTGGCTGATAGCTTTGAAGCCCATCTGATTGGACTGCATGTTAGCCCGGGCGTGCCCGTCATGGGCACCATCGGCGCACAGGTGCCACCCGATATCATTGAGCAATATATCGATATCATGCACAAGGATGCAGAAGCCATAAAGGATGGCTTCACCAAGGCCATCAAAGCCTCGAAGGTGCAGAGTGAATGGCGAGGGCAGGATGATACATCTGTCCACCCCGACCTGCTTCATAACATTACCGAGCAAACGCGCTGCGCAGACCTGGTAATCATGGGCCAGAGCGATAGCGAACAGCGCGTCGGTGATTTGGCGGCTGATGTGATCCTGGGCTCGGGACGCCCGGTCCTCACGGTTCCAAAGAATGGAAAGTTTGGAAACCTCGCGGGGCAGATGGTGGTTGGCTGGGATGGATCACGCGAGGCTGCACGCGCGGCTTTCGACGCGCTGCCACTGCTGAAGAAGGCAAAGGGTGTCAGCATCGTCACTGTCAGTGAGGGCGGAGAGGCCAAGGATACACTGGGCTCGGGTGGTGCGGACCTGGCACGCACGCTTGCCCGCCATGGCGTCAAGGCGGAAGCAGTGGCGCTGAACAAGAGTGACAAGAGCGCCGGTGAAACACTGCTCGCATTCACGTCCGAACAGGATGGCGATCTGCTCATCACTGGTTGTTACAGTCATTCGCGACTTCGCGAACGCCTGTTTGGCGGGGCAACCCAGCACTTGCTGCAAAACATGATCGTTCCAGTGCTGATGTCTCACTAAATCCCTTCCACGGAGAATCACATGACCATCAAGAAAATCAGGCTTGAGCTTGCCCGTGACCATGACTTCCCCTCGGGCAGCGCCAAACATGGCTATGAGTTTTCTGCGCCGCTTGACGCAGAGGGGAAAATCAATCGCGCGGAATGGGACAATCATCGGGATCAGTGCCGGGTCCATCGTTTCTGGGCCGGCCAGGAAGATGAAGTAGGTCACCTGGTGCGCAAGGCCGGGGGAAAATGGGCTTTCCACTACGATATCCACGGAGACGAAGAGGATGACGAAACGGGATACCGTTTCGGAGATCATGCTTTCAACTCCGGTGAATATGTCTCGATCATGGAGCATGATGACGAGTTACGGACATTCCGCGTCGTCTCGGTCCAGGCAGCTTCATAACTCGAGCGACTCGTATAGAGTTGCGCCATGACGAAGAGTGCGGCGCAAATTCTCCATGACATTTTCGGCTATGGCGCGTTCCGCCCGGGACAGGAGGAGATCGTTGATCTCCTCGCCTCAGGCGAAAGTGCGCTCGTTGTCATGCCGACGGGGGCAGGGAAATCTCTATGCTACCAGATACCCGCGCTACTGTCGGACAGGCTAACAGTGGTGGTGTCACCGCTTGTTGCACTGATGGACGATCAGGTGGCTGCATTGCGCGCCAACGGGGTTCCGGCGGTCTCCATTCATTCCGGACTGACGCGCGAGGAACAGGTCGCAAACTGGCGCGCGGTTGCCGCGGGCGACTGCAGGCTGCTCTACCTCTCGCCGGAACGGCTCATGACGCAGCGTATGCTGGATGCAATTGCGAAGCTGAAGCCCGCACTTTTCGTGGTTGACGAAGCGCACTGCATCTCCAAATGGGGGATGAGTTTCCGCCCTGAATATGAGCGGCTCTCGAGCTTGCGCGAACATTTTCCTCACGCGGCAATCTCGGGCTTTACGGCTACCGCTGATGAAGCGACCCGGGCTGATATTGCCGCCAAGCTCTTTCGCGGGAAGGGCCGTATCATCGTGCATGGCTTCGACCGGCCCAATCTGAAGCTCGCGGTCCTGCCTAAAACCGAATGGAAGACACAACTGCTCGCCTTCCTTGAAGACAAGCGCGCGGAGGCCGGTATCGTCTATTGCCTATCGCGCAAACTCACCGGCGAAGTGGCGGACTTCCTGAACGCATCAGGCTTCAATGCCATCGCCTATCATGCGGGTCTTGATGCACAAACACGCAGAGAAAACCAGAACCGGTTCATGAGCGAGAATGCCGTTACCATGGTGGCAACCATCGCTTTTGGCATGGGCGTGGACAAGCCGGACATCCGCTATGTCTGCCATATGAACCTGCCTGGCTCCATGGAAGCTTATTATCAGGAGATCGGCCGCGCCGGACGCGACGGCCTGCCGGCAGAAACCCTCCTGCTCTTTGGTCTTGCCGACATGGCCCAGCGCCGCCGCTTCATAGAGCAGGACGGCGAAGACGAAGCGCACAAGATGCGTGAGCATAAACGTCTCGATGCGCTGCTGGCTTATTGCGAGGCCGCCTCGTGCCGGCGCACCACACTGCTCGCTTATTTCGATGAAGAGGCAAGTGCTTGTGGCAATTGCGACAACTGCCTCGACCCCCCGAAGATGATCGATGGTACGCGCAACGCGCAGATGCTGCTCTCTGTGATCAAGGACACCGGACAGATGTTCGGCGGCGCGCATATTATCGAAGTGCTGCGCGGCGCAAAAACCCAGAAAATCCTCGATCGGGGCCATGACCGGCACACGGGCTATGGAGCAGGCGCGGACTATCCGAAAGAATACTGGCAGGCCTTCATTCGACAGGCGGTCGCCGGCACATATATCTCCATCAATATCCAGAAATACGGTGCGCTTCAGATCACGCGCCTCGGCGCGCGCGTCGCAAAAGGCGAAGAAACCTTTTGGCTTCGCGAGATCGACCTGAGCAAACCTGCCCGCAAGGGCAAAAAACGCAAGTCCGGGCAATTACCCGTGGCCGAGGGTGACCAGGACCTTCTTGCCGCCCTCAAGACTCTCAGGCTGGAGATCGCCCACGAGAAAAACGTACCTGCCTATGTGGTGTTCCCCGATACAACATTGATGGAAATGGCGCGTGAACGCCCCGCAACCCTGGACCAGATGGCCGACATCAACGGCGTTGGCCCGCGCAAGCTGAAAGGCTTCGGCGAACTGTTCCTGGAGGCGATCACGGCACAGGGCTGAGACAAGGAGCTGGAATATCATCCCCGGGTAGCTGTCGAAGAAACTCCTGCATCAGATTCCAGCTTGCAATGGGAGAGGGATTGCGCCCAGAATGTTTTCACGCAGCATCGCTCGTGAGAGTGTCCGTGGCGGATAAAACGGGGGACAGTTTGTGATTTAACTGCAGGAGGCTTGCAGTATGCCCCGTTTTTTTTGCGTCTTTTTTGTCTGTATCATCCTTGCTCTGATCTCGCCCGCCCATGCGGCAGACGGCGAATTTTTCCATGAAGAAATAGCTGCCAGCGCCGAGCGCTACGAACAGAAGCTTGCCCAGACACCGGGCTACACCCGACGCTCCTCGAGCCAGTGGAAGAGACTTGGTGATCGCGCCCAGCGCAAAGGCGACATACGTGCCGCCGCTGCGAACTACGCCGCTGCAGCGACACTTGCCCCCGCCTCCGCCAGGACATGGTTTGCCCTCGCCGGTGCCCTCGCCGCAACTCAGCCCAAAGACAATAATGAACGCTACGACTTGCAGGAACAGGCAAGCTCGGCGGCATTCCTCGCCTACAAGCGGGCAGGCGACAAATCCCTGAAAGCAAACGCCCTCGCATTTCTCGGCAGGGTCCTTTCCGACCGGCAATTCTGGCGCCCGGCGCTTGATGCCTACAAGGCCAGCCTCTCGCTGCGAGCGTCCCCTGCAATCCAGACCATCTATGACGGATTGCGTGAGCAGCGCGGTTTCAGGTCAACCAACTACAGCGTCGATTCAGATGCGGTCAGCCCGCGCATGTGCATCCAGTTTTCTGAAAACCTTGCCCTTGTTAAAGACGGTTATTCCAAATTTATCCGTGTTGACGGGGCCGCCGCAGCCGCAGTGAGCGCGGACCAAAGGCAACTCTGTGTTGAGGGTCTGCGCCACGGCACCCGCTATAATGTCGATGTCCGCGCCGGGCTGCCCTCGGTGGTCGATGAGACACTGCTAAAGCCGGCCCGCTTCACCGTCTATGTGCGTGACCGCAAGCCCGCGGTCCACTTTTCCGGCCGTGGATATGTGCTGCCGCGCACCGGCCAGAGCGGCATTCCGATTATCTCGGTCAACACCAAGGAAATCGATATCGCCATCTACCGGATCGGTGACAGAAGCCTTGGGTCAATGATCGTTTCCGGCGAGATTTTCCGCCAGATGCATGGCGGATCGCTCGAGGACCTTGCCAGCCAGAAGGGTGAGAAAGTCTGGTCCGGAAAAATGCCGGTGGAAAGTCCGCTGAACAAGGATGTCACGACCGCGTTTCCGGTTGACGAAGCCCTGCCCAAGCTTCAACCGGGCATTTACGTTGTTGCCGCCACTGCAACTGCGGACAAGACGGAATATTGGGGTGAGCGGCCGGCGCAATGGTTCGTTGTGTCAGACATGGGAGTTGCCGCAATTTCGGGAGATGATGGCATCCATGCCTTTATACGCTCCCTGACCACCGCCGCCCCGATGAAGGGCGTGGAGCTGCGGCTTCTTGCCATGAACAACGAGATACTCGGTACGGCGACGACCGACGTGCGCGGTGCTGTCCGCTTCGATCCCGGCCTGACACGGGGCAAGGGTGGACTGGCACCCGCCGTGCTGGTGGCTTCGGGACCAGGCGGGGATTATTCCTTCCTGGAGATGAACAAGCCGGGTTTTGATCTGTCAGATCGCGGTGTGACCGGACGCCCCGCGCCAACCACACTCGATGCCTACCTGTTCACCGAGCGCGGCGTTTACCGCCCCGGCGCTGATGTTCACGTGACAGCACTCCTGCGCGACCGCAAGGCCAATGCTGTACCAGACGTGCCGCTGACGCTGGTGTTCGAGCGCCCCGACGGGGTTGAGCAAAAACGTGCGCTGCTGCCTGACCAGGGTGCGGGCGGGCGGAGTTTCACTCTTGGGCTGCTGGATCGTGCGATGACCGGAACATGGCGCGTCAAGGCCTTTGCTGACCCGAAAGGCGTGGCCGTTGGCGAGACGACATTCCTGGTCGAGGATTTCGTACCGGACCGGATGGAGTTGACCCTGAGTTCACCCGGCAAATCGATCAAACCATCAGGATCGGCAAAGCTCAATGTCTCGGGGCGTTACCTCTATGGCGCACCCGCAGCGGGGCTGGCGCTTGAGGGTGAAATCATTGTGCGTCCTCGCAGTGGGGACCTTGAAGGCTTCCCCGGATATGTCTTCGGTCTGGCGGATGAAAAGGTGACGCCGGTCCGTCGGCCGCTGTTCGACCTGCCAAAGACCGGCAAAGATGGAAACGCCGAGGTGAACGTGCCACTGCCGCCGCTGCCGCAAAGCACGCGTCTGATGGCTGCCGAAATATCCATGCGCTTGCGTGAGCCGGGCGGACAAGCCGTTCAGAAGCGCATCACCCTCCCCGTTACAACAACTGCACCCATGATCGGCATTCGCCCCGGTTTCAAGGATGGTCATGCGGGTGAGCACGCCAATGCCCTGTTCGATGTCTTGGCCGCTGGACCAAAGGGCTCTCGCGTTGTCATGAAGGATGTGCGCTGGCAACTCTTCCACATCGAACAGCACTACCAATGGTACCGCCGCCATGGATCGTGGAACTTCGAACCGATTACCAAAAGCGAACGGGTTGGCGAGGGACGTATCGACCTCAATTCTGACGCGCCGATAAGCATCGAGGCCCCGGTGAAATTTGGCCGCTACCGGCTCGAAGTCGCCTCGGCAAAGTCTGATGGGGCCGCCAGCAGTGTAACCTTCACCGCAGGATGGTACGCCGCAGATCCAGCCGAGACGCCCGATTTCCTGGAAATTGCGCTTGATAAGCCGCGCTACAAACCTGGCGAAACCGCCCGCGTCAGCATCACGCCCCGGGTGGCCGGAACCGCCCTCGTCGCGGTGGTCAATGACGGTGTTGTAGCCATGAAAGCGGTCGAGGCCCCGGCATCGGGTGCCAATGTTGAATTCGAGGTCGGGTCCGACTGGGGCCCTGGCGCCTATGTCACGGCGATGCTCTACAGGCCGATGAACGTGCCGGCCAAACGCATGCCGCAACGGTCTGTCGGCGTGTCCTGGTTGCCCATCGATACCAGTGACCGCATGCTCGCGCTGAAGCTCGATACACCGGAGAAGATCGCCCCGAACCAGACACTCGATATCCCTGTCGAGATTTCCGGGCTGGAGCCGGGCAAGAGCGCACATATGGTCGTGTCGACAGTGGATGTGGGAATTCTCAATCTCACCGGCTACGAGCCTCCCGCACCGGAGGACTGGTATTTTGCCCAGCGCCGTCTGGGCGTCGAGTTCCGTGACCTCTATGGCCGGCTGATTGACGGGATGCACGCAACACGCGGCAAACTGCGCGTTGGTGGAGATGACGGCGGAATGGGGCTCAAGGGCGCCCCTCCCACGCAACGCCCGCTCGCACTCTATTCAGGGATTGTCAGCGTAAATGCCGATGGCAAGGCGCGCGTCTCGTTCGAGGTGCCCCAGTTCAGCGGCACGTTGCGCGTCATGGCGGCTGCGTGGAGTCCGGGGAAACTTGCCCACGCCACAAAAGATGTGATCGTGCGCGAGCCTATAATCGTAACGGGCAGCCTGCCGCGCTTCCTGGCCAAGGGTGACCAGTCACGGCTTCATCTCAGCATCCACAATGTCGAGGGAGCGGACGGAAAATACAGCCTCGATATCGAGGCGCAGGGTCCTGTGGAAACCACAGGCGCCGCAACCCGTAGCCTCACCCTCAAGGCCGGTGCACGCACCGAGCATGTTGTGCAGCTCAAGGCAAACGGCATTGGTGACGCAATACTCACGGCACGGCTGACAGGCCCCGATGGCAAGGAATTGCAGCGAGAGTTCGCGCTTGGCGTGGTGCCAGCCTCGCCCGTGGTGACCAGCCGCTCCACCCATGTCCTGGCGGCCCGCAAAGGTTCTCTGACGCTGGATAAAAACCTTTTGAGCAGTTTCGTTCCCGGTACCGTCAAAGCGACGCTGAATGTCACGCCCGGCGCCGGGCTCGATATGGCCGGGGTTTTACTGGCGCTCGACCGATACCCCTATGGCTGTGCGGAACAGATCACCAGCCGCGCTCTGCCACTGCTATACGTCAACACCATCGCGGAGCACATTGGCCTTGACGACGATACCAAGATCCCCGAGCGCATCGACACCGCAATCAAGAGCCTGCTGGCAATGCAATCGTCCAGCGGCGGTTTTGGCGTGTGGGGGCCAGATAATGGCGACATGTGGCTTTCCGCCTATGTCACCGAGTTCCTGATGCGGGCGCGCGAAGCCGGGCACAAGGTGCCGGACATTGCCTATGAAAATGCGCTCGACCGGCTGCAGAATTATCTCACCAACTTCTCCGACTTCAAACAGGGCGGAGAGACATTGGCGTATTCTGCCTATGTTCTGGCAAGGACCGGTCGCGCCAATATCGGCGATTTACGATATTTTGCCGATGCACAGGCCGACAGCTTTACCGCACCGCTGGCCGGCGCGCATCTCGCCGCCGCGCTGGCAATGCTCGGTGACCGGACGCGCGCGGAAAAACTGTTCTCAAGCGCAATTCAGGGGCTCGAAGCACCACCTGTTGACGCCGGACGGTCAGACTTCGGTTCCGCACTTCGCGACCGCGCCGGGGTGCTGACGCTTGTTGCTGAAACGGGTCTCCAGAAGAGCGCCATCCCTGCGATTGCCCGATCACTCGCAGCGACAAGTGCGCAAAAGCCTCGCGCCTCCACGCAGGAAAATGCCTGGCTGTTGCGTGCCGCCAATGCTCTGTTCGCCGAGCCGCATAATCTGTCCCTGACCCGCAACGGCCAGCCTCTCAAAGGCGCTCTGTTTGAAACTTTCAATACGGCGGACCTGCAGAAAGCCCCCGTCAAAATTGCGAATGAAGGCGACACCGCGGTCACGGCAATGGTCACCATTTCCGGCGCGCCCTTATCTCCTGAGCCTGCTGAAGCCAAGGGGTTCCTGATTGATCGCTCTTATTACACCATGGGTGGCAAACCGCGTGAGATTGAAGGCGTCAACCAGAATGAACGGCTGGTTGTTGTGCTGCGCGTCAACGAGGTTGATGCCAGGCGTGGCCGTATTCTCATCGTCGATCATCTGCCCGCGGGATTCGAGATCGAGAATCCGAGATTGAGCGATGCCGGTTCCGGGCAGAATTTTTCCTGGCTGAAAGGTGTCAGCACGCCTGAACACAGCGAATACCGCAAGGACCGTTTCGTGGCTGCCTTCAATCGCGATGGGCAAAAACCGCAGGTCCTGACCGTCTCTTATGTGGTGCGCGTTGTGTCTCCCGGCCAATATGCCCACCCCCCGGCCACCGTCGAAGACATGTACCGGCCAGAACTGTTTGCGCGCACGGCTACTGGCACGCTTAATATTGCGGGTCCGGGCCGGTAAGATGCAGCGCGGCGCAATCAAGGCAAAGCACGTCCAGCAGCAGGAAGACGCGGAACACCCCCGAGGCGGGCCCCGTTGGCGCAAGCCTGTCTTCATGGCATTTATCGCCCTTGTCCTGTCTGTGCCCCTACTTTTGGCAGCGCTCGTTCAGATTGGCATGACCCGGCTGGGGCCACTGCCAGAGGCCATGTCCGAACCCGTCTCAACCCTTGTGCTCGATCGCAAGGGCCGACTGCTGCGCCCCTTCGCCAATCAACTTGGCCGCTGGCGGCTTCCCGTCAGCCCTGAGCAGGTCGACCCGCGTTACCTTGAGATGCTCCTGAATTACGAAGACAAGCGGTTCCACTCTCACGGGGGCATTGACCCACTCGCCCTTGCACGTGCCGCCGTGCAATTTGCCGTGAACGGGCGGATCGTATCTGGTGCTTCGACCTTGACCATGCAGGTTGCCCGGCTGATCGAGCCGCGACGCAGCCGTTCACTGTCAACAAAGCTGCAGCAGATGCTGCGCGCCCGCCAACTGGAGACCCGCTACACGAAGCGCGAAATCCTAGGTCTCTATCTAACCCTCGCCCCGTTCGGTGGAAATCTTGAGGGGATCAGGGCCGCCTCACTGGCTTATTTCAACAAGGAGCCACGCCGCTTGACGCTGGACGAGGCCGCATTGCTGATTGCGCTGCCGCAGTCGCCCGAAACCCGCCGGCCGGACCGGTTTCTCAACAACGCGCGGACCGCTCGGGACAAGGTTCTGGTTCGTGCTGCGCGTGACGGAATTGTTTCCCGGTCGGACCTGAAACGCGCCAGATCGCGCGCCGTCCCAACCCGGCGGCATGCCTTTCCGATATTTGCCGCCCACATCGCCCAGAGGGAAGTGACCCGTGCCCCGGCAAGGCAGGTGCACCATCTGACCATCGACCGGACATTGCAGTCCCGGCTTGAAGAGCTGGCGCGCACGCGCATAACCCGGTTCGGGTCCCGGCATTCAATGGCGATGATCGTTATCGATAATGAAAGCGGCGAGGTTCTGGCCCATGTTGGTTCACCCGGATATCTCGATGAAGCCCACGCCGGTCAGATCGATATGGGGCTCGCCACCCGCTCACCCGGATCCGCGCTCAAACCCTTTATTTACGCGCTTGCATTCGAGGCGGGCCTGGCCCACCCCGAGACCCTGATCGAAGACCGGCCAAAACGGTTCGGTGACTATGCGCCGGTCAATTTCGATGGCGAATTCCGCGGCACTGTAACGCTGCGCGAAGCACTGCAGCTCTCCCTCAATATCCCGGCGGTCCAGCTACTTGAAGCCGTTGGACCCGCAACTTTCCTCGCACGCCTGCGCATGGCCGGGGCACGGGTCAAACTGCCCGGTTCCGCACCCCCTGACCTGCCATTGGCGCTAGGCGGCGCGGGCATCTCCTTGCGAGACCTGGCAATGCTGTATGTATCACTTGCCCGGCAGGGGAAACCCGTGGCCTTGCGCATCCGGTTGGAGCAGCCAGCTGCTGCGGCCATGGGCGCGAAGGCCTCCGGTGCGAAAGTGTTGCTGACGCCACTCTCCGCCTGGTACGCCGCTGACATTCTGCGCGGCACGCCACCACCGCTTCACACCAGTTGGGGAGCCATCGCCTTTAAAACCGGAACCTCCTATGGCTACCGCGATGCCTGGGCGGCTGGTTTCGATGGCCGGCACACAGCTGCTGTATGGGTGGGGAGGCCCGATGGCGGGCCCACGCCGGGCATGACCGGCAGACTTGCCGCCGCTCCCATCCTCTCGGAAGTCTTCACCCGGCTCGGAACCCATCGCCCGCCACTGAAAACTGCGCCGCGCGGCGCGATCATCTCGGCCAGTGCGGATCTGCCCCCGCCATTGCGCAACTTTGGAAGGCCAGTTGCAAACACACGCAACACCGCCGACCCGGCAATACGGATTTCCTTTCCACCGGACGGTTCACGCGTCGCTTATGAGAAAACCAGCGCGGGTGTTTCCCAGACACTCGCAATAAAGGCTGAGGGCGGCACCCTTCCGCTCACATGGTTCGTCAACGGGGTACCCCTCTCCAATGTGGCTCGCCAGCGTACGGCGTTCTGGAAGCCGGACGGGGAAGGTTTCGTCCAGCTTTCGATAATCGACGGGCAGGGCCTCTCTGACAGCGTCGAATTCCGGCTTGAGAATGAGGGACGTGTTGTCCCCTCACGCCGGTTGCTTCCCAACCGCGAGTAGGTTTGGGGGAGGAGAAGCAATGAAGCGCAGTAGCATGAACATCCTGGCCGGACTTGTCTCATCCCTCACTTCTCCTGCCCGGCTGATCCGCCATCTTATCATCCCTTGCCTGCTAACGCTTGTTATTGGACTAGGGTTTGCGTTTGGACCTGGGCCAATACCCGGCCTTGCCGATAAAAAGTCGGATGCGGAAGGCTCACTTTATTTCGCTGGCCAGTTACTCATTGCCTCCCCGAAAATTGCCGATCGCAAATTCAGAAAAAGCGTGATCTACATGGTCAAGCATGATGCCGAGGGGGCATACGGGATCATCGTGAACAAGGTTTTCGGTAAGCGGAATATCGCAAAGCTGATGAAAAATTTCGGGCTGGATCCTCAGGGAGCAAAAGGAACCCTGAACTTGCATTTAGGCGGGCCAGTGAACCGGAGAGGCGCGTTTATTTTGCACACCAGCGACTACAAGAACGCCGGGTCCCGGCTGGTAGCCGGTACGATATCCTTTACAACTGATATTGGTATTCTGCGCTCGATCGTAGATGGCAACAGCCCGAGGCATATTCTGATTGCATTGGGATATGCGGGTTGGGGTGCTGGTCAACTGGGCGATGAGGTCGCCCGGGGTGATTGGTCCCTGGCCAAGGCAACAGAAGACCTGGTTTTTGGCGATGGGCACGGCGATGTCTGGGAGCGGGTTGTCGGCTCCTCCGAAGTGCCGCTCTAGTGGCTGCATCATGAGTATGGAAGCCTACCCAGGGACAGATCGAGATATCTAACCGCCCTTAGTGCAACTGAATGCAACCGTCTTGTACGGGAAAGTCACCTCTTCTTTCCCAGCCAGAGAAGGTGTTGCTTCGATCAGGTCGTGAATCTGGGACTTGATGAGCAACTGCTGTACAGGCACCAGGGCAGCAATGAAACTGATCGACAGGATACGATCAACGATGACCTGCTCGGGTGATCCGGCATGTCCATACGCAAAATGCATTTCCCGCAATGGGCCAAACCCTTTGGCCGGAAACAGACGGCGCCATCTACCCGTATGATAGCGCGGCGTCTCCCCGGCAAACGGGGCCATGATGTCCGTCAATGCGGCCACCCAGCCGGTTTGTTCATCGCGCACATTCCATACCAGGCCGAGAACGCCACCAGGCTTCAGGACCCGACCGATTTCGGCCAATGTGGCCTTCGCTGCAAACCAGTGAAAGGATTGTGCGCAAACGACAGCATCCATCGTCTCGTTGCCAAGCGGAATATCCTCAGCCGTCCCTACTTTGATTTCAGCATTTGGAGCAGACAAGCTGATAATTTTCTGCATCTCCGGTACGGGCTCAACCGCGGTAACGCTTGCCCCGGTCCCGAGCAGGCGCCGTGTAAATTTCCCAGTCCCCGCTCCAAGGTCGAGAACCGCTTTCAATGGGTTCAGCCCGAGATCGCCACGCAGCCATTGATTGATCTCATCCGGATAGTCCGGCCTGCCCCGGTCATAAGTTTCCGCCTTGTTGGCATATCCCTTAGCCGCTGATGGATGAATGACAGTCATGCTCTTCCCCGGAGCCTTCCATGGATTGAACGAACTGACCCGGCACCAGCCTTTATGACCCGGTATCATCAAGCGGCCAGAGGGGGCGGCGCACATGTTTATAGTCGAGGGCCTTGAAATTGTGAGACGTAATCCCCCCGCCTTCATCAACCACGGCGATACCTGATGCGATCGGTGAATAGTCGGCACGGAAATGCTGGGCGGATTTGATGCCCAAGATAGCGCATTCCGTCGGTTCTATGCCAAAAGCCCGGAAGAACTGCAGGTCGTAATTTTGCGCCCGGCGCGAGGCCAACACCACATCTATGCCGCCAACCCGGTACACGGCAACAGGCCCCAGTTTTATAGTGAGTCCCCTGGACATCGGACCTTCGAGCTTGAATGTGCCGTCATAGAGACCTGTCACAATACCGCTCGCAGAAATGGGTTCTCCCAGAGACGGCTCGCATTTGCCGCCAAGGTTCAGTTCTATCTCCGCACCTTCGCCAGCCTGTTGGCAAGCCGAGACGCACGCTGGATCATACAGTGCTGAAAAGGCCGCACCCTCAACGCCCGCTTCAATCATGGCGCGCAGAAAACCCGTTGAATCTGCATATCCGCCTCCACCGGGATTGTCGGCAAAATCGGCGATCACGAACGGGCCGGACGCCTTTCCCGTTTCGCGCGCCTGCGAGATTGCGTCATGCGCGCTCACCAGTTCGATTGTGACGATCTCGCGGGTGCGCCATAACTCGTCCCGGAGCGCATTGACCGCAATCTCGGCCCCGTTGTTCCCTCTATCGGCCACGACAATGGCCGTGGGACCGACATATTCGACATCTGCCCAGGGAAAGCCGGCATTCACCGACGCCGACAAAAGACCGTGATTCCCGGTCAGCATATCGGCCATGTCGAGTATCTCAAGCATGGGCCCGGGCGACGTTGTCCGGCCATGATCGACGCCATCCAGTTGCGGCCCGCGAGCCACCCAGACCCTCGGATTTATCTCGCCTGCCAGCATCCGCGCGATCAGGTCGGCACATTTGATTGCCGTCTCGTGCATATCGATATGCGGATATGTACGGTAGCTTACCAGCACGTCGGCAAGCTCACAGGTCAGATCCGTCACATTGGCATGAAGATCGTGGGTAACGCCTATGGGCATATCGCGTCCGACCTTAGCCCGTATGAGGGAAAGAAGCGCACTCTCGCCATCATCATGCTCTTCTGAGACCATGGCACCATGGACTTGCAGCAGGATCGCATCGAAAGGACCCTGTGTCTCGATGGCATCAAGGATCGCACCGGAGACTGTATCGAAAGCTTCTTTTGTCACCTTGCCAGAAGGCGTGGCATCGGCCGCCACCGCCAGCACAGGTTCCCAGCCATGCTTTTCACAAGCATCCAGGAAGCCGGCAATTTCGGTATTGGTGCCGGTATAAGCGGCGCGCATCTCCTCCTCGCCCACATACAGAGCACGCGCACTGTAGGCATCGAGGTCGGTCGGCAGCTTCGAGAACGTATTGGTCTCGTGTTTGAAACCTGCGATCAGAACGCGCCTGGCCATATCATCCTCCTCAGCTCACACCGATATCGCCATGCCGTCGCGGCCCGGATCGGCGCCACCATCCCAGCCCCTCTCCGTCTTGCGTAACGCATGAACGCCGGCGAAGTGATAACTCAAGGGTGAACGGCGAACGGGATAGCCGCGGGCCTCCAGCTCTGCCTGCGTTCGGCGGGTGATCCGGTTGGTCACGTCAATCGTGTCGGAGTTGGTGCAGAAGCGTGCCGCCATTACGGCTTCCTGTGCATTCATGTCGAAATCCACAACGTTGAGGATGGCTTGCAATACACCCATAGTGATGAAGGTCCCGCCAGGTGCACCAACCACGAAGAAGGGTTTATCTCCCTTGAAGATTATCGTCGGGCACATGGCCGTGAAACGCGACTTGCCGGGCGCTATCGAGCCAGTGTGCCCCGGGCGCGGATCGAACACCGCCATGCAACCTGAATACATGAAGCCCAGTCCCGGCGTGACAACACCCGATGGCATGCCGAGAGAATGGGTCAGCGAGACGCAATTGCCATGTTCATCCGCTGTAGACACATGGGTAGTGTCTTTCGATTCCGTGCCACCCGGATTGAAGCGTGGCACATGAGTTTTTTCACCACTCTTTATACGGGCCGCCATTTCCGCCGCATAGTCTTTGGATGTGAGCCGCTCAAGCGGGATATCGACAAAGTTCGGATCACCGACATGATTGTCCTTGTCCACGGTTGCAATCTTCATGGCCTCCGACACAGTGGCGATATAGTCCGGAGAATTGTGCCCCAATGAACCAAGATCGAAATTCTCCAGGATGTTGAGCATCTCGAGTACCATCACTCCGCCGCCCGGAGGTTGGTTGGTTGCGACGCGAAGACCCCGATATTCGCCCCACAATGGTTCACTCTCTTTCGGCATGGCGTCCTGCAAGTCCGCTGCAGTCAGCAACCCGCCATTCGCTTCCATGTCGGCGATGATATGCTTGCCGATTTCGCCTGTATAAAAATCATCCACGCCTTCACGTGCGATACGCCGGTAGGTTTCTGCCATATCCGGATTGCGCACGGTCTCGCCAAGCCGGTGCAGGGAGCCATCCGGTTTGACGTAAATCTTGCGCGCTTCCGCATTTTCCGTCAGCCGCATTGAATGGGGTGCCTTGCCGCCGCCTTCATTCGAGTTCCAGAAATAATTGATGTGGGGGCGCACCAGCATACCGCTCTCGGCATAACCTATGGCTGGCTCGATCAACCCGGCCAGCGTCATTGTGCCGTAACGCTTTAGCGCCTCGTCATAGGCCCGCAAACTCATAGGCGTGGTGATCGCGCCATAGCCGATGTCGTTGACGAAATCCTTCAGGATAAAGCCGAAACCGTCTTCAGCTTCCTTGATAATCAGGTCTTCCCACATATCGGGCGTGGCTTTGGACGGCGCCCGGCCATGAAAATCAAGGAACTGGTGTTCCCCTTTCTCGGCAAGATAAAGATGCAAGGAGCCAAAACCGGCGATGCCGCACATTTGCGGGTCAACCGCCGTTTGCACCAATGCGCAGGCAATCGCCGCATCAACAGCGTTACCGCCTTTAAGAAGGGCCTCAGCCCCGGCCTCTACAGCTTCGGGCTGCGGTGCGCTGACAATACCGTGAGTCATTTCTTCCCTGCCCCCGCCAATGATTTGAGGTTCGGCTCAGGCTGGGCAGTCTCTTTATTCGCCGCAAGTGCCTGCTCCAGAGCAAATGCCACTTCCAGCACATAGGCATCAGAACCGATTGGCCCGACGACCTGTATGCCGAATGGCATCCCTAAATGATCAACACCGCAGGGCAGGCACACTGCCGAAGGCAGGGCCATGGTCAATGCATAAGTCATCGCCAGCCAGCGCATGTAGGTTGGCATTTTTTCTCCATTGACCTCCTCCACGAACAGTTGTGCATGCGGGAACGGACTGACCGCTGCCGCGGGACAAATGAGAATATCCGCGTCATCGAAAAAGGCTCGGAATTTCGTATAAAGCTCGGTTTGCACCTTGTGGGCCCAGGCCACATCGGGAAGTGAGTATTTCAGCCCTCTCTCCGTATTGTTAATGACGTTAGGGCCGAGCAGGTCACGACTGTTTTCAAGCCGCTCTTTATGGGCGGCAACGAACTGGACCGCGCGCAGAATTTCAAATGCTTCATGAACATCTGATAATTCGGGATCGCGATCATGGGTCTCCGCAAACATATGTCCTATTGCAGACTTTCTGCTCTCAAACACCTTCCGGATGTCATTATCTAGCGGTGCGCAGCCAAGGTCGGCCGAGAAAGCAACTTTAAGGGAACCGAGATCAACACCTGTGAGCGCATCAGGAATGCGCATGACATCATCGCTTGAAAATGGATCGTCCTTGTCGAGATCGAGCTGGGCCTGGAGCAGCAGATGCGCGTCTTCAACTGAGCGCGCCATCGGCCCTAGAACGGGCATTGGCAGCAGAGCCACTGGATGCGTGACACGTGGCACAAGGCCTGGCGAGGGACGAAAACCCACAACGCCGCAGAATGTAGCAGGTGTGCGCAGAGACCCGCCATGATCGGAGCCCGTTGCCAGCGGCACCATGCCCGTTGCAACGGCAACTCCAGAGCCGCCGGACGAACCGCCGCAGGTCTTGTCAGGGTCAAAGGGATTACCCGTGGCTCCGAATACTTTGTTGGTCGTGTTGGCACCGGCCCCAAACTCTGGCGTATTGGTTTTTGCGAGAATGACACCGCCTTCCGCACGCAAATTGGCCACCAGGGGATCATCTTCGTCCGGCACCGTGTGTTCATAGAGCAGCGAGCCCCATGTCGTGCGCAAACCCTTGGTCGCCTGCAAATCTTTGATGCCAACGGGAAGGCCATGAAGAAGACCGAGGAGTTCACCGTCCATTACAGTTTGTTCAGCATCCTTGGCTGCGGCCCGGGCACCATCTTCATCAATCGCCGTTATCGCATTCAGTGCGCCATCAACCTCGGTAATGCGCGAGATGCAACTCTCGACAAGTTCAACCGGTGAGAGCGCCTTGCGGCCGATCAGTCGCCGCGCCTCCACTGCTGAAAGGTCACAGGGTTTGGTCATTGTTTGAGTGCCTCCAGATTTGGTCGGGAGCTTGCGAGTTGCGGCATCCCGGTCATAAACGCTTCAAGTGCAGCGGCGGCTGTAAGCAAGAAAGCATCCCCCCGCCGTGGGCCGACGATCTGGACACCGAATGGCAGCCCATGCGCATCAACACCGGCCGGTAATGCAATCACCGGATGTCCGGTGAGCGTGAGGGCGGAGCGCAACAAAGATGCGTCCATATAATTTTCCATTTTCCGGCCACCCACCTGCTTGGGAATGCCGTCTTTGAGGTGGAATGCAGATGTTGCATTGCCTGGTAAAATAAGCAGGTCAATGTCACGGAAGAACTCCTGAAATGCTCGGTAGATGCGCGCCCAGCCCCGCTCAGCTTCAGCCACTTCGTTAGGCGTCAGAGCAAGACCTGCTTCTACATTCACAACGATATTCGGCGCCAGGTCATTCCCATGCTCGGCAAAACGTTCTCCATGATTTGCCAGAAACTGAACCGAACGCAGGGTCCAGTAGATATCCCGCACGTGATCGAATTCGGGGTCTCTGAGTTTGCAGGACGCAAAGGCGGTGGAAATCGCCCCGATCACACCACTGAAAGTTTCCCTGATATCATCATCGACGGGTGCAACGCCCAAATCTTCGCTCCAGGCAACGCGCAGAGATGAGATATCCAGCGTCTCGAGAGAGGCAAACTGGCTGGCATCAACCGGCCCGGAGAGCGGATCACGCGGGTCATCACCCGCCAGCCCTGTCAGCATGAGCCCCACATCAGAAACATTACGGGCCATTGGCCCCTGCACACTGAAATGCGTGTAGTTCACATTGCGCGTCTCATGCGGCACCAGACCAGGAGTTGGACGAAACCCGACCACACCGCACCAGGTTGCGGGGTTGCGAAGAGAACCGCCGGTATCGCTGCCATGGGCAAGCGGGACCATGCCGGTCGCCACCGCCACCGCTGCACCTCCTGAAGACCCGCCGCAAGTTCGTTTGGTGTCATAAGGATTGCAGGTTTCACCATAAACCCGGTTGGAGGTACCGCTACCGGCGCCAAATTCCGGCGTGTTTGTTTTACCCACGACGATGGCGCCAGCTTTACGAAGACGAGTTACAAGCCCAGCATCAGTATTGGGAACGTGGCCCGCGTAAAGCGGTGAGCCATATGTAGTGGCCAAGCCTTCAGTGTCCGCAAGGTCCTTGATCGCAACGGGCAATCCGTGCAGGGACCCGAGCGCACTGTCCTTACCTACCGCTTTTTCAGCCTGAATAGCTTCTTTCCTTGCGCGCTCGTAGCAGGTGGCCACAACCGCATTGAGCGTTGGATTCACATCTTCAATGCGGGCAATGCAACTTTCCAGCAGTTCAACCGGTGAGATGTTACCCGATGCGATCTTCGATCTGAGCTGGCAGGCCGAAAGGTCGCAAAGCTCACTCATGGTCTGTATCCGTCCGCCTCGCCCATTTCCCAATAAACGCCAGTTATGAGTGCCATTCCCTCGCGCATGAGTGGACGCAAAATATGCTCATTTGGTGCATGCTGGCAGCAGGCCAGGTAACTCATAGGCAGCCATGAGAAGGGCATCCCGAGTTCGCTGCCGATTGTCCCAGTAACGTTGGATCCACCGGAACAGGGCACGACCCCGCATTTGCTATCGCCAACGCGTTCGACAGTGCTTTTCAACCAGATTGCCCAAGGGTGATCCGGGTTGGTCCGGCCAGGAGAAAAATACCCCCGATTTTCTTCCGGCGGATCTTCAAATTCAATGTCGGAAAATCCGCGCTCATCCAGATGCGCCCGCAGTATGGGAAGAATGTCTTCCTGCTTCGTCTCGATCACATGGCGCAGCTGGCAATAGGCCCGCGCCACGGGTGGCACGGCGTTCACCGGCCTGTCAGGATTACCGATCTTCAACGCCAGCACTTCAAAACTGTTCCAGATGGACACCTTCTCCCCACCGGTCAATCCTGGTTCACCCCAGTCCTTATCGATTTTTGGGCCTTCTTCACCAGCTGAACGCTCGGCACTCTCAACCGCATCACGAACCGACTGAGGAATATCTTTGGGTCTCCAGCCTTCAACAAGTATCTCGCCCTTTGGGGTGACGATTGAAGAAAGCGCATGCGTCAGCCGTACGCCCGGGGAGCGCAGCAAGCCTCCCCAGTTGCCGGAGTGGTGACCGCCTTCCCGGAAGTTGGCGACGAGATTGAAATTCATACAGCCTCTGTTGCCGAGGGAAATATTGGGCTCATCAATGATTGCGCGCGGCCCGTCCGAGGAGAAAAAGGCATCCGCTGAAAAAGCATCACGGTTTTCTGCGAGGACTTCCCGAAAACCCTTCGAGCCATTTTCTTCACCCTGCTCGATCACAATCTTGGAGTTGAAGCCAAGCTTTCCCCTTGTCTCAAGGATCGCTTCCAGCGCCACTATATGTGCAAGATGCTGGCCCTTATTGTCGGCAGTGCCGCGCCCGTAAATCCGCTCGCCATCAACTGTGAGCGACCAGGGATCACGGTCTTCCTCCCACTGGCCTTCCATGCCCAGCACCACGTCGCCGTGGCCGTAGCACAACAGCGTAGGCAAGCTCTCATCCTCGATACGTTGTGCGAGAAACACAGGGCCGCATCCCTCGAACGGGTTGTCGAACACCTGGCACTCATAGCCGAGGCGTTCAAGTGCCGGCCTCATGTGATCAGTGACGTAACTATAGTGCTCACTCAGCCGTTCAGGGTTCTGGCTTTCCGTCTTGACGGCCACAAGCTTGGCAAGACGGCTGTAGTACCCCTCTTCACCATCGTCGTCATAGCTCGCCAGCGCTTTCGAAACAGCTTCCGACCGTGACATCTTATGACCTCCCCGGCGTGTTGCCCTCGCCAAGATCCCAATACAGCCCTGTCATAATCTCCAGGCCATTGCGACACACGGAGGCCAGTAAATGTTCATTGGGCGCGTGTTGGGAACATGCGGCGTAGGAATGGGGAATCCAGACTGTGGGAAGTTCGAGAATATCGGTAAACATGTCATTGCCAATCGATCCGCCCATACTGGGAATCACGTCCGGTAGCGCGCCGTTGCTAAACTCAACCGATTTGATCGCCCATTTCACCCACGGATGATCCGGGTCTGTGCGGGACGCAGCGAAGCGAATGGCGTTGGCGGCTGGCGGCAGCTCGACCTGGACATTTTCAAAGCCATTCCGTTCGAGATGACGGCGCAACGCCGGGAGTATGTCCTCCTGATCCGTGCCGACTACAAAGCGCAGCTGGCAATGAGCCCGGGCCATGCCGGGGATCGCGTTTACGGGCCGTTCCGGCGTGCCTATCTTGAGCGCCAGGATTTCAAAGCTGTTCCAGGCATAAACCTTTTCTGCCGGTGTCATTCCCGGCTGGCCCCAATTTGGGTCGATCTCCGGTGCATCAGGGCCACCGTCGATTTCGATGTTGCTGAGGGCCATACGTACAGAATTGGTGATCTGTGGAGGCAGCCATTCCTCGATCTGGATAACTCCATTTGAGTCGACTATGGTTGCCAGCGCATGTGACAGGATGGTGCCGGGGCTGGCTAGCAATCCGCCCCAGTTGCCGGAATGGTGACCCCCTTCGCGCAGTTTCACAACGATATCAAAGTTGGAAGAACCTCTGTTTCCCAGGGTGATCGTAGGTTTTTCCGGCTTTACCCGCGGACCATCAGAACCAATAAAGACATCTGCGGCGAAGTCGTCCTTGTGTTCACTTATGATCTCGCGCAGGCCTTTTGATCCGTTCTCCTCGCCCATCTCGATGAGTGCCTTGGCGTTAAATCCCAGACTTCCCCGCTCCTCCAGAACAGCACGCATTGCCGCCATGTTGATGGTGTGCTGTCCCTTGTTATCGGCAGTGCCGCGCCCGTAAATCCTGTCACCGTCGCGCGCGGTGACCCATGGCCCCTTGCCCTCGGTCCACAGATCATCCAGCCCCTGAATCACGTCTCCATGGCCATAGCCCAGCACCGTCGGCAGTGCATCGTCTTCATGTCGCTCGGCAAGCAGGAACGGACCGCATCCCTCAAACGGGTTTTCATAAACGCGGATTTTGAAGCCCATGGATTCAAAGGCGGGGATCATTTCCTCTTTGATATAGCGGTGCAGTTCCGGCAGCCCTTCGGGCCGCTGGCTCTCGGTACGGAACGTGACGCGGTGTGCTAGTTCTTTTTCAAAAGTGCCGTCATCAAAATAACCGCAGACGCGGGCTATGGCGCCCGAGCGGCTCGCCTCACTACTCATTTCCGTTTTCCTTTGCGGACTTTCTTTTTTCCAACTTTCTTATCCGCACCATCCGCATAAAGATGGCACTCGACCATTGTTCCCGTTGCCGTGATAGTTGGAGGTACTTGCTTGGAACAATGGTCCATCACTTTTGCGCAACGGGGATGGAAAGTGCAGCCGGATGGAGGGTCAATCGGGTTTGGGTAAGCTGCCCCCAGATGCGTATCGGGCACCCCGAGGCCGGGCTCTGGCGTCAACACAGAGCCGAGCAAGGCTTCGGTATAGGGATGTTTGGGAGCCTTGAAGAGCGTTTCAGTGTCCGCCTGCTCAACGATCCGCCCGAGATACATTACGGCGACCCGCGTTGCCATATGCTCCACAACAGCGAGGTTATGGCTGATAAGGACATAGGTCAGATTAAACTCGGCACGCAAATCCTGCAGCAGGTTCAAAATTTGCGATTGGACGGAGACATCGAGTGCGCTTGTAGGCTCATCGCAAATGACAATCTTAGGCCGGTTTATCAGCGCCCGGGCAATGGCAACACGCTGGCGCTGTCCGCCCGAAAGCTGGTTCGGGAAATTGTTGACGACACGCTTTGGCAAACCCACCAGATCCATGATTTCTTCAGCGCGTTTCTGCCAAGTTTCAGGGTTTGGATCATTCTGCACACTGAGTGGCAGCTTGATGATGTCGCCGATGGACTTGCGCGGATTGAGTGAGGAATACGGGTCCTGGAAAATTGGCTGGAGGATCCGTGCAACCTCTAACCTGTCAGCTGAACCCACGAGCTTTCCATCAAGACGCAAGGTGCCCGATGTCGGCAGCAGCAGCCCAAGCATCATCTTGGCGAGAGTGGTCTTGCCGCATCCTGATTCCCCGACGATGCCCAGAACCTCTCCCCTCTTAACCTTGAGCGATATGCCATTGACCGCATGCAGAGGCTTCTTCCCACGCATAAACCCTGCACTGATCATGAAAGTCCGGGTGACGTCCGAGACTTCAATTACGGTGTCACTCATGCTGCTGTCCCGCTTTTCAGATTTCCGGCACAGACCTTCGGCGAAAGCACACAGCGATATTGATGGCTCGCCTCAAAAGCGGCGCGCAGGTCAACAGGGCCAGACAGACATTTGTCATCAACATAAGGGCAGCGGCTGGCAAAATGGCATGTGTCCATCTTGCCAACAAGGTTGGGCACAATTCCGGGAATGGCGCCCAGATGCGCACCGCGCTTGGTCTTTCCGGGAATAGGAATGCATCGGAGCAGTCCCTGGGTGTAGGGATGGGATGGCGCATTAAATACCTGCTCTGCCGTGCCGGTTTCGACAAATTCACCCGCATACATGACGGCGACCCTGTCGGCGACGCGCGCGACAATACCGAGGTCATGAGTAATCAGGATCAAGCTTGTTTCAAACTCATCACGAATATCTGCAAGCAGGTGCAGTATCTGCGCCTGAATGGTCACATCAAGTGCCGTGGTGGGCTCATCCGCAAGGATAAGCGCCGGCTCACACATCAGGCTCATGGCGATCATGACCCGCTGCCGCAACCCGCCAGATAGCTGGTGCGGATACTGGCCCAACCGGCCCCGCGCGCCGGTGATGCCAACTTTCTCCAGCAGGAATACGGCGCGGTCACGGGCCTCCGACGCACTGACATCACGGTGCCGGCGCATCGCTTCTTCAAGCTGATTGCCTATGGTGTAGGTTGGATTGAGTGATGTCATCGGCTCCTGAAAAATCATCGCCATCTGGTCGCCACGGATGTTGGACATCTCGCGTTCACGCAATCCGCGAAGGTCTCTTTCATCCAGCGTCAGCTTGTCAGCGCTACGATTGGCGGTTTTGGGCAACAGGTTCATTAGCGACAATGCGGTGATCGACTTGCCGCAGCCGGATTCACCGACAATGCACAGTGTCTCGCCCTTGGCGACCGAGAAGCTGACATTCTGCACCGCACTCAGAACGCCGGACGGAACATCGATGTCCACACAAAGATTCTCGACTTCAAGAATAGGTTTCACCACGGGATCAATTCCGGTTTTCCGGCGCGGTCACATCGCGGATACCGTCACCAAGCAGATTTATGGCAAGTACGAGGATAAAAATTGCCGCCCCGGGGATGCCAATAAGCCAGGCATCAAAGAAGATCAGTCCCTTGGCTTCGGCCACCATGAGTCCCCAGCTTGGCTCAGGTGGCTGAACGCCCAGCCCCAGGAAGGAGAGCGCTGCTTCCAGCAGGATCGCATGCGCCATTTCCAGCGTTGCAACGACAATCAGATGATTGGCGATATTCGGCATAATTTCGCTAAGGATGATGCGCGGCGTTGAACACCCCAACGCCTGTGCCGCCGAGACGAATTCCAGGTTGCGGATTTGCTGAGTGGCGCTGCGCATGACGACGGCAAAGCGATCCCAGATCAAAAGGCCCAGAACCCAGATGACCACGGTCAGCGATGAACCGATGAGCGATACAACAGCCAGCGCGACCAGGACCACGGGGAGAGACAAGCGTGTGGTGAGGATGAAATTCACCACCATATCGACGCGGCCGCCAAAATATCCCGCCATCACTCCAAGTGTCGTGCCGATGATACCAGAGATGATCATCGCCGCGAAACCAATGAACAATGATATTCGAGCGCCGTAAAACAGCCGGGTAAGATAGTCGCGGCCCAGGGCATCGGTTCCAAGCGGATGATCCCATGTCACCTTGGCACCATCATGCCAGATGGGCGGAATAAGCTTGCGCGACAGGACCTGGTCGTAAGGATCGCCCGGGGAAATAAAGTCAGCAAACAGCGCCACCAGGACAATTATCAGGAGCACAGTGGCGCCAATGATCAGCCCTGTGTTGCCAAAGATGCGCCGGCGCAGAACCGCGCCCGGTGCAGGTTCGAGGATTTCTTCCGCCGTTGGAATGCCGGCACGGGTGATGGATACATTTGCCATATCAACTCACCCTGATGCGTGGATCGAGGAACGCGTTCAGCAAATCGGCCAGCAGCGTGAGGGCGATATAGAAAACGGACAGCACGAGCACGATCGCCTGCATCATTGGCAGATCAGCACGTTGAATGGACTCCCAGGCGAGAAACCCGAGACCATTAATCGCGAAGATTGTTTCAATCACGATTGACCCGCCCAGCATGAAGCCGAACTGGACAGCCGCCAGCGAAACGACCGGTAGAATGGCGTTGCGAAGCGCATGTTTGAACAGCACCCGCATGGGCCGCAGCCCCTTGGCGCGTGCGGTGCGGATATAGTCAGATGCCAGAACATCCAGCATCCCGGCGCGTGTCAACCGCATGACGCCGGGCGTCACATAATAACCAAGCGCAACTGCGGGCATTATGAAGTTTTTCCAACTGGCTGTCCCGGTGATGGGCAACAGCCGCCAGGTGATACCGAACCAGAGCATCATTGTTAGTGCGAACCAGAATGTGGGCATCGCCTGCCCCACAACGGCGATTGTGAGTGCTATCCGGTCGATTATGGAGTTTGGCCGTATCGCGGCGAGTACCCCAAGCGGAATGGACAGAAGCAGCGCAAAGGTTATGGCGCAGGCGCCGAGCAGCATGGTTGTCGGCAGCCGGTCAAAAATAACATTTGCTGCAGGTTCATTGAGATAGTGTGAGTGTCCGAAATCCCCCTGCACGGCATTAACCAGCCAATCGAAATACTGCACTAAAATCGGCCGGTCGAAGCCATAGACACGGCGTATATGTTCGATGTCCTCCTGGGATGCCGATTCTGGGGCCAGCGCCATCGCGGGATCGCCCGGCAGATAGACCATGGAGAATGTAATGATGGAAACGGTCAGGGCGACAAGAAGGGCTATGCCCAGCCGCTTCAATGCATATGCCAACATCGCCGCTTGCCCCCAGAATGAAAGTGTACCCCGGCCCGGCGATATTGCCGGACCGGGATAGTCTATGTCTCAGATCAGCGGTTTATTTCCACTTTGCGCTGTAGAAACGCGGGATTTCATCCGGCGTTGTCTTGAAGTCCAGATCCTTGGAGAAGACATAGTATTTGGCGTAGGTGAACATCGGCAGCCAATACAGTTCGCCAGCGATCTTTGTCATGGCCTTCTTGTACAGCGCTTCACGCTGTGCCGGATCGGTTGTCGTCCCGGCATTCTTGATAGCCTCGTTCACTTCCGGATCGTCTGCCGGATCATCCTTGCCGCCACTGAAAAACACGCCAGTGATGGCGGAAGCATCAGGGATCGAATTCGAACCCCAAGTCATGTGATGGAACGCAGTCTTGCCCTTGTGAGCCAGATCGCGCAGCGCACGGTAAGCCATGAAGTTCAACTTGGCCTTGATGCCAACCTTGGCCAGATCGCCGATCACCGCCTCGGTAAATTCACGCTGGCGATAGGCGCCGATCACGGTCTCGAATCCTTTCGGATAGCCGGCCTCTGCAAGCAGCTTCTTGGCCTTTGCCGGATCGTAGTTCCATTTGGGAACATCGCTTGTGCACCCAAACTGGTCCGGGTGACAGGGCGAATGGATGACAACCGATGCCGGACCCACCAGGTTCTTGGTGATGGATTCACGGTTGATCGCATGCGCAACGGCCATGCGGACCTTCTTGTCCTTGAACTCCTTGCTGTCGGAAGAGCCATCCACATCGAACGCGATGTAGGAGACGCGCATGGTCTTGGCATTCTCAACCGTGACCTTGCCGCCTGACTCTAACCGTTCGGCCTGGTCTTTCGGTACATCCCAAATCCAGTCCAGACCGCCGGTCAGAAGCTCGGCAATCTGAGTGTTCATTTCCTTGATGGTGCGGAACTTCACCTTGCCGATGGAGGGCTTGCCTTTCGGACCGCTAAAATAGGCGCTGTTCTTTTCCCAAAGAACATAGTCGCCCGACTTGGTTTCCTTCCATTTGTAAGGACCCGTACCATTTGGCTTGACCGAACCATAATCCTTCTTCCCGTCCGGCTTGGTCGGGGCGCTGTCATAGTGACCCTTCGGCAGCATGAACACTGCACCGGCCAGATAGGCAATCGTGGCCGGGAACGGCTTGTGCAGATTGACCTGAACCTTGTGGGAGCCGAGCTTTACGGCGTCTTTCATATATTTCACATTGGCATAAGTGACGACAGCATTCGCCTTGTTGGCCACGTGGTTGACCGTATAGACGACATCATCCGCGTCGAATGTAGACCCATCATGGAACTTCACGTCGGTGCGTAAATCCACGATCAGGGTTTTGTTGTCCTTCCACTCCCACTTTGTCGCCAAGAGGGGCTTGAATTCACCCGTGGTGGCATCGCGGAACATCAGGCCATCCCATCCCAGATGACCCATGACGACCAGTTCACGTGTGCGATTATAGTAAGGGTCAACAACACTGACCTCGCGGTCGGTTGACCAGTTCAAAGTATCGTCTGATTTGCCAGCCTTGACCGGGCTTGCGGCAAAAGCGATCGCTGTCGCGAGGGCTCCTGCGAATAAAACCGGATATCTCTTAAGCACTGTTTCCTCCCTTTTCATGATGACTCATGTGCATAACACCATGTGCGTGCAGCCGCGATTTAGCTAAACCGGAATCTGTGTCTGAGATTGAGAAAGTAGACGGTGAGGCGCAATGACGCGACCGCGAGCAGGCATTAGCCCTGCCCACGCTGTACGACATCTCCTCCCCATCCCAACGCGACTTGAACACATGCAACCCATTCAGTTGTATTATTATTTAACACATGTTGTTATGCTTTAATATCGTAGAGAGCGCTTACTTCATGGTCAAGAGAGATATGTAATGGCTGTGGCACGCCACGAAACCATCGCGCATGCAGGGCCCAACACATTGTTTGTTGGCTCGGTCGAAAAAGGCTTTGCCGTGCTGCACGCCTTTCGCACTGGTCAGCGCGAGTTGGGCCTGCGCGATCTGAGTCTGTCGCAGATTTCCGAGCTTTCCGGACTCGACAAGAGCGCGTCGCAGCGTTTCACAAACACGCTCGTTCAACTCGGGTATCTCGAAAAAGACGAGCGCACGCGCCGCTACCGGCCAGCACTTGGACTGATTGACTTCTACTACACCTACCTGGTCAGCAGCCGGCTGGCGGAAATCGCCATGCCGCGGCTGATCGAGGCGAGCAAGACGCATGGAACGACCGTCAATTTGTGCGAACCCGATGGAACAGACATCATCTACACAATAAGAGTGCCGCATCAGAAGGCCTTCTTCCGCGCCACCATTCCGGGGCGGCGGATGCCGGCATTTTGTACCGCACCCGGTCTTGTGATCCTTGCGAACCGTAACAAGCAAGAAGTCGAGACCATCATAGAAAATTCGAAACTGGTGCAAATGACGGAGTGGACAGTCATAGAGCCAAAAGCCATACGAAAGCGGATCGAGCAGGCACGGCGCGACGGCTACATCATCAGCAGTCAGCAGTCCATGGCCCATGAAATCTCGACAGCGGCCCCTGTTGTCGATAGCGATGGCCGTGCATTTGCCGCCGTCCAGATTCCAGTCTATATGCCGGAATGGACTACAGACATGATTGAGGAAAAGATCGTTCCTCTCGTCATTGAAACGGCTCGGGCAATCTCCGGTTCTTATTTCTCGGAGAGTTGAGGTTTTTCACTTCGATGGATGACCCCGAGCCAAAACAACCACGCAAAAGCAAGCGGCATGATCCGCTGGCCTGCGCCTTGTGGATGATCCTGTCCTGCGCACTGCTGGCCGGCCTCGCCACAGTGGGCAGGTATGTGGTCACAGCCGGAGTGCCTCCCTTTCAGGTCGTTTTCCTCCGCGTTGTCCTGGCCTTCCTCACCCTGCTTCCACTGACGGCAATTCATGGCTTCGCATTCTTCCGCACGAACAAGTGGCAACTTTACGGCCTGCGGGCCGCAACAGGAACAATTGCCATGTTGTGCTGGTTCTCGGCATTGGCGCTCATAACTGTTGGTGACGTTACCGCGATCAGCTTTCTCGCACCTCTCTTCACGACCATAGGTGCGGCCCTTTTCCTGGGGGAGATTGTGAGGATCAGGCGCTGGGCTGCAACGTTTGTCGGCCTTTTGGGCGCGCTCGTTATTCTTCGCCCGGGCGTGGTGGAACTCAGCCTCGGTAGCTGGCTCGCCGTTGCCTCCGCCATCGCCATGGGTATCTCGTCTGTTTTCATCAAGCGTCTGGCAGACGGCGACAAACCGGACAAGGTTGTCTTCATATCCCTGCTCTACCAGGCACCTCTTACCCTCCTGCCCGCGCTTTATGTCTGGCAATGGCCCGAGCCTGGCCTATGGCCATACCTCCTTGCCATGGGGCCTCTCGCAACATTTGGGCATGTGACTCTGACACGCGCCTTTGCAGCCGCGGATGCCTCCTTCACCATGACGTTTGATTTCGCCCGCCTGCCCTTTGCTGTTGCGTTCGGCTATGCGGTTTTCGGGGAAATCATCGATCTGTGGACATGGGTCGGCGCAACTATCATCTTTGCTGCAAGCCTGTTTATCGTCCATCGCGAGGCACAATTGAAGAAGCATACCGCAAGCGCCTCCATTGGTCCGGTGAGCCCGAGGATTTGATATTCGGTCGACACTGGTCAGAAAATATTCAAAGGATAATTTTTTCAGATGCTTTATTTCGGAGCGGTGCCGGGTAGGTAGATCATGATTTTTATGTATGCCTTGGACGGCGGATGGCACGTCAGTGTGCTTCGCGCGGCAATCGAGTTTTGATATTCGCAGACCGTCTGGCAGGTTTTGTAATACTGCTCAGCGTCATATGTCAGGCAAGGGTCTGCCTGCATATTTGACCAGTTCTGCGTGTTCCACTGTGGCCATGCAGAATTCTTCGTTGCCTCTTTGGACACCGCCCTCATTCTGGCTTCCAGCGCCGCTATCTCAGCAGCGATATTCGCCGTTCTCTGCTTTTCCTTTCGGCTGAGACGCAAAGGCGCATCGCCAACGAAAGTCAGTGGAGGTTTCGGATCGAAATAGGTTCCGGCATGAACCATCATCTCGCCGCTGTTCGCGTTCAGATAATAATATTGCCTCTGCCCCTTAAGCTCTTCGGATTCTGTTTGAAACTTTGCCGCTTCTCTCTTGAGGCCGGCAACCTTCTGTTTGGTGAGTTTATCCAGATGGCGCGTTGCGCTCGCGCGCGCTGAACCGGTCAATGCCACGAGCTTGCGGCGCGAGTTGATCTGCACCCGGCAGAAGTTTGCTATTCCAGTGCACGATGCAGTTTTCAAGCTGCTCCCATCATATTCACCTCCGGCCTCGCACGCGCTGATGTAGGACCGCATGAACTTGAGGCATTCATCCTTCTCTTTTTTCTGGAACGCATCGCAAGCACCAAGACCTACAGTTTTGCATGTGAATCTGATCGGCTTTTTGGGCTTGTTTCTTGCGTGTTCGCGCGAAGCACTAGCCAGTTCCTTCAAGGCTTCTGGTGAGAGTTGATCACTTTGAGGTAAGCCGCCCAAAGTGCCCATGCCGGTTGTGACCGGTGCTTCCAGTTTCGGAGGCTCCGGCAGGGTGACGACGGGGGGAGATATGACTACAGGCGGCGGCAAGGTGATCTGTGGCGGCGGTGAGGGTATGGAGCCCTGCGTGCTGCCGGGAACAATGCCGGAAACGCCAGGGTTTACATCTGGTTTGGCGGGTTTGGGTTTTGGCGCCGAGGCCGTATCGGCAGGCTTGGGAACCGCCGGCTTTACAGGCCCTGCATCCCGGATCCCCCAATCTGGTTTTATACCGCCGGGTGAAGGGTATGAGTGTCCGGTGCCCGACCTCGCTGGTTGAGGCACTGGCTTCTTCCTGCACTTGTCGGCTTCGCAGTCGCGCAGTTTTGCTTCCAACCGATGTTTGTCATGCCCCTTGGACGCCAATGAGAGAACTTCGCTGTCCTCCAGCATTCCGTTTTTGATATCTTCCTGTTCCTGTTTCAGATCGGCAATTTGCGCTTCGAGCTCGCGCTCGATCAGCAGGGCCTTAATCCACGCGGCATAGGGGGAATAAGCCTTGTAGGCCTTGATTTCTTTCAGCCCGAAAATCTTGCTATCCTGATACTTGTCCCTGAGCCGACTCGCATCGAACCCGTTGACCTGCTTGTCGAGCAACTCGTGAGCCGCGTGGATCAGCCAGTTGGTCTGATCGCGGATTTTTTCCGGAAAGTCCCCGATACTCGGCTTTGACCCTGAGAGTTTGTCGTAGGCCGTCTTGTAACGCACCACGTCCTTTTCAGTCTTCGCCAGCTCTCTATCAAAATCAAACAACTCCTGAACAAGGGCCTTGTCTCGCTCCCCTGCGCGTTTGCGTTCTTCGGGCGTGCAGAAGAGCGGGCCATCGGTGCGACGGCGGGCGTTGAAAATGATCTGGTAGATAGACTCACGGAGCCGGTCGATCTGGTGACCGGTCTTTTTGCACTCTCTGCAAGCCACCTTGGTTGGCGAGGGAGCATGGGCTGTGCACAGCTCACTCCAGTTAACCGATGCCCCTTGTGCGCTTGCCTTGGACAAACATGACAGCAGAACGAGCATGCAGAACATCGCCGGCGGTGCGAACCTGATCATGGGCGGGGGATCCTTTCTGCGCCGATCCACACAGTTCATGCCGTGCATCCTCAACACTGGAATTCAGCCTGCCAGAACCGTGATGAATTTCTTGTGGACCCACCCCTTCTTGCCAGGGCCGCTATAGGGCTTATCGGTCTTTATCGGCGAGCAATTTATATCCTGCGATCCATATACGATCCCAACCCAGTTCTTGCTTTCAGAAAACATCCACACTTGATCGTTCGTGTGAATCTTGTCGAGCATCTTGAAATTTGTGCCCGGACCAGCACGAACGGCGAGGAAATTATCGCCCTTCGGGTTGAGGCCAACGACTTTTCCTAAAGAGCATGTATCCAAATCACCATCCGCCTCCATCATCACTGGAACGGCGAGTTCATCGGCGGCAACGGGTAAGTGAGAAAGGGATGCGGCAAAAATCAGTGCAATAAAAACACTCAATATTCTCATAATATAAATGACTCCTTCCATGTCACATCAAAGTCTAGCAGGCCTGATTCCTGGTGGCCATCTGGTGAATGCAGGTACGAAGAACTGGTCGCTCGGCCTGTTGAGTTTGGCGCCTTCGACTGCGTTTCATAGAGCTCCATTTTGCTCGACCGGCAATTCGAGGTGTGAAGGCTCGTTCCCTCCTGAATGGATTTTCCAGTTTCCCGGTCTCCCATAGGGAATGCGGACGTAATTATCCTTGTCAGCTCCTGACACAGATAATGCAATTTTGTGACCTGCTTTGAAGCACCATGACGTCGGAAGAATGGCAATGCGAACAAGGGTGGGTTTACCAGCCACAAGCGGTGCAGCGTCAGCACGTGTGCATGAATGATAAGGCCAGTTTGCGGCATAGGTCTCTGGCGGCGCGCTTTCATGAGCATGCAGCGCACGGAGCGCCCCTTCCGTGACGTAACGGCGCGTACCATCAGGAAAAACATCCTCCAGATAGACAATGAGGGCAGCATCTGGTTGGTCAGATTCCAGTTTGAGAGTCAGCACCGGATGACCGGAGACTGTGGTGTCCTGCGCGTAAGGCTCACTCACAAAACGTAACAGGTTTTCACTCCGGACTTCCCACGATGCGTAATAGTTTTTGATATCCAGCGCTGCGAGACGGCCATAGCGAGTGTTCGTTCCCGTACCGAAACTGAAATCCGTTTGATGGTTGATAGTCTGGGTAACGGGTGATGTCTGGGTGAGTTTTCCTTCCGGTGCGAGATGTAAAATACGAGCTGAATGATGCGGCGGCCATGTCTCCGCCGTCTTCCAGTGCTCCGAGACGAAAGAGAAATAGCGCACCCGCGCCTCATCGCTAAGACGGGTATCGCTCTCCATTACATGCTCGTCGAAGAAGCGCAAAATTTCTGCCAACAAGGGGAATTGCGGCTCAATCTCTTCTCTGAAAGGGCTGACATTTGTCCGGGCGCCATGATCCCACGGGCCGATCAGCAACTGATCCTTCACACCTGCCAGAGTAAGAAATCGCGCTATGGCACCGTTCATATATACGCCATCCATCCAGCCTGAAATTGACAGAACGGCCAAGCCGGCATTGTTGTTCCTGGAATAGGGATGAGGAGAAAAACAATCCGGCGAGAAACTATCATCATAGGGCAGTGTGGAATCGCGATATGGAAACTCACGAATAAAATCAGCCAGTGATACGTTAGCCCGATGGTTATCGACCGCCTGTGCCAGAAGGTCACCGCCAGTATCTTCATCAACCGCTGCTGGTCCGGCAAAATACGGATCAGAAAAATACGCATAAGCGGCAACATCTTTACGCCTGTCCAGATCAAGCGCACGCATGAGTTTGTCATAGGAATTGGCAAGATGGGTGAGCAGCAGCCCGCCGGGATAAAGATGGTCAAGCCATGTATCCCAAACAGCCGAGATAGGAGCGATGGCTTTAAGACCTTCATGCCCGGTGGTTGCCGCGAAGTCAGCCGCAGCGCCAACATAGGAAATACCGGTCGCACCCAGCCTGCCGTCCGACCAGTCCTGCGCAACAATCCAGTTCATGATGGTAAGGAAATCATCACGTTCGGCGGGTGAGCGAAATGAATCACGGCTGCCAAAAGACGCGCCCGTTCCACGCACGTCGACAACAACCATTGCGTATCCACGGGCTACGAACATATCGCGGAATTTTCCCGCGTTGGGACAAGCTTCGGTGGAGGCGGGCGCACCTTCTCTCAATGCAAAGCGGCGGTAATAGGGAGTGAGATGAAGCAGGGTTGGAAATCCACCGTGCGGCCGCTCACCTTCAGGAAGGTAAACATCCATTGCCAGTTTCACCCCATCCGGCATTTCCAGATAGAGAGACGTTGGCCTTGGAACCTTATGAGAAACGGTACGAGATAACAGGTATTTTGCAGGTTCAACAATCCACGCTCCGGTATTCGCAGGATCATCGCTCATGACCGGTGCGAGCCTTCAATGATCCAGATACTGCGTCGCGCCATACATGTTCTCCCAATGTGTATCGTCGATGGGACCTGTGCGCGGTGAGGCGCCTACCACCTCTACAGCCTTCTTCACCGCATCACGTGCACCAACCCGCTCCGCCCAGGCAACGACGTGAGGCACCTCGGAGGGGTCTTGGCCGCGGCCTGCAAAAATGCTCGCCCATGGCCATAGCGCCATGTCCGCGATTGAATAGTCACCCGCGATATAGTCCCGCGTCACAAGTGCCTTCTCCATCACCCGGTAGAGCCTGTTGCACTCCTTCGTATAGCGCTCCCTTGCATAATCCAGATCTTCACGCGCGTAATTATGAAAATGATTGTATTGCCCGAACATCGGGCCGACACTCGCCATCTGGAACATCAGCCATTGAATGACATCGTAACGGGCAGCCCCATTCGCTGGGAGAAAGCTGCCCGTCTTTTCTGCCAGATAAACGAGGATGGCGCCGGATTCGAACACCGCAATAGGCCCGTCATCCGGCCCGTCGGGATCAAGAATGGCCGGTATTTTATTGTTAGGACTGATCGTGAGGAACTCCGGCGTGAACTGGTCGCCCCGCCCGATGTCGATGACGTGGGTCTGGTAATCCAGCCCGGTCTCCTCGAGCATGATCGCCACTTTTCGCGCATTCGACGTGTACCAGATATAAAAATCGATCATGGCGTTTACTCCTTGCCTGCCCGCTCCTATTCCAGTGTTTCAAGCAGTCCAGCAATCACCCTGCAACGCGGCACCAGCGTGGAAACCAGTAGATGTTCCCCGAATGTGTGCGCCCCCGCACCGCCAACACCAAGGCCATCTAGTGTTGCAAGACCGAGTGCGCCAGTGAAGTTACCGTCACTGCCACCACCTGACTGGCAATGGCCAAATTCCAGGCCAATCCCTTCCGCAAGCCCGCGCCCCACCTCGTAAAGCTGCATGGTTTTCTCATGCGGATAGGCGACGGGCCGTACAACACTCTGCTCGATTTCGATACGCACCCCGTCTTCTTCACCGGCCAGTGCATGGACCTTTTCACGCACCTCCTCAAGCAGTTCATCATTGGGTGCAACGCACAGAACCTGGGCCTCGCACTGGACGGCAACCACATTGACGAATGTTCCGCCATGAACGGTACCAACGGAATAAGTGGTCCCCCGGTCATAGTCGGTCATCGCTTCAATCGTTGAGATGAGCTGCGCCATTTTGGCGATGGCGCTGCGCCCTTGGGCCTTGGTCAATCCGGCGTGGGATGGTGCGCCATGAGTACGCACAAAAAAACGCTGGATGGCATGACGGCCTGTTACCACATCTCCCCACGGACGCAGCGGTTCAGGCACGAGAATATATTTGTGCTTTTTGGCTTCTTCCTCGATACGCGCGCGTGACGAAGGGCTGCCAACCTCCTCGTCTGGCGTGAACATATATGTGACAGGGAGTTTGCTCGGCACGCCTGCCCTTTGGAGCGCGCGCATGGCCTCAATACCAAGTCTTGCCCCTCCCTTCATATCAAGAATGCCGGGGCCAAAAACCTGGTCGCCATCGCGGCGGATTGGAAGCTTGGTGTCCAGCGTCCCCACTTCGTGAACCGTGTCGAGATGGGAGAGGACAAGAATGCCGGACCCTGTCTCCCCTTCCCCACCAGCAAGCCGGCCTTTCACCACGTCACCGAAACCGTCATGGCCGGGCAAACGATGCGTTTCCGCACCCAGATCCTCCAGCGAACCTGCGGCGAGATCCATCATGGCATTTACCCCCACGGTGTGATGCGTGGGGCTTTCCACACCCGCCCAGGCAATGATGCCATCGAGAATTTCATCAGTATCAAATGCGTTTTCGTTAAGCATCGCGTCACTCACTACCCTTGAGGCGGATCAAATAAAAAATTATCCGCCGTCCAATTTTCCAATATGGACAAATGTGGCGCATCTATCACGCAGGTCCTGACCATCCAGATCAGAGCTATCAGCAATCGTGGAATCTGTCATGTCCGCTTGGGGTCATAGGAAGATATTGTGAGGAGGCGCATTTGATGTCCGTTTTACCCCCGAAAGCGGACATAAATCCCTATAGGCTGGAATGTCCGCTAAGTGCCAATAGCGGACATGACTTGAATCAATCCGGGGATGGCGGAATCGGGCTCGGATTCTAGATGCCGGGCGGTGATATGACCCTCTTGCTTGACGCAAATCAATGCGCATTCGGGCTGGCTGCTTAGGATTATCATCCGAGCAGGGAAAGTGGAGGAGTAAGGCACATGGAGCCCGATTCTCTGGGTGTTCATGCGTGGTCAAAAAGAGAAACATTGCAAGAGGTAAGATAATGTCCCGGCATATGCCCTCTTTCATAGCCCGGATTGGTTTCGCAGCCCTGCTGCTGACAGCGCTTCCACTTCAACGCGCAAACGCTGGTCATGATATCAAGGAAGCATGGGGGCGGTACCAAACGGCCTGCGCTTTATACAAGGCCGATGTAGCTCGTATAGAGCGAGGCTTGGATTATCATGATTACATCAAATTAAAATTCGATCAGTGTCTGCGTGATTTTTCTAAAGCCAGGCCAGAGGGATCCGTAACAACGGAATCTGCAAGCGTATTTTGTAGCAATGAATATTCTGCTCTTAAAAGACTAAGGCTAATGCTGAAGGCAAACTTGGCCGAATTGAGAGAAGTTAAAAGGCTCTGCGAAAAAACGCGTGAGAGATACACTACTGCCCTGAGTGAACAAGTTACTGAGTGGGTAGTGACGGGCGCCGAACCCGATCCGAACAAACCAGCACCAACGACCCGGACCACCAGGAAACCACCGACTTACAGGCACTCTGCAAAACAATCACAGGCGCTGAGGAACAGGCGCAAACCGCCCCAGCGTGGCCACAGCACAGCGCAAACACAGGCGGCTGCGATCATTGGCGGCATCATTATCCAGGGCATCATTAAAAAGGGCTCCAAGAAGAGGCGCCCGCATCCGTCCTCCCGCCCCGGCTATGTCCCCTAGTATTCGATGCCCTCTGGGCAACCTGTTGAAGAGAGCGATATGTCTCCAGCCAGCATCAATTCAACACGAGGATTAAGCGCCCTTCACACGTGGAGTGTCGCCCTGTCGGCTGTTCTGTTCGCGACCTTGCTTCTCACCATGGCCATTGTATCCATAAGTGAAGCAGCAGAACCCGGCCAACTCACCTCAGCCCCGCAGCGACCAGCTCTCGTTACCAATGAAAACCAGATCGCCGAGGCGCTAAGGGCATCCGGGGGATTGCAAATTTCCAGCCCAAAGGCTGTTTTTGCCTATGTGCTGGCGAGCCTGCCTGGACGGGTGATGGTTTATCCGACGGAGAATTACTACTACTTCACCTTCCTTCATGGCGGCGTACCCTACGCTGGCAATCTCCGGCTGGATGCCATGGACCGGGATCACGGGAAGCTGCACTTCGTCTATTTTCGCCGGCAAACGCCCTGGATGGGCACAAGTGCTGTGACCCATATGGTGCTTGGCGGATCGCAAGGCGTTGAAGTTGTGAAGCTCGATCAACTCGTTTACCGGGTAAAGCATGGCATGTCGTCCGTTGTGTTTGAACTCAACAACCTTTCAAACCTCATGCCACCACGAGAGACCCTCGTTGCTGGAGAACAATATCTGGGGCCGGTCTTTGATGAGTCAGGCATTCGTTTCTTCCTGATCTATAATCCACGTGCGAAAATATTTCACTATGTGCTCGATGAGACGGCGCCAGTGGCCGATCGGCTTGCTCCAACCGGCATATCGGATCGCATCAGCATAGGTATGCGCACGGGCTTCGCCTTTTATGAGGATCATCGCGCTGCGCGGAAACTCCTGATTGGGGTTTATGAAGAGAGTGAGCGCCTCAATACACAGTTCGACGGACCGTTTGATCAACTGCCCGATAACTTCATAGAAGGCGACAGCCTGAAGCGGGCAATCCTCGAGGTTGAGCCGGACCTGAAAAATAAAATTGGCCGCCTCGGTCACTATCACGACGGGGCAACGCGCTACATGATCGCGCCTTATATCCGCTACCAGGAATTAGCTGACCTCGCCGGGATTCACAGTTGTGCCACGGCGCAGACAGCCAAGTCCGTCTCTTATGCCATCTGCTTTTCCTCCAACGCCAATGAGGCAGGTCAATGAAACATTACCGGGTTTGCGATAGAGCATCTGATACGAAAGGCATTGTCATGAATGCATGTCGGACTCTCTCTTTAGCGCTCGTATTTTTCGTTCCGTTATTGTGCAGCAGCGCGCTCATCAGCATTAAAGCCTCCGCAAACGAACGGAACACGGACCGGCCGGGTCAGGACTATCGGAGTTTCTGGTTGGGTAAGCCGTTGCCCGACGACTGCCGCCGAGTGTGCGAAGGAGAGAGTCGATGCAAGGCCTGGACTTTTGTGAGGCCCGACAGTCGGTATCCGCTGGCAAGATGCTGGCTGAAATCAGGTGTTCCACCGAAGGCGACGAACAGTTGCTGCGTATCGGGGGTCAAGGGTGGCACACAGGCCGCCGGGATGGCTTCCCCTGATGGCGCGTCGGATGTGGATATTGAAAAGCTTTCAATTCCGCCAGTTACATTCACCGTCGAGCAATTTGCCGCCCTCGGGAATCAGGCGCTGGCTGGCAATGTGCAGGCCATGGGCGCGCTGGGGCTTTACCATGAAGGCAGTGCCAATGCTTCAGACGACATTCCCAGGGATCTCAACGAAGCCATTCGCTGGTACGAAAAAGCCGCGGAAAAAGGCGATGCCGGAGTAATGGCGTCGCTCGGTTTGATTTATCAATTACAGCGTAAAAACGATACGAAGGCAGCGGAGTGGTTCGGCAAAGCCGCAGATGCAGGCAATGTTATCGCCATGTCGGCGTTGAGCCGACTTTATGCTAACGGTCAAGGCGTGCCCAAGGACGCACAAAAATCTTTTGAGTGGGCAAAAAAAGCGGCAGAAGCCGACACGGCTGACGAGTTCATGGCCTTTGATCTGGCGATGAAATATGTCAACGGCAACGGAACGTGGCTGGATTTTTTCGAAGCCGCGCACTGGTTCCGCAAGGCTGCTGACAAAGGTTTGCCAATCGCGATGCAATTGCTCGGTCAATTGTATGATCAAGGCAAGGGTCTCGCTAAAAATACCGAACGGGCCTTTGAATGGAAGCTTAAGGCCGCAAAGGCGGGACTTGCCGTCGCCATGCATCATGTTGGATATTACTACCTACTGGGAATTGGCGTTTCGGCAAACCCGGTTGAAGCGAAGCGGTGGTGGGAGAAAGCTGCGAGTGCCGGTGAAGCCGAGGCTATGTACATTCTTGCCGAACTTTATGAAGAGGGCAAGGGTGTTGCCGTCAACCCGAAAATAGCTGCAGACTGGATGATACTCGCCATACGCTCAAAGAGCTTCCAGGCAGCCGAAAAGATCATGCGCAGGCCATGGAAATGGATCCCGGCGTTCCGCAAGGAGTTTCAAAAAAATCTCAAAGAAGCGGGGGTGTATACCGGCAAGATAGACGGCAACATTGGCTCCGGCAGCCGCCGCGCCATTGCCGAGTTGACAAAACGTGGACAGTGATCCAGTTCAGAATTTCACTTGGTACCAAGCCAGCGAAATGCAGGCATTCCAGGTCCTGCAATTTTATGTCCGCTTTGGGTCATAAGCTGACATTGGGCCTTGCCCCCTTTTACGTCCGCATTACCCCCGAAAGCGGACATGAATCCACATAAGCTGGAATGTCCGTTTTGTGCCAATTGCGGACGTTCTCACCTCCAGAATCGTGCAAAACGGCACAATTTCCACCAAACAACATAACCATTTGATGGCATGCGGATTGCACTTGTGAATGGCACGGGATTTGTCCCGGTCATGGAGGGGTGTGCCTTCCGTGATGCCGGTCAAAGCGTCAAATGTTGAAAATATTGAGGGCCGCCCATGAGTAATGTTGCAACCAAGAGCATTGACGGTTTACGCGCCTTGCGTAAAGCCAGAACGCAATTATACGGCGCGTTTGGGCTTGTCGGCTTCTTTTCGTTGTTTGCAAACCTGCTGTTGCTGGCCGCGCCTCTTTACATGCTGCAGGTCTATGACCGGGTTCTGACCAGCCGGAGTGAGGAGACGCTTCTCTACCTGACGCTGCTGGCCCTGGCTGCATTCGTTGCTTATGCGGCCCTGGATTTCATTCGCTCGCGCATTCTGGTCGTTGTTTCAGGGTGGCTCGACCGCCATCTGCGCGAGGCTGTGCTGGGTGCCGGTCTGGCGGCGAGTCAGGCGGGGAGGCAGACATCCGTCCAGACGCTTCGAAAAATCACGACCCTGCGATCAACTCTGTCAGGCTCCACCGTCCAGCCACTTATGGATGCGCCGTGGACACCCATATTTATTGCTGCCCTGTTCCTGCTGCATCCGCTCCTGGGTTGGATCATCGTGGCGGGAGCTCTTGTTCTTCTGACACTGGTGTTGCTGAACGAGCTCGCTATCCGTAGCCCGCTCGGCGAGGCGGAACAGGCCACGGGCCAATCCGAAATGTTGAGTGCCGAGGCTGTCCGAAATGCGGATGCCGTAAATGCAATGGGTATGATGAGAGGATTGCGTGGACGTCTGGAAGCATGGAATGAACTGGCGCTTGTGCCCTTAGACCGCGCCAGCAGGCGCGGCGGATTTATCTCATCAATCTCAAGGTTTCTTCGCTACGCATTGCAGATCGCTGTACTGGGCACCGGGGCCATGCTGGTTTTGAACAACGAGCTTACGGCCGGCGCCATCGTGGCTGCATCTATACTGGCGGCGCGCGCCCTCGCTCCGGTCGACATGGTGATCTCCTCGTGGCGGAATATCGTCACGGCCCGGCAGGCCTTTTCCGATATAAAACAGGTGCTCAAAGGGGCAGCCGTTTCAAGTTCGCAGACACAAATGCCGCGACCGGAAGGCCGGCTCGCCGTCGAGAAGATCACCTGCACGCCTGCAAAGGGCCGCGAGCCGGTGCTGAGCAATGTTTCCTTTTCACTTCCCGCGGGCTCAAGCCTCGGCATCATAGGTGCGACTGCATCGGGCAAAACCACCCTAGCGCGTATGCTGGTTGGAAGCCTGGCCCCATCGTCCGGCCATGCACGCCTGGACGGTGTAGATATGGCGCACTGGGCGAGCGAGGACCGCGGCAATTACGTGGGCTATCTTCCCCAGTCGGTTGAACTCTTTCCCTGCTCAATCAGGGATAATATTGCCCGGCTTGGCGAGGGCGATGACACATCGGTCATACGCGCAGCGCGCCAGGCCGGCGTTCACGACATGATATTGGCTTTGCCAGAAGGCTATGACACACAGATCGGCCAGAACGGGGCACAGCTCTCCGGCGGCCAGCGGCAGCAGATCGCACTGGCCCGGGCGCTCTATGGCGACCCCGCATTCGTGGTGCTGGATGAGCCCAATGCAAGTCTTGATCGTTTCGGTGAAGACGGGCTGCTGACGGCACTTTGCGCTCTTTCTGAGCGCGGTGTGACGCTCATTGTCATATCTCACAGGCCAAATGTGATGCGGGCAGTTGATAAGCTCCTCGTTCTGCAGGAGGGCCGGGTCGGTGCATTCGGTCCTCGTGACGATGTGCTCGAAACCATCACCCGCGTACAAAAACCAAGGGCCATCGCACAATGAAAGATCAAAACGACTCAGCTACATCTCTGGTCCTGCGTCAAAGACAGGAATTGGCAAACCCCATGCCGGTATCACCGCCGCGCCAGTCAACTGTTCCAAAGCGCGCAAAAACCGGAAAACTCGCCCTTGCCGGCGTGAGCGTCCTGGCACTGTTTTTCGGCGGCATCACCTATTGGTCAATGAATGCCCCACTGGCCAGCGCGGCAATCGCTCAAGGCCAGGTCAGCCTTGAGACAAACCGCAAGATCGTCCAGCATCTCGAAGGCGGCATCATCAGAGAAATTCGGGTTCGCGAAGGGCAGCATGTGGATCGTGGCGATGTGCTTTTCATTCTGGATCAGATCCAGATCGAGGCCACCAACACACTGTTGCGCGCAAAAATTGCTTCGGCAAAAACGCAAGCCAGTCTGATCAGGGAAGAGCTGAAAAGCGTTGAGTCCCTGCTCAGGCAAGGTTACTCGCGCAAGCCGCGCCTGCTTGCCCTGAAACGCTCGTTTGCGGAGATCACAGGCCAAAAGAAACAGGATGAGGTTCGCCTGAGTGCCAATCTTGACACCATGAAACGGGCCGAGATTAAAGCACCTGTTTCCGGTGCCATTATTGGGCTGCAGGTGCACACGACCGGCGGCGTTATCAAGGCCGGGCAAGAACTGCTCTCCATCGTACCGAAGGAAGAGAGACTCGTCATCGAAGCCCGGGTCGATCCTAACGATATCGACATCGTGCAAACAGGTCTCAAGACCCATGTACGTCTGACACCCTATAGCGCCCGGCTGCTGGCACCGGTGCCCGGCGCGGTCGATTCTATTTCCGCTGACAGGTTGAAAGACGAAGTCACGGGCCAGGAATATTACCTCGCGCGCATTGGTCTTGAGGATGAAGAAGTATCAGGGTTCAACAACATCAAACTTATGCCCGGCATGCCTGTGGAGGTTGCGATAATGACAGGCACGCGCAGCGTGATGGATTATCTGCTGGCACCGCTGTTGAAGAGCTTCGGCCGCGCTTTCATGGAAGAATAACAAGACAGGAAAAGAAGTATGAGGCCGGGTGCCTCGGGCTGTGCCCAAACGCACCCGGCATTTTTTTTCGCTATTAAGCGAACAGGAAGTCTTCATCCGACAGGGTTCCGGCATCCACACCGACAAGCACGACGTGGTCGCTCGTATTGAATTCGACGACGGACCCTTCATAGACATCAAAGATTGAGAAGTCCGTGATCGCCGTGAAGCCGTAGCCTGAAACATCCAGGGCATCATCATTGCCGGTGACCTGGCTGAAATCCCAAATCACATCCTCACCTGAATCAGAAGCAAATGCGAACACATCGTTGCCGTACCCGCCAACCATGAAATCGTTGCCGCCGCCACCAATCAGCTTGTCGTTTCCGCTGCCGCCGACAAGATAGTCGTCACCGCCAATTGTCGTGGTCTCGGCGGTTTTTGAATCTCCATACAGGGTGTCATTGCCTCTGCCACCCTGCAGGTTATCGTCACCGCCTGCGGCGTTCCCGGCGAGTTCTATGGCATCGCCATAGAGAATGTCATCATCATGCCCGCCCTCGAGATAGTCCTCTCCGCCTTTGGAGGCGCCTTCGAGCTTTGCGGCATCGCCGATCAGGATATCATTGCCACCGTCGCCAAGCAGGGCATCATTTCCGCCACCGCCAACGAGCGTGTCGTTACCGCTTCCAGCGACCAGATAGTCATGACCGCCACTCGTTGTGGCGTCAGCGGTTTGAGCATCGCCATAGAGCGTGTCATTCCCACTGCCACCTTGGAGATTGTCGTTTCCACCCGCGGCGTTCCCGGCAAGCTTTATGGCATCGCCATAGAGAATGTCGTCACCTTTTCCGCCATCGAGATAGTCACTGCTGGCTTTGGCATCGCCTTCCAGCTTTGCGGCATCACCAACTAGGATGTCGTTGCCGGAATGTCCTTCCAGGACATCGAATGCAGTAACGCTATTGCCGCCGATTGTCCCTTTGGAATCGCCAAACAAGGCGTCATTTCCTGACCCGCCCAGCAATCTGTCATGCTGCGTGCCGCCATCAAGAAGATCATCATCTTTACCGCCATAGAGCCAGTCATAGCCGGCACCACCGGAAAGCTTGTCGTTTCCGCTACCGCCGTCGAGTGCGTCATTGCCAGCTTCGCCGACGAGAACATCCCTGCCCTCGAAGCCACGCAGATAGTCATGTCCGGCGCCGCCATAGAGGTCATCATCCCCCTTGAGCCCAACAAGATTGTCATGGCCATCGAAGCCGATAATCAGGTCATGCTGATCAGTGCCTTCAAGATAATCATGGTTCTCGCTGCCACCGATGCGGTTGTGGGCGACAAAAACATCATCCTGAAGATAGTCGATGCCCGTATTACGCTGAAGGACATCGGAAAGACTTGTCGCCTTGACCTCTGCAAGCAGTTCGGGGAAGTCCTTCAGGCGCTCTTCGAAATAGAAACGGTCGCCATCACGCAGCCGCATGAACTGGTCGAGCACGATCGTGTGGAATGTTGTGCCCAGCTGTGAACCGGATGCTTTTTCCTCAGCCAGACCACCAACCCACAAATCGACCTGGTCAATTGAGGTGTAGACACTTGTGAATTGCGCTTGAAGTGTCGCGTCCTTGGTCAAATCCGAGAAGTCAGCATAAGGCGTGAGACCCAACTCAACGCGCATTTCGTTCAATGTAGGAATACCGTGATCACGTCCGCGCATGATATTGAGCGATGCAAGGTCTGTCCCTTCGCCGGTATTGGCGAACAGCAGGTTGCGCACATCATCGACAATATTCTGGTCAATCTCCTGACCAGAACCTGAAGCCAGACCGCGCATCAGCGCATCTACGCCACCTCCATTGTCCAGCTCGGAAGGTGAGAAGAAGGCTTCGAACAAACCAATATTTCCATCTGCAACGGTACTGCCATCCTCGTTGGTGCGGTGCATGACCGAGCTCAACTGGCTGTGACCGAGCCGGTAGGCGGCAGATGCGAACTCAGTCGAAATCGAGGGATCGATGTCTGATTTGTAGCCCGTATATTCGGGGATGTTTTCCTCACCCAGGAGGAAGGGAAGATACTCGTTGAAAATCACATTCTGGTATTGCGCCTCAACAACAACCCGGGCGGCGTCAAACAACTGGTTCTCTGACCAACCGGGATGTGCGTCCCTGAGCGTGTCCACCTGTTTGTTATGTTCACCAATCCATACGGAATGCATCGACGTCAGTGCAATATTCTCATTGATGCGTATATCTCCGCCCACATAGGCATTGTTGGTGGGCGCGCCAGCGATAAGATCGGGATGGTCTGCATCCAGTGTCGGATAAAGTGCGCGCAACTGACCCATTGTTGGCGCATTCCCGTCTGCGTTTGTAAGCATATAAGCGCTGGCGCCTTTATCAGCGCGCAACAGCTGGGTGATCTCTGCATTTGAGCCGTAGACATTACTTGCATCGGCGAAACTGGTGATCTTGTTGACCTGTTCTCGCGGCACACCGGTAACGCCCGTTCCATCAGCAAAGGTCGAGCGGTCGAGTGAAAGCTGGCTGCCAGGCGTGAATGTGGTATCGCCTGCCGGAATGTCTATTTTAAGCTGCTCGGTTTTACCGGTCGGTGTGAGATCAATATCGTGATCGATGAACTGGCCGAAATAAGTGAGCAGATCAGAAGCGCTGTGGGAACTGGCAATCACACCATCCTGGTCGTTGATCGAATTGGAGATCGAACGCGCGTTACCACGGTCTTCTACGGCACCAATGCCATCGGCATAGGCGGGATCCGCAAGGCGCGAGAAGCGTGTGCCGGAACTGCCCAGCTCCGGGTCCAGCAGGTTATTTCCCTTACCGTCGGAGTTTCGCCGCTCAAGATTTTGCAAACCATCGGTGATCGCCATTCGTACCTCCTCGCCCTTATATTCGGGACTTCGAGCAGTCAGCCCCTCAGGTGATTGGATACATAAAATTCTCGTGATGATCTGCCCACGGAAGAATTAATGGTGAATCTTAGGAGTTTGTGCCATCGGCTGATGAGCGACCAGATATCTTTTCAGGATCAATGTTTGCGCATGACATTTTCGTATGAGCATGCCCGCTTTGAGTCATAAGCGGACATTTCCCTGACCTGAAGCAGATTAACTATTTCAGCTAAATCAGCTTACAGCGGAATACCTCTCTCATACCCCGGACGCTTTCTTTTCTCTCCTGATGGTGGAGGCCCAGAATCTTATAAATTTCTCTTGTAGCTCTAGTGGCTGTAGGTCCTACCTCATCACATTACATTTTCGACACCACACGAAGTTTCAATTTGATGGCATCAGCGACTGAAAATCATAACAAGGGCGTTTGGCTTTTGCTGTTTCTAGCCTGGGTCCTTTCTGTAGTCTCAACTCTTGGGGCACTCTATATTGGAGAGGTGATGGGTCAGTCGCCCTGTACCCTGTGCTGGTATCAACGCATCCTCATGTTTCCTCTGGCGTTTATTCTCGCAGTCGCCAGCTATAGAGCGGATGACGGTGTTTGGCGTTATGGGTTACCGCTTAGCGGTTTGGGATGGGTAATTGCCGCTTATCATTCATCGCTATACTTTGGGATCATCCCACGCCCAATTGAACCTTGCGGTGCAGGGCCATCATGCACTAGTGCGGATATGACCATTTTTGGGGCCGTGCCAATCCCGCTTCTCTCCCTCATTGCCTTCAGTGGAATCATCATCTTGTTGTTGTTCGTTTGGAAAAGGAGTCCAGTATGAACAGACGAATCCTTGTTGCGGCTACCGCCATCATTGCGCTCGCAACTTTCGGTTTGGCCACTTTCCTGTATGACCGCGACACTGCGGTGAACACGAAAGTGCCCGTACTCAAAACAGCGCAGAGTGCGAAAACAGCTAACGACCAAGCAGCTGGAGACAAGTTTATTCGCCTCTATTCACCCGTGATCGGGTCGAAGGACGCGCCTGTGACAATTGTTGAGTTTTTCGACCCCGCCTGCGAAGCCTGCCGCGCGATACATCCATATGTGAAGCAAATCATGAGCGCATATTCTGGCTCTGTGCGACTGGTGATGCGATATGCGGCATTTCACAAAGGATCGGATGAAGCAGTGCGCATACTCGAGACTGCGCGGCTCCAGGGTGTATTCAAACCGGTGCTTGAGGCATTGCTGGAGGCCCAGCCAGTTTGGGCGGCACATGGTAATCCCGACTTAAGCAAGGCATGGGAGGCAGCGGGCGCGGCTGGTCTTGACGTCACCCGAGCTCGCAAAGACATGCTGTTGCCTGGTATTACTGCAACACTCAATCAGGATATGGCGGATGTGAAGACGATTGGTGTGAGACTAACGCCGACGTTCTTCGTCAATCGCAAGCCGCTTCCTTCTTTTGGCCCCCAGCAACTCGCTGACCTGGTGCATAGTGAAGTTAAAACGGCGCGCAAAGCCCTAGGTGAGTGAAGGACAAAATTTTGAAATTTCATTCCGTGAGAGATGTACCAGCCATCTCATTTTGTGGCCGCTGGCAATACCAACCATCAAAGCTCACAATCGGATTGGTCCTTATGTCCTTCGTCTTCGGAGACCTGGTAGCCTTCAGTGCGCTTTCGTGCAGTGGCGGAGACATCGGTCTGATGATGAAATTCAAGGCTAAGCTGCCGATTGCTGCCCATTTCAACTGACAGATCAACCCGGCAAGAGGGTCACTGACAAGCTGCAGAATTCCACAAATCGTCAAAGATGGGTTTTGGCCCCTGGCAATTCAGTGGCGCCCTGAAATGCATTCCGAATGATCCCCCAGGACCTCTATCACTCTACAGTCCGCAATACTGCCACCACTGCATCGTGTGATCATATGCTCCAGCTCCTGCTTGAGAGCTTGCAAGTGCGTTATCCGTCTCACGACCTGCTCCAATTGCTCATGAGCTATGGCGTCCGCAGCCTCGCAGGATTGTTTTGGGTCGTCTGCCAGGCTCAGAAGATCTCTGATGGCAGGGAGTGGAAACCCCAATTCGCGCGCATGCCGGATAAAGGTCAGGCGTTGCAGATCGGTCTCGCTGTACAAACGCTGGTTGCCTTGCGTGCGTACGGGTTCCGGCAGGATACCGATCTGCTCGTAATAACGCACGGTTTGCACCTTGCAGCCCGCCGCCTTAGCCGCCAGCCCGATTGGCACCAACTCTGTCATGCTCTTTTCCCTTGAACCTACAGTGACTGTAGCAATTAGGTTTGCACAACTTTGAGCCACCTAACAATGGTGAGGAGATAAATGGGAATTCAATGTTGCCATAACGAGCCAAAGTTCGATGGTGTGTCCAGTGGTTTCAAGCGCGCTTTGTGGGCTGTCATTTTCATCAATGGCATCATGTTTGTTGTTGAAATGACGGCAGGGGCGCTTGCCGGTTCGCAAGCCCTTCAGGCAGATGCTCTGGATTTCTTCGGGGATACGGCCACCTATGCGATCAGCCTATTCGTCATCGGCATGCCATTGCGCATCCGGTCGACGGCGGCACTTTTCAAGGGTTTGAGTCTTGGAGCGATGGGGCTATGGGTTTTCGGCACCACCGCCTACCAGATCATCGTCCTTGGCGTGCCACGCGCCGAGGTTATGGGGATCGTCGGCTTTTTGGCACTCACTGCCAATATCGCCAGTGTTCTACTGCTTTTACGTTACAGGGACGGCGATGCAAATGTGCGCTCTGTCTGGCTGTGCAGCCGTAACGATGCCCTCGGCAACGTGGCTGTTATGCTGGCTGCGGCGGGTGTTTGGATGAGCAACACAGCATGGCCAGACCTGATTGTCGCCGCCATCATGGCAGGCCTGTTTTTGTGGTCCGCGTCCCAGATTATCCAGCAATCGCTCAATGAGCGTCGCCATATGGGCACTGCAGGAGTTTCGGCGGAAGGAATGGACAGCGGGACATGAGAGCCTTGCGAAGGCCGGTCTATGAGAATATCTGCAGGATTGCTGGCCAGGTAGGTGGGGAGAAGATGCTGGAAGTTCAGCGGAGCCACTGAGCCAAACATGTCTTACTGCAAGCTGTGGCTGAACCTTATCCTTCAAACAAGATGGCGGTAACCACATTTGATCAGGAGTGGCGCGCCGGGGAGGATGAAAATGGGAACTGGGTTCTAATTGTCACCAGACACCAGCAATCCGGCGTTACGACCGCTTGAGGGCGGTAAGCGGAAGTTGCACGGCTGCACATCGATAGACCGTTCACGACCTGGAGCAAAACTTCCTGACTAATATAAAAATTACCGTCAGGTCCATCCCACCAAATATCTCTCCTGCGACATGCTCGAACCCCTTGGGGGGCGAACGCATATCTATATGGTATTCTCAGAGGATCGCATCGCGCTCTAAAGTCCATAGTCCTTGCGCAGCGTGTCCGCTTCAGGATTACGACCGAGCTGGTCCAGCAATTTTGCAAGGTTGCCCGCTACAATCCGCGTGGCGGGATGTTGTTTGCCTATACCGGCCGACACGATATCAAGCGCCTGCTTGTAAAGCGTCTCCGCCTCCTGGGTGCGTCCTTGTGACACAAAGAGTGCGGCGAGATTATTGTAATCGCTCGCAAGGACGGGATGACCCGCTGGCAGCGCCTTCTCGTCTCTCGCAAGTACTTTCTTGTAGAGCCGCTCGGCCTCCCCGTAGCGCTTCTGGCCCCGATAGACCCCGGCGAGGTTGTTATACTCGGCCGCAAGGGTGAGATGCCCGGCTGGCAGGGCCTTTTCGTATATCTCGATGGCCTTCTTGAAGAACGGCTCCGCCTCAATGTAGCGCCCTTGTTTCACATAGAGCGTGGCGAGATTGTTGTAATCAATCGCAAGGTCAGGATGCCCGGCAGGCAGGACCTTTTCGTGTATCTCGATGGCTTTTTTGTAGAGCGGCTCGGCCTCCGGGTAGCGCCGCCGTGCCTTATAGAACTCGGCGAGGTTGTTATACTCGGTCACAAGTGTGGGATGCCCGGCAGGCAGGACCTTTTCGTGTATCTCGATGGCCTTTTTGAAGAGCGGCTCAGCCTCAATGTAGCGCCCTTGTTTTACATAGAGCGTGGCGAGGTTGTCGTAACCCGACGCGAGGTTTGGATACCCGGCCGGCAGCGCCTTTTCGTTTATCGCAAGCGCCTTTTTGTAGAGCTGCTCGGCCTCCAGGTATTGCCCTTGTGTGAAATAGAGTCCGGCGAGGTTGTTGTAACCGATCGCGAGATTGGGATGCCCGGCCGGCAAAACCTTTTCTTTTATCTCAATCGCCTTTTTGAAGAGCGGCTCGGCCTCAATGTAGCGCTCTTGATACATATAGAGCGTGGCGAGGTTGTTGTAATCAATCGCAAGGTCAGGATGCCCGGCAGGCAGGACCTTTTCGTGTATCTCGATGGCTTTTTTGAAGAGAGGCTCGGCCTCCGGGTAGCGCCCCTGGACCTGATAGAGCCCGGCTAGGTTGTTGTACCGGTTCGCGAGGGTGGGATGCCCGGCCGGCAACGCCTTCTCGTCTATCGCGATCGACTTTTTGAAGAGCGGCTCGGCCTCCTGGTAGTTCCCTTGTTTTATATAGAGTATGGCGAGGTTGTTATAACCCGACGCGATGTTTGGATGCCCGGCCGGCAACGCCTTTTCGCTTATCGCAAGCGCCTTTTTGTAGAACGGCTCGGCCTCCGGGTAGCGCCCCTGGACCTGATAGAGCCCGGCTAGGTTGTTCATGGCGGCGGCTGTTTCAGGAGCGTCTTCTCCCTTTGCGCTGCGCACTTGTGCAAGGATCACTTCGTAGCGCCTCTCCGCACTCACATAGTCTCCAAGAAGTTCGGCAAGCTGCGCCGCCCAATAGGCATGATCCTCATGATCAGGCGCGAGCCGGTCCGCTCGCTGGAAATGTTCCCGCGCTTCCTGCCAGCGCACTTCGTCATAAGCGATCCGGCCGCGCTCATAGGCGGCACGAGCGGCGGTCTCAATGGGGCGTTGAGCCATCGCCTCAACTTCAGCTAAGATACCATCGGCACCGCCTGTATCCCCTTTCGCGAGAGCCTCAAGTGCTTGCTTGAGTTTTTCGCTCGGGACGTCCTTGCGGAACGTCTCCAGTTCGCCTGCGATACGTTTCAGCTCGGCGATACGATCTTTGTGACTTTTCTCAACGTCTGCAAGCTTGCTCCGGACTGTCTTCAGTTCCTGCTCAAGCGCTGTGCGGCCTTCGGCTGTTTTCCTGGTAAATGTGAGCGCGAATTCCGCCAGTAACTCAGCTTCCCGCTTCTTCTGTTGCTCTTTAAATTGCTCAATGGGGTAGCTGATATTAGTGATCGTGACAGTATTGCCGCTGCCGATGACGTTGCCAGTGCCTGTCTGGGTAACCGTGCCAGGGATAGCGATCTTCGTTTTGGGATCAGTGGTTAGAGTCGGCTTCATCGGGAAGAGCTGAAAATAAATAGTGACGACTGCGCCAATAACACCAACAGCTGCGCCAACCGTTTCAATCCAACCACGAGTGGTTTGGAGATCGAACCAAGTTCGTCTGGCATCTTCTGCAGTCTTATTCTTTATCGTACCCACGAGTAGCCTCAGTAATTATTTATTTATCGAGATATTATACTTACAATCTGTCATAAGAATAATAATATTCCGGCTCATGGATTGATCTGATCTTACCGCTCTGGAGTTGGCTTCGGGTCGGGGGTGGACTTGGTTTTAGAGCGTTCGAGACGTAAGCGATTGCCGCTACCGATGACGTTGCCAGTGCCTGTCTGTGTAACCGTGCCGGGGATATTGATACCTGGCGTTTCGGAAGGGAGACGCTCGACCGAACCGGAGCTGCCAGACGGCCAAAAAATGCTTCCAATGCCCTTGAAGGCAACGAAACCAATAGCAAGCAGCACAGCTAAGCGCACAAGAATTGGGGTTATATTCGGATTTTGCCGAACCTTGATTTCCGGCAGATCGTTCTTTGAAAGCTTGTCTTTGCGCCGTGCGGCCTGCTTCCCTGACCTTTTGTTTGTCCGAGGCTTGGTAAGCGTATCCGCGACGAACTGGTAGGTCAGTTGGTAGACAAGCGCTTCCCGGTTGCTAATTTTGCAAATCTCTGTGTGATCGGCGTCGATTGGGACGGCTACAACGCCAGCGAGCCCAGGGTCGCTGCTGGAGGGGTTGACGATGGTTCCTGCGGCGGTGTCCTGAGTTTCGTAGAAGACCAGATGTTTCATCTTGCGGTCGGCTGACCAGTTGCGAAACCAGACATTCAGTTTTCGCAAGACGGGGCTGTGGTTTACTTGATCCTTGGTTGCCTTCGAAGGCCAGAAGACCAGTCTGAATATATCGAGAAGCGTCGCATGCGCAGAGCCTGTGTGCGGCGTCGCCAGAAAAACCACACCGTTCACATTATCCAGAAACCGGCCGGCTTCCTTTTGGCGATCACTTTGGTCATCGGCCTCGCGCAAGACTTGCTTGACGACCAGACCGCCCAGGCTGTGACACACAAAGCTAATCGGAGCGTCAATCAACGCTTCGTCTGAAAGAAGCAGTGCAAGCACGTTAACAGCTCTCTCCTGAAGCGACATGGAAGTGCCAAGCCAATTGGATGGTGGCGCGGCATAGCTGAGCGAATAGACTGACAGTCCTTCCAGGTCCTGGGCAAGCCATAAGGGCCAGAAGGCATCGTCTTCAGCCGACTGCCGCCAGGTGTCGTAAGGGTGACCGCCGAGACCGTGGACGAAAATGACGCTGCCGCGTTTGCTCTCAGTCCAATCAGCGATTTTGACGAGCTGTACCATATGGTTTCCTCAACTCTGAGCGTCACGCTCTAAAGCCCATAGTCCTTGCGCAGTATGTCTGCTTCAGAATTGCGGTCAATCTTACCCAGAAATATTGCAAAGTTGTCTGCTATAATCCGTGTATTGGGATGTTGTTTACCCAGCTTGGCCGACAAGATCCCAAGCGCATTTTTGTAGTGCCGTTCTGCCTCCTGGTAGCGACCTTGTTTCTCATAGAGCACGGCGAGGTTGTTGTGCCCTATGGCAAGGGTGGGATGCCCGGCCGGCAGGGCCTGTTCGTATATCTCATGTGCCTTTTTGTGGAGCGGCTCGGCCTCCTGGTAGCGCCCTTGTTTCTCATAGAGCACGGCGAGGTTGTTGTAATCTCTGGCAAGGTCGGGATGCCCGGCCGGCAGGGCCTTCTCGTCTATCCTGATGGCCCTTTTGTAGAGCGGCTCGGCCTCCTGGTAGCGACCTTGTGTCCTATAGAGCAGGGCGAGGTTGTTGATCACGACGGCAATGTCGGGATGCCCGGCCCGCAGGGCCTTCTCCTCTATCCCCATGGCCCTTTTGTAGAGCGGCTCGGCCTCCTGGTAGCGCCCTTGTTTCCAATAGAGCAGGGCGAGGTTGTTGTAATCTCTGGCAAGGTCGGGATGCCCGGCCGGCAGGCCATGTTCGTCTATCCCGATGGCCCTTTTGTAGAGCGGCTCGGCCTCCTGGTAGCGACCTTGTGACTCATAGTTTCCGGCGAGATCGTTCAGGGCAGTGGCCGTTTCAGGGGCATCCTCACCCTTTGCGCTGCGCACATGCGCCTGGATCGCCTCATAGCGTCTTCCAGCACTCGAATAATCTCCAAGACGTTGGGCGAGGTACGCCGCCCAAAAGGTATAATCCTCATGATCAGGCGACAGACGGTCGGCCCGCTGGAAATGTATACGCGCATCCTGCCAGCGCACTTCGTCATATGCGATCCGGCCCCGCTCATAGGCGGCACGGGCGGCAGTCTCGATGTTGGGTTGAGACGCGGCCCCGACTTCAGCAAAGATGCCATCGGCAACGCCTGTATCGCCTTTCGCCAGAGCCCCAAGCGCTTGATTGATCTTCGTCTCCGGGACGTCCTTGCGGAACTTCTCCAGTTCGCCGGCGATACGCTTCAGCTCTGCAACACGGTCTTCGTGACTTTTCTCAACATATGCACGCTTGCTACGTACCGTCTTCAGTTCCTGCTCAAGCGCGGTGCGGTCTTCGGCTGTATTCTTGGTTATGAGTTTAATCTCCGCACGCAGCTCGGCTTCACGCTTCTTCCATCGATTTTCCTCTTGCGGAACTGTGTAGTTAATAACGTAAACCGTGTTGCCGCTACCGATGACATTGACGGTGCCCGTCTGGGTAACCGTGCCAGGGATATTGATACCTGGGTGAGCGACTGTTTTGTGATCAGTGTCCAGAGGTGGCTTCGCCGGGAAAAGTTGAAAATAAATTGTGACGACCGCGCCAATAACGCCGACCGCTACACCAACTGTTTCAATCCAGCCACGCGTAGTTTGCAGATCGAACATTGTTCGATCTGTAATATCTGCTGGTTTATTATTTCGTGTGGCCACGAACAGCCTCAGCAATTATTAAATTATCGAGAGATTATCTTGGTAATCGATCACAGGGTCAAATTTTATAGCTCAGGGCGTGGCCTGACCTTACCGTTCTGAAGTTGGCTTGGGGTCCGGGGTGGGCTTGGTTTTAGGGCGTTCGAGACGTAAGCGGTTGGCACTTCTCTGCCATCGTAGCGCCTATCGAGCTACTTCTCCACTAGAGCGCTGACCGGACTTCCCAGTGACACGGCTTGAGCGTCTCCTGTCTGTCTTCTGTTGCAAAGAGCGAGCATGACGTCCCCCGCGATGAGTAACACGGGGGGCTTTCGATACATGAGTTCGCGACCCGCAACCTCCCCTGCGAAAAACTGCCTATAAAAATATTTTAGATACAGACGGGATGGCAGCTGGCGGAATGGAGTTTTGCAGCTTCCGACCCGTAACGGCGGGACGCCTCGTTCTCTCCAAAAAAGGAGCCAATTCCCGTGACGTAACGGGATGGTACATTACCGGCCAGTACTGCGAACGCGTTACGTTACGTAACGGGGCTGGTAAGCCGTTTCCTAATACCGATTCACATCTACCCGGCGGGGCACAGCTTCAGTTGTGACCATCGTGGCTCCTATCACGCTGAAAGCGCCAAGCTTGTACGGGAGCGCACGGTTGCGTTTTTCGCCGAGCATTTAGTTGAGAAGTAATGCCGGTGCCTAGCGATGTCCGCTTCGGGTCATAAGCAGACATCAGGCAGGGTAGCGTTTTATGTTCGCTTTACCCCCGAAAGGGGTCATCAATCGAGGTGGGCGCTACTGTCAGCTTTGTGCCAGCAGCGGACATCGAAACTATGGGACCAACGGTGAACGACACCGTGACATAGAACTAATTCGTTTTTGGCATCGACGACAGTCAAGGATTGCAACCAATGGGAACAGCGCCCCCCCATCCAACTCCAACTTTTTTACAAACACACCCACTATGACGTCTGACGCGTTTTAGCTCTGCGTCAATTATGCCCTTCACCCAAACATATAACGGGTCGCTTCTATCAGACGGTTTTGAAATTTCTGAGTGGTCATAAGACTCAAAATATTTGATTTCCTTAGCTCCTATTTCCTGCAGCGGTTTTACAGCTGATTCCAAGGGAACTATTCGCAGCCCTAGCACTCGCGCTCCTTCAACGCCCGCATATAGGTGTACAGGCCGACACTCAAACCTACTTGCTTTATTTCTCTCTGCCCGCCGATACCCTGTCATCATTCGAAGAAACGTATTGTCATGCTGTAAGGAACGAAGTAATGGATCTTCCCAGCCCAAGATAATCTGTTTGGCTATAAGCGCAACATTTGCGATTTGAGAGCCGTTTAACGGTGTACCGAGCGTCAGGATGAAGGGGTGCTTGGCACGTGCGGTGTGACCTAACTCACTTTTCACATAGTGCAAATAAGCCGTGGCTACATTGCCACCAAGACTATGCCCAATAATTCCAACGGATCGGTATGGCCTATTGAAAAGCAAGCCGTGGGAATACACTTCTCTGTCACCGTGTAGCTGCCCAAAAAGAGCTTCGACGATCTCGTCGAGCGTCGCGACATCCTTCTTAAGCCATTCGATAAGAGCTTGATTATATTTGATTAAATAGACATCCAAATTTTGATCTGAAAAATCCTTCTTTAACGAAACGGGCCAGTTGAAATCGCCGTTCTTAAACGTAGAATCGTTGCCATAGATTCCATGAATAAAAACTATGGCATCGTGTTGCGAACAGGCCTCTTTTGACAGGCACACATCTCCAATTGCTTCAATCTTGACCTGCTGCGCTAGGGGCGCCGTGGTTAAGGCGAATAAGAAAAGACAAAATGAAATTACATACATGACCATCGGCCTACTCCTTGGATAGTTATCCATATCATGCCAGCGCGCTACCACTTTGTCATATTGCTTGGAATTGAGCTATTCACGTAACTAATTTAGGCGATTACAAGTATTGAATAGGTCCGCGATGGGTCAAAAGCGGAAATCGAGAGTGGAAAGAGATCATGTCCGCTTTTGACTTGAAAGCGGACGTCAATCGACACCGTCTCGAATGTTGGCTACCGATCAAAATCAAACTCGGCAAAGTCCCCCGTGATGAGAATCACAGGAGTCTTTCGATACATGGACTTGCGATCTGTCACTACCGACCCGTAACAGCGGAACGCATCGCTCTTTTCTCACAGTAGCTCATTCCCGTTACGTAACGGGCCGGTACTGTACCGGCCAGTACTGCGACCCCGTTACGTTACGGGTCAAGGTAGCGGTTTCGTTACGTTACGTAACGTTACGTTACGGGATGCGGCCTTCCGGGCTTGCGGATCACTTATCTACCAGGTGATAGCCTATGCAAATTTCTCATCAACTGTCTTGAGAGCTGAGCAATCAGTCAGGCATATCAGAAAAGTCTCCAAGACACGCGAATAGCACGGCCAAAACGAATCACTTATGTGCCGATTTGTGCAAAATTGCTCTGCTCCGCTTAAAACTTCGCCGAAATTCCCGTTACGTAACGGGATGCGATTTTTCTTGAGCGTCTGGTGCCTTTCCTCATGCTTTCCCAATGCGACGATTTCAGCACAAAGGAAAGGCAAGGGCCGGACAGAAGATCGGCAGGGAAAGAAGTGCGCCATGGTTGACCAGTGAACACGAAGAATTTGATGTCGAGCTCGATATGCCGCAGAATCCCCCGGTCACGGATGAGGAACTCGCCATCCTTGAAACCTATCTGGGCGACATCATCGCCCAGATATTGAGAGACGAAGCAGCTGAAGAATTTGCGGCATGAATTAACGGGGTAGGTCATGGGTCAAAAGGCAATTGTTTACGCGCGCGTCTCAACGACACGTCAAGCGGACCATGATCTCTCCATTCCTGACCAGATCGCCCATGCTGAACGCTATTGCACCGAGCGCGATATAGAGATCGTCGCACGTTATGTAGATGCCGGAGCCTCGGCTCGCGATGACAATCGCCCTGAGTTCCAACAGATGGTCACCGCTGTAAAATCAGGTGCAGTGACGGCCAATTTGATCATCGTGCATAGCTTCTCACGCTTCTTCCGGGATTCTTTCGGTTCTGCCTTTTACTGTCGCGAGTTTGCAAAGCATGGCGCACAGGTTGTCTCCATGACCCAGGAAACCGGAGATGGTGCACAGGGCGAACTCACGCGGCAAATCCTGTCGTCCTTTGATGAATATCAAAGCGCGGAAACTGCCAAGCATGTGAAGCGCTCCATGCTGGAGAACGCGCGCCGGGGGTATTGGAATGGGTCGCTGCCACCCTTCGGTTATAAGACAATTGTCGCGGAGCGTGTTGGGAACAAGGACAAGAAGAAGCTCGCTACCGAGCCGAAGGAAGCCGAACTCGTCAAATTGATCTTCCGGCTCTATCTCCACGGCGACGGCAAGTCAGGTCCTATGGGTGTGAAGAACGTCACCTCTTACCTCAATGAGAGAGGCTTTACGCATCGCAAGGGTAGGCTCTTCAGCATTCAGACTGTCCACGGCATCCTGACCCGCTCGGCCTATATAGGAACGCATTACTTCAACAGGCGTGACAGCCGCAAACAAAGACCCAGGCCACGGGAAGAATGGATACCGATTGAGGTTCCAAGGGTCATGGAGGATGACATCTTCCATGCAGTCCAGGAACAGATGAAGAAGCGCCATTGCTCGATCACACATCCACGCATCACGAATAGCCAAATTCTTCTCACTGGCATTGCTCGCTGCGACCATTGCGGAGCGCAGATGCGCATACAGACGGGCAAGGGTGGGCAGTATCGCTATTACGCTTGCTCCAAAAAAGCAGACAGCGGACGCGCTGCGTGCCCTGGCGTGAGGGTATCCATGCCGAAGCTTGATGAGATCATCATCGACGCCCTGTGCGACAGGATCATGCAACCCAAGCGGCTGAAGGAAATTGTGGGGGCGCTGGTCGCGCGCAACTCTGGCCGCCGGGATGGCCTCCAGAAAGAGCTTCGCGAGCTCCGCAATCAACGCCGCGACATTGCCAAGCAAATCCAGAACCTGGTGGACGCAATCGAGGTGGGTGACGCTGCCCAGCTGCGAGCTCTAAGCGCACGCCTCACCAAGCGCCAGAACCAAGATGATGAACTCATCCGGCTAACTGCCTACAAGGAACGCGAGCTCAACCAGCCGATTGCCGAGGTTACGTCAAAGCGGTTCGAGGTTGTTTCCAAGGCTCTGAGGACAGCTCTCAAGGGCGACAGCAATCCGCAGCTGCGCCGGGCCTATATCCGGCACTTCCTGTCGGATGTGAGTGTCTCTGAGCAAAGTATCCGTATCAGCGGGTCGAAAGCTGCTCTAGAGCAGCAACTGACCGCAGAAGAAGCTCTACCGCCTTCAATGGTGCCCAGTACTGTTCAGGAGTGGCGCGCCGGGGAGGATTCGAACCCCCGACCCCCAGATTTGTAGTCTGGGGGTTAGCGCGTTTCAGCCAATTTCATGACATTTCAAAAAGCGCACTTAACCGTATATATTCTGCCATTTATTGGTACATTTTGCATTCAACTCGTTTCATGCTATTTCTTCGATCTGTGACCTATTTGTGACCTATTTGGAGGTTTGATGGGCAAGAGCCTTACAGCAGCTTCAGTTGAATCCGCCAAGCCGGTGGCAGGAAAACAGGTTGAGTATGGTGATGGCAAGCAACCCGGTTTGGCTTTACGCGTGTCACCAGCGGGGAAGAAAAGTTGGACGCTGCGATATCGCACCCAGGAAGGCCGACAACGCCGGCTGACCCTTGGACGCTATCCGTCCGTATCTCTTTCCCAGGCACGCGACCTGGCCCGCAAATCAATAGGATACATCGCCGAAGGAGAAGATCCGGCAAAAGAGAAGAAGGCGGCCAAGGTTGCGGCAAAATCGAGACAACTCTCAACCCTTGATACGCTTATTGAATCTTATTTTGAAGATTCATCCAAAGGCCGCCACAAGCCGAATGCCAGACCAAAACGGCAAAGCACCCTGAAGCTTGAGCGCGACTTTTATGAACGTGAAATCAAACCCCGCCTTGGTTCGGTTCCGATAGAAGAGTTGACCCGCCACGACATCCAGCAGTTCCTGGACAAAATCGGGGAAAGAGCACCATCAAGCGCACGTCACTGCAGAGACGTCATCCGCCAAGCCTACAATTATGCGATACGCCGCGAAGTGGCTGAAAAAAACCCAGCACAGCTTGTCGAGGTGCCTAGAGCAAAACCCCGAGACAGGGTCCTCACCGATGATGAAATACGCTCCATATGGTCGGGCGCTGCTGACCCTGTGGCGTTGGAAAGTTTGCAAATGACATCGGAGATGGGGCTCGTCATCCAGCTTGCCATGGTCACGCTTCAGCGTGGGAGCGAGGTGATTGGCATTCATGCCGAAGAGATTGACCGTGAACGCAAGCTCTGGACCATTCCTGGATCACGCACGAAAAACCATCACACACATGTTGTGCCTTTGTCCGGTCTCGCCGTTCATTTGCTGGATCAGGCCTTCATGCTTGCAGCCATAAATACGCCTACCGAACAACCCACAACCAATGACTGGAGAGGGTATGCCTTCCCCTCCCCCGATGGCACTGGATCCATGACACGCCATGCCCTAACCCGGGCGTCAAAGCGCCTGACTACGGCGCTGAAGGTTGAAGATGTCAGGCCACATGATTTCCGACGGACGGGCACAACCAATATCACTGGGGAACGCATCGGCATCCCGCGCTTCATCGTCTCACGCGTGCTCAATCAGATGTCTGACACGGGTGGTGCAGCCGCAGTCACTGGTGTTTATGACCGTAATGAATACCTGAGCGAGAAGAGACGAGCTTTGGAGGCATGGAGTAGGCTCTTTCACGACATCATAACTGACAAGAAACGAGTCTCCAACGTTGTCCGACTGGAAACATCAATTGATGCCATTTGAATCCACACCTCGACAGGGTTAGATTAGGGATCAGTTTATTTAGAGCTCATCAACTGATTTCGCCAAAATGTCATGGAAATAAATATCGAAATCATGGATAATTGTTCAATCATCCACTCAATTAACTATCAATCAAACATAACAAGTATTCGATATATTTATGGAAAAATATTCCTGACAACGTTTACAGTACAAGATCATGTTTGGGGATCCGGGGGTGGTATAAAGTATGTCACAAAATTTCTTCGAGAAACCGATCCTGAATTCCCCTTATGACTATTCCGCCCGTCACTGGGAGCTGGATGATGATGGGCAGCCCACCAATGAAATTTTACCATCACGCCGCCGCTCAGAACTGATCACACCTGTTCCAAAGCCTAAAAAACGAAAGAAGTCATCTACCGTTCAATCGGAAATGACTTTGGGAAGCTCTGACGGTCTCTCTACACAGGAGCAGGAATATAATCCAACCCCAATCATCAATGAACTCCGTGGTTATATAGATAGCTGGCGTGCACTGCCCAACCCAAACGACTGGCAAGTAACACCTGAAACAGCCCGTCTGCTTCAACACTGGCGCCACCACCGCTTCCATGACATTCGGCCGTTCTTCTGTCAGGTCGAGGCGGTTGAGACGGCCATCTGGCTCACAGAAGTTGCGCCTAAGATGGGGAAGCAGGGGAAAATATTTCTGAATCACATCAAGGGGGCCAACGAGCAGGCCAATCCTGAGCTAAATCGCATTGCCCTAAAGCTCGCCACCGGCGCCGGTAAAACGACAGTCATGGCCATGCTGATCGCCTGGCAGACGGTGAATGCTGCGCGGCATCCGAATTCAAAATTATTCACCCGCGGCTTTCTAATTGTCACGCCGGGCATCACCATCAAGGACAGGCTGCGTGTACTGCAGCCGAACGATCCCGACAGTTATTACAAGTCTCGCGAAATCGTCCCCAACGATATGCTGGGTGACATTGACCGTGCCAAGATCGTCATCACCAACTACCACGCCTTCAAACTGCGCGAGCGCATGGAAGTCGCAAAGGGCACAAGGGCTCTTTTACAAGGTCGCGGTGCCGGTCTCGAAACTCTCGAGACTGAAGGCCAGATGATACAGCGCGTAATGCCCGGTCTGATGGGCATCAAGAATATTCTTGTCCTGAACGACGAGGCTCACCATTGCTACCGCGAACGGCCAGGAACGGACGATATCGGCGAACTCAAGGGCGATGATAAGACCGAAGCCAAGGATAACAACGAAGCAGCGCGTCTCTGGATCTCGGGCATCGAAGCCATCAAACGCAAACTCGGTGTCCGTACTGTCTACGATCTTTCGGCGACGCCCTTTTTCTTGCAGGGTTCAGGCTACGCAGAAGGCACCCTCTTCCCCTGGACGATGAGTGACTTCTCGCTCATGGATGCGATTGAATGCGGGATTGTGAAGCTGCCACGTGTACCCATCGCCGATAATGTTCCAGGCGGTGATACGCCGAAGTTCCGAAACTTGTGGGACCATATTGGCAAGAAGATGCCGAAGAAGGGCCGTGGAAAGTCTGCCAAGGGACTTGACCCGCTGAGCCTTCCTGCAGACCTGCAGACTGCGCTTGAAGCACTCTACGGCCACTACAAAAAGATCTTTGACCTATGGGAAGAAGAGGGCATCGATGTGCCTCCCGTCTTCATCGTCGTCTGTAACAACACCTCTACATCCAAGCTGGTTCACGACTTCATTTCCGGCTTTATCCGTGAACAGGAGGATGGCACCAGCACATTTGAAAATGGTCGATTGCCCCTGTTCAGAAACTATGATGAACACGGCAACCGTCTCGCACGTCCCAACACATTTCTAATAGACAGCACTCAACTGGAATCCGGCGACGCCCTAGACAAAAACTTCCGCGAGATGGCGGCTGATGAAATCGAGCGCTTCCACAAGGAAATCGTGCAGCGTGAGGGTCTGGGCGCCGGCGATAACATCACTGATCAGGATCTTCTGCGCGAAGTGATGAATACGGTTGGAAAGAAGGATCGTCTGGGCGGATCCATTCGCTGCGTTGTTTCGGTCTCCATGCTAACGGAAGGCTGGGATGCAAACACCGTCACTCATATTCTTGGCGTGCGCGCATTTGGCACCCAGCTCTTGTGTGAGCAGGTTGTCGGTCGCGGTCTGCGCCGCCAATCTTATGACCTGAACGAAGAGGGCCTCTTTGATGTCGAGTATGCCGACGTTTTGGGGATACCCTTCGACTTTGCTGCAAAGCCTGTCGTGGCACCTCCCAAGAAACCGCGGGAGACGGTTCGTGTGCATGCGGTCAGCCCGGACCGGGATCAGTTGGAAATCAGTTTTCCCCGCGTTGAAGGCTACCGGGTAGAGCTTCCCGACGAGCGCCTGATAGCAAATTTCAGTGCGGATTCGGTGCTGAACCTGACACCGGAACTCGTAGGCCCCACCAAGACGAAGACGCAAGGCATCGTTGGCGAGGGTGTCGATCTGACAGTGGAGCATCTGCAGGATATGCGGCGCAGCACTATCCTGTTCCATCTTGCCAAATATCTCCTCTACCAGAAATACCGAGACCATGGTGACGAACCGAAGCTACACTTGTTTGGACAGTTAAAGCGCATCGCGCGGCAATGGCTGGATGGCGGCTATCTGAAATGCTCCGGCGGCACCTTCCCTGGCCAGTTGCTTTACCAGGAAATTGCCGACATGGCCTGCGAGCGCATCAAGGCGGCCATAACGGAGACACTGTCAGAGGAGCAGCCCGTTAAGGCTATCCTGGATGCCTACAATCCAAAAGGTTCAACACACTACGTCAACTTTACAACTTCAAAGGCAACACGCTGGAAAACAGATCCTCGTAAGTCACACATAAACTGGGTGGTCTGCGATAGTGACTGGGAGGCTGAATTCTGTCGCGTCGCTGAAGATCACGACCGCGTCAAAGCCTACGTAAAAAACCAAAACCTCGGTCTGGAGGTGCCGTACGTCATGGGTGGCAAGGCGCGAAAATATATCCCTGACTTTATCGTCCAGATCGACGACGGCCACGAGGATCCGCTTAACCTGATCGTCGAGATCAAAGGCTATCGCGGTGAAGATGCCAAGGAGAAGGCCAATACCATGAAGGCTTATTGGGTTCCGGGTGTGAATAATCTTGGCAAGTTTGGGCGCTGGGCCTTCGCTGAATTCACTGAAGTTTTTGAGATCGAGGATGAGTTCAACAAGCTCGTCAAATCATATGTTCAGCTTGAAGAGGCGTGATGTTTGAATCCACAAAACAAGACCTGAAAGACATTCTCCGCTGGGCCGACGAGGGACGGCTGCAATTGCCAGACTTCCAGCGAGATTATGTCTGGGGAGACGAGGACGTCAAAAGCCTGATTGCTTCGGTTGCGAAAGGCTTCCCGGTTGGCGCCCTGCTGACGCTCAGGACCGGCGGTGAGGTTAGGTTCAAACCACGGCTTCTGGCAGGTGTTGCGCCCAAGGAGATCGAGCCAGAAGAGCTATTGCTCGATGGCCAGCAGAGGATCACATCGCTATTCCAATCCACATTCTCTGACAAACCAGTACGCACTCGAAACGCCAAAGGCGCAGAGATCGAGCGCTACTATTATATCGACATCATGCAAGCCGTGAGTGCCGGAGCTAATCTGGAAGACGCTATTATCGGAGTGCCGGCCAACCATGTGATCAAAAAGAATTTCGGTAAGGATATTGAACTTGACCTCTCCACTCCGGAAGCTGAGTACGAACATCATATGTTCCCTCTCAACAAGGCCTTCGACAGCAGAAAATGGCTGTACGACTGGCGTGACTATTGGAAAGCAAAAGACGTAGATATCGGGACAGAAGAGCGCGACTTTCACGAAGGCGTTCTAGAACGCATACTTCGCTATGAGATGCCCATTATCCGGCTGGATAAACGAAATACCCGCGAAGCCATCTGCCTGGTATTTGAGAAGGTCAATGTCGGCGGCAAGAAACTCGATGCCTTTGAACTCGTAACCGCAATATTTGCTGCCGATGAATTTGATCTCAGGGAAGACTGGTATGGCCCTATTGACCGTGCTGAACCGGGTCGCAAACAACGCATTCTCGGCCACCCAATAAAGCAAGATGTCCTGACAGGACTCGCCAACACTGACTTCCTGCAAGCGTGTACTCTCCTGCACACCCTCAAGCTCCGTAGTGACAAGATGGAAGAAGGCGTCAAAGGTAAGGAACTCCCGCAAGTGAGTTGCAGGCGCGATGCGCTTCTCGGACTGCCCCTGAAGGCCTATCGACAATATGCTGATGTTATTGAGCAGGGCTTTGTTGAGGCTGGTAAATTTCTCAATGAGCAGAAAATCATCTGGCACAAGGATGTTCCCTACCCACCGCAATTGGTCACCCTCGCTGCCACTTTCGCAATCCTGGGCCGAACCGCACAATCAGCAGCGGCAAAGGAGAAACTCTCCCGCTGGTTCTGGTCGATCGTACTTGGTGAACTATACAGTTCGACGACCGAAACCAGGCTTGCGCGGGACGTACCGGATCTGATCGCATGGCTTCCAAACGATGATGCCGTTCCCAGGTCCGTGCAGGAAGCGATCATGCAAGTGGACCGATTCCTGACTCTGCGCTCTCGCAATTCCGCAGCCTATAAAGGAGTACACGCCTTGCTCATGCGGGAAGGATGCGAGGATTTCATCACACAGCGGCCAACAGATCTGATGACATTCTTCAATGACAAGATCGACATTCACCACATCTTCCCGCAAGCGTGGTGCAAGAAGCAGGGTATTCCACCATCTTCTTACAACTCCATTGCAAACAAGACACCGCTTTCCAAGCAGTCCAACATCTCAATCGGCGGAGATGCACCATCGGTATATCTCAAGAGAATTGAGGAAAAAGAGGGAATCTCTACCGATCAGCTTGATGCGATCCTGCAGACGCACCTAATTGCACCGGAACTACTGCGCACCGATGACTATGATGCATTCTTCTCGGCGCGGATGCACGCACTCGCCAATCTCGCAAGCACAGCCATGGGTAAGCTCGTCGTGGTGGAGCATGGTACCAACGAGCCGGAGACGGATGTGGTTGAAGCACCTGAGGATGAGGAACCGGCGCTGGAGGCAGCGGAATGAGCAATAGCTTTTGGGTCTACGTCAACGAGCCAAACGATAAGGCGTTTGTTCATCTCGCAGAATGTTCCCATTGCAACAGCGGAAAGGGCAGAATGCAGGACAAACTCGATCATAACGGCCGCTGGGAAGGTCCATTTGATGAGGGCCGGGCTAAGATCGTTGCGCGCAATTCTGGCAAGAAAACCATCCGTTGGTGCAGCGTGTGCTCCAGGCGGTTGGGGCTTAATGGGACGGCGCTCTGATGGCATCACTTGGGGTAATGATCAATCAACTCGAGAGAGCCAAGGGAGCTAACAATGCTCCGAATGCGTTTTTCGAATTGATTCAGCCAGAAAAGAAACCTGGATCGTTCACTCTGCCTTACTACAGATATCTTCAGCCGATGGATGAGTTCTGGGACTTGTGCAAAGAGGTTGGAATCCATCCGCTTGAAACAGATGGTTATGAAAATACCAAAGGACCCGACGAGTTACCCATGGACTGGATCAAACACGCCGAAAGGGAATTGATCCGAGGTTACATGTTCAGGGTCTCACGCGGTGAGCGTTTCACAGATGGTGTGATTGCGGGGCATATCGAGGACGGAACCTTTCTGAAAATCCTGAAACGAGTCCGAGAGCTACAAGCGGAATAAAGGGAGAAGCCTGTGGCACGCAGGGCATCGAAAAAGAAAAAAATTAAGGTCGAGACCCTCACCCATGAGGAGTCGACGCGGAAAAACATCCCTACCGCCGAACTGGAAACGGTCATGTCGGAGGAGGACAAGACGCCTATCAGACAAGCCTATGAGCGGCGTAACCGCGATCTCGACCCCCAGCTCGTCTGGCGCGGCAAGGACGAGCAGGACTGGTCAGACCTGGTGGTGCAGGCCCCCCCGCTTTACATCCAGGAGAAGGTGCACCCCAAGGTCCTGATCGACGACCTGTTGAAGCAATCCAAAGAGCGGCAAGAGGAAGAAGCGCCCGATATTCCGGACCTGTTCGCCGACTTCAACGGGCTACGCGACGAGGAGGCCAAGACCGAGTTCTACGCCCACGACCAGAACTGGTCGAACCGGATGATCCTGGGGGACTCGCTGCAGGTGATGGCGTCGCTGGCCGAGCGTGAAGGGCTGCGGGGTAAGGTGCAGTGTATTTATATCGACCCGCCCTACGGCATCAAATTCAACTCCAACTTCCAATGGTCCACCACCAGCCGCGACGTGAAGGATGGCAACGCCGGCCACATCACCCGCGAGCCGGAGATGGTAAAAGCCTTCCGCGATACCTGGCGCGATGGCATCCACTCCTACCTCACCTATTTGCGTGATCGGTTGACCGTGGCGCGCGATCTCCTCACCGACTCCGGCTCAATCTTTGTCCAGATCGGCGATGAGAATGTGCACCGCGTGCGGACGCTGATGGACGAGGTGTTCGGGGAGACAAACTATGTAAATACAATCGTATTTAAAAAGAAAAGTGCGACATTCATTACTGAGACCGTCTTTGACTGTATTATCTGGTATTCAAAAAATAGAGAAAAAATAAAAACGCGTGAACTATACGAAAAGCGGGGAGCACCCGAAGACGAGAGTAAATTCAACACCTTAGTATTCGAACCAATGCAGTTCGAAAACATTGGCCGAGCTGATGACGAAACTATCGAGCGTTTTCTAGTGGCAGGAGGGCGGTGGGCGAGAGTTAATTATCCCATCGTAAGCCAGCATCCCAGCGAGACGCGCAGCGGAAATTATAACTTTCGTGGCCAGAGCAAGCAGTGCGGTCCGAATAAGCAATGGAGATTTAGCCTTGAAGAAGGGTTGCCCCGGATAGAACAGGCAGGAAGACTATTCGATGGCGGTGGAAAGTCTCTTGGTGGCGTTGTTTTTTTTGATGATTGGAACCACATTGCAAGGCCAAACATTTGGTCTGACATGCATGGGGAAAAATACCCCACTTATGTTGTCCAAACTGCGGTTGTTGCTATCCAACGTTGCATTCTCATGACAACAGACCCCGGTGATCTGGTGTTGGACCCGACCTGCGGCTCGGGCACTTGCAGTTATGTCGCCGAACAATGGGGGCGGCGCTGGATCACCATCGACACCTCCCGCGTGGCAATGGCGCTGGCACGGGCACGCATCATGGGAGCGCGCTACTCTTACTACCTGCTGGCCGACTCGTCACAAGGCCAACAGAAGGAAGCCGAAATTACCCGCACCGCGCCGAAGGACGCGCCGACCCATGGCGACATCCGCCAGGGCTTCGTCTATGAGCGCGTGCCGCACATCACGCTCAAAGCAATCGCCAATAATGCCGAGATCGACGTGATCTGGGAGAAGTTCCAGGAGGTGCTGGAACCCGCGCGCAAGAAGCTCAATGCGGCGCTGGGAGCAACCTTTGAAGAGTGGGAAATTCCCCGCGAGGCAGACGAGAGCTGGAACAGCGAAGCCAGGCAGCTTCACGCCGCCTGGTGGGAGGGGCGCATCGCCCGGCAGAAGGAGATCGACGCCTCCATCGCCGCTAAAGCCTACCATGAATATCTCTACGACAAACCGTACACCGACAACTCCCGCGTGCGTGTCGCCGGACCCTTCACCGTCGAGAGCATCTCACCGCACCGTGTCCTCGCTGTCGATGAAGCTGATGAATTGGTCGATGAGATGGCGGCAGCGGACGGCAAGCGCGCACGGCCTGAACCTCGTGGCGAGGAAGCTGACTTCGCTCAGGTTATCCTTGAGAACCTCAAAGCCGCAGGCGTCCAGCAAGCGCACAAGGAAGACAAGATCACCTTCACGTCGCTGACCGGCTGGCCCGGCAATTTCATCTGCGCTGAGGGGACGTATATGGAAGGCGATTCACAGAAGCGCGCTGGGGTTTTCATCGGCCCCGAATTCGGCACCGTCGCCCGGCCCGACCTCGTCGCCGCAGCGCGCGAGGCAGCGGATGCCGGTTTCGATGTGCTGATCGCCTGCGCCTTCAACTATGACGCTCATTCAGCCGAGTTCGACAAGCTGGGGCGCATCCCCGTGCTCAAGGCGCGCATGAACGCCGATCTGCATATGGCCGACGATCTGGCCAAAACCGCCAAGGGCAATTTATTCGTCATCTTTGGGGAGCCGGATATCGAGATTTCAGACTCGGGCGATGATCAGATCCAGGTCCAGATCAAGGGCGTCGACGTGTTCCACCCGCAGAGCGGCGAGATCGAATCGAGCGGCCCCGACGGCATCGCCTGCTGGTTCATCGACACCGACTATAACGAGGAGAGTTTCTTCGTCCGCCACGCCTATTTCCTCGGCGCCAACGACCCCTACAAGGCGCTGAAGACAACACTGAAAGCGGAGATCGACCAGGAAGCCTGGGAGACGCTCAACGCCGACACCTCACGGCCCTTCGACAAGCCCTCATCAGGGCGCATCGCGGTGAAGGTCATCAATCACCTGGGGGACGAAGTGATGAAAGTATTTGGGGTGTGAGATTTGAATTATACTTGAAATAACCCTTCTTTTATTTCACTTTCACCTGATCGCATGAAAATATTTTTCATTGATGATAGAGAGAGATCAATGTATCGGTGCTTTTGTTCTATATTCTTTACATGTTGCGTCGCAGCATCGCCCGTTTCCGCGCAACAGTTTGATCCAACTCGCCCACTTTCGCCCGATCAGATTGCCTTCACAGAACATCTTTCCAAAAATTACGGCGCATATTTCCTGAGACTTAACGAAAATATCGAACCGGGCGATACCTTATCCCTTCCCAGATACAATCGCTCGGCGCCACGGTCTATCTGCTTTCCTGACCTTCCAGAACCGAACAAAGTCGATCAAGGGAAGTATGAACTCGGTACACGAATAGATGACCTTTCCGGCGCTCTAAAAATTGAAGCAGGAGTAGACACCGAAATCGAACTGAAATTCGTTCAGAAAACTGATAATGGATTAGAGAAAGTTCAGGCAAGCTTCTTGCCCTACAAAGCAAAAGACAAATACGACGGGCAAGCTTGCCCATGGGTGAAGTTGTTTTATAAGGGGGGGAAACACGATGGCAAAAACATAATCATCAAAGCAGCACTTTATGCGAAGGGAAAATTTAGCGTAAGCTATGAATTCGGTGTGAAAGGGAAACTAAGCGTCAACATTACAAAGAAGATAAAGAGCTATCTAAAGCAATGGGGCCTATCGCGGATTTTCCCAGATACGGAGATTGATGCTGCTATTCAGGGAGAATTTAAGACAAGTCACCCGGCTACATCCGAATGGAATAAGGTAACTTCGGTAGGCTTCATCCCCGAAGCAATAAACAAAAAAAATCTTGATCATTTCATACAACATTTCCTTTACAAAAAACAGTATCAGAATCTGAAAAAAATAATCAAGAATCCAGAAGATGCCGCAAAATATCTCAATGAGAACCCTAAATACGCCATGATTGATAACAACACGCCGTTTCTTTTACGCGAGGGCGCGGCCATAAAGTTCAATCGGGATCTACCCGAGCACAAATTCGCCATTTACATGGATAACCTGATTGTTATCGCCAATTACCGAGCTGACCAGTTGAGGCAGGAGAAATAGCGCAAATAGCGCTGAACCGACGCCTGCTACAATTTGAATGAGCCACATTCTAAAGGTCCAAATGTGGAATTCCGGATAGCAGATACTTTCACCCGAAGCCTGACCAAGCTGACCAATCAGGAGCAGAAGGCAGTCAAAGTCACTGCACTTGATCTTCAGCTTGATCCAACCAGCCCGGGCATGAAGTTTCACCGGATAGACCGATCAAAGGACGCCAATTTCTGGTCTCTGCGGGTAAACCGAGATGTCCGCATGGTGGTGCACAAGACGGCATCAAGTGTCCTTCTCTGCTATGTCGACCATCATGACGATGCCTATAGTTGGGCAGAGCGCCGCAAGATCGAGCGTCATCCCAAAACTGGTGCTGCTCAGCTTGTCGAGGTTCGCGAGACTGTTGAAGATATTCCATCCTACGAACAGACCTCTGCCACGGAATTGATGGACGAGAAACCGTTGGTCTTTGCTGAGATACCTGAAGCCGAACTTCTTTCTTACGGCGTGCCAGCAGAATGGATTGGGGATGTCCGCAAAGCCAATGAGGATTCGCTCTTTAATCTCACTGACCGTCTTCCCCAGGAGGCAGCCGAAGCACTACTGGAGATCGCCACAGGCAACAAACCAAAGCCTGTGACATTCTCCAAGGTAGAGAGTGACCCCTTCGCTCATCCGGACGCACAGCGCCGTTTCCGTACACTTACCAGTGTGGAAGAACTGGAACGCGCTCTAGATTATCCGTGGGAGCAATGGGCTGTCTTTTTGCACCCTGCCCAGCGTAAATTTGTTGAGCAGGATTATGATGGTCCAGTTCGCATTTCAGGGTCTGCCGGAACGGGCAAGACAATTGTTGCACTCCACAGGGCAGTAACTTTAGCCCGGAGAAATCCAGATGCAAATATTGCCATCACGACATTCTCACCGGCCCTTTCAAACGCCCTGAAACAGAAGCTGAAATATCTCGTGGGCAATGAGCCAGATGTCCGCAAGAGGATCATTGTTCATCCGGTGTCAGGGATAGGCCTGGAAACCTACAAACGCTTCTTCGGCGAACCAAAACTGACGTCTCGGGAGGATGTACGTTCGCTGATAGATCGAGTCAGTAAAAGCAAAAACCTTACTAATCAGGTTCTACGTTTTCTTTTTGATGAATGGGAGAGAGTAGTCGATGCGTGGCAGGTAAAAACCTGGGAAGCCTATCGCGACATTCCCAGACTTGGGCGCAAAACCAGGATCAACGAAGCACAACGAAAAGGCCTTTGGGCTGTCTTTACCGATGTTCGTTCTGCCCTTGCAGAGCAAAATTTAATTACCTGGCCTGAACTGTTTTACCGAGTGACTGAGAAGCTCCAGCCTAATGATGAAACGCTTTTCGATTTTGTTGTAGTTGATGAAGCTCAGGATGTGGATGTCGCAGAGTTACGTTTTCTCTCTGCCCTTGGGTCAAAGCGGGCCGACAGCCTCTTCTTCGTTGGTGATCTCGGGCAAAGGATCTTCCAGCAACCATTCTCCTGGTCGTCTCTTGGTGTTGATGTAAAGGGACGCTCCCATACCTTGCGCATCAACTACCGCACGTCAGAGGAAATTCGCGACCAGGTCGACCGTTTGCTGCCTCAGGCTATCTCTGATGTCGACGAGAATAAGGAAACACGAGACGAGACTATCTCAGTCCTCAATGGCCCTCCCCCGACGGTTCAGGTGTGTGACAGTAGAGACCAGGAAACCAAGATGGTATCCGACTGGATCAAGGCAAGAGCGGCTGAGGGCATATTACCGAACGAGATCGGTGTCTTCGTCCGATCAGAAGATCAAGTGTCTCGCGCGAAGGAAGCGGTTCAGGCTGCAGGCCTGAAGGCGGTCGAGCTAACCGAAAGCGTTAGCGACAAATCCGGTCATGTCTCGCTCGGTACAATGCATATGGCCAAAGGGTTGGAGTTCAGAGCAGTCGTCGTGATGGCCTGCGATGATGAAGTGACCCCACTACAGGCGCGCATCGAATCCGTGACTGATCCATCTGACCTGGAAGAGGTCTACAACACTGAACGGCACCTGCTCTACGTCGCCTGCACAAGAGCGCGTGACTATCTGCTGATTACCGCTGTGAAGCCGGGTTCGGAGTTTCTGGATGATCTTGAAACCCTTGATTGAGTTGATTTTGAGAATGAACATTTAAAGAAAGCGGAACAATACTCCGCATGCACCACTGAGGGAATATCCTTCTAAATTACTGATATAACTAATATTTTACGACAACTTGATGCGCAAGATCTCTGATATGATCGATAATAGCCCTGTTGCTTACTAGGTGGTTTGCGCAGCAATCGCTGCCCATTCCGACTTGTATGAAGTCGTCCTTACGCTACTTCACGTGGGGAATATCGGATGGCAGAAAGAGGCTCGTTCAAATGTTCATAGCCTTTGGCACTTATTAGACTTTCCGGCCCGGGCTGATTGATGTCCACTTTCGGGGGGTAAAGTGGACATTCAATATAATCATTCCAATCGTCCATATTTCAGCATAGGAGTAACAGGCAAATAGTCTGGAACATTCGTCAGTAACCATCGTCAGAATGCAATTTCGCTATATTTCAGCCCATCCCTTTTAGGCTCTGAAGCATCATTCGGTTTGAGCGTTCAAGCAGCGGCAACATGGTTTCGGTGAGCCTACCAAGCTGTTCTTCCAAGGCGTTGCCAACGGTTTCGCCATGAAATTCATTGAGGGGGGCTTCACCGAATAATTCCCTCTCAACGACCAAGGCCAGATTGCCTATCCAGCCCTGGACACGAAGCATATTGTAGTAAGCAATTATAGCTGAATCGACACGCATGACCGCTGCAGTCGTTGTTCGCGGCAACTCTGCTATGAGACTTTGGCGAAGAGTAACCAGGACTGCGACTGTCTTAGCATCAAGATATCTCTCTGCCCCAAGGAAACGGACAATGAAGCGACCGTTGCCGATCTCGTCACCTGCTCTTTCCAGCATTTTTCCCCACTCCCTAGGTGAACGGACGCCCGGGCGGCCATCCACCATCCCAAAAAGAGCCCGAGCTTCATCCTTTAGGGTTTGAAATTGTACGGCTGCTTCAGAGCGCACCCGTTCTTGAAATTGTTCCGAGGTCTCCTCGTCATCAATATTGTTTTCTTGCTTCTGTTCGGGACGGTCATGAACAGTCGACAATTGCAAAGTCTCACTCATATCAGTCATCCTTCTCAATTATTCAGAAGACTACGCATAGCTGTGGTCGACGGCAGCAGTTGCTTATGTCGTGCGATCGCAATCAATGCAGGAACGACAGCCGAGCGCGGAACGTAATGCTTCTTTTGGCGGCCGCCCTCACGCCAGTGGTGATAGAAATAGGGCCCATGCAGAGCACCTCTTTGGCAGCGGCAATTGCTGCGCCCACATTTCTTAAACTCGAGATGCAGTGAGCCGGTTAGCATCTTGGGTAACGATCTCACATGATCTGTCATTGTGTTATGATCCCACCTAGTTCAATTACTGTTATGATCTGCCTTCTGTAGTCCCATTTGTTCAATCCTCAATAGATGTCCCATGGGACAGGCCTATAGAGCGTCCCACGGGACACTGCCTAAATATCTCCCTCTAAACGGCGTTGTACTGTCGATTTGCTGATGCCGGTACGTTCGGCAATATCGCGGATTGAAAGACCTTGTTTCTGAAGTGCCTTCAGAGTCTCGACATCATCACCGGATTTGATTTCGGTGATCTGCCATTCCCCGTTATGCAGCCATGCCTCGAATGGCGCGGCTTCCTCGCCGTAAAATCCGCGTGACTTCTCGAAACGAAGCTCGAAACGGCAACCCTGGTCTGCTGAATAGTCCGGAGGCCGCTTTAGGCCAATGACCGTGTCGAGTACATCTTCCTTACGGGAAGTTCCACGCTGTTGGCCCGACTTTCCATCATGGTGGATGAATGAGACAGATTTGCCTGCCCGACGCTGTGCCAATGCCCATTGCTGCACCGACACCCAGCCATCGGCGTCGTTCTCTTTCATACGGGGACATAGGGTTGAGAGATTATCAGCAATTATGCAATCAGCATCGCCCACAACGTCCGCATAGAATTGTTGTGCCTCCGGGTCACCAAGATCAGGCAAGCCTTCGGGTAAAAGGTCAGCAGCAGCAATTTTGAAATAGTCATTCGCCGGTGGTTGGTTCTGGCTACTATCGACAACACGCCTGATACGCTCCTGCAAATCTGCACCGGGCATTTCACCGTCGATATAAAGAACGTGGCGCGGTCGCGGTGCTTTCCAACCAAGGAACTCGCCACCTGTAGCGATTGCCCAACCCACACCAATCCCCACCATCGTCTTACCGATACCTCGCGGCGCATGAACCATTGCAAGTCCCTTCTCAGGTAGCCATGGCGTCAACATTGTTTCTCGCGTTGGCAGCGCCTTTTGAAGAAGTTCCATCGCTGTCAGTGCTGTAACTTGCCTGCGTTCAGGATCGAAATCGTTCTCGCCGGAGATATTCTGTGGGCTTTGAATCCATGTTTCATCCGCGACTTCCAGCGCATTGATGCCGTGAACAAAGGCGTCATTCCAATCCTTGATGTGAAGAACCTCAGACATTGGCCCCTTCCTGCGGTGGCGAAACCTTCGCCTCACACTCAGCCTCCAACCAGCGGGCAGCACACTCCCAGGCGGCCTCCATCCCTACGGTGTCTGGATCAGCAAATATAGTCAGCGCCTCGATACCAGAAAGGACAGGGAAGTTGCGAATTGCCCTGGCACTAGTCGCAACCCATACCGGAGACCAGCCCGATAAAAGAACCGCCAAACCATCCTCGATGCCTTCACAGATGCCAAGGCCGTTTGAAACCGTATCGTCGGGCGACAAACGGATGACACCTTGGAGGCCGAGCATCTTGCGTTCGTGCTTACTGCCGTCTGCGTTGAGAAAAGTCCTGTGCACGCCTGTGGGCTCGTTCGTGACCGGATTAGTCATCAATGCAATGATCATCAACTTGTCCGGGTGCCAGCGCAGGCAATGTGATACGTCGTCCAGACGAGCCAGATTAAGTTGACGGTGATTGGTGAAGTAATCGGCGCCCAATGTTCCGCTGAGAAGCACTGTTTCCTGATTCCATATCTTCAGGGCTATATCCCTGTTTGGAGAATCTGCTCGTCTTGGTGCACCTGCACATCTGCACTCATATTCCAACTTGTTAGGCTTAACCCGCCCTGTCGGGCGGGTTTGGCGCTGGTGAAACTCGTGGTCGGGATCGAGCAATCCACAAATACGCAGCTCGAAATGCACATCACGAACGGAACAGCCAGCATGGCAATAAATAAGTAAGCCCCGCTCTCCATTTCGAATTGAAAGTGATGGATTTCTATCTCCAAGCCCTTTTCCATGCCCTGGAACTGGGCAGGGAACCAGATAACCGTCTCCGGCCTTTCGGCCACCCAGACTCTTTGCAATCGTGGCTGCATCCATTCGGCCGCCGCGGCCGCTGATAATAGAGGATGAAAAATCTTTGACTGTCCTCATCAGGTTTGCTCCGCATTTACGAGTTTCGCTTGAAGCCACGCATCAACTTCGTTCCTTGGATACCCGACACGACCGGCAGAGATTTTAATTGGCCTGGGAAAGCGCTCAGCCTTGGCCTCTCGCCATAGCGTCGTGGCCGAAAGGCTCGTTAGATCGATAACTTGTTGCTTTGAGTAAAATCCCAATTTCATTGCCGTGCCTATAAAATCATTCTTATGAGCATTTTATGTTAAAAGTTGTGACTTGCAATTGGCTGAAACTATAAAATATAACTATAGCCGCATTTTAGCATTTTAGGAGCACACGGTGACGTACGCCATTTCTATCGAGTGGGAGCGATGCCAGGATGGAATTGTCGGAAGGGAAGAAAGTCCTGATGGAGCAGAACGGGTAGCACTCGATCGTGACGGACCTGATTTTGGCTCAAAAGTGGCCAATCAACTGCACGAAATACTTTCGCCCCCAATTGTTGAAGCTAAGCTTTGGTTGCAATATCGAACCGAACGCCGAGAAACATATGTTCGTCGCCTTGACGGGCTCAAGAACCTTCTGGTTACCGAATATGTAAATGCAAAAGACAGTGAAAGCCTGATTGAATTTGTTCGTAAGTATGGATTTCCAGCACCCGGGGACGCAATCCACATTGATGACCTTATCGAGCTTCAAGTTGGAATGCGAAATATCCTCGTCGAATACAATAATAGCTCGACGTTTCAGGCAGCCGCTGATTTCCGCACGATGGCGGCGCAACATATTGCTGACATAAAACCTGATTTGGTGACCCCACCGGGAACTAATGGGCTGAGCCTTACACTAGTTCCAGATTCACTTCAGGGTTTTATGCTCTTGGAAGCTGCCAGTGTTATGACGGGAGGTGCTCTCGTGATGAAGTGCGCGCACTGCGGTGCAATTTTTGTATCCGGCTCGCACACTGGTCGCCGCAAGACCGCGCATTATTGTTCAAATCGATGTCGTGTCGCGGCGCAAAGGGCTTGATGACGTTATAATGCGTAAGGATTAATGTTGACGGCGGAATATTTAGACCATTTTGTTCGTTTTCTTATTTGTCCTTATTTTACGTCTTGATGTTCCGTAACAATCTCTGAAAATCAAGACCCTTGTCTCTGCATAGAGAATCTGCAATTCGAAATCCCACTTCTCTGTACGCCTCAAACTGTTCATCGTCGAAAAATTGGTCGGCTGTCGTCTGGTCAGGAAAATCCGGATATGCTCCTTTGTAGCCCTTCGCCTTCATACCCAGTTCCCTGATCATTGTTGTCTTCAAATAAATCAGTACCCCTTCCTCTGGTCCGCCAGCAGGTCCTTCACGATGATATTTTATGGTCGCCCATAAGAACCCGTGATCGGCGAAATCGGCATCTTTGGGGTAGTCGTCGGCGACCGGCCTGGCAATCATTCTTTCCGGACCACCATTTTCAAAGGCAATTTCAGCACCGAAATCCTGTTCGACTCGGCGTATCGCCGTAACAAAGTCGCTGTAGGAAGCTTGCACATCCTGTCCACCGTCGCAGACGACAATCAACCGGCATTTTCGGCGAATGAGCTCATATATCCCCAAGTTTTCAAAGTGACCGCCATCGCTTAACTCCAGAAAACGACGTTCTTCCCGATATCCGATACCGGGCACACAGAATGTTAGACCAGGGTGGAAAAGGTTCGGATTGCGCTTCCATAACCGGGTTTTGGCAGGTCGGCGCACCCAGTAACCGAGCCGCAAGTTCAACAATGTCATCACAGCTGAGATGAAACGGTTTCGCGTCAATCCTTTGCCACCCGGGCCAGCATTTGGGTTTGCTGCTGCTCCTGAGATTGCCATTGCGGTTGCAAGTCGAAGCTCACCCTTGGCAAAATTCTCGGTACGCACCCAGCCCGTTGCTTCGCTCCCGCAATAGAAGGGGGTAAGGACGAAACTGTCACCGCCGCGCAAGCGGAATTTTGGGTTTCCTGAGTTTACCAAGATTACATTCGAATTAATGATCGGATATGGGCCTTTCGGATTTGCGGCATCCCACGCGTCGGAAAGAAGAAATCTCTCAGCTTTTTTTGATGAACTCGCTAAGCCTTGCTTTACGGCTTTGACCGTTTCGGCGTCTGGCAAAAATGTTTCCATCAAACGGTCCCGGTAGTACTGCCGGGGAGAAATGTGATTGATGTTGGTCAATAAGGCCGTTGCAAGGGCGAGGAAAAATATGAAGGCAAATGCAATTTTCACCAGATCTGGATTGCTCACAGAAAGAGCATCGGGTTGAAACCAGATGCTTGCAAGATGGTAGGCGAGAACAAATATTCCGAAAAATAGTAATGCGGACCCAATCGGCAAAACGACACTCGGACCCAGTTTTCCCAATTTTGAGCTGGCGGATTGAAGGTGTCCCCAAATACCGGTCGCAACGCCGAACATCACACTAAGGATGCCAAAACTGCTTGATGAAATGCCGAAACTGGTTGATGCCTGCTCGCGAAGAGATGCGACTGCAAATGGGATGAGCCCAATAATTATCAGAATTGCAGAGCCAAGCACGACGCGCCCGTAAAGGCGCTCAAAAAAGCGTCTAATACCGTATTGAAAAGTCAGGTCCTTGACTCGCCAAAGCCACCTGACCAAGAACGCAAAAAATAACGTGATTGCCAGCACTGTTGATGTGATCACGAATGAATATTGAACGATCCTGGGTTTCCAATTTTCAAGGGAATAAAAATCAATGAGTGACTCACGCCAGTAATAGGCGGCTGCCACCATTACGATGGATACAAAGACCGGACCGCCCACCCGGACGATTGTCTCGTAGATGTACTGACTCTTGTCATTCGCGGCCTGCGGCCTCTTTTGACCCAACTTGTCGAGACAGTTTGCGCAAAGTCGCGTAAAAAATGCATAGTCGATACATGCTACCGCAAACCAAAGAATTCCAACCACGCCGAGAATAATCAGAAATTGAAAGATCGGCAGATGTTCTTGCGGCACATGCGCAAGAGCTTTTGCAGAGATCAGTCCCTGGAACGGGTTTGGAATCGCATTGGGTGGCCACTGAGCCAGCTCATAAATCCAGTCGGTTATGCAATCGATTACGAAACCCGCCCCAATCATGAGCGCAAAGAGACCGGCTGCCAAAGGTATCCAAACAAACAGGTTCAGGAAGATAGCCCTAAGCAGGATGGCAACTCCAGACAGAACCGTAATGCCTGCACCTGGCGTAAGGTAGTTGCCGTTGTTACGCAAAAATTGAACTGTGTCACTCAGCTCCTGGCCTCCCGGATAGGTGGGATCTGTCGTCCCAAACGGAAAATTATCGGGATCCACCCCGAATTTCCGTTTGTCTCCACTTTTCCCGGAGAGCCACCACGTTAGGCAAGATCCGATATAGCCGCCACCGGAGACAGTGGAGAGATAGTCAAACCGTTTCAGTACGTCGTGGTGGGCAAGGGCTTGCAGGACACCAAGTGAAAAAACGGCGGAACGAATTCCGCCACCTGAAAGTGCAATACCCGTGAGGTTCTTAGCGTCCGTCTTGCCCGTTTTTTCTGTCCATTTGGCAATGGCCTTACGCTCAATTTCCAACTGTTCCTGCGAAGAATTTACATAGGACGATTCCTGCGGGAGCATATTCTTCAGGGCCTGCTTGGCCTGCTGAAGGTGCGGTTTCTTTTTCCGCTTGCCTTTCGCGGTCGCCATCACTTTACCACCCAATGCTTTTCCCTGCCCGACCTATGTGATCGCCGGCAGAATTCATGGGAATATTGGAGCTGATCTCGTATCGGCTGCAGCGACATAACTCCCACCATGACATCGCCTATAGCGTTTTCAGATATTGGATGAGGTTGAACGGCTCGTCCTCAATCAGTATCCGACCAATGACGCCTGGGGGATACGTCCTCGGGTCAACAGCTTTACCGGCTTCGAAAGAATGTCCCGCGTTGCTGTTCCCGAGCTCAGCAGTGTCGAGGCGCGTAAGACCTTTGGGGCAGGTTTTCTCCTTGTCCTTTGCGCTTCCTTCAGGGGTCTGTATTGCGATGCCGACTTTCTCCGGATCGAATTGTCTGCTGCCTACGCAAAAAACTTTCGTACGTTTCGAAGCAGGTTTCAGCATGTCTTCTAGATTTGGAACGGAGCCGTTGTGCAGATAGGGAGCTGTCGCCCAAACACCGTCTAGCGGCCGCGCACGATAGACCGGGCGCGTGGTGATTTTCTTTTTGCTTGGATCATTATCGATGTAAATGTCTGGATAGAGCTTGCGATCAGAGTCATGCTCACGCCCCTTTTTGTGTTCGGGATCGTCAATCACCTTGACGGTGCGGTAAACGTTCGGATTTGGACAGTTTTTCCGCGGCCCCTGAATCCGATCAATGTCTCCAGGTTTTGCCTTGTCAGCCTCAAACCTGACGTCGATGGCCTTGTCGACCGTAGCCATAAGCGCAAGTGCAAAAGTCGACCTTTTTTGAGGATCATCATGCAACCCGCAACCGTTTCGCCAGTTCAAGGCCTGAAGTGGATTCCTCTGGAGAGACCGTTTTGCATCCCGGTCTCGCATGAGTTCCTCGACTTTCTTTTCACTCAGCCCAAGCCTGTCTATCTCGCCTTGGGTAAACGTGAAGTCGAAGAACTGTATTTGCTTAGGAAAATAAATTTTACGATTACTGAGTACCAAGGCTTGCTGTGGATCGGTGCCGATTTCCTTGACCTTCTTCTGAACCACATTGAATAGCGCATCACTGCCGGAGCCAATCCAGTCTTTTCTTTTCTTTTGCTCAGGATCGTTATCCAGAACCGGGTTTTCGGTTTTCCAGAACGTAGCCCCGGAGCCTGTTTCACCGTATGCGGCGTCGCGAATCGGGGCTCGATGACACTCAAAACAATGATCACGGTAAACCTCGCGGCCTTTCCTGACGCTCTCCAGGTCGATCGACCAGTTTTTGTCGAGGTGCGACCAAATTTTGTCATCCTGGTCACGCAGGACGACCCCGTTATAGGAGTGCTTGATGGTCGGCCAGACCGGCGCGTTCAGCCCCTTGAAACCTACGGGTTGTTTATCCCTTGGATGATCGCCGCGAAGAGTTTTTTCCAGCCAATAGAGGTTTTTCAAATTGACCGACGATCCGAACAGTGGCAGTTCCTTATTGCCATCATTCACCAGATTGACGAAAGCCTTGACGCCCAGGGCCTCGCCGGCATTGCGCACAAGTTCATTGAAAACAGATGCGTCATATTGCGCCCATGAAAACCAGGATACACCCCAAAGAGGCGGATAACTGACCGGCGCATTGACGGGCTGCAGATTGCCGGCCAGTTTCCGGTCCGGCCTTAAAACGTCTTCCAGCTCGCTGTCCTGAAAAACTCCGTCCTTTACGATATCAAATTTATGGGCGCATTCCATTTTGCGCTTTTTGAGTTCGTCGGCCTCAAAGATTGCCAGCAGGTCAACGGCACAATCCACCAGCTTTGTTGGCAACATATTTTCGTAAAAAACCTGATTCCCGATCCTGTTGAGGGCATCAAGACGCCCAAAGCCTTCACCCAAATTATCAACGCCGCGGGCCTCAAGGATTTCGTTACGCCATTCGAAGCGAGCTTTGATCTCGGCAAATCTTTTTCTCAATTGATTTTTCAGGACTCTCTTTCGCTCTGGCCTGTCCGCTTTTTTGGATTTGTCCGGTTCCCGCTTCTCTTGATTTTCCAGAACCCTGTCCGCGAACCGGCAAAAGCGTGATGGAATCTTGAGCGTATAGGCGATGGAGAGACCGACTGCGGATTCAAATTTGCGCAGATCCGTCATCGCCGGACCGCCGTCGAAGCGTAAGCTGGTGTCTTTGTACTCGAGATGACCGGTATGACAGGCAGCACAGGTAAAGCCGATTTGCTCAGGCTCAGTTTCACCAGTTACAGGATTTTTGGCACCGCGTAGCCTGGCAAACCCAACCGGCAACAAGCCCTCGTTTCGCCGTGTGCCGGTGTCTTTTTCGCGTTCCTTGCGCTTTTCCTCCTTTGAGGCTTGATCTGACAATTGGCCAGAGGGTGGTCGGTAGCCAAAATTTCTCTCAAAATCCGTGAGCCAGGATTGCTCCCGCTCGGAGATATTCCGTCTGCCCCAGAGATTATTCGCCTTATCGAGCTTCTTCCTGCTCGGGCTTGGGATAAACCCGAACTGCTTCAAATATTCCAGATCGGACAAACGCTTTGGATTGCCGAACAAAAACAACTCAGGTTGATCCAGGGCCACGAACCATTCGTATGGCACGGTAATCGTTGCTGTCCCCTGGTGGGTGTGGTGAAACCAGAAGCGATCTTCATTGGACCAGTTCTGTTCAAGCCATATCGAATTTTTGATCTCTTGCTGGTCCGGCAACGGTGCCGGGAAATATTTCGCCAGTTTTTTTGTTTCGTCACTGATGTAAGACAGTATCGACTCTGCCTTGTCGCGTTTGTAGGACGCCAACATGGCGAACGAGACCACGAAGAAAGCAATGATCGCGAGTAAGCCGAAAAACACTTTCAAAAAGCGCGCTATCGGCCGTGGCCCGATCACCCACCGGATCAGAGCCTTTATCCACTTTGCTATCACTCTCAGCATGTTCGATACCCACATGGGATTTCTCTTTAACCCGGCATTCGTGCCATTAGCTCACTTGATGCCCACTACATATTTCTCCGGGAAAGGGCCCTTTAACCTGCCCTTGGGGGGCTTTCCGAAATTGATCTCGCCTGCCTCACCCGGAAAGAGCTTCAATCCATCCACTTGAAGAATTTGCTTGACGGTCTCAGTGACGATTATTCGTCCTGAAATTTCTCCAAGACACTTGTGCGCGCCCCAACCGAAATGAAAATAGTTGCAATCTTCTCTTTCTGGTGAGCTGGTCAAAAACTCATCGGCACGAGGAAATTTTTCCTCATCGAACATCGCAGAGCCGATCGCGGCAATCACATACGAGCCCTTTGGAATTGTTGTCTTTTCATTTCCTTGAATGATCCGTCTATGTGAGGCCTTAAGTTCTGCGATTCTCTTCCTATTTTGTTTTTTTAAACCCGCGTCATCATCGCCAATCACATATCGCTCACTGTAGGAGTTAAGGACATAATCTTTGGCAACTTGCCGCAGCAGCACTGTGGAGACAGGATTGAACCGCAACGTTTCCCAGACAATAGGCACTAATCTGCGGTTATCGTCCGCATTCGCAGCCTCAATTGTTTCTTTCTCGATGGCGTCAGGGACTTCCCTCAACAGGTAGTCCACAATTTGCACGATGGCCTGAGATGACGTTTCAACCGCACCGACGAGAAACCCGCAGACGTTGGAGACAAGCCTGTCTAATTCGATAAAGTCTCGGTCGGCTTGGGCTCTGCGGATCAATCGTGACACCGCATCACTGCCAAGAGGTCTGGCGCCATGGAGTATCTCACCCAGCGAGCGACGAAGGTGCACGCGCATATCCTCACCTGCACGCACATTCGTTGCATGTACTTTTTTGTCACCAGTGAAATTTCGGAACATGTCATGCTGCGTGGCGCGCGACCATCGAAGCATCTGTGCCAGAGTGGAAGATGCATCTTCTGAGCTTGGAAAGCCGAAGTAATTCTGAACCACGCGGACCGGAACAATACGGCTCACCTCTTTGACAAGGTCTATCCTGCCGCCCGTCTTTTGGAGTGCACTTCTGGATGCCTCACGGGCAATCGCGGAAATTGTTAATTCGTCCTCGGAGGACAGGACGGACAACATGTCCGATTTTTCATCCCGTACGGGACACACGCCATCACGCGCCAACATGAATGGGCCGACCGATGGATCCATGGCTCGCGCGTATGGCCTTACGGTAAAGATCTCGTCCTGTCGCAATATGTCGATAACGTCATGCCAGCGGGAAAACACGAACATTTGAGTCGGTTCAGCTCCCTTAACTCTTGGCGGGAGCGACATTTGAAGGACAGGCCGTTTCTCGCGCAATTCCCGAAACATCTGGTGCCAGCCGAAGGCTGGCCGGTTCTTTTGTTTTGGTGTTTTCCGGCCACGATAGTCATCGAGCTGCTGATTAAAGAAACCAACGCGTGTACCGTCATCCGGCAAGTCATCGAACACCTTGAGAAATGACATAGTCGCTTATTACCCCTACTGCTCGATTTGCTCCTTCGGAGTTCCAATTACTGTGGGATCCCGGCGGCATTCACGCGATCCTCAAGTTCAAAGATGGTGTTCAGTGTCTGTTCAGCTCGCTCGATATTCGCATTTTTGAACGCTCTCCTGAGAGAATCGGCGCGTGCTTGATTTCGTGCAGCTTTCTGGAGAAGTTTGCGGGTAATTTCCTCCTCTGTCGCGACGGATATCCCAACCTCATGGATGTCTACTCGGTCGTTGTTGAACATCCCTTCCACACTCACCAATCTGAAACGGTGATCTGGAATGGCGTCGAGGGTGATTTTCGGATTGACATTAGCTTTCAGCGTTGTCGTGAACGTCAACGTGTCGTTAAACCGATCCAATTTCTTCTGTGTCACTCCTGCCTTCTTCGCACCAAGGCCACCGGTGAATACTGTTAGATTCAGAAATGTGTCGAACACCTCCTCCAAACCAATTCGACCCGTGATCGGATACACGAGATGCCGGTGCTTAGCCGAAACATTGTCACATCTAGCTGGATCGAATTGTTTTTGGTGCAAAGCGAAGAAGGTTGTGCCCGCCTGGAATTTCCGCTCATTCTTGCGAGCAGTTTTTTTCCCGCCGATGAAACCAAATGTGAATGTTCCCATTGGTTTGGCGAATGGATGCCTGAAACGGGCGTCGATAGTATTGTCGTTTGTTTCGGTGATATCGAACCGGAAGTCGAAGACGACAGAAGACAGTGTAAATTGGAGAATAACGCCTTGAGTGCGCTCATCCAGAGTTCTGAAGATTCGGGGATCTTCGAAGTTCCTCGCGAAGAAGGTTCCGTCCTCAATACCATTAGCGTATGCGAGATTTATTTCATGATTCGAGCCCCGAAGAACCTTGATTGTGAGGCTATCCAAAGCCTCTCGGCCCTCGCAGTAAATCTTTGCTACAATACTTCTCGTCGTTTCCCGCGTGACATGTTTCGGAAGTGGATGCGTTGCACATCCTGCCAAGGATAAAGCGGTACATACGGACAATACACTACGCAATTTACGCATAAGCCCCCCAAATTCATCGACATATGCACAGGACTATGATTTATTCACGTCTCATTACTATAGATATATTGCCATATCTATTGCTTAAATCAAAGCTTTTTAGTTATATATAAATTTAGACCTTAATATTCAATTTTATTAATCAGTGAACTGAGTTATATCTAGATGTTTGAAAATTAATATAAAATTTGCACTCAATTTATGGGTAAAACACAGCAATAAAGAGATAATATAAAGATTTGAAAAACACTATTTTACACGAGGTTGTGGAGAGATTATCGATTGGCTATATGGCAACTGATTGAATTTGAGGCAGAATGACAATAACCGTCAAAAGTGTGATTTTTTGCACAATCCTGTTCGCCACTATTTTTTTTGGCTTCCTTTCACGGGATAAACTCTGGACCTTGATCGGCGGTAACGCAGATCAAGGTCAGATAGCCTTTGAAGCACTAAGACTTCCAGACACTCCAAATCATTTTCTTGCGTGTCCACGCACGCTGTGTATCAACGCTACGCCCAATAGCGTTGCGGATGTATATTCGGTCAAAGCAGAACGATTACGCGACCAAGCAATCAAGGCTTGGTCCCAAGAGGCCAATCTGGAGCTTGTTGATCGAACAACAGACACATTGCAGATTAGATACGTTCAGAGAACACCCTTGATGCGGTTTCCGGATACCGTTTCAGTGCGGTTCGTACTGCTCGATAACAACTCATCAACCTTGGCCTTTTATTCCCGCAGCCTCATCGGCTACTCCGACTTTGGGGCGAATAATGCCAGGTACCAACGTTGGATTAATTTGCTGAGCGAATTGGTAGTATCAGAATAGATGATCCCAATTACCGGGGTAATGCCCGCCAAATAGATTTTTCAAGGATTCTGCGAACACCTGCCGTCGGCAGTATATCTTTATTTTCTACCATGGTAAAATTCTCAGTAAGATAGCCTGTATGCAATTTTCTTTGAATAACAATTATTTAAATAAATTATATCGTATGTGTAAAATTACTTATTTCTATTATAATACGTGCAAATATTGCATTTGATCATTCATTCATTCATAATCAAATAGAAGTTCAGAATATCACTTACTTCTAATCCTAAGTCTGATTATGGTATCCTTATGGCTGAAGTTCTTACCCCTGAATTGGAATCCTTAACTGGGCTTCGCTATCGACCAAGCGTGAGAGAACTTGAAAAAGATCCGGAGAAGCTCGATCTTTTCGTTGACGCTTGGAGAAAAATTCTGGCGAAGCCCAAAGAAGACGAGTCAAGCTTTCACCACATTGCCGGGATTCATGGATTTCCTGCGCCAATATCATGCCAGCACAACATTCATTTTTTTCCATGGCATCGAGCCTACCTATTAAGGTTGGAACGTGCGCTCAACAAGGTTGATCCAACAGTCGCTCTTCCCTGGTGGGACTTCACAACTGACCTCTCTCTTAAGGAAGGCTTGCCAAGATCGTTTCAATCGGTCGCGAATGGTGGTGTGGATGTTTTAGCTAGCACCAAGATCGTATTTGATGGTGATCGAGAGACTATGCGAGAATTGAGCTCACCATCTGATCTGCCGCCCAAATCCTTGGTTGAGAATGCGATGCGGCAAAGGAACTATCGTAGCTTCCGAGACAGCTATTATACGCGTGTTCATAATGCGATGCACCAGTGGCTGGGCGGCGACGCACTTGGGCCCCAATGGACCGCTTTTGATCCAGCATTTTGGATTTTCCATTGCGCGCACGATCGGGATTGGTGGCTATGGCAGCTTGATCCTAACGGTGCTGACCCGCCATTTCCCAATCGGATTCTCCGAGGCTTGGATATGACGGTAGGTGACGTTCTCGATATCAACAAACTTGGCTACGAGTACGCCACTACAGAGATTGCGGTTGAGGCGTGAGGGAGAGTCGGGATGACCATAACTGTATCAAAACCATTCCAATGCCCGATTAAGGACTTCGAACACGAAGATCAGCGTTTCGATCTCATACTGCGGGGCGTCCATCATCTGGGTTGCTCGTACGAAGGCCGTGTATTTTTGAACAACAAGAAAGCGAACGAAAAAACGAAGCGTTCCGCGAAGTCAGGGTATGCAGGCTCATACTTCATTTTTGGCCACGGCGACTGTTATGGCGCGCCAGGTCACTGCGGCCCTGCGCCAACCAGGCTTCCATATGACACGACGCCACCGCCCGACTCAATCCCGATAGAAATACATCTCGACATCTCGGAAGCACTCAAGAAGGCTGCCAAAAAATCCGCCGACTACGGCGTGACCATAACAATAGTACCGTTTGCTAAGGGTAAGGCGCCGGGTGTTAAGGCGAATCCCAAAGATGTCGGAAAAATAGACGGACCAATTTCCATTGTTGGCTATGCATGAGGAGCAGCGATCCGTTTCACCAATCAAGCCTTTGAGGGAAGGAACTTCAGATGGGGTCCAAAGGCGTCATAGTCTAGGAGGGACAGCCTGTGAAAACCTATGCATATCGAATACATCCAGGAATTGGCATTGCCCGCGTCGGTAACAGCACAACAGACAGTTACTTCGGGCCGGAAGCTCCTGACGTGCCGCCAACTGGGCCATATAAGGACAACCAAGGCCGGATTTCTCGACAAGCCGTAAGATTCAGAATTTTTAGATACACCTATGACGATGGCGCATTGAGCAATGTCAGAGAAATCGTAAATTCAAATAAAATCATAATCCGATGGTGCGTCCACCTAGCTAATAAAAAATCTGCAGCGGCCGAATTTCCTCCAGCGAATAATGCGTTTAGAAATCGGAATGTTCATAGCGATGAACGCAGCAGGTTGATTATCGACGCCGGCAATCAGGCGATTAGCGGTAAAGACCAGTCAATGCCGCTATCCGGTGCGTTTATGAACCGACATGTTCACCTCGGTGACTTGAAGACGGACGAACCCGGCAGACTGATTGCTCTAGGAGGTTTTGGACACTCTGCATCCGTGCCGCCAGGTCAACCTCTTTTGCATTTTGCCAACAATGACGGTTGGTACGACGACACATCAGATGGTCCTGTTACTGCAACAGTCGAAATTGCTTCCGGTACAGATAAGGGGATCCACATTGCCGATTCTGCCTGGCTCGTTGTTGCTCCCCCGGGGTTTGCACCGGGCTTGTACAACATTGTCACTTGGTTTGACCGCGCGCTTGAAATGGCAATCCAGAAAGATGCCACCCACGAGCCGAAAGAAATATCCTTCTCAGATCACATCTTTCCGATCCTCTCAAGGATCGTTAAGCTCCAATGGGTGGACGAATTCATTGCAAGCGGTCACAGCACAGCGCGTCCCAAAGGAAATTTTTTGGATCCTCTTCTTCTGAAGAAACTTTCCAACAACAAGCCCGAACACGCACAAATTCGTAGGCGCGTTCTAGAAAACCTCCGAATTCCTGATGATCCAAATAACTTCGGAGAAATGCCACGGTTTGGGAATGAGGGCCTGGATGCGGAGAACCCACATGTGCGAGTGCCGCCCACTCTGACAAGATTGCAGATAAAAATGATGAAAGCGTGGGCAGACGGAAAATTTAAGTCTGATTTCAAGGTCGGTAACCCGCCTGAGCCATCGCCACTTGATAAGATTAAGTCTTCTGATCGACCGGCAGCGCTCGATCGCGCGGCTTTGGAGGACAGTATTGGCGTGCCTTTTTTCCCCGGGATCGAATGTGGTTATGTCATGGCGAGACCAGAAACATACGACAGGCCGTTCCGCATCTCGCGCAAGCTGTCAGCCGGCGACCTTACATCAGGGCTGGCGGTACCATGGCAAGCAGATTTTTATGAGTGCATGTCAGAATTTGAAACAACATGGTGGCCCGCAGCTAGGCCGAATCAAGTATTCAGAGATGGTGATGCCGGACCAGTGAGTTGGGTACCCGATTGGTTTGAAAAAAAACCGATGGTCGACAAATGGTGGATGCTCGGCTTTGTTTCGAAGAAGGACGGGGATAATCGTTACATAGAAACACAACGCAATGACGATCTCGACCTAATTGCCTAGCAGTGTGACCGAGCACTACGATGTTTCCATCTTCGGTGGTGGCCCCGCCGGGCTTTCAACCGCAATTGCGCTAAAGTCCCTTGGTCGATCCGTTGTCTTGATTGAGCGTACCGATTATCGAGACATTCGAATCGGGGAGCACGCGGCTCCGCAATTTTCAAGTCTGCTCGCTCAACTCGGCATAACGGACATCTTGTCAGAAAGGCATGCCAAAACTAGCGCGGGCATTGTTTCAACTTGGCGCGGCGGTCACATAGATTCAATCAACCATATCGCTTCCGCTTGGGGATGCGGTGCCAATTTGGAGAGGCCCTTATTCGAGCGGTGCTTGGCGAGCAAAGCAGACGATCATGGAATCCGGGTTATCAAGTCGTGTCGTCCCTCTGTGGTTTCTAACAATGAGGAATGGGAGATTGACGTTCGTGGGGACACGCAGAACTCGCGTTTGAAGGCGACTTTCGCAATTGACGCCTCGGGTCGCTCCGCTTGGCTTCTAAGGTCATTGCGCCGCAAGCCACAGAAGATGGACAACACGATCGGGCTCCTCAGCTACTGCCTTCCAAGGACCGCAGTGTGCTTTGAAGACAGTCGAATGTTTATTGAACCGACATCAAATGGCTGGTGGTATACGGCACCGTTGGCAAACGGGTACATTGCAGCGACATTTGTTACCGATTCTGATTTTCTGATTGCAAGCTCTTGTAAACCGTCCGAATTCTGGTCCAACAATATTCGTCGGACTCGCTACACCCGTGAACGTGTCAAGTTCGGCAGGAATGAATTACAGGTTCATGTCAGGCCAGCTCACAGCCAATTAGCCCGCCAAGTCGCCTTCAATAATTGGATTGCGGTAGGTGATGCAGCCCTCGCACAAGACCCATTGTCTGGAAACGGTCTTTCCGATGCTATTCGAAGTGGGATACGAGCTGCCGCGACCGTTCATAAGTGGTTAGACGGGAACCAAGCAGCGTTGGGAACGTACCAACGCGAACATGAAAAGGCGGTTAGCGAATACCTGCGTCAACGAACGTACTCATACAACATGGTTTCTTCCGAGTTGAAGCCACACATCTTTTGGAATCGGAGACTAGTTAAACCACAGTGAAGCTGATGAGATTTGACGCGATGAATGCGTCCAGACTCTAAGTATATTGAACAAACTCCAGAAGGCTATCGGCTAATGGGGACGCAGGCGTTGTGCGTCGGTTTGCCAAAAGTCGCCTTCCCTGCTTTTGGGGGTAAAGCGTACATCGAATGATGCCGTTCAGAGAATCTGCTTATGACCCATTGCGAACTCTGAAGTTCATTCCCGCACCGCCTCTAAGACACATCCGTGCAGCCATCAGTGCCATTCCTGCCAAGAAACACTCATTGGCCGGTTCACTGGCTAAAAGCAATTGATGGCTGCTCGGGGTGGAAGCGAAATTCCCAGCGCCACAAGGTCCCGAATTAATGCTCCCTGGGGGAGTGGATGTACAATTTATTGACTCGGTCGCTTCTTCTGTTCGCACTTGTAATTACCACCCGCACTTTTTGACTTTGCCTCAACTTCTCGGCATGCCTGTTCACGCGCCTCCAGAATATTGTCGCCTGGGAGTTGATGCCAAATAAGCCTGGCAACACAATTTCCGTCACCGAGTGCATCAGGGACTCTAGTTCCGTCACCGAGCGGATCAGGAATTCTAGCATCCTGAACAAATGCGAGATCAGGATAGCAGAAGGGTATTCGGGCCAAGCTCCGACGGATTTGATACACGCCAATTTGTGAAAGCCGCCACCCCAACGGCAATGGTGTCAAAAAATCCGTCAGCGTCACGCGCTGCAAGCGCCGAACGGGCGCGGCATTTTCGACCGTCCCCATGTCACGATCCGCAAGTGCAATCGTGCTAATTGTACGCGATTCCCGCGTTTTCAAGAGTGCGCGAATGGGCGCAAGCAACTCGCCGAATGCATGGGATTTGCGCTCGGGATATTTGCCAGATGTCAACACGATCATATGGATATCGACAGGCAGGTCATGATCACTGACAATTTTCTCGAGTCGCGTTATAAGGTCGGATGCCGTCGCCACGCCCGAGTTTTCAAAATAGCCGCCATCAACGATACGGATTCGCTCGCTGTTCTTTTCGGTGGATTTGTCTGGATCAGGTTTCGTTTGAGGCCAGAACCAGGCTGCAGGCGTAAAATACGGGAAACGAGCGCTCGCCACCGCTGCTGCGCTGAGTGATACATCATAGTCTTCCGAAACCGGAAGAAACTGAAGATCAGAGCCTTTTTCTTCTTTAATCCTGAAAGGAGCGATAACCCGCCTTCGGCCACTGCCAGATTCCGTTGTATTGAACAAGAGGGCCGGTCGAATACCTGAGGCGTCATAGGTTGCACGAATGCCTTGATTGAGCGGATTGTGCACTTTGCCCGTTTTGAGATAATGCCGTCTCCAGCTATCCGTTATTGCGTCCTCCAGCGCACGTGCCCGCGATAGACGTGGCTCACGCAAAGGCCAAAAACGCTGTGCAAAATCCGGGAATAACGCGGCACCCATTAATGGCGAAAGCCAGTCCTCCGCAGCCATTTTATGAGCTGCTCCAAGGGCCCAATATGCGTCAGGCGAAAAATCTTCTTTTTTTAGTTCGCGTATTTTTTCAATGGACAGGCAAGTTCCACGCTTTTGTCCAAACGTGGTAAGGGCGGCGTTGAAAACCGCTGCCCCCACACTGCCGCCCGACACACTACTGATCGCAAACAGATGTTGCGGGAACTGCTCACAAAATGCACTGATCGCTGTGAGAAAAATGCTGGCTTGAGCTGCGGCATACATTCCGCCGCCCTGGGCCGCAACGATGTAGACAGGAAATTTTTTTGGATCCGGCTTTTTATCTGGAGTCGACTTTTTGTCTGTGGTCCATGTCAATACGTCACGCTTATTTTTGACTTTCGATTTCGTAACTGTGATCCCTGCCCGGCTATTCACCCATTCCAGGAAGACTTCTTCGACTTCAGGTAACGGCTCAATGTTAGCTATATCTGATGCAGATGGATAATAATCTTTGCCAGCTTTTAAATACCTCAACTGATGATTGTCGTTACCCTCAAATAGCGCAAGGATCAGCGCAAGGGAGATCAGGAATCCAATAAACGGAAACCCTGTTCGATGGGACTGCACGATCAAAAATGAACTAAAAAGTGAGAGTATCGACCCAAAAACCGCGATGATACCAAACACACCAAGCAATTTCGGCAACTCGATCGGATTTAAGACGAACCCACATATTGCAGCACCAATTACAACTATAAAGAGAGCAGCGGAGATGCAGGCTAGGGCGGTGTTTTTCTCTAATTGGTCCACCCAAATGTCGACGACTTTGCGCTGATTGATCCAAAAGCCAGTGCTAACAACAATTAATCCACCAACCGTCAACCCGCTGGCCATCCAAAAGAGAATGCTATCCGTCTTTTCGGCAATCTCGACAGATTTAAGAAGATTGCTGGCAAGGCTTTTGTCCCCCAGCTTCAAAAGCTGTTCGGCCTCACCCGTAATATCTGGTTGCTCCAAAAAAGACTGTGCTGAGAGTATCCCCCAAATGCATCCAACAATCGGCAGAACACCAATGGCCAAGGGTGCGAAGGTATAGAGTTTTCGCCAGACCGCACCTTCGGGCCGCCCTGACCCTCGCCCAAGAATTTCAACAATTCGCGCTGAGAGCGCCAACGCAATGGTTAGGACGCTAAGGGATATTATTAATGGCGATAAGAAAGAGGACGAATAGATTTGGAAGGTCTTGCCCCATGTAAGGGTCTCTTCAGGCTCAAGAGCTGCTTTTGCATTCTGGAGTGCGAAGACAACATCCTCAGCCATGATGCGATACAACTCGAGAAACTGTTCGGGTCCCGCGAACACAGCGGTAAAGACAAGGCTTAGGATGAGTACAGGGAACAGGAACGTTCCCAGAAATTTCCGCAGGTGGTCAATTTGGCGACGCACTGCCTGCCATCCTTTTAAAGGAGACGGAGCCAGTTCGGAGTTCATGTCAACTCAGCCCACTAACGAGTTTACTTGATTCTTTCCAGCCGATAACGCTCACCTTTCGGGCCCTTCAACATTGGGCCTGCGCTTCCAGGGTTTTTTTCTTGAAATGCTTTGAAATCGCGCGACCAGTCCTTCACGTCGTTACCATCGGGTTTTACCAACTGACCATCACGCCGGACCATAAAAACACACTCAGGCGGTGGATTTGGCGGGTCGCACTTGTCTTTCTTCGCTACGACTGCAAGCCTAAGTGTTCCCGATTGCAGTTGAACGTATTCTAGGTGACTGGTACCTTGATCTGACGTGCTGGCAATACTTGGAGAGCACCCTGCAACGACAGTGAGGGCTAGCGACATAAGTATAAAATTGGCCAGACAAAGCATAATACAGCCCCCTCCTTAACTTCATTATTTATTTATGATCCATTATCGTACAAATATTTTTTATTGTTGTCTGCAATAAATCGAAGCAGATGTACATTCAATGATAGATCAAAACTTTTCCTTATGGTTGCTGCCTCATATCCAGTTTGTGGATTGTTTCCAATTTAGCTTATCACCTGTATAATGATCGTGGGGTATCTGCGTCCTGCAACTCCACAGGACCCAGTCACCACAATACTATGTGGCCCTCCGTCCAGTTCAAGCCTCAAAGCAGGCGTTGCCAAGGCATCAATTTTAGCTCGGACGCTTGTGTCTGTCTCGAACGTGGCGACGTACTCGTGATCTGTGATGGCAGCCGAAAACGACGTCAGAGCCACCACTAGAAACAAAAAATCAATCCTCTGTTGGCGGGCAAAGCGGACATTAGTCCCTTTGTTGCCCGCTGGCTTAGAAACTACACTCCTCTGTGACCTATTTGTGACCTTTTTGGAAATGAGGCCGCAGCACCGATCGCGTACACCAGAATATCTCATTGATATATATGATTAAAATTGGCGCGCCGGGGAAGATTCGAACTCCCGACCCCCAGATTCGTAGTCTGGTGCTCTATCCAGCTGAGCTACCGGCGCCAGGTGCCAGGCTTGAGCCAGGTTGCGGAGATATGTGCCGCGCTCAGACCTTGCAAAATATGCGCACATGCCCCGAGACAAGATGACCCGTGCAGCGCGCGACGCCCTGTTTAGGGCTTGGCGCGAACAAAGGCAAGCAATGGGACGCACGAGACTTTCGCCTCAGGCCGAGGCCGATGTGCGCGGCTTGTGAAGTTCCACCACCTGGTCCGGCAAAGTGATGCGGAATGTGGTCCCCGGCCCCTCATCCAGAAGCGTAATCTTGCCGCCATGGGCCTGGATCAGCTCCGAGGCAATCGCCAGCCCGAGCCCCGTGCCACCCTTGCGGGCAGAGCCCTGGAAAGGCTCAAACAGATGGGCACGCGCCTTTTCAGGTACGCCACCGCCGGTGTCACAAACATCGATGGTGACGACGGAACCTGTTCGCGCTGCGGAGATGCTGATCGTCGGGTTTGTGCCACCATATTGCGTCTCGACAGCTTGCAGGGCGTTGCGGGCCAGATTGGACATGACCCGGTAGAGCTGGTCACGGTCGACATCAGCTTGCAAGGACGCCGCAATATGCATGCGCCAGGTGAAGGCATTTGAATCACTCAAACCCAAGGCATCGCCGACTTCGGCGACCAGAGGCTTCAGGGCGCACATGACACGCACCGGCTCCGCCTCCTGGGCACGGCCGAATTTCAGCGTGTCGGTGCAAAGCCGGATGGCCCTGTCCAGGGAATTGATCAGCTTTGGCGCCATGCGCTGCACCAGCGGGTCCTGAACACCACCGAGGCGATCGGAGATAAGCTGTGCGCTCGCCAGCATGTTGCGCAGATCATGATTGATTTTGGAAACCGCCAGACCCAGTGCTGCAAGTCTGTTTTTCTGTTGCAGTGCCCCGCTGAGCTCATGCTGCATATGGGCAAGCTCGCGCTCCGCCGTGCCAACCTCATCACGCCGTTCCGAGGGTACGATCACGCGGGCGGGGTCTTCAGGGTCTTCGCCAAATCTCACCATGGAGTGGGTGATGCGTGTCATCGGCCGGACCAGCATCAAGTTGAGCGCCAGGTAGACCAATGCTGCCGTTATCATTGAAATGATGATCGAGAGCCCGAGAATACCAAGGCCGAAATTTATCATCGCCGTTTTCAGAGGATTTTGCTCAACCACGATCTCGACAAACTGTTCCGCGCCAAAGCCGGGCTGCCCGACCACGCGTATGAATTGCCCGGAGGGTGCCATAAACACCTTGAGCGCATCCCAGATGAGCTCTGCCCAGCCGGCCTCACGCAAATCGTAATGCGCGGCAACACCCGTTGGCATTTCGCTTTGCAATATAAGATTGCGGGAATCTCCGCGTTTCAGGGCGACCGCATGAACCTGGGCGTGGCGCAGCAACTCGATCCGCGCAGCCAACGGAAACTCCTCGCCGGGTGCTGCTGCAAGTGCTGCAATCTGGGCCGCACCAAGACGCTGCATCAGCCAGCTCTTCCGGAAGTTCGCAACCGAGGGCACGAACACCAGAACCTCGGCCACCATCACAAATACGATGGTCAGGATCAGGAGCTTGGCGGACAGGCCAAACCATGCCGGGCGAACCGGGTTATCCTTCGGCTTGTCGTTGATGAGCGCAGGCTCTCCGCCATCGCTGAATGTGTTTTCGTCTTCTGGCATGTTCATAATCGTCAAGTGTGACTTAAATCGTTTCCAAACTCTATCCTGTCCCAAGCCACCCAAGGGTACCTTAACGGGTGGTTGAGCAAGGGGGAGCGGGTGGCTCGGTTACAGCTTCATCCGAATATACGTAGCCAGCCTATGATGCGGCGGATATTGGGGTTCGTCAAACTCGGCGCGTAATATTGGTAAGCGGCGCGTTTGCTGATTTCCGCCAGTGTCGGATAAGCGAACACAATAGATGTGATGGCGCCGATTTTCATTTTCTTCGACATTGCCATGACCCAGAGCTGGATCAGCTCGCCTGCATGTTCTCCGACGATGGTGGCGCCAAGGATGCGCCCGCGTTTTGCCGTAATCACCTTGATCATGCCTTGCGTCGCATGCTCGGCCTGGGCACGGTCATTTTCCATGTAAGGCCAACGCAGCACGCGAATGTCCTTGTGCTTTTCGCGCGCCTGCTCCTCGGTCATGCCCACATGGGCCAGTTCAGGCTCAGTATAGGTCACCCATGGAATGTTCGAGCTGTCCACCTTCACGGGCAGCCGGAACAGAGCATTCCGAATAACGATGCCGGCGTGATAGTTGGCCATGTGGGTAAATTGCAGACCGCCCGCGATATCGCCAATGGCATAGACGCGCTTGTTTGTCGTTTTCAGCCCGCTCGTCACCTTGATGCCCTTGCGATCGAACTCGATCCCTGCCTCTTCCAGCCCGATACCATCGACATTGGGCTGGCGTCCGGCTGCGACCAGAAGGTGGCTCGCCTCGATTTCGCGTTCCTTACCATCTTGTGTAATGACGGCTCGCACACCGGTGCGGGCCTTCTCCATCCGCTCAATGCGAATGCCGGCAAGAATATCAATGCCTTCGGAGTCCAGTTGCTTGAGGACGATGGCGGTGAGTTCCGGATCATCCTTGCCAAGCGGTGTAAAGGCCTCGAGTACGGTGACCTTGACGCCTAGCCGGTGATGCGCCTGCGCAAGCTCCATGCCAATGGGGCCGCCGCCGATGACCATCAGATGATCAAGCGCTTTCGTGTTGTCGAAGATCGTTTCATTGGTGAAGAACGGCACCTTGTCGAGCCCTGGAATTGGCGGAACGCCCGGCGAGGACCCGGTGGCCACGACAAAGCGCCTTGCGCGGATTTCATAGTCTCCCGCTAAGACTGTTTTGGGATCGGTAAACTTGCCCTCGGCCTCGATGACATGGACACCGAGTCCCGTGAACCGCTCAACGGAATCCAGCGGCGCGATTGCATCAATAACGCCATGCACATGAGCATGGACGCTTGCCGGATCAACGCGCGGACGCACGGACGCGATCCCGAATTTCCCCGCATCGCGCATTGTCTGAGCAACCTTTCCCGACGCGATCATGGCCTTGGAAGGCACGCAGCCGGTGTTCAGGCAGTCACCGCCCATCTTGTCCTTTTCAATGAGCACGACATCAACACCAAACTGGGCTGCGGCGGCGGCTACCGACAGGCCGCCGGAGCCGGCTCCGATGACGCAAATGTCGGGTTCAAGCAATTCTGCCATGTGAATGTCCTTTTCCTGCGCTGGGCTGGATTTGCCCGGTCAGGCGCCAGGCGCCGGTTTGCGGAATTTTTTTAATATTACGGGTATCAGTGCAACCACGCCAAGGGCTGCAAACGCAATCAGCAATTCAGGCGTGACAAGCGCTCCCGGGTCGAGAGTAAATTCGCAATCCTGCCCGCCGCTTACCTGTTGGCCTTTCAGGCATGTCTGATACGCTTGGCTCTGTGCTTCAATCACGCTGTCCAGCCCCACACCGGCATAGGCAAATGCAAAAGTGCCGGGAATGATGCCAAAGAAGGTGCCGATTACATAAGTGCCCAGACCAACGCCGAGCAGCGCCGGCGCCAGATTGACGAGCCAGAAGGGGAACAGCGGCACCAGCCGCAAGAACAACAGGTAGTTGAGCGCGCTGTCCTGAAACCCGGCCCTCAGCTTGTCCAGCCTAGGGCCTGCGCGCGCGGCCAGCGGTTCCCCGAACGAGGTCTTGGCAATGAGAAAGATGATGGTCGCGCCGATGGTGGCCGCCACCACAGTGGCCAGCCCGCCAATGAGCCAGCCGAACAGGAAGCCGCCTGTCAGGGTGAGGAACACTCCACCCGGCAGGGACAGGGCAATGACGACGATATAGATGCCCATATAGGCCAGCAGGGAAAGAAGGGCGTTCTCTTTGATATAGGCCTTCAGCAGATCACGGTTTTCCGCGATATGCTCCAGGGTGAGATATTCGTGCCAGCCCTGGGAAATAACGAGCGCAGCGACCCCGGCCAGTATGACCAGCGGCAGGACCCGCTTGACCCAGCCGCCACCATCACCGGCAGGCCGGGCTTTTTCCCCCTCACTCACTGCGCCGTCTCCTGAAAAACGCGAACCCGCTGACCATATATCATCATTTTCTTATCTTCAGCGCTCAATCATACTCATAATCTACCCTTGGCGTCACAGCGGAATATTGGTCTACCCGCAGCCCGTCTGGAGCATCATGACTTTGATAACGGTCCTGTGTGAAAATTAGATCAGCACCTCAACGGATTGTGATAGGCTTTCAGGTCAGGTGGACCGTGCCTGATGAAGCGATGGCGTGACGTATAGGTAATAGGGAGGAAACAATGAAAACACTAACAGCACTTTTCGCGATCCTGGCCCTTGGGGCCTTTCTTACATCAATGGGCACGGTTTCGGGCATCTCGCTGCCCTTACAGGAAACCTCGGCACAGGAAGGCTCTCGATCAATGGTGACACCTCGAAGTGAGATACCTTCCAGGGATGAAAAGAGTCTTCGCCTGGCGACGCATAGACGCTGTAAATCAAACGGTGGGTCCTGCTCGACTACAGGAACTGATCCCGAATGCTGTTCTCATTGGTGCGGGACGCAAAATAAATGTGCCCCTGTCGGGGAATGAATGAGAGGAGTTGGCCGGGGAGAGATGCTGCCTCCACACGGGACACGCGCGCCACACATAGCAACTTCGATCAATTGACTTAAAACCGCCCCAAACGTATAAGCGGCGCAATTCCTCGATTGTCATCATTTGGCGCACGGTGGAAGCGCTTTGGTACTGGCAATGACGGCAGTGCGGCGGTTCGCCAGCAGCGACATGGAGTTCAGGTGTGAAACGCACATATCAACCAAGCGTCCTGGTACGCAAAAGGCGGCACGGTTACCGCTCTCGCAGCGCAACCAAGAACGGCATGAAAATTCTCGCACGGCGCCGCTCGAAGGGCCGCAAGAGCCTCTCGGCGTAAGCTGAGGCGCGCGAGCAAACCCGTGCAAACCAGCGAACCTCTCATCCCACTGGGCCGATTGAAAAAGCGCGCTGAGTTCTTGCGCGTGCGAGATGGCCGCGTATGGCGTTCAAGAAGCCTCGTGCTGCAGGCGCGGCGCAGGCCGGATGGCGTGCGGTCCAGCAGTGATATGACGCGTTTTGGCTTTACCGCCACGAAGCGGCTCGGTAACGCCGTCACGCGCAACCGCGCACGGCGCAGACTTAAAGAAACGGTTCGGCTGGTGGCACGGTCCCATGCCAGGGCTGGATATGATTATGTGGTGATCGCCCGCCAGGGCGCACTGACGCAGCCCTTTGAACATGTTCAAAAGGAACTGCTCCAGGCGCTTGAGGGCATTCACAAGGATAAACGGTCACGGGCCTGACCTTCAGCCCTTTGTAGCGCGGAACCGATTTGATGGACGAAAACAACAAGAATTTCATTATGGCGATCGTGCTGTCGATCGCAGTTTTGCTGGGTTGGCAGGCTCTCTACAATGGCCCGAAGACGCGCGAACGCGAAGCGCTGCAAGAGCAGCAGGCACAGCAAAAAAAGATGGCCGCGCCCAGGCAGCAGACCCCATCACCCGCGCCCGCACCTTCTGCCGCCGACGGAGCGCCGCCCAAACCGACAAGCACGCCCGGCCCAGTCTCTACCAGCGTACCGGCTGTCGCGCCCACGCCACTTGGAACCAGCCGCAAAGCTGCCATGTCAAAATCTGAACGTCTCTATATCGAAACCCCCAAGCTGAGAGGCTCGTTGTCACTCACGGGTGCGCGCATCGACGATCTGGTGATGACCAAATACCGGGTCACCGCCGACCCGAAGAGCCCGGCCGTGACGTTGTTCTCGCCATCGGGAAGCGCCAAGGCGTTTTACGCAGAACATGGCTGGGTAGGAGACGGTACGGCCAAGCTAAAATTGCCATCCGCCGCAACAAAATGGAGCGTCGAATCCGGCTCGAAACTGATACCCGGCAATCCGGTGACACTGAAGTGGGACAATGGCGAAGAGCTGATCTTCCGCCGCACCATTACCGTTGACGAGAACTACATGTTCTCGGTGGTACAGGAGGTCGAGAACAAGAGCTCGACCGGCATTTCACTATTTCCCTACGCGCTGCTTTCACGCCATGGCCGCCCGGAAGTGCAGAGTTTCTACATTCTCCATGAAGGCCTGGTTGGCGTTCTGGGTGAACACAACCTGCAGGAAATCGACTATGAAGACGCAATTGATGACAAGCTTACCAGTTTCAAGGATGTGAAAGGCGGCTGGTTGGGCATTACCGACAAATACTGGGCCGCTGTCATAGCGCCCGATCAGCGCACCCCTTTTCAGGCCCGTTTCTCAGGAAACGTCGTCAACACCAAGGAGCGTTTCCAGACTGACTATCTGGCATCAGCGGTGCAAATACCGCCCGGCGGCAAGGGATCTGTTCAGGGACAGCTTTTTGCAGGCGCCAAGGAAGTCGACGTGGTTGACGCAGAAGGCGAGAAGCACAAGATCGACCGGTTCGATCTCCTGATTGACTGGGGCTGGTTCTACTTCCTCACTAAACCCTTGTTCTTCGCTCTCGACTATTTCAACAAGATGGTGGGCAATTTTGGTATCGCCATCCTGCTGGTCACAGTCCTCATCAAGCTTGCCCTGTTCCCGCTGGCCAACAAGTCCTACGTGTCCATGAGCAAGATGAAAAAGCTTGCGCCCGATATGGCCAAGATCAAGGAGCGTTTCCCCGACGATAAAACGCGCCAACAGCAGGCGACGATGGAGTTGTACAAGAAGGAGAAGGTGAACCCGGCATCCGGCTGCCTGCCGATCCTTGTGCAAATTCCCATATTCTTCGCGCTCTACAAGGTGCTGTTTGTCACGATCGAAATGCGCCATGCCCCCTTCTATGGCTGGATCAAGGATTTATCCGCACCCGACCCCACGACCATGTTCAACCTGTTCGGACTGATCCCCTGGGATCCGCCGGGATTCCTGATGGTCGGTATCTGGCCGCTGATCATGGGCGTGTCGATGTTCGTGCAGATGCGGCTCAACCCGGCCCCACCGGACCCGATCCAGGCGCAGATATTTGCCTGGATGCCGGTGATGTTCACATTCCTGCTGGCGCCCTTCCCGGCCGGTCTCGTCATCTACTGGGCCTGGAACAATACGCTTTCGGTCCTGCAGCAATCCTACATCATGAAGACCCAGGGTGTACCCATCACCTTGTTTGAAAATATAGGCATCAAGAAAAAGGGCGCGGGCGGCAAGACCTGAGCCGGCCCTCCCATGCTGCGCTGCGAACTAGACCATCTCGTTATTGCCGCCAGCTCGCTGGAATCAGGCATCTCTTACGTTGAAGAGGCTCTCGGGGTACGTGTGCCTGCGGGGGGCAAACATCCACTGATGGGCACCCACAATTGCCTGATGCAAATCGGCGGCGGCGCGTTTCTGGAAATCATCGCCATCGACGCGGATGCAGCCGAACCGGACCGCTCGCGCTGGTTCAATCTTGATGATGCTGGCGTTCAGTCCCGCATTGCCGAGCGCCCGCGTCTCCATACATGGGTCCTTCGCACAGATAATATTGCAGAAGCTGTCGCGGCGTCCTCCATATCACCCGGGCCGATAGAAGAAGGACGGCGCGGTGATCTGGTCTGGAACATCACGATCCCTCAAGACGGGACCATGCCGGAAGATGGGCTGTTCCCCACACTCATTGAATGGCCCGACTTTGCCGGTCCCGCGGCAGGCATGGCTGATCTTGGCTGCCGGCTTGAAGCTCTCAAAATAAGCCATAATGCGCCTAAAAAACTGAATGCGGCACTGACCGCAATCGGGGCGAAGAACCTTGCACAGATAGACCAGGCGCGAGACGAAAACGCACCCGGACTCCACGCGGAATTCCGGTCTCCCAACGGCCTCATCATACTGAACTGAACAAAAACAGGCCGCACCCTGAAATGAGGATACGGCCTGCCAGTCTGAGCGGCTTGCACCTATTGGAGTTCGACCTCCATGTCGGCGCCTTCCTTGATCTCGAATTCGGCACGCTCACCGTCTCCGACATCCAGGGCATATTTGCCGGGGGGCAATAGCCGCTCATTGTTGTGGCTGTCCACATAACCGGCATAGGAACCGGCTTGTGTGTAAATCTTTCGATGCTTGAGCTTTTCGCTGTCCTTGAGCACCAGCTTGCCAGGTTTCAGAATGGTGACCTCGCCGGGCTTGATCTCGATATCGGGCCATTCGGTTTTGCCGAAAGTAATCGTGTAGGTGGATGGAATGAGCGCCACTTTCGTCGCGCGTGAGTGAGCGTAAGCGCGCTTTTCACCCGTCTCGGCATCGAGGATATTGTGTCCATGTCCGGCAGCGCGGGTGAATTTCAGCACGCCCGGCTCAAGCACCGTCTCCTTGCCCCCTTCGACCACGACACTCTTCCACACATCCTTGTTGAACGTGACATTGTAGATACCGGGCTTCAACTGGATCGGATTTTTTCTCTCACCCATCCAGTCTACTTTCTCGCCGGTTTCTCCATCCAGAACCTTGTTCTGAATGTGGAACTTCTCAACATATTTGATGCGCAAAGAGCCCAGAATGGCCTTTTTCTTCTTGATGACCATTTTTTCGATCTTGGGAGCGGGTTCAGCTGCTGCTGTATCGAGTGCGCTTGCAAGCTCGTCCGTGCTGGAGGCATTGAAGTATTTACCTCGCGCCGCTTTGGCAATGCATTGGAGCTGATATTTGGTTGCGGCATCGACGCCAAAGCCGATGGTGTGCACAACGAGTTTCGCGTCTGCTGCCGCCAGAGCCTTGGCCACGATACAGGGATCACCCGCGCAGGTTTCCTTGCCGTCGGAGACAAGCACGACGGACCGGCTTTGGGCGCCTTCACGCGCAACATCCTTGGCTGCGAGCTCCAGAACATAGGATATCGGCGTATAGCCTTGCGCCTTGAGCGGCTTCATCTTGTCCAGGATGGGAGCACGCGCATCCCCGGAGGAGGCAAAGTTCACCAGAAGTTGTGTGTCCTTGCAGTCTTTCTTGGAGCGATGGGATTGATGGCCATAGGCCCGGAATGACAGTCGTGCATCTCCCGGCAACTTGGAAATCACCCGTGTGACTGCCTTTTTGGCCGCATCGATCTTGACCGCGCCATCCTTGAGCTTGCCGTTCATGGAGCCCGATGCATCCAGAACAAGTGCGATGCTGTTACCGGTTTCCGCCGCTACCGGTTGCGCGCATAGGCTGAGCGCCGTAAGGGCTAGTGTAATGGAAATATTTTTCATGCTGGATCGCCTCCCAAGTCTCCGTCTTGTCCCGATATTGGGTATAGAGGGGCGAATACCAGAGGCCGCGCTCACGCAACTGTGAGTGTAGTGAACAAGGGCTTAATCCATGACCGCGCTGGCAGAGTTTGACGAAGCGACGCTGGAAGAAGCGCAACGGCTGTTCCGCCACCCCTGCACCTTCCTGAAGGGTGTCGTGAATGTGGACGGTTTGCCGGGTGACGCGTTGCCTGAAGTGGCCTTTGCGGGGCGCTCCAATGTGGGCAAGTCGAGCCTGTTGAATGCGCTTGTGGGGCAAAAGGCGCTGGCCCGTACCTCCAACACACCGGGACGCACCCGCGAAGTGAATTACTTCGTGTTGGATGAACGCGCCTATCTTGTTGACCTGCCGGGCTATGGCTATGCGCGCGCCGCGAAAACGGAAGTCGCTGGATGGAACAAGCTCATCCAGGACTATCTGAAGGGCCGCGCGAGCCTCAGACGGGTGTTCCTGCTCATCGATGCGCGCCACGGTCTGAAAGCGTCCGATGCGCCTACTCTGGAGTTGATGGACGTGGCGGCAGTCTCCTACCAGGCCGTACTCACCAAGGTAGACAAGGTGAAAGCTACAGAGCTTGAAAAGGTAGTTGAGGCCACGGCGAAAGAGTTGTCAAAACACCCCGCCGCTTTCCCGGAGATCATCGCCACGTCGTCGCGCAAGGGAACAGGGCTCCCGGACCTGCGCGCGGCAATCCTAACCCTGATGCGAGACTAGAGATTGTCCCCGCGGCCAAGTCCGTTATAACGGGCTGCGAGGAACAAAGACCCATGCCCAAAGATAACGCAAAACCGCCCAAGGCTCCCGGTTCCGCACCATTGCAGGCCGCGATCCTTTCCAAGGCCCTGCCCTTCATGCAGCGCTATGACGGGGCGACAGTGGTCGTGAAATATGGCGGCCATGCCATGGGCGATCCGGAACTGGCGGAAAGCTTTGCCCGCGATATCGTGCTGCTGAAACAATCTGGCGTAAACCCGGTTGTGGTGCATGGCGGCGGGCCGCAAATCGGCGCGCTGCTGGACAAGCTCAGCATCAAGTCTGAATTCAAGGGAGGCTTGCGGGTCACGGACCAGGACACCATGGACGTGGTCGAAATGGTGCTGGCCGGCTCCATCAACAAGCAGATCGTTACCGCGATAAACAAACAGGGCGGCAAGGCGGTCGGCATCTCCGGCAAGGACGCCGGGCTGATGACCGTGCGCAAGCTGGAGAAGCAGGTTGCCGATCCTGACTCAAACCTGATGAGTGTGGTTGACCTTGGCTTCGTTGGAGAGCCCACGAAAGTTGACCCGCATATCATCGAGGTGATTATCGCGTCTGATCTCATCCCCGTTGTTGCCCCTCTCGGCGTGTCACCCGAGGGACATACCTACAATATCAACGCAGACACTTTCGCGGGTGTACTGGCGGCGAAAATGGTCGCCAAACGGCTACTGCTCCTCACCGACGTTGAAGGCGTGCTTGATAAAAAGGGCTCGCTGATCCATGACCTCACGGTGGATGACGCGCGTGCGCTGATTGAGGATGGCACCATCTCAGACGGCATGATCCCCAAAATCGAAAGCTGCATCCAAGTGGTGCAAAATGGCGTGGAAGCAGTCGTCATCATCAATGGCAAGACACCACATGCTGTTCTGCTGGAACTCTTCACCGAGCATGGCGCGGGTACGTTTCTCAGCGCCACGCGTGATAGCTAGTACCCGGGCGGAAACAGTTGGAAAATTTTCACGACACACGCGCCTGGATTTTTGATCTGGATAACACGCTCTACCCTGCCGAGTGCAACCTGTTCGCACAAGTCGACCAGCGTATGGGCGAGTTCATTGCCGACTATCTGGATTTGTCCTTTGCAGATGCGCGCGTGCTGCAGAAATCTTACTATGTCGGTTACGGGACCACCCTGTCGGGCCTGATGAGCCAGCACGGACTGAAACCGGAAAAATTTCTCGATTATGTGCATGACATCGATGTGTCGATGCTGCCTCCTTCACCCGAACTTGCCGCTGCAATTGAAGCGCTGCCGGGCGAGAAATACATCTTCACCAACGGCTCGCGCAAACATGCGGAAAATGTCGCCGGGCAGCTTGGCGTTCTGGACAAGTTCGATGACGTGTTTGACATCGGCGCGGCAGGTTTCGTGCCAAAGCCCGACCCCAAAGCCTATGACATGTTCCTGAAAGCGCACAATGTTACTGCCCACGAGGCCGCCATGTTCGAGGACATGCCGCATAACCTGCAATCTCCCCACACGCTCGGCATGGTCACCGTGCTCGTACACTCCGAATTTTATGACCACCCGATCCAGCACCAGATCAAGGAATGGACCGAGCCACCGGAGCATATCCACCACATGACGGAGGATTTGCTCGGGTTTCTGGGTGATGTGCATCAGGAACTGGGCACTGAACCTGCCTAGGCTGCTTCAGCCTCCTTGCGGCACCAGAACTGGTACATCCCCAAAAACACGTTGGGACTTTCCTGCTCGAACACGTGCCAGTTTTCCAGGTCAATACAATCCGGGTCATTCGGGAATCTGTTTAAATAACCGGATTTGGAAATCAGGTCGGTAAAACGGAACCCGAGAAATTCAAGCTTGTGTCTGTCCAGAAGTGCACTGATCTGCGGGATCGTGAAGCGATGCTCCTGCACATGGAACATCAGGTCACGAAGCATGGATGCCGAGTAGAAATCGCTCGTGAGATGTAGCGCCCTGGCTTCCGGACTATCGGTTTGCTTGAGCCAGGCGCGGAAATCCCTCATCCCCTGAAGGGAGGAGTCAAAACCATTCCCGGACGCCAGCTCTCCCCATGTCCCCATCTGTTTCCTGGCTATATCACTGTACAAAGCGATATTTATAAACCCGCCGGGCTTTAAGCGTTGGAGAAGCACCTTCAGCCCTGCTTCCGGATCAGCCATATGGTGAAGCACACCGGAGCACTCAATGACATCGAAGCGGCTCTCCAGCTCTCCAAGTTTCAGAATATCAGCCTGGGCAAACCGGATATTTCGCACTTTGAACTCTTCCGCCTTGCGTTTCGCATAGGACAGGCTGGATTTGCTCAAATCAACAGCCAGGACATTGGAGTTCTGAGCTGCAATCGCCGTCAAAATTGGCTGCTTGCCAGTTCCACAGCCTGCAATCAGGATTTCCGGATTTGGACTGGTGGGTTTCAAAGCGCAGTTGTGAGGCGCAATATCCTTATTTATCAGGTCCGTGTACGGCATAGAGGTGCCGACAGAAATACTGTGCCAGCGGGGATAGGGATTTTCTTCATACTGGCTGCGCACCGCGACCGAAACATCGTTATCAATAGACGTCAGACACTCGATCTGCTGGCTGATTTCCCGTTCTCTTTCCGAGTTGAGAATTGCAAGGCGTAAGAAGTCCCTGAGCCGGCCGCTTGCTGCTCCATGATCTTTTATGGCCCAGTTTCTTATGCATTCAACCGCCCATAGCGGACGGTAGGACGCAAGCAGGTACAGATCGGATTCACCTGGAGCAGCGCCCTCCTGCATCCCTCTGGCAATTTTTGTTTCCAGTGCTTCAAGGCGGGCATTTTCATCGTCGGTGACATGCCAGATATACTCGTTGTGAAAAGCCTGGTAGGCGAGCGCCTCCAATAACCCTGCATCTGCAACTGCATCTGCGTTCAATGCGTCTGCGTCATCACCACTCCACGTCTCAAGAAACTTGCACCTGACATGGCTGAGGAACATCTCCAGATCAGCATCTACAAACATCGTGCCCTTGAGATGAGCCCCAAGAAGCTCAATTGCCTGGGGTGCAATACCGGTGAGATCGGAAGGAGAGAGAGTTTCAGCGCTGAGTTGTTTCTGGAGAACAGATTTCAGTATTGTCTGGCTGGCCGCCACGACATTTTCGCTGGTAACGGCATCATGCTCAAAGCAGAGACCAATCAATTTCATAAAATGGATATCTGTTTTTATGCTCTGTACATGCTGGAGCGCCTCGGCAAATCCCGCCAGGGCCTCCACTGAATCGGGATCAACTGTCCGAGCCTGAACATGGCAGGCGACGGCTTCATCAAATCTGCCGAGTTCCCGCAAAATATGCCCCAGGGCGTTGTAAGCCCGAATGGACTCCGGTTCGGCTGCAATGGCAAGCCTGCAACTCTCCGCAGCCTGATCCATCAGTCCGAGTTTTTTGAGCGTCATGGCCAGATTGACATGAGCCTCGGCATAATCCTGCTTGATATTGATCGCCTGCACATAGCTGGCAACCGCCTCTTCCGTTCTGCCCAGCTCCCCCAGCACGGCACCCAGCAGGTTGTAGAGTATGGCCGCCCTGGGAAATTTTTGAATGAGCTGCCTTGTACCGGCTTCCGCTTCCAGCAACTGCCCACTGTTATAGTGCGCCAGGAGACGCTGCACTTCATAGTCAGGTGGCTGTGGCCTTGTCTTGGGACGCGCAGACTTGAGCCGCGCCGCTGAGCCCGCCTTGGCTAGCCTTGCTTTCCCCTTGGTTTTTGCCTTGCGCCCTGATCTTCCGCTTCCTTTCCCGGAAGTCTTCTTCATCAGCTTCTGTAATCCGTGCAGGGCTTTCTGGGCTTCCGTGTTTTGTGGGTGTTCCTGCAAGATCGAGCGGTATATTCGCACTGCTTCTTCCAGTCGCCCTGCATCCCGATTAACGGACGCCTCATCCAATAGCTGCTCTACGGAAAATGCCTCGCTACTGCTCATGGTTGGATGCTGCCTTGTCTCGCTATTGCCAACAGGCAGCACGTTACAGGTGTGCTGCCTCCCCAAGAACGCACACAACTGTCAAAACCAACGCTGTAAGATTGTTGCCGGTCCAAATCACCTGACTTGCGAATCATAGGATAGATGGAAGGCTGACGACAAGGTCCTCAATCTAAATTTTCGAATTTAATTACTGACACTTACACCCTCCGCAGCGACAAGCTGCCCACGGGTCATCCCGGTGCGAACTAGGTATCTTCGTCTCCCTTCCGGCACCAGAACTGGTACATCCCCAGAAACAGGTTTGGATTGTCCTTCTCGAACAGATGCCAGTTATCCAGATCAATGCAATCCGGGTCATTTGGATATGTCTTTGCATATTCGGGTTTGTAGCTCGAGTTTGAGAAAATGAACCCGAGAAATTCAAGATCATGCCTGCCGAGCAGTGCACTGATCTGGGGCAGCGTGAATTGATGCTCATGTACGTGGAAGACTAAATCCCTCAGTGTTGATGATGAATAAAAATCCATCGATTTCTGGAGCAGACTGGCCTCATCCGACTCACTCTCCTGCACCCAGGATCTGAATTCACGCATGCCTTGTAGAGAGGACGAAAATTCCTTCTCGGAAACGCTCCGGCGCCAAAACCGGATATGTTCCCTGGCAATCTCGCTGTATAGCCCGATTTTCATATACCCACCGGGCTTCAGGAGACCAACCAGCACCCTCAATCCGGCCTCCGGATCAGCCATGTGATGCAGTACTCCACCGCACTCGATGACATCGAAACTGTCATTCAGGACACCCAGTTTCAGGATATCGGCTTGCGCGAACCGGATATTTTGCACCTTCAATTCGTCTGCCTTGCGCCTGGCGAAGGCAATACTGGTCCTGCTCAGATCCACCGCCAGAACATCTGAACCCTGCATGCGCAGGGCGCAGAAAATCGGTTGCTTGCCCGTCCCGCAGCCAGCGATCAAAACCTTCGGGTTTTCCGTTGCCGGAAATATCTCCAGCTTGTGCGGGGCAATATCATCAAGAACCTGGGTCGTGTAGATGGTCGGTGGGACGAATGACAAGCTGTCCCATCGCGGGTAGGGGTTTTCTTCATACTGGTCGCGTACGGCCACGGATACATCATTATCAATGGGCGTCAGCTGCTCAAGGCCATCTCTGATCTCAGCCTCCAGGGCAGGAAGTAAGATCAGCTGCAGCAGGACCGGTTTTAATATCGCGTCGATCTTTTCATAGTGATTGAGCGTCCATTGTCTGATGCTGTGAATTGGGAAAATGGGGCGATAGGCAGCCAGCAGGAAAAGATCAGTTGCTTCCGGATTTTTCCCGCCTTCAATAGCATCAACAACCCTGGATTCCAGCCGATTTACCGCCTGTTCTTCGTCTTCAGTAACATGCCAGATATATTCGTTCAGGAAGCTCTGCAGTGCCAGCGCCTCCAGCAGTTCCATATCCACATCTGGAGAAACGCCCTCAGGGTGGGCCTCATCACACCGTTTGAGCAAGGTGAGTCGGGTAGTGGTCAGGTCTCGCTCAATATCCGGGTTTTTCACCAGAGCGCTTTTCAAATAAGCAGTGAGCAGATCATCCGCCGAGGAGGCCAGTACGCCGAGGCCGTCTAGGTCTCGGGACTTGACACTGGGTTGACCCTGCATATCCGACAAAAGCAGCTTGATTCCAGCCGCACTCACATCGGCGCTATCAATGCGAGGATCCCGGAGGCAACGGACAATTAATTGCCTGAAACCGGGAGACTGATCAACGGTTTCGACAACCTTCACCACGCTGGAAAAATTGATAAGTACCACAAGATAATCGGGTTTGATCTCAAGGGCCTTTCGGTAGCAGCCGATTGCCTCCCATTTCTTACCCATTTTGTACAACACATTGCCGAGATTGCTGTAGGCCTCGACATAATCACCCTTGATCCTCAGAGCATTAAGGTAACTGGCAACAGCCTCTTCGAGCTTGCCGAGACTATTCAATGCACTCCCGATATTATTGTGAATGTCAGCCAAGTCAGGACTGATCTTGAGGGCCCGCTTGTAACTCTCTAAAGCTTCATCCAACCTGCCGAGATTTTTCAATACATTGCCGAGATTGTTGTGACCAGCGGCATAATCTGGCTTTATCTCGAGCAACTCCCGGAAGGCGATAACGGCATCCTCGAATTTTCCCTGGTCAGCCAACGCGGCCGCCAGGACTCTGATTACATCCACCGTACGTGGATATTTCTTGATAAGCCGCCGGGCCTGGATCTCTGCCTCACCAAGCTGTCCCGCCTTGTACAAGGAAATCAGCGCGTCAATATCCGCCTGGGACGGTTGGGCGCCTGACCCGGGAGCACTGGTCTCCCGGACTGGCTGAGACCCGGCCTTGGCCAGCCGGGCCTTCTTGGACGGCTGCTTTTTGCGCCGTGATCCCTTGGCAGGCTTTCTCAGTACCCTGCGCAGCGTGTGTAGACCTTTTTGGGCCTCGGCATTCTGCGGGTTTTCTTTCAGAACGAACCGGTAAAGAGCCTCAGCCGCATCAAGGTGCCCATCGCTCTTGGCATGGGATGCCTGCTCTAGCGCTTCTTCGACGCTTCCCGGACCGGCAACTGATACCGGCTCCAACTTATCTTTGGCTGCTGATTGCTTACTGCCACTCACTGCCGCACCCCTTGCAAATCATCGCCGGTCCGCTCGCCAGGATAAAACCGGCACGGACGCGAACGCAAAACGCAGCACTTCAAACAGACGCATTGAATCCCGTGTCTATTCGGATTCTCCCTACGCTTCAACGGCAACTCACATTGACAAGCCTGCCCTGCCACCGCAGAAAGTCCGGCGAGAACAAATGTAGGATAAGCGTCAGGCAGGATAATCCATGTCCCACGATGATTTGAGAGACACAATCGACGCCGCGTTCGAGCGGCGTGATGAAATCAGCACCGATACCAAGGGGGAAGTCCGTGAGGCGGTCGAGACCGCACTGGATTTACTCGACAGCGGCAAAGCGCGCGTCGCCGAGAAAAATGGCAATGACTGGAAGGTCAACCAGTGGCTCAAGAAGGCCGTTCTTCTCTCCTTCCGCCTAAACGACATGGGTATCATACAGGGAGGACCGGGAAAGTCGGTCTGGTGGGACAAGGTGCCGTCCAAGTTCGAAGGCTGGTCGGAGGCCGAGTTCAGGCAGGCCGGCTTCCGCGCCGTGCCTAATTGCGTTGTGCGCCATTCCGCCTATATCGCGCCCGACGTGATCCTGATGCCGAGCTTCGTCAATCTGGGTGCCTATGTGGACAGCGGCACCATGGTCGACACCTGGGTGACCGTTGGCTCCTGTGCGCAGATCGGCAAGAACTGTCACCTGTCCGGCGGCGTCGGCATCGGCGGTGTGCTGGAGCCATTACAGGCGGGCCCGGTCATCATCGAAGACAATTGTTTCATCGGCGCGCGTTCCGAAGTGGTCGAGGGCGTCGTTGTCGGCGAGGGAGCGGTTCTCTCCATGGGTGTTTTCATCAGCCAGTCGACAAAAATCGTAAACCGGCAAACGGGTGAAATTCATATTGGCCATGTCCCGCCTTACTCAGTCGTGGTATCCGGCTCCATGCCCGGCAAGCCCCTGCCCGACGGTTCACCCGGACCCTCGCTCTATTGCGCCGTCATCGTCAAGACGGTGGATGCGCAAACCCGGTCCAAGACTTCGCTGAACGATCTGCTGCGAGACTAAAGGGCACTCCATGACCGCCACATCGCTCGACATTGCACAAGACCTGATCCGTTGCCGCTCGGTCACGCCTGATGAAAGCGGCGCGTTGACCTATTTGCAGGAGATGCTGGAAGGCGCCGGCTTTACTTGCCACCGCCTGCCCTTCAGAGACGAAAACACGCCGGATGTCGAAAATCTGTTCGCCCGGCTGGGGGATGGTGCGCCACATCTCTGCTTTGCCGGTCACACAGACGTGGTGCCGCCTGGCGACGAGATCGACTGGACGCACCCTCCTTTTGCCGCCCAGATCGAAGATGGCTGGCTCCACGGGCGCGGCTCTGCGGACATGAAGGGGGATATTGCCTGCTTTGTCGCGGCTGCACTGGACCATCTGGCCAATACGGGAGAGGAATTTCCCGGCTCCATCAGCTTCCTCATCACCGGCGATGAGGAAGGCCCCGCCATCAATGGCACCCGGAAGGTACTGGAATGGATGTCGGAAAATGGTCATACGCCCGACCATTGTATCGTCGGTGAGCCAAGTTGCTCTGAAGTTGTCGGCGATACCATCCGGATAGGCAGGCGCGGCTCCGTGAGCGGGCATATTACGGTCACGGGCATGCAGGGACATACCGCCTATCCGGATTTGGCCAACAACCCGGTGCCGGGGATGCTCGGAGTTCTAAACTCCTTCCTGGCGGATCCGCTGGACGACGGCACACCCCATTTCTCACCGTCGGATCTTCAGATCGCCACCATCGATGCGGGAAACCCTGCCACCAATGTGATCCCCGCCAAGCTTTCTGCCAGCTTCAACATCCGGTTCAACGCCAATCATACAGCCGAAAGTCTGATGGAAATGCTGTCAGATAAAACCCGCACGGCACTTGAAGGCACCGGTCTCGGACACCAGATTAGTTTCTTACCCGCAAGCCCCTGCTTCGTCACCGAGCCGGGGCCATTGGTCGATCTGATGGCTGAAGCGGTCAAGAACGAGACGCATCAGACCCCGGACCTCTCCACCGGAGGCGGGACATCGGATGCGCGTTTCGTGAAAGATTATTGCCCGGTGATTGAATTTGGACTGGTGAACAAGACCATTCACCAGGTGGATGAACGGATCGAGGTGAATGACCTGGAAACGCTAACCCGGATTTACCGGGCCTTTATCGAGCGCTATTTCACGGCTTTTTTATAAGCTTGAAAACGTATGCATATCGGTAACATTCACCGGGTACGATAAACTGTAGATACGCGCCATCTTTCAGAAAATGGCCGCAAATGGTAGGTAGAGATTCGCGTTTGCTTTCTAGCATTACGCGAAATGGACGGATAAGGAGATACTCAATGCGGATCATTCCTGCAGCACTTCTGGCCATGGCTCTTGGTTTGCCAATTGTGACGAGTGCCTCTGCGGCGGCCTCCATCATAGGCACCTGGAAAGGGCGCGGCTCTGTAAAACTCACATCCGGCCAGGTAGAACCCGTGAGTTGCAGAGTCAGCTACGCAAAAGGTGACACCAAGGGAAAGACATTCACCCTGAGTGCAAATTGCTCACACACGGGCGGAACATTCCAGCAAACGGGCCGCGTCAGCAAGCGCAAAAGCGGCGGTTATTCAGGCAGCCTTTACTCCGATGAATATGCAGTGTCGGGTAAGGTCACCATTTCTGTCCGTGGCAAAAGCCAGACTATCAGCGTGAGCAGCAAAAAGGGCAAAGGCAGCCTTAACCTGCAAAAGCAGTAGCTTTTTTGTGACGCCCGGAGTCTGGGGTTTTTGCCGTCCGGTCTGGTCTAATAATCCACTGTTACCAGATATAGCCCATGGGGCGGCGCGACCGGCGCGCAGGCCGTGCGATCCTTTGCCTTGAGTGCGGTTTCCAGATCCCGCGTCCGCCATTTGCCCTCACCGACCAGTTTCAGCGCACCCGCCATCGAGCGCACCTGATTGTGGAGAAACGAGCGCGCTTGCGCGGTGATCTGCACCTCGGCCCCCACCCGTGACACGTCGAGCTTATCAAGCGTCTTGACCGGCGAATTGGCCTGGCATGCGGTGGCGCGGAAAGTGGTGAAGTCGTTGTCTCCCACCAGGATTTGAGCGGCAGCATGCATGGCGTCTGCTTCGAGTTTTTTATGCACCAGCCACGCCCTGTTTGCATCTAGCGTCAGAGGCGAACGCCGGTCGCAAATGCGGTAGAGATACTGGCGCGCGGTGGCCGAGAAGCGTGCGTCGAACTCATTCGAGACCTGCGTGCATTCAAGCACCGCAACCGGGTCAGGACGAAGATGGGCATTGAGTGCGTCGCGCACCGTGTCAGTTGGCCACTCTTCCGCAAGGTCGAAGTGGGCCACCTGCCCCAGCGCGTGAACACCTGCATCTGTGCGACCCGCACCCCCCGGGACAACTCTTGTCCCGGAAAAGGCCTCAATGGACTCCGCCAGCCGCCCTTGAACAGACGGGCCGTTGTCCTGAACCTGCCAGCCCACGAAAGGCGTGCCGTCATATTCGATTGTAATGCGATAGCGGGGCATGAGGCCGATTGGTGCCCTGTTCACTTATGCTTGGCAAGGGGGAACGGGTGGCACGGAATATTACGAAAACACGTCAACGCAACCGGCTGGCCCAGGGAGAGAGCGTGCGCCGCTTTGCGCGATAATAGGATATGCCCTTCGGGCGCATCGGCGCGGCATATCCGCTAAAGCGCCAGTTGGGCACCGTGCTGCCCCAGTTTGAGCCGCCCTCGACGCTGCGCCCGGGTACAATATGGCTGGCCCAGCGTGAACCACCCTCAACCGTTCGCCCGCCTCTTATATGGGAGCGGGTGACGGCACCTTGCTCAACCGTCTTGCCGCCTTGTATCCGGCTGCGCCACTTCGAGCCCTGTTCTACCGTCCTGCCACCCTCGATGCGGCTCGTCATATCCGGGCCTTGTGCATAGGGCTGCGGCCAGGCGTAGTAAGGCGGGTAAAGCGTCTGGTCGGGGAGGGAAAAACCGGTAAAACGTCTGCGCTTGAAATGCCCGCGGGACACCCGTCCAAATTTGTGGACCCGCACAGATTTTGCGGTGATGGTTACACCACCACCCTTGATGTGAATGATTTTCTGTGCCCATGCCGGTGACGGGCTGCTAATGGACATAGCCATCAAAAGGCCAAGGCCAAACGCAATACTGTAACTTCTCAAGACGCACTCCTGCCACGCGTGCGCCTCCTCGTAATGAACTAACTTAGCCGATGATATTCGCCCTGTCGCCCCTGGGGTTGTGGCAGCCTTAATTACGCGAGACGGGTTCCGGTGGAAATGGAAAGACCACGCAGAAACTCATCCCCACCCATCGTCTTTTTACCCGCACGCTGGAGATGTGTGAGACGCACAGACCCTGATCCGCAGGCGATGGTGAGATGGTCGTCCAACGCTTCACCCGGTTGGCCATCCCCCTCACCGAGCGTGGAACGCAGCACTTTTATCCGCTCAAGCCTGTCTTGCGCCTCCAGCTCGAACCACGCACCGGGGAATGGTGAAAGCCCCCTGATATGATTGTGCACCTCGCGGGCCGACCGGGACCAGTCAATGCGGGTTTCGCTCTTCTCCAGCTTGGAGGCGTAGGTGACGCCCTCCAGGGGCTGTTCAGAACATTCGAGACTGCCGCGCTCAAGTGCTGCCAGAGCGCGGACCATCAAATCAGCCCCTGTGCGCGCCAGGGCGTCATGCAACTCGCCTGCCGTCTCATCTGGGCCAATAACTTTCTGCTCGGCCAGACACACCGGCCCCGTGTCCAGGCCCTCGCCCATACGCATCACCATGACGCCGGTCTCAGCATCCCCCGCCATGATGGCGCGCTGAATGGGCGCGGCGCCGCGCCAGCGCGGCAGGAGTGAGGCGTGCAGATTTAAACAACCCAGTTTTGGCGCATCGAGAATGATTTTTGGCAGGATGAGGCCGTAGGCCACCACCACGGCGACCTCGGCTTCGAGTGATGAAAATCCCCTTTGCTCATGCGGGTCTTTCAAGGTCGGCGTCGTGACCACGGGCAGGCCTGCATTTTCCGCATAGGCATGGACGGGCGAAAGCCGCTGTTTCTGTCCTCGGCCGGCCGCACGAGGTGGCTGGGTATAGACACATGCCACATCGTGCCCGGCTCCAATCAGTTCAGACAGGCAGGGGACCGAAAAATCGGGCGTTCCCATGAAGACGATACGAAGCGGCATAGGCGTGGCAACTCCCATGGGGCATAGGGACCAAGATCAGACATATTTACGCGGGATGGAAAGAAGATGCCAGAAAAGCGGAGAGCCGTATCCGGTTACAGATACGGCCCTCCAACAGGATCACCCACTTACCTCAACCGTCTAGATCGGCATCGACGGTAAAACATCGCGTATGGTTAGACGCGTTTCAGGCCACCACAGCCAACGGGTATTCCTGTAAATGTGAGAGCCGAAGCTCTTACCAGAACTATACTAACCACTTTCAGGCTTGACGAGTCATGTGAAATTTTTTGTTTGGTTAAGGGGCATAAGAACCCATTACAAACATGGCGCACCACCATTTATGATCGTCACCGTATTAGGCGTACCCGTACTGTTATCTATGACCTCCAGCGTACCGGTGAAGTTGCCATTACCCTCGCAGATATTCGTGAATGTCGTGCCCGGAAAGATTGTGTTGCCCGTGCCATTCACGATGTTCGGGTTGCCGTCAAAGTCCACCACCACGTCGTCGAACGCGCCGGTAAAGCTGTTGTTCGAGAATTGAATGACGTTGAAAATACCAACGTCCAGAGCTTCGCTAGCGGTGCCCGTGGCCGAAAGCGTATTATTCGTGATGGTGATGGTGGAAACACCCAGGAGACCATTTCCTAAGCCGACAAAAACAGCATCGGCATTATTCCCCGTCGTGGAGATTGTATTACCCGTTATCGTGATTCCGTTGTTGCTGTCGAAGACCTCTACACCATCGCCAAAATCGCCAGCCGTGGAGATTGTATTGCCGGAAATGGTGATATTACTGTTTCCGGTGAAGAGATCGACACCATCGCCTTCATTGCCGCCACCGATCACAATGACATTGTTCGATATGGTGATGTCGCTGTTGAAGAAGGCGAGCTCAATACCATCACTGTCAGCGCTTCCGGGAACGTTGATAGAATTTCCGGTGATCGTGAAATCGGTGTTGGAGTCCTCGAGGTCGATGGCGTCTTCAGCGATATTGGCAAACATATTGTTCAAAATCCTGACATTTGAGTTACCGAAATCGGCATCAAACCCGTCCTCGCCGATATCAACGAACATATTCTGATCGATGACGATGTTGGTCTTATCGTCTATGATATCAACGCCATCGTCCGAGGTCTGACCGAGACCGTCGATTGTCAGTCCTGCGATATGGACATTGCTGCCACCGACAATGATGACGTCATCATTGCCTCCGGTCTGGACCGTGGGTTTGCTTCCAGGCGCTGTAAAATTCGCTACTGTGTTCGATCTGCGTCCACGCACCGGTATGGTCGAGGCCCCGCCCTGCAGTGTCTGGTTAGGACCGACTGTCACATTTCCAGCGATCGTCCCATTGCCGCCATCAGCGATGATGAGCGTATTGTCACCGGTCGCGATTGCGGTAGTCAGGCCGGTTCCACCATCGGCGTAGGCGACTTGATCGAAACGCACATCGGTTTTTGCATCCTCGATGGCTTCGTCTCCTGAAACCTGGGTGACGATATCGATGTCGCGTTCTATCGCCTCGGTCATACGCTGCTCCTGGGCGATCAGGGCGTGTGGACGCTGATGCCCGGACAGGCCATCTCCTCCAAGCGGGATGCGAAGCCGTGCCCCGACTTCCAGCCGGTCAGCACGTGAATCAATGCCGGAATGATCGTTGGAATATTCCGCCTCGAGCGTCAGGCGAGACCCCGGCAGTGAGGCGATCACATCGTCGATGCGCCATTCGATCCGCGCCCGGGGACCGGCCACTTTTTCAATGGCGTCGTCGCGGTCGAAATAAAACCCGCCGCCATAGACCCGCAGCTCGTGTCGCCGCCCGGTAAGCTTGCGCCCCCCCAGAAGCCGGTAGCCGACCTCTCCGTCAAAACCGTAAAGGGCCATCTCCTCACCGCCGGTCATGAATATCCGGTTGCCTGCCAACACCACCTGGGCAAGACCAGGCGTCGATTGCGGGTCCGTGATGGGGACATAGCCGTTGAGACGCACGTCCCAGCGTTCATTCAACGCCTCCAGTCCTCCGGCGATCTGGTAAAATGAGTTTCCCTCTTCGCTGCTGCGCATGTCAAAACCCGCCCACGCACCAAGATTCCACCCATTTGACTGCATCTGGCGAAGTCCGAGCGCGAGATTGGCTTCCTGAACGTTCTCGTCAAACAGCTTGCCGCGAATGTCGGCAAAGAGCAGCGAAGTTGCGCCCTGCTGCAAAGGCGCAAACAACGTCATCTCTCCCCGGTTTGCACCATCCTTGCCGATGACGCCGCCGAGCTCTGTCCAGGGTGTCCATTTTTGAGATGCAGTTCTCCCGTCCTGCGGCTGGGCGCGCGCAGGCGAGTACAGGACAAACATAAGAACGGCCAAAACGACCGCGGTACTGGAGCAACGCAAAACTTAATACTCACGGTTTGGACCTGAGGAAAGCGCACGCATCACTAATCCGCGCAGTCCAAGACTTGCCCCGCTGCTGTGAGTTTAAGCCAACAAGGGTGCGACAATCACCCCTGAACCCGCCTTATGGTTGCAATTTGCAGGAATCGCGTGTCTTGCCAGCCACACACCTTTTGCGCGAATAAAAAATCAGCCTGCACGCATGAGGCGAAGCTGCGTCCAACTCAAGCCACCACTTCACCCTTCGCCAACTTGACGAATTTCTTGATGACGCGATCGCGTTTCAGCCTTGAGAGATAGTCGATAAAGAGTTTGCCGTTGAGATGGTCCACTTCGTGCTGGACCACGGTGGCGAGAATATCCTCACACTCGGTCTCCTGTTGTTTTCCCTCCCGGTCAATATAGCGCACCGTCACCTGCGAGGGCCGCTCAACCTCGGCATAAAACTCCGGGATCGACAGGCAGCCCTCTTCATGGCTACGCATCTCGTCGCCGTGAGAAATGATTTCCGGGTTCACCATGGCAATCGGTTCCTTGGCCACCTCGCCGCCTTCTTCATCAGGCTGCCGGTAATTCACATCCATGACGATAAGCCGGCGTGGCACGGCAATCTGAACGGCTGCCAGCCCGATGCCCGGCGCGTCATACATGGTCTCCAGCATGTCATCGATCAGGCCACGCAACTCATCGTCCACGCGCTCAATCGGCACGCTGGCCTTGCGCAGCAGAGGGTCCGGCAATGTGATGATCTCACGTTTTGTCATATCGGGTTTGAGATAGGCTGTGGCGTGTCCCGGGTCAACTGGACAGAACATACAAATGTTCCTGTTTTGATCCTTTTGTAACACGAATCGCGCTATAGCTTTGCTGATGAATGATAATGCCATCCGTTTGGGCGACATCACGCTCGATCCAACGCTGGTCCTGATGGGGCTGGCGGGCTTTGCCGCGTTTCTCATGCTGGCGCTGCTCATTGTCGTCATTGTCAACATGTCCAAGCGCGGCGAGGAGCGGGCCGAACGAAACGCGCAGTCCTCGCAACTCGATACGGAACTGGCGGAATTGAAGGGGCGGCTGCAGACGGTCGCCGAGATTTCAGTCTCGCGCCAGTCGGAACTCACCCGCTCGATCAACCAGCGCCTCGACAGCGTAACCCACAATCTGGGGAAGAATCTCTCCGAGAGCTCGCGCAAGACCACCGACAGCCTTTCAAAGCTGAATGAACGCCTCGCGGTCATCGACACGGCGCAGAAAAACATCACCGAGCTGTCATCCAACGTCGTGACCCTGCAGCAAATCCTGTCCAACAAGCAGCAGCGCGGTGCCTACGGACAGGGGCGCATGGAAGCCATCATCGAGGACGGACTGCCCAGGGGCGCCTACAGTTTTCAGGTAACGCTCTCAAACAGCATGCGGCCCGACTGCGTTATCCACCTGCCCAATGCGCCTGACCTGATCATTGATGCCAAATTTCCCCTGGAAGGCTTTGAAGCCCTGCGCGAAGCCCGCAATGACGCGGACAAGAAGCAGGCGGCGGCAAGAATAAAGCAGGATATTTCCGTCCATATCACGGCGATTTCCGAGCGCTACCAGATCCCGGGCGAGACCCAGGACACCGCTCTGATGTTCGTGCCTTCGGAATCAATCTATGCCGAACTGCATGAGAGCTTCGCCGATGTGCTCCAGAAAGCGGCGCGCGCGCGCATCGTCATCGTCTCCCCCAACATGCTGATGCTCGCGGTGCAGACCATGCAGGCGATCATGAAGGACGTGAAGATGCGCGAGCAGGCGGGCCTGATCCAGAAAGAAGTGACTTACCTGATGGACGACGTGCACCGGCTGCGCGACCGCGTTCTCAAGCTGCAAGCTCATTTCGGGCAGGCCGGCAAGGACATTGAAATGGTGCTGACGTCTTCGGAGAAGATCACCTCTCGAGGCCGCAAGATCGAGACACTCGATTTTGACGAGGAAGCCAAGGCGCAAGCCCAGGCAAAGATGCCGGCCAGCGCGCGGAAAAAGAGAAAGCCATCTGTGAAATCAAACGGCAATGGCAAGCAGCCTGATTTGCTGGCCGGGGAGTAGCCGGTTTAACCCTCCACCATCAGCTTGTTGATCTCTCCAAATCCCGGTGCATCACCGAGGGCGGCGAAACCACCCGTTTCGACCATCTCGCGCGCTGCATCTATAAACCCGCCGATGCTTGTGCGCGCCAGCGCGCCGCCGACACTTATGCGTTTGCCGCCCGCTGCTGCGATGTCGGACTGCGTAAGCGCCGGTGTGGCCAGAACATTGACCGGCTGTGAAACCGCACCGCAAACCCGGGCCACTTCCTCAACAGTTTTAAGACCCGGTGCATAAAGCACTTCGGCGCCAGCCTTCTCAAACGCCTGGAGACGTAAAATCACATCGTCCAGATCATCAACGCCCCGAATGAGATTTTCTGCGCGTGCCGTGAGGACTAAGGGAACAGGAAGCGCGCGCGAAACTTCAACAGCCGCCGCGACGCGTTCAACCGCGTGCTCGAAGCCGTAGATATGTCCATCAGGCGGGCCTGAATAATCCTCAATCGACCCGCCGGACGCCCCCGCTTCGCTTGCAAGACGAATGGTTTCTGCCGCCTCGGAGGGATCATCTGAAAAACAATTTTCCAGATCGGCCGAGACCGGCAGGGATGTCGCGGTAACAAGATCACGGATATGCGCCAGCACCTCATCTCGCGATACCGCCCCGTCCGCCCGCCCCAATGTGAAGGCATAGCCGGAACTCGTGGTTGCCAGAGCTTCAAATCCAAGCCCGGCCAATACACGCGCTGAGCCAACATCCCACGGATTAGGGATAACGAAGGCGCCCTCGCGCTCATGCAGTTCGCGGAAGCGCGAGGCGATCGCATGTTGATCTGGTTCGGTCATTTAGGCCCCCTTGCACAGGTTCAAGAAACTGTAGCTGTCATACTCAGTCCGATATCCACGCGGCAATAGCGTTGCATGCTTTCACGATTAGCAGCCGCGTGTGCGACTCTTCACCACTTCGATCTATGAGAGAAAACTCCTTATATAATTAGCACGAAATGAGCGAAAGGGAGTATCCCCCATGAAACAGAGCAAACAGATTGGCGTAACAGGTGTTGGCCCGAGCATGCCGCTCCCCCTTCCCGCTCCGCAACTGGAAGGTATCCCGGAGGCTGTCAGACCTTTTGTCGAGATGGGAATGAAATTGAATTCGGAGTTCCTGGAGTTGTGTGGGCATCGTGCGCGTGCCTGGCTCGACTGGCCGGACGACTACAGCAGTTGCAAGACGACGGAAGATCTGACCGAGGCGCAAAACACCTACTTCACCAGAATGCAGCATGACTATGCGCATTTTCTGGATGGCATTCTGCGCGACACTATGATTGAGCAGGAAGAGTTTGAGGAAGAGGTAGAAGAAGAAGAGCGCCAACTCGAAAGTGGTAAATCCCACCGCGAGGCTGCTTAAAGCAATAAAGCTTCAAAGTATCTTCCGTGCCTTGATGGCGGCGGCGAGCGTTCCCTCATCGAGATAGTCGAGTTCGCCGCCAACAGGCACGCCGTGCGCCAGTTGCGATATGGTTGCGTCGCACTCTTCCAGACGGTCCATGAGATAGTGCGCGGTTGACTGCCCCTCGACGGTGGCATTGAGCGCGAGAATGATTTCCGTCACTTCGTCGGATTTCGCGCGCTCGACCAACTTGTCGATATTCAACTCCTCGGGCCCGACGCCATCGAGTGGCGACAAGGTGCCACCGAGCACATGGTAGCGGCCCTTTATCACAGCGGCGCGCTCTAGCGCCCACAGATCGCCTACCTCCTCGACCACGCAAATCACGGACGGATCACGACGTGGGTCGGAGCAGATGGCGCACGGACTCGTCGTATCCACACTAGCGCAGGTTTCGCACACGATAATCATGTCGCGCGCCCGCGTCATGGCGGCGGCAAGCGGCGTCATCAGCTGATCTTTTTTCTTGATGAGATGGAGCGCGGCCCGGCGCGCCGAGCGCGGCCCCAGCCCCGGCAGCCGCGCCAGCAGCTGGATCAGTTGTTCAATTTCCGGGCCGGCGACATTGCGGCTCATGGGAAAGATTGCATCCCTGGCATCTAGAACAATTTCATGCCGGGCGGGATTGGCAGACCGCCAGTCAGGTCTTTCATCTTGTCCTGAAGCATGGCTTCCATTTTTGTCTTGGCGTCATTATGGGCGGCAACAATCAGATCTTCGAGAATTTCCGCCTCGTCTGGCTTGACCATCGAAGCATCAATTTTGAGACCCGTCATGTCACCCTTGCCATTGAGTGTAACCGTAACAAGCCCGGCTCCGGAAGAACCCTTGACCTCGAGTGTATCGAGCTCGCCCTGCATCTCCTGGATGCGCCCCTGCATCTCCTGCGCCTGCTTCATCATGTTGGAAAAGTTTTTCATGGGGTGGTTTGTCCCTTCTGGCTTGCGTAAAGCGCCTTAATCGTCATTGGTCTTGCTGGGCGTTATGTCCCGAACATCGGTGATCTCAGCATCGGGGAAATGCTCAAAGACAGCCTTTACAGACGGGTGCTGCTTCAACGCCTCGATCTCTTCTTGCTTGCGTGCAGCTTCTTTGCGCTCACGCTCGCGGCGTTTCTCGGCAATCGTCTCCTCGCCTTCGCCATCGGTGACCGCAACGATCCACTGTTCACCTGTCCAATCTTTCAATTTTGTACCCAGCTCGTTTGGCAATGTGCGCGGCGCACCTTCAAGCAGGCTGATCTCGATATGGCGCGGCGCAAAGCGAATAAGACGGACGGTATTCTCCAGCGCGTGTCCAAGTTTGCGCTCGCGTTTTTCATCCACCAGCGCGATCACATCAGCAAAACTGTGTAATTGCGTCCGGGTCTCCAATGCCGCTTCGGGCGCGGATGCAGGCTCTTCGAAGGGTGCGGCTTGAGCAGAGCTGGTTGAGCGGGCTGCGGGCGAAGACGCCGGGGCCTCCTGGTTTTTGCTCACAGGCTTCTCCTGCTGCGACTCTTCATCATTTGCCAAAATCCGAGCCAGCTTCTTTGGTGAAGGCAGCTCCGCCATATAGGCGAGGCGCACCAGTACCATCTCGGCAGCCGCAATCGGGCGTGGCGCGGAGTTTGCTTCCTCGAGGCCCTTGAGCAGAACCTGCCAGGCCCGCGCCATTGCACCCATATCGAGGCGTTCCGCCAGGACTTCGGCCAGGCTGTTCTCAGCTTCGCTCAAGGTCGGATCTGCGGCGTCCTTACCCGCTGCGGCGATGCGCGTCACCACGTGAACACTTTCCGCCAGATCGCTTAAAATCTGCACTGGCTCAGCACCATCAAGATAGAGTGCTCGCAAGCCTTCCAGAGCACCCTTGGCATCGCCATTAAAGATGGTCTCCAGCAGCTCAAACACCCGGGCACGGTCAGCCAGGCCCAGCATCGCGCGCACGTCAGCCCCCGATACCGCATCAGTGCCATGGGCTATGGCCTGGTCAAGAATAGACAGCCCGTCGCGCACAGAGCCTTCTGCCGCCCGGGCGATGAGCGTCAGTGCATCATCGTCCACTACAGCATTTTCAAGCTTGGCGATTTTAGCAAAATGGTCGCGCAACTCAGACACATCCACCCGGCGCAAATCAAAACGCTGACAACGCGACAATACTGTCACCGGGACTTTGCGTATTTCGGTAGTGGCAAAGATAAAGCGCACATGATCGGGTGGCTCTTCCAGCGTCTTCAACAGCCCGTTGAAGGCTGCCTTGGAGAGCATGTGTACCTCGTCGATGATGTACACTTTCATGCGCGCCGAAATCGGCTTGTAGCGTACGCTCTCGATGATCTCGCGAATATCGTCGATACCGGTATGGGAGGCGGCGTCCATTTCCAGCACGTCCACATGGCGCGATTCCATGATCGCGGCGCAATGCTCGCCTTGTTTCTTCATTTCGATGGTCGGGCCATCTACGCCCTCGGCCTCGTAGTTCAGGGCACGTGCCAGGATGCGGGCCGTGGTCGTCTTGCCGACCCCGCGTACACCGGTGAGCATATAGGCTTGGGCGATGCGACCCGACGCAAACGCATTGGTGAGCGTGCGCACCATGGCATCCTGACCAATCAGGTCATCAAAAGTCGAGGGACGGTATTTGCGCGCCAGAACGGCGTAGGCACCGCTTTTGTCAGCGCTGTCTTTGGACGTCTCGCCTGATGAGGTTTTTTTCGGCTTGGCCATCACATCACGTCTGCGGGGACGGCGGGGAGTAACGCTACGCACCGCGCCTGAATTTTTAGGTGGGAGGCTGGACGTGCAACCCGCGCCAAGCTCGTTAGGGCTGCTTCCTTCCGGATCTGACCCGGTTGGCGAGAGACACGTCTGCAGCCAACCTCCCGACCCCGTTATATCAGAGTCTGGCCCCCTAAACGCAAGGGTCATTCGCCACAATAGCCGCTTGTAACCGCAGCCGTGTTGAATACATATTTGCGCATATGGACACTCCCGACCGCCAGCATTTTCACCAGCCCCATATCGGCCCAGAACAAACGCTCAACCGCATGGCGGAGAAGCGCGCTGACAAGGTGTGGATGGAGGAACGCCTGGCCGACAAGAGCAGCCGGTTTCTGCTATTCGCCGACCTCTCGCTAGCGGTGGTCTCTGACCCTGACCGGAGCAACACGAAATTACGCTGGCTCACTGCTGATCAGATCGAACTACTCGGCGTCAATCTGAACGAGACCTACCTTCTGGGATGCAACACGGATGGTCACGCCATATTTGCAGCCGTGCTCAGCGAGGCGCAGCTCAGCACTGCACCGGGTGGAAAGGACGCGCTGAAACCTCTGGTCGATCTGCGATCACTCGCCATGCAGGGCGAACTCCCGGACACTGAATTGTCGCTCGCGGGCATGGGGCGGGCACTTGCCGCCTGGCATATGATGAGCAAGTGCTGCGGACGTTGCGGTGGCTACACGCGGGTGCGCGATGCCGGATGGCGGCGCCAATGCCGGTCCTGCGGGCAGGAATTCTATCCGCGCTCCGACCCGGCCGTCATCGTGCTGATCACCGACGGGACTCGCTGCCTGCTTGGGCATCACAAGCGCTACACGCACAAGTTTTACTCAACCCTGGCAGGCTTCGTTGAGCCGGGTGAGGATTTTGAAGGCTGTGTGCGGCGCGAGATGCGGGAGGAAACCGGCATCACCATCGGTGAAGTTACCTATATGGCGAGCCAGCCCTGGCCGTTTCCACACCTTATGATGGTGGGATGCTGGGCCGAGGCGCTGACCACGGAGCTGACACTGGAAGAAGAAGAACTCCATGATGCGCGCTGGTTTACGCGCGATGAAGTGAAATTGATGATGGAGGAGAAGCACCCCGAAGGCTTCACCGTTCCAGGACCGCATTCCATTGCATATGCGCTGATAAAGAGCTTTGCCGATCAATCTACCTGAATGGTAGTTGCTGGTTCCGTTTGAGCGGCCGTGGCGTCAGCTGCCGAGGCTAGCGCAATTTCGGCCTGACCATAAATATCAAGCGTGTTAATGCGCAGATCCACATGCTCTTTCGACACCTGTATCGATTTTTGCCCTTCCTGGGGAAGAGGGAGTTTGATGCTGTGACAATAGGCGATGAGGCTGGCGGCCAGTTGGCTGTTGCTGACCACAATACCTGATCCCGCCTCTCCATATCGCAGCAGGACATTCGCAGTTCCATCGAGTGCCGGGTGCGCACCCAGAACTTCCCTATCCGGAACCTGTAACTTGAGACGCGGGGCGAGAAGTTTTACCGCGGCGGTCACTTCATTCAGGCAAAATCTTATGATGCGAATTTCACTCGGCATGCGTGTATTTCCATTTCATATTACACGCTATGGTAGTATTTATCAGTAAAGAAATTCCTACCCGCCCGGCAATGCGTTTGCATCTTCAAGCTGCTTGCGATACGGGCTTGCAGGATATGTTCCGAGTATCTTGACCTCGGAGGAGAAGAAGGAAAGTTCTTCCAGCGCAAGGCGTGCATTGCGTGTCGTGGGGTGTCCCTCGATATCGGCGTGGAACATGGTGGCGTTGAATGAACCTTCAAGCTGGTAGGATTCCAGCTTCGTCATGTTGACGCCGTTGGTCGCAAAACCGCCCATTGCCTTGTACAGAGCGGCCGGAACGTTGCGGACGCGGAAGATGAAAGTAGTGATGACAGGTCCCTCGTCAGCCTCCGCGTCGTCAGGTTCAGCTGAAAGCACCACGAAGCGCGTTGTGTTGTGGGACGCATCCTCGATATCGCGCTTGAGTATTTCGAGCCCGTAAATCTCCGCAGCCAGTTCAGAGGCGATTGCCCCTTGAGACGGGTCGCCAGCTTCCTTCACGATGCGGGCTGAACCTGCGGTATCGGCTTCACGCACCGCCTTCACCCCCATGTTGCGAATTATATCGCGGCATTGACCAAGTGCATGGGTATGGCTGAGGACCGATTTCAAATCCTGCAATTTTACTCCCGGCAGGCCCATCAGCTGGTGGCGTACCCTCTCGAAGCTTTCACCGACAATATAGAGACCGGAATCGGGCAGCAGATGGTGAATATCAGCAACGCGCCCTGCAACCGAATTCTCAATCGGGATCATGGCGTATTTGGCATTGCCTGCACTCACTGCTCCCAGCGCATCCTCGAAGGTCGGGCAGGGCACAGGCTCCATGTCAGGATAGGCATGCAGACAGGCCGCGTGACTATGCGCACCAAGCTCTCCCTGGAAAGCTATTCTATTTTCACTTTCATCGGCCATGGCTCATCGCCCGTTCATTCACATACTGGAAAGATTAAAACGCTTGAATGTGCGGCTAATCCCGTCACGCAGTACCGAGCAGCATACGTGCCCTCTCAAGATCGGCGGGAGTATCGACGCCGACCGGCACCGTGTCAACGAGGGCCACATCAATGCGCATGCCCGCTTCGAGCGCACGCAATTGCTCAAGCTTTTCGCGCTTTTCAAGCCCGGAGCGCGCCAGGCCCACGAACCGGTTGAGAGCGGCACGCCTGAATGCATACAGGCCTATATGGTGATAGAGAGGACCATCGCCATAGGGTGCCGTGGCGCGTGTAAAATAGAGCGCACGCATGACATCACCATCCTCGGGCCCCGATCCGACAACCTTCACCACATGCGGGTCGTCTCGCTCTTCGGTATCGGTAATTTCAGCCGCCAGGGTCGCGATATCCACTTCTGCTTCCTCCAGCGGTGCGATGCAGGCGGTTATCAGGGCCGGGTCAAGGGTCGGTAGATCTCCCTGCAGGTTGAGCAAAATGTCGCATACACCCTGGTTGTCGACGGCTTCTACAGCTTCATGAATGCGGTCCGTCCCACTCTCATGGTCGGCGCGGGTCATCACCACCTCACCGCCCGCCTGCTCGACCACATCTCGGATTTCATGCGCGTCAGTTGCCACAACTACACGCCCTGCCTTGGATTCCAGCGCCCTGTGCAGCACATGAACAATCATCGGCGTGCCGCAAATATCGGCAAGTGGCTTGCCCGGCAGCCTGCTGGCCTGCATTCGTGCGGGGATGACTATCAGTGTTTGCGGCATTGTTGACTTCCGTTCGGCGATGCGGCGAATCGTGATAACGCAATATCTCTCTCGCGTGCGAGTTGCAACAGCGCTTCAAGACTCTATATTCAGCGCAGAAATCGCGACGAGTTACCGACTCTAAAGAAAAGTCCGGGGACTGCCTTTCATGGATGCATTTGAACTTAACAAGATCGCCGGTGCGGTGCTGCTGGCTTTGCTGGTCATTTTCGGCACCAAGACCATGTCGAATATCCTGTTCAAGGCCCACAAGCCTGAAAAGCCGGGCTATATGGTCGAAGTCCCGGACGCTCCGGCGCATGGGGCAGACAAGACGGCCGAGGCGCCTCAAGTTCCCTTTGCAACGCTCCTGGCCAATGCTAATGCCGAAAAAGGCATGGGCGTCGCCAAGAAGTGCTCGGCCTGCCACACCTTCGACAAGGGCGGGAAAAACAAGATTGGTCCCAATCTCTATGGCGTTCTTGGCAGCAAGCTCGGCGCGTCCGATGGATTTGCCTATTCCAACGCCCTCAAGGCCAAGGGCGGCACCTGGGATTACGAGGCCCTGAATCAGTTCCTGGCCAGCCCGAAGGCGTTTATACAGGGCACCAAAATGTCCTTTGCCGGCATCAAGAAGGATGGGCAGCGCGCCGACCTGGTATTGTATATGCGCCAGCAGGGAGACGACAAACCGCCCCTGCCGGAAATCAAGGCGATGGAGAAGGCGGCACCTGAAGCTACATCACCTGAGGTGAAAGCCCCCGAGGCCGCGGCACCCGAACCGGCAGCGCCAGCAGCGGAAGCTCCCAAACCGCAATAGAGTAATTGTCACAGGGATGAGGACCTAAATGGCAGAAATCTCTGCCATGGCCTTCGAGGGATAATCAGCCGGCCTAACGAAGATTTAATTTGGCGTATTTACCCCTGCGCGCCATGCTAGGCTCCGTGTGCGCCAAAGCGTGCACAGTCTTTTCGTCGTAAATTGTCCGAGACACGCCCCATGGTCATGCGCATCATCCGCTTCCTTCCCCTTGCCCTTGCACTCCTGGTCTTTCCATCCCTGCTGCAACCGGCAATGGCGGACCCGGCGCGTCATCACGCGCTTTCCCTGATAGGGGCGCCCAAATACCCGGCCGGTTTCACGCATTTTGACTATGTGAATCCCAAAGCCCCCAAGGGCGGCAAGGTCAGGCTGTCGGCGATCGGCTCTTTTGACAGCCTCAATCCGTTTGTCCTCAAAGGCGTTGCCGCGTCGGGCAGCGGTCTCATATATGACTCCCTGATGGACGGCTCGCTGGAAGAGCCCTCGACCGCTTACGGTCTGATCGCGGAATATGTGACCTACCCGGAAGACTTCAGCTCCGCCACATTCAAGCTGCGCGAAGGCGCGCGCTGGCATGACGGAAAGCCGATCAGCGTTGAGGACGTGATATTCAGCCTCGATACCCTCAAAACCAAGGGGCACCCCTTCTACGGCAAATATTACAAGAATGTTGTGAAGGCGCAGAAATCCGGCGAACGCAAGGTCACATTCACTTTCGACGTTAAAGGAAACCGGGAGCTGCCGATGATCGTGGGTGAGTTGACCATACTCCCTGAGCATTACTGGACCGGTAAGGACGAGGACGGAAACCAGCGCGACTTCTCAAAGACCACGCTCACACCACCACTCGGCTCCGGGCCTTACCGAATAAAAGAAGTGAAAGCAGGCCGCGCACTCACCATGGAACGCGTGAAGGATTACTGGGCAAAAGACCTGCCCGTGAAAGCGGGTCAGGATAATTTCGATGAAATCCGGTTTGAGTATTACCGCGATGCTACCGTGTCGTTTGAAGCCTTCAAATCCGACCGCCTCGACTATTTCCGTGAAACCAGTTCCAAGAACTGGGCCACAGGATATGACTTCAAACCTGTCAAGAACAAATGGATCAAGCGCGAACTCATTGAACTTAAGCGCGGCCAGCCGATGCAGGCCTTCGTGTTCAACACACGGCGCGAAAAGTTCAAGGATCCGCGCGTGCGCCGCGCCTTCGGCTATGCATTTGATTTCGAATGGGCCAACAAGAACTTGTTCTATGGGCAATACAAGCGCATCACGAGCTATTTCCAGAACACCGAACTCGCCTCCTCCGGATTGCCCAAGGGGTCCGAGCTCGAAATACTCAACGAGGTAAAGGGGCAGGTGCCTGAAGAAGTCTTCACGAAGGCCTATACGAACCCGGTGTCAGATGGCTCAGGCTCGATCCGCAATAATCTGCGTGAAGCCCTCAAGCTTTTCAAGGCGGCGGGCTGGAATGTGAAAGACCGCAAACTCCTGAATGCCAAGGGAGAGCAGATGGAGGCGGATTTCCTTCTGGTCTCACCGCAATTCGAGCGCATTGTCCAACCCTATATGCGTAATCTTGAACGTCTCGGCATCAAGACGTCCTTGCGCGTGGTGGATGTTCCGCAATACCGCCGGCGTCTGGATATTTTTGATTTCGGCATCATTGTGGGGAATTTTGGCCAGTCACAGTCACCGGGCAACGAGCAGCGCAATTTCTGGGGTTCAGCCTCGGCGGACGAGAATGGCAGCCGCAATCTTATAGGCATCAAAAACCCGGCCATCGATAAGCTGATCGACAAGATCATATTCGCCAAGGACAGGCCTGAGCTGGTGGCGGCCACCAATGCCCTCGACCGCGTTTTATTGTGGAACCACTATGTTGTTCCGCAATGGTTTGCGCCCTACGCCCGCGTGGCACATTGGGACCGCTTCGGTCACCCGGAAAAATTCCCGGCCCAATCGGTGGGTTTTCCCAATGTGTGGTGGTGGAACGACGAAGCA